>CANRKT010000001.1 GCA_947631255.1 uncultured Enterobacteriaceae bacterium
ACTATCTCGGTGGTGAATCAAGTAGACGGGTAATAAAGGATATTTCCTGATTACTTGATTCAATAAGATACTCAGTTACATTCTGAGCACTGAAAATATAATGGCTATAGCTGCAGGCCGATTTTTATTGACTATATACTCCGGGTTTACATCCATCTCAGTCCTCTATGATCTTTATCAAACTAAACAGTGACTTCAATGATGCAGCCTTAAGTTACAATAAAACTTGTGTCTTTTATCGATTTAAGGTCATCTTAGGGTTCTATGGTGCTTTTATACTAAATAAGGTGGGGTATGCTGGATTTTTTGAAAAATTACGCTGATTTAACGAACAGTGAAAAAAAAGCACTAAAATACATCATCGATCATATCGCTGACATTCCTTTCATGAATATCAATGAGTTAGTGACTAAAGCCTTTGTCTCAAAGACCGTTATCGTAAATTTATCTCAAAAGCTAGGGTTTAACGGATATAAGGAGCTTAAATTTAAAATTAATGATTATATTTTAGCCGAAAACAAAAGTAAAAATAAAAACCTGCCTTCATTTAAAAAACAATTAGAAAGAAATATTAATAAAAGTTTCACCTTAATAAATGAAGAACAAATTCATGATTGCGCCAAATCGTTACGTTATGCGAAAAATATATTTATTGTTACCCGGGGAACCAGCAAAGCCGTCGGTTATTATCTTGAACATTTGTTATTTTCATTAGGATTACATTGTTTTTTTATTAATGATTATAATTTATCTGATTCTTTTACTCGATTAGTCAGCAGCGAAGATACCGTGGTGTTTATTTCGTTATCGGGTGGTACCAAAAAAATAATTGAAACTGCGAAAGCTGTTCAATTAAAAGGGGCTAACATTATTAGTATGACTGCATTTCATTCTAATGAACTGACAACCTATGCCGATAATAATCTTTTTTGTTTTTCAGATGATCATGATACGAAAAAAGATGATACTAAATCCAGAGTGGGGTTTTTTATCTTAGTTGACTTGCTGGTATATGAATTAGAGCAACTAATGTAATTTGATGCATAGAATTAATACAGATACATAATTTAAAGTTATCAATCAATTCTAAAATGACACAGGTCATAATTTATGACCTTGGTTAATATTTAAAACCGCAACACCATTTTTTAAAAAAATATCAATGCTAGTATGGTGATAATTTAAACATTCATTGTCATCAGGATAGTATATGGCTAAGAGAAAGTTTAGTGAGTCAATTCAGCGTTTTGGGAGAACATTGCTTCTTCCTATTGGCGTTCTGGCTCCCATTGGTATGGTTCTTGGTATTAGTGGGGCTTTAGTTCAATCCTACATGATTGCTCGTTTCCCTTTTCTTGGCAATGAAACGGTTAATGAGCTTTTAGTCAGCATTCGTTCTATTGCCGGTGTGATTTTTGACAATATCCCACTGCTATTTGCTATGGGTGTTGCTTACGGAATGAGTCAGCGGGATAAGGGGATCGCGGTTTTTGCCTCCGTAGTCGGGTACTTAACATTGATAATTACCATCAATGTCTGGCTGATCCTGAATGGAAAGCTGGCTGATGCGGCGATTATGACCCAGGTGGGGCAAATCAAAGTATTAGGTATCCAGACCATGAATATCAGTGCTGCAGGAGGCATTATCACGGGCCTGATTGCTGCCTGGGCTACCGATAAATTCTATAATCTTGAGCTACCTACCGCATTTGCTTTCTTCGCAGGTAAAAAATCCGTCTCTATTATCATGATTGGTTTAATGATGGTCGTTGGCGCCTTTTTACCCTTTATCTGGGAAGTTTTAGTTCTTGGTTTAATGAAGTTATCTGCCGTTATCCTCAGTCCAGTCGGGCCTTTCTTTACTGCTGGGGGGGAACGACTGTTTATCCCATTTGGCTTACACCATGTCTGGAATGTGTTGTTCAGATTTACCGAAGCAGGTGGTTCTTATATTATTGATGGCGAAACCTTTGTCGGTGTCGTCCCGGCAATGACTGAAGTCTTGTTTAAGCAAGGGCCAAACAGTGAATATTGGTCAATGATGCCAAGCCTGACACGTTTTATGGCTCAGCAACAAATGCTGGTGACACTGTTCTTATTCCCTGCGATTGCTCTGGCAATCTACAAGACTTCAAGAAAAGAGAATCGCGCTGAAGTGAAATCGATGCTCGTGACTATGGTATTAACAGCGATACTCGGAAACGTCACTGAACCACTAGAGTTTACCTTTGTCTTTATTGCTCCGTTGTTATATCTACTCTACGCGATCATTGTCGGCATTGGCGCTGTATTACTCTCTCTGGCGGGTGTGGCTATCGGCTATATTCGAGGGACTATTTTTGACTTCACCATTTTCGGTTTGCTCTATGAACACACAAATTGGATTTTCTTAGTCCTTATTGGTAGTTGTCTGGCTGTAGTCACTTACTTCATCTTCTACTTCTTTATTGTTAAATTCGATATTAAAACACCGGGAAGAGAAGCATCAGCGAACTTTAAAAATACCTTGATCAAAGAAAAACGCTATGGAGAAGCAGCAGCTATTCTTCTTGAAGCTCTCGGTGGCAAACAAAATATTCGTAACGTAGATAACTGTATTACCCGACTGCGTATTGATATCGCAGAGGTCGATAAAGTAGATAAAGATTTAATATTGAAGTCAGGTTGTTCAGCATTCCTCTTCCCAACGGAAAACCATATCCATGTGGTGTATGGGCCGAAGGTTGAATTTGTTCGCAATGCTGTTGATGATGCAATGAAGAAATAAAAAAGGATAGATTATGAGAGCTTTATATGATTCTAAGAGTAAAACAATCGATGATCGTGGTATTAAAGCCTTGCTGTCTGATGAAGCAAAGTATTCTACCTGGTTAATGTTTGAATCTATGTTAGCTCAAGCACAAGCTGAACTCGGTTTTATTCCGCAATCAGCCGCTGATGAAATAAAAGAAAAAGCAATCATAGAGAATATCGACTTTGAAGAAATGAGTCGTATTTATCAAAAAATTGGCCATGGATTTGTTCCATTTTTAAAAGTATTAGTGAATGCCTGTTCGGAAGAAAGTGGTAAATATATTCATTACGGTATTACCACTCAAAACATTCAGCAAAGTTCACAGTTGTATATGATGAAAACAGTCCATCATAAATTTATGTTACTGCTCAGTGAGATTATTGAAAACTTAGCAAACTTAGCTGAGAAAACAAAAAAAATGGTTATGCCGGGAAGAACGCATGGACGTCATGCGATCCCTATCACTTATGGATATAAAGTATCGGTGTGGATAAGTGATTTTATTGATTGTTACCAGCGTATGAAGGAGTGCGAAAAACGGGTATTCACCATCATGATGGGGGGGGCCGTGGGCGCTTTTAATTCAATGCCTGGGGTCGGAATGGCTGTTCAAAAAAGAGTGGCTGAATTAACCGGTATGGAAGCGATGGAGGTTCCATCCAGAAACCTGAGTACGCATAAATTAGAATATATTTCTAATTTAGCCCTGATGGCTAATATTTGCCATAAAATAGGTGAAGAGGTTTACAGCACTACATTAGAAGAAATTGCTGAGGTTTCTGAAGGCTTTATCAAGGGTACGGTGGGTAGTAGTACTATGCCGCATAAAATTAACCCTAAGCTCGCTAAAGGCATTATTGCTAATTCGCAGAAACTCTACTCTTTACCCGGTATCGGTATGTATTCGGCAGTCAGACCTTATGAAGGGGACAGCAGTTCATATATGTTATTTGATGGATTACTCGAAGAAGCATTAGAGCTGACCACTGAAATTTTATTGAGAACAGAAGAGCTTTCCAGAACCATGGTTCCTCATGAAGAGCGAATGCTACATAACGTATTAAGAAATAAAGGATTAGATAATACTGAATACGTTATGATGAAAATGGCAGAAAAACTAGGTAAAGATAAAGCCCACTCACTTCTGTATGATGAGGCAATGAAGACCGCAGCGGATGGTGAAGATTTTCACACTAACCTGATTAAAAATAAGGTTATTTCAGCTGCGTTTAATGAGGATGAAATTAAACATATGCTGGATCCACGAGCTTATATTGGACTCTCTGTCGAAATTGCAGAAAAAGAGTCAGCGCGTGGTTTTATTATTTCTCAAGAAATAAAAAAACACTATAAATAAATGTTATTTCAGAGAGTTACCTGTTTTGGTTTCAATAAATAGTCACTCTCTTTAAATATTATTCATAGCATGTTAGAGCATAAAACCTTACTACTTCAGTTTTATGCTCTATCAGATTCCTCAGGCTAACCGATAAAAATCTCACAGCCAAAAATAGACAGCTAAGAGGCCCTTTAGAAGATGACCCGGCGGTGTTAAATACTCACCACGGGGTTTTCAGTGAACATATAGCGATCAATAGTGAATTCAAAGTCATCGCTGGTGGCGTTGAACAGCATCTTTTTGGTATTTTCCAGATGTTCCCACATGGCGATACGTGCCCCTTTAGCATCCTTCCTTGCTAAGGCTTGAAGGATCTTTTCATGTTCTTCACACCAGCTCTCAATCGATTTATCATCGATATGCTCATGAAGTTTTCGCCAGTAAGGATTGAGTTTTCGCTGACTCCACATTTGCTCAACGATGATCACCATAGCACTATTATGGGTGGTTGCTGCAACTTGGGTATGAAATTTGAGATCCCATTCTGAATCGCGAAAACGATCTTCTTTTATGGCCATTTTCTGGATATCCATCAATTTGAGAATATCTTCTTTAGTCGCTTGCGTGGCGGCAAACTCGGCAACATTACTCTCAATTAACTGACGGGCTTGCAAGAGTTCAAAAGGACCACAGTTGGCGAATTGGAGATTGCTATTAGCAGAGAGGGCATTATTTTGTCTGTTAGAAATAACATGGATGCCGGATCCTTTACGGACATCTACATAGCCCTCAACTTCTAACATGATAATTGCTTCACGAACCACGGTGCGGCTCACATTCATTTCTTCAGCAATCAGGCGTTCAGCGGGTATTTTGTCACCAACAGAATAAACCCCCTTTTCAAGGCGTTCTTTAAGTTTTGCTGCAACCTGTTGGTATAAACGTTGTTCACTGTTCAACTCGATCACTTGGCACCTTTTAGAGCGAAAGATTATTATCACTTCATATTACACCAATTTTTGATATCTGTAATATAGCCTCTCGTATTTGTTATGTGTGGAGCATCTTTCTGTTAGAGCCTATCCCATTAGGCTATTTTATTTGTCATTTTGGCCCTAGGCAGTGCTCAAAATCCTCACGTACTCCGTGTACGCTCCGGTTTTCCGCGCTGTCCGTGTCCAAACTGGCTGCAACAATATACGCCTAATGGGATAGGCTCTAAGGCAGTATGGGCACCCTTAAGCCAAATATCGTAGAGATTTTTAAACTGATAATCACCGGCAATTTGCTTATCCGCTGCATAATCATGATAAAGCTTACGCGCGTATTCAGTGTCTAATAAAAAATCGTCAGTGAGAAATTGTGCCATGATGCGCTCCGGATCAACGAGAATGTTATCTTCTAACAGAATGATTTTTATCATACAACTTAGATTAATTGGTTTACCGCTATTTTAGCGATTAAGATCACGCCCCCAACAAAAATATATTGTATTCGTATGGTTATTAAGTAAGAAATAGCCACAGGTCGGTATCTGCCAGATAGTTTTTTATGGTTTTTTGGTCGGTCATTTCTTAGTGATTTATGATTATCATAAGATTGTCATTTTTTGTATGACATCTTTTGTGAGAGATACGGGACGTTGCCAGTGGCAACGTGTCCCAACCGACTTACGTGAAGATCCCTTACTAAAAAGTAATACCTTGTGGGAGGTAATTGATGAAATTAAAATCACTACTTGTAGGAATGGCCCTTGCTGCTCCTCTCATGTTCCATTCCTCAGTTCATGCAGCCGTAGATAAACTCACTCTTAAACTGGCGCATAATTTAGATCAAGAACATGTGGTTCATAAAGCTATTGCACAGATGGCTGAAGAAGTGCAGAAAGAATCTGGCGGTAAGATGCGTATCCGCATCTATCCTAATGGTCAAATGGGAGGACCTCGTGAGACGCTGGAAATGATCCAAGCAGGTGGTCTCGATATGACAAAAGCCAGTGCGAGTGAAATGGAGACCTTCGCTAATGAATTTTCCGTTTTTAGTTTGCCCTATCTGTTTAATGACGAAGCACACTTTAAGAAAGTACTTTATGGCCCTGTCGGGCGTAAGTTAATGAAGGAGACCGCTTCACAGGGATTCACGCCGATCGCAGCCTATGTTGCAGGTAATCGTAGCTTCTATACCAAAAAACCTGTGAATTCTCCTCAAGATATGAAAGGCATGAAAATTCGCGTAGTTTCGACACCGACCACTAATCGAATTATTGAATTACTGGGTGCTTCTCCTGCACCTATCCCCTTCGGTGAAGTGTATACCGCACTCCAGCAGAGCGTGATCGATGGTGCTGAAAATAATGAACCGTCCTATTATCAGACACGTCATCTCGAAGTGGCAAAATTTTATACCGAAGATCAGCATACCTCTGTACCTGATTACCTCATTATTTCACAACCCGTGTGGGATAAAATGAGTGACGAACAGCGAGCGATATTCACTCAGGCAGCACTAAATTCAGAAGTCTATCAGCAGAAATTATGGGATGAAGAGGTCGCAAACAGTAGACAAAAAGCCCAAGAAATGGGGGTGACTTTTATTACTGTTGACAAAGAACCTTTCCGTCAAGCTCTGCGTCCTCTTTATGATGATTTCCGTAAAGATGAAAAGATTGCAGGTTGGATAGATCAGATTGAAAGTGCAGGAAAATAATAGTCTCCTTTCTCACTTAGGCAGGTAAACATCCTGCCTTTTAAGCAGGTTAGCGTATGTTTATTTCAAAATATAAAAAACCGGTCGACACGGTAATTGCATTGTTTTCAGTAAGTATTATGGTCATGCTAGTTTTCTGTGTTGTCTGGCAGGTCGTTAGCCGATATGTTCTTAACTCTCCGAGTACAATGACTGATGAAATAGCGCGTTTTAGTATGATTTGGGTCGCGTTATTAGGTGCAGCATATACGGTTGGGTTGCAAAAACATCTCTCTATTGATCTTTTTACCCATCAACTCAGCGGAAGGAAAAAGCAAATTAGTATTATTATAATTAATGCAATAATTGGTTTTTTTTCTACCTGCGTGCTGATTTATGGAGGGTATAGACTCTTTTATAAAGTATTAGCCACCGGGCAAGTTTCTCCTGCTATGCAATTACCTATGGCATATATTTATATTGTGTTGCCATTAACTGGTGTCATTATTCTTTATTATAGTTTTTTATTCATTATTGATGCAGTCATTAATCTTAAAAGAGGAGCGGCATAATGGAATGGCTTATGGATTGGGAGTGGTTTGTTCCTATTGTTATGTTGCTTTCTTTTATTGTTTTGGTCTTTATCGGTGTGCCTATTTCTTTTGCTATTGGTATTGCTACCGTCGTCGCTGGAACATTTATGCTTTCATTTGACGTCACACTCACTATATCGGCCCAGAAAATAGCGACAGGATTAGACAGCTTTTCATTACTTGCCATTCCGTTCTTTATCCTCGCTGGGTCTCTTATGAACAGTGGCGGAATAGCTCATCGATTAATTGCTTTTTCACAACTGTTGGTCGGCAGGATCCCCGGTTCGATGGGCCATGTAAATGTTATGGCGAATATGATGTTCGGCTCAATCTCTGGTTCTGCTGTTGCGGCAGCAGCGGCAGTCGGTGGAACGATGTCTCCGATGCAGAAAAAAGCGGGTTATGATCCGGCATTTTCTGCTGCAGTAAATATCACCTCCTGTATTTCCGGTCTACTTATACCGCCATCGAATGTATTGATAGTTTATGCGCTGACTGCGGGTGGTATATCAGTTGCCTCATTATTTATGGCCGGTTATCTTCCGGGGATATTAATGGGCTTAAGTGTGATGTTGGTTGTATATATTATCGCTAAACGACGTAATTATCCGGTTGAGGTACGTATACCATTTAGTGTCGCACTTAAAATTACATGGAATGCTATTCCTAGCTTGCTGATGGTGATTATTGTCATGGGTGGGATTCTGGGGGGGATATTTACCGCCACAGAAGCATCAGCCATTGCAGTTGTATATACATTTCTTCTCTCGGTAGTGATTTATCGTGAAGTTAAGATCAGTGATCTTCCTAAGATTATTTTAGAGTCAATAGTGACTACCTCAATAGTTCTGTTCTTGATAGGTGTATCAGTGGGTATGTCCTGGGCCATGACCAATGCTGATATTCCTTATATGATTAACAATGCATTGACCAGTTTCTCGGACAATCTTATTGTTATTTTGCTGATCATTAATATAATTCTATTAGTTATCGGCGTGTTTATGGATATGACCCCAGCGGTATTAATATTTACACCGATATTTTTACCGATTGTTGTTGGATTAGGAATGGACCCGATTCACTTTGGGATCATGATGGTCGCTAACCTGTGTATTGGGCTTTGTACTCCTCCTGTTGGTAGTGCGCTGTTTGTTGGTTGCTCGGTATCAGGTGTTAAGTTACAGAATCTAATTAAACCGATGCTGCCTTTCTTCCTGGCGCTAGTCATTAGCTTAATGTTTATTACTTATATCCCATCTATCTCTCTATTTCTTCCTCGCTTGTTTGGAATGATGTAATTGAGTGGCTCCCCGTCATCTTATGGGGAGTCATCTTTCCTCACTTGGTAAGACCTACTGCGGGTTATACCCGTCATACTTCAAGTTGCTTGGGTGTTGCCGTCGCTCATGTCGCCGAATCACATAGTTCATCTATGCTCATCGACGGCATGAACTTGGCGTCTACAAGCAACTTAAATTATTTAGGGTATATACCCGTCATACTTCAAGTTGCTTGGGTGTTGCTGGCGTTCAGGCACCCGAATCACATAGTCTATCTATGCTCATCGACTGCCTTCTCTTTGCGCCTACAAGCAACTTAAATTATTTAGGGTATAGATATAAGGGGATTATCAGATTTATTACTGATCACTTTCTTGGCATATAATCATTGTCGTTTATTTCTTTCTCCGGCGAATCGTCATGTCATTCATACAATTTATTCATCGTGTTCCTGTCAGTTTTTTCGGGATAGTGCTTGGGGTGTTTGGGTTGGGGAGTGCCTGGCGCTATGCCGCCACCCTAGGATTTGGCCCAGCCTGGCTTGGTGAAACACTCATTTTTGCCGGAAGTTTTATCTGGTTTATGCTGGCACTTATCTATGTTGCTCGCTGCCTGACTGAACCCAGGGCGATATACGAAGAGTTTCTGAATAATAATCAGTTCAGTTTCATCAGTCTGTTACCTGCTGGTGGGGTGCTGGTTTCGATAGGATTGCATCCTTATCAACTGATTCTGGCAAACACGCTGATGATTGCGGGTGCTGTAGGACAACTGGTTTTCTCCGCATGGCGTTGCGCTCCATTGTGGCGTGGTGAATTTGCTTCTGAAGCGACGACACCCGGTTTTTATCTACCCACCGTAGCCGCTAATTTTATCTGTGCCATGGCTTTTGGTACGGCCGGGCATCAGGAAATCGGGGCGCTATTTTTGGGTGCCGGATTGATTTCATGGCTGACGCTGGAACCGGCAATTATTCACCGCCTGCGTACACAAACGGCACTTTCTGGTCCGGCACGTGGTGTCATTGGTATCCAGCTAGCTCCGGCCTTTGTTGCCTGCTACGCCTGGTTGTGTGTAAACGGAAATCATTTTGATATTTTTGCCCTGGTATTACTGGGTTACGGCTTATTACAGCTGTTCTTTATGCTGAGACTGGTGCGATGGTTTTTTGCGGGTGGTTTCAGCCCGACGATGTGGGCATTTTCGTTCGGTCTTTCTGCGATGGCGAATGCGGCTTTGCGGCTGGCACACAGCCGACCCAGTGACGATATGCAAGTTCTGGCGTGGATATTATTTTCACTGGCGAATCTGCTGCTGGCCGGGCTTATCGTGAAAACATTCTTGTTACTCATCAGCGGAAGGTTATTACCTAAAAAATAAACGATCCCGGATGTGTAATGGCTCCGTTGTATAGAGGGTACTTAATAGCTGATTAGCGTTTAGTTGATGGTTATCGGGGTCTGACGCTCAGTGGAACGAAGACTCACGTTAAGCAATGCTTTCTTCCTCTGATGCCTCTTTTAATGGCTGCAGACGCCCTTTTGTCACCCGTTCTGCATAATGGCAGAGCATAGTGATATGTCCGTGGCAAAGGAGTGAGAGGCGTGCAATATCTTCATCATTCAGAGTTTCCCCCTGTGCCCGGAAATGATCCAGGGCTGTCTGCATAGATCGCTGGCCCTGCGGTATCAGTCATCATTTCGGTGGAATTCAGCCCGGTTTCCTGTGCCGGAAGGCCTTCCAGCACAAAGATTGAGTCCCTCAGCGTCCCCGGTATAACAATGCCATAAAAGCCGGAATACTGATCGGACATAAAGTTGTACCAGGTGATCCCCTGTTATGACCAATGTATTTGCGGTTCGGCATTGATTGTTCTGACCGGCGTAACAAATCGCATTCCGTCTGTAGAGGCCACTTCGCCGCCACCCCAGACTTGTGCCAGTGTTACCTGAAAATCAACCAGACTGGTATTCGCACGGGTGATAGTTTCAACCCACAGATAGTTTGCTTTTGTCCAGTTCAGCCGGTGTCGGGTCAGCGCAGGAACATTTGACCCTATCAGGGATTCCAGGCCGGTATTGCAGGCCTCGGCCATCGGTAAGAGGAAGGGGATGTCATTCTGGTGAAGAAGCTAGACCGTCTTGGCCGTGACACCACCGATATGATCCCGCTGATTACAGCATTCGATGCCCAAGGCGTGGCTGTACGGCAGAGAATTCTGGAGCGAACAAACGCAGGCAGACAGGAAGCAAAACTGAAAAGCATCCGCTTCGGCCGCAAGCGAACAATCAACCGGGAACAGGTGCTGGCTCTACGACAGGAAGGCCTGGGGGTATCAGAAACAGTCCGCCGACTAAATATTGCCCGCTCCACGATCTATAAAATATCTGATGAGGCGGAAGTATTCCGTATTTTCTTTGTCAGTGGACAATGCTTATTTAAATAAAACTGCGCTATTCTGCATTTTTATAGATTCTACAAATCAGACTGGGAGTCAGCATGGTAATCAGCCCACCGTTTGTCCGCCCCCGGAACACCGGAGAAAATGATACCTCATGGATCAACAGGATGATGCCCGTGGATATCAACCGGGGTTTTCCGCTCAACCGGCACGCGTCATGGCACGGTGGTGTGCATGTTCTCCACTCCGACCGCCGCGAGGAAGGCTACGATCGCATTGAGTTTGTCCGCGCGATTGCGGATGGGAAAGTTGTTTCTTTTCGTGCTCCGTCCTCCACTGACCACAGCAATGCCTTCCCGCTGAATTACACTGGCAGAACCGATGACGGCTATGTCCTGCTGAAGCATGAAACATCAGAGCTATTTTGCTTTCTGTGGTTCAGGCTCAATGGTCGACCTCGTCGACGGAAAGGAAGTCGATTTCACCCCCTGTATGCTCAAATCCCTTGAAACGGTCGAAATGGGTCTGCCGGAAAAATTAAATAATTGACGGTGATTGAAATTCGTCATAAGCCCAATTCAGAGCACTATCAACAGACTCTTTACGGTGTTTAATGGGTTTTTGGGAATCGGTGATAATACTGCTGATAGCGTCCAAACCACAGCTGTGAGAGAACGCCTTATGGCCTATTTTAGTACTGTCAGCCCGCCCCGGAGACAGACCAAAATAGTTATAAAACGCTCATCAGATCTGTCTCAGATAATGGGGGTGGGTATCGGGAAGATAAAGCTGATAGCTGGAAGGCGTTGTGGCCCTGAATCCAGAACGGGAAAGATTTTCGGAAAGGCCGTCATTATCTGATGGCCATTTTTTCCGGGTTTTTCAGGAAAGGCTGCCCGTTCTTGTCTTTATGTACTCTGCCGTAATTCAATTTGATAGTTGAATAATTCAATACGTGATTCATCCAGTTCATCATCCTGACTTTCACTGAGCAACTCAATCAGCAGGTTACCCGTGACTTTACCCATATTCTGATAATCAATATGGATAGCCGTTATCGTTGGGTACATTTGATCACAGCTCCCTGAATCATCCAGACAAGCGACGGCGATATTACCGGGGATCTTCAGTAGGCGTCGCTGACATTCAAACATCACACCCAGAGCAATTTCCTCATGGCTACAAATTACCGCATCCAATTCGGGCTGTTGCAGTAACATCTCACTTAATGCATAGCGACCAAACTGGAGACTGGCAGTATCCCGCGTAGTGACGACCAAATCTGAGTTCTGATAGTGACTCAGCATGGCTTTATGCCAGCCATTAAGTCCCTGGCGTTGTAGGCGGTTGTCCATATTTGCGCCAATAAAACCGATATTTGTGTATCCGCGCTCCAGTAGCTGTTCGGTCAGTTTTCGTGTGGCTTCTAAAAAAGAGGTCTCAATAGAAATGTTTGCCTGACTATAAGGAGCACCAACCACGTTAATGGTAGAAATATTTGCCTTATCGATAATCTGATAGGTTTCATCGGCTAACTGTGAACCAAAAATCACCAATGCTGCGGGGTTACTCTGTAGCAGAGTCGTGAGTATTTTGGCTTCTTTATGGTGATTATGTTCATGACAGCCGAGTAATAGCTGAAAATCATTTTTATTGAGGAGCTGCTGTAAGGACTGAATAAAACGTGAACTGGCTTTGTCAGAGAGTGAGGGAAGTAACACGGCGACAATATTGCTTATGCCTGAAGCCAGAGCGCCTGCCGCTCCATTAGGGATATAACCTAATACTTCAACAGCATGTTCTATCTTTTCTCGTAGCTTGTCTGAGACTTGTTCGGGTGTTCTTAAGGCCCGGGAAACAGTCATCGTTCCGACACCCGCAAAATTAGCCACTTCTTGTAATGTAACCCGCCCGGTATTGCGACGCTTACGTGTTGTTTTCATTCAGGCTCCCGGAGCACTCACAAGCAATTGCTTCCATTATATTCACCACGCCATTTATCTGTCTAATCAGGTCAATACATTATGACATTGTATTTATCTACCATTATTCAGTTGTCTGGGCAGCGTTAAGACCGTAAATCAGAAAGTGTGTCTATATTTATGAAAGGGGCAAATTCTGTATTAGCAGAATCATAAATCTGAAATGATGATAGCGCTATCATCATTTTTTGATAGCGCTATCACGCTTTCATGATAGCGCTATCAAATGACTAGATGAAATGAGAGGTAAATCACATTTATCTGTCCGTGAAAAATCTACTCTGCTGGCTATCACCACCAGGAGCCTTGAAGCATGCTTAAAAAGTTATTAACCGCTGAGGTTGTTCAGATAGTAGAACAGGCGAAAGATTGGCGTGATGCCATCGCGATATCTTGCCAGCCTTTGATTGACAATGGTTCGATAGAACCACGTTATGTGGAGGCTATTTATCGCTCCCATGAAGCGATTGGTCCTTACTATGTGGTTGGTCCTGGTATTGCGATGCCCCACGCTCGCCCCGAAGAAGGTGCTAACAAGTTATCCCTGGCTCTGACAGTTATTCCTTCTGGGGTAAATTTTGATGCCGATGAAAACGATCCGGTGAAACTGTTAATTGTGTTAGCGGCTACCGATAGCACCAGCCATATTGAAATTATTTCTCAGCTTGCTCAGTTATTCGATAACGAACAAGACACCCAGGCCCTTTTACAGGCTACTACCGTGCCAGAAATTTTATCTGTCATTTCACGCTATTAATTCAGGAGTTCAATTATGAAAATTACAGTGGTTTGTGGAAATGGTTTAGGTACCAGCCTTATGATGGAAATGAGCATCAAAAATATCCTCAAAGAATTATCTGTCAGTGCTGAGGTCGATCATGTTGATCTCGGGTCTGCCAAAGGGACACCTAGTGATATTTATGTCGGCACTAAAGATATTGCTGAGCAACTGGTTGCTCAGTCCGTTGCCGGGAAAATTGTGTCACTGGAAAATATGATCGATAAGAAAGCGATGAAAGAGCGCTTATCGGTGGCATTAACCGAGTTAGGCGCACTGTAAACAGAGGTCAGTATGGATTTCTTTCGTTTCTTGATGAGTGATGTGCTTTCAGAACCTGCCGTGCTGGTTGGTTTTATCGCCTTAATTGGTCTGATTGCACAGAAAAAACCGGTTACGGAATGCATTAAAGGTACCGTCAAAACCATTATGGGTTTTGTGATTTTAGGCGCTGGAGCAGGTTTAGTTGTCTCATCACTGGGAGACTTCGCGAATATTTTCCAGCACGCCTTTGGTATACAAGGTGTGGTACCGAACAACGAAGCGATTGTTTCCGTTGCACAGCAAAGTTTTGGTAAAGAAATGGCGATGATTATGTTCTTCGCTATGGTTATCAATATCTTGATTGCACGTTTTACGCCATGGAAATTTATCTTCCTGACTGGGCATCACACTTTATTTATGTCCATGATGGTGGCGGTTATCCTGGCCACAGCGGGAATGACCGGCGCGACTTTGATTGCTGTCGGCTCTTTAGTTGTCGGTGTGGCCATGGTCTTCTTCCCTGCGATTGCTCATCCATACATGAAAAAAGTGACGGGCTCTGATGATGTCGCTATCGGCCACTTTTCGACATTATCTTATGTACTGGCGGGTTTTATCGGCAGCAAATTTGGTAATAAAGCGCATTCAACTGAAGATATGAATGTGCCGAAAAGCCTGCTGTTTTTACGCGATACCCCGGTGGCTATCTCATTCACGATGAGCATCATTTTCCTGGTAACCTGCTTTTTTGCCGGGGCTGATGTGGTGAAAGAAATGAGCGGTGGTAAGAACTGGTTTATGTTCTCCATCATGCAATCAATCACTTTTGCCGGTGGTGTTTACATCATTCTGCAAGGTGTGCGTATGGTTATCGCGGAAATTGTCCCGGCATTTAAAGGTATTTCCGATAAGTTAGTACCTAATGCGAAACCCGCGCTGGATTGCCCGGTTGTTTTCCCTTATGCACCGAATGCGGTACTGGTTGGCTTCCTGAGCAGTTTTTGTGCAGGATTAATCGGCATGTTTATCCTTTATCTGCTGGATATGACGGTCATTATTCCGGGTGTAGTACCACACTTCTTCGTTGGTGCCGCTGCCGGAGTCTTTGGTAACGCAACCGGTGGGCGTCGTGGGGCTATTTTAGGTGCCTTTGCCCAAGGTTTACTGATCACCTTCCTGCCCGTATTCCTGCTGCCAGTACTGGGAGATATTGGCTTTGCTAATACCACCTTCAGTGATGCAGACTTTGGTGCACTGGGTATTCTGTTGGGGATTATTGTTCGTTAATTACAGCTTCGTTGTTACTGATATCAAAAATAACGCCAGCGATATGCTGGCGTTATTCTATTTTCTCGATAACGTTATCATTCAGTATAAACAATGTTGGAGTGCAGACTGCCAGACTTAAAGCGTCTGTCTGATAGTGGCTGACTGACAGAGTTGAAAGCATTGTGCTGTCGATGCTGGCGAGTTGCCATGCACTTCCACCCCGTTGTTTAACTATCGCCTCCTTGCGTGTCCAGATCCGCCAGAAAGCTGCCAGTTGCTTATCCGATTGCTCTGCTTCAATTTCAGCATGCTCGGCCGAACTGAAGAGTTCATTAGCCAGCGCACGCCAGTTAGCGCGCGGACGTATGACTTCGATATCACAACCGACCTCTCCTTCGTCACTCACAAGCAGGGCGATATCGTCACCACTGTGACTCAGGTTGAACCACAGTGGTGTTTTCGATGCGAAGGCGGGTTTTCCCTGTGTACCGTAGAGTATCTCTGGTAACGGCGAGCGGATATGGGAAAGCAATATACGGCCCGCCAGCCAGCGTGCTTGTCGCGCACCCATGGGTGCATGCTCAATGAATGCAGGCGGCAGCTCACTTGCGCTTAATGCCGACACTTTACCGAGCATGAGTCGATACATATCAGGGCCAGCGTCTGATAATAATTGAGGTATTGATACCACCAAAGGCAAAATTATTGCTCTGCAAGAACTCGCAATCAATTTGGCGGGCTTCACCCATGATGTGATCCAGCGCGGCACAGTTAGCATCTGGCTGGCTTAAATTTAGCGTAGGTGAAAACCAGCCTTCGCGCATCATTTGCAGACTCATCCAGGCTTCCAACGCACCACAAGCACCCAAGGTATGGCCGAAATAACTTTTAAGTGAGGAAATAGGTACCTTGTCACCATAAATAGCGGCTGTTGCCTGGCTTTCTGCAATATCACCACGATGAGTTGCTGTGCCGTGGGCGGAAATATAGCCAATATCCCCAGCACTTAAACCTGCCATTTTTAAGGATTGCTCCATACAGAGTTGCATAGTTTCGCGCTGGGGCTGAGTGATATGGGCGGCATCACTGTTAGTTGAAAAGCCGACTATTTCACCGTAAATAGTTGCCCCACGTGCTTTGGCATGCTCCAGCTCTTCCAGAACCAGAGTGCCAGCGCCTTCGCCGATAACCAGACCATCACGATTTTCATCGAATGGGGAGGGCGTTGTTTTTGGGGCATCATTACGCTGACTGGTCGCGAATAGCGTATCAAATACCGCGGCTTCAGATGGACACAACTCTTCTGCCCCCCCTGCGACCATCACCGTCTGGTAACCGTGACGAATAGCCTCCCAGGCATAACCAATTGCCTGGCTGCCGGAAGTACAGGCGCTGGAGCTGGGTATCATTCGTCCGCGCAGACCGAAAAAGATCCCCGTGTTAACGGCGGTCGTGTGCGGCATCATCTGCACGTAGGTGGTGCCGGTAATATTGTTGGTATGTTTTTCGGTCAACATGGTAGCGAATTCACTCACAGGACCGGTGCTACCCGTTGATGAGCCGTAGGCTATCCCTGTTTCACCATTGGTCAGTATTTGGTTGCCAATCAGTCCAGTTTGTTCCAGCGCCAGCTCAGTTGCGCGAGTGGACATGAGTGATACGCGGCCCATGGCTCGAATACGTTTGCGGGTATAGTGCTCCGGCACAGTAAAGTCGTCGACTGGCGCGCCAAGTAAGGTATGCAGTCCATCATAAACCTGCCATTCCGGCATTTTGCGTACCGCATTTTCATAGGCCAGCAGCCTGGCAGAGATATCCTGCCAGTTTTCTCCCAAAGCGGTGACGCCGCCCATACCTGTGATCACTACACGGCGTGTCATAGCATTCCTCCATTGATGGAAATGACCTGGCGAGTAACGTAGCCCGCGACATCTGACATTAAGTAGCTGGCAAGACCTGCCACCTCATCAGCCTGGCCTATCCGTTTCATGGGGATCATCGACATCGCTTCTTTTAGTGCTGCTTCTTCCATCTCGAGGATCCCGGTCTCGATAAGTCCCGGTGCGATACAGTTGACGGTAATATTGCGTTTTGCCAGTTCAATTGCCAGCGCTTTAGTGGCACCGATTATCCCCGCTTTTGCGGCACTGTAGTTTACCTGACCACGATTGCCCATCAGGCCAGAAACGGAAGATAAGGTAATGATGCGTCCACCTCGGCGGGCAGAGATCATCGGCATAATGCACGGCTGAATAACATTGTAGAAACTGTCGAGATTGGTGTGGATCACGGCATCCCAGTCGTTGTCACTCATCGCCGGGAAAGCGGCATCGCGAGTGATCCCGGCATTACTGACGATGCCATACCATGCACCCTGCGCCTCAATATCCTGCTCCAGAACTTCACGGCACTGTTCGCGGTTGGCGACATCAAATCTGAGCAGACGGCCCCTCCCTCCGGCTTTGATAATCGCATCCAGTGTCTGTTGGGCACCTTCGGGATCGCGATGATAGTGGACGCCAACGACAAAACCGTCTGCTGCCAGCTGGCGGGCGATGGCGCGACCAATGCCTTTGCTGGCACCGGTAACTAAAACGGAGCAACTCATACTGACTGTCCTTGTTGAAATAGGGTGTGAAGTTCTTCTGATGTCGGCTGAAAGGTGTTAATTCGACCAGTAACCAGCGTTTTATTATCGACATCAATGGTGCATTCGAAGCTGCCGAAGCGGTCGTCATTCATCAGCAGAGTTACCTCGATGAAGAGCATTTTTTCGCCAGGTAGAATACCCGCCGCGCAGATTAATTCACGAGCGCCAAGCAACATTCCTAATGAAATGGCTTCTTGCCCCTGCTGGCGACGGTGCCAGCCAGACCAGACACCCACGGTCTGTGCCATAAGTTCGAGGGCGAACCAACCTGGTAGGTTACCCCCGGCGTCGAGAAACGGCGCCAGGACACTATCGGTGGAAACCATAACGCAGCAGATAGCGGAATCATCCGTTACCTTTACTACCTTTTCCAGCAGCAACATTGGCGCGTCGTGTGGCAGATAGTCACCTGGCGATAAGTAGTGATTCATAACGCTCTCCCTAGCAGAATGCTGGCATTATTCCCACCGAAGGCAAACGAGTTTGACAGAATAATTGGGCGTGTCAGCGGCTGTGGTTGCTCAATGATACCGCAGGGTGGCAGCGTTTCATCTCGCGGGGAACGGCTGAAATCCTGCGGCGGAAGTAGCAAGTCACGCTGCAGGATAAGCATACTGATAGCGGCTTCGGTTATTCCCGCAGCACCTAGCAGGTGTCCAGTCAGGTGTTTAGTGGAACTACATGGGACGTTTTCGCCAAAGAGTGTATTGATGACTTTGGACTCAATCTTGTCATTAAGCAGCGTGGCGGTGCCATGCAAATTGATATAGCCCACTTGCTCTGGCATGAGTCCCGCATCATCTAATGCCTGACTGATAGCGCGTATCGCTCCTTCACCTTGCGGATGGGGGGCTGAAATATGGTAGGCATCGCTGGACTCGCCAATACCGAGTAGCGCGACAGGTTGTGGTTCGCGGGTCAGCAGCATTAGCGCTGCACCTTCCCCTATAGTAATTCCACTGCGGTCACGACTAAACGGCTGACACTGTATTACAGAGAGGGACTCCAGACTGTGAAAGCCGCTGACAGGCATTCGGCTCAGAGTGTCTGCGCCACCGACAATAGCCACATCAACCAGCCCGGACTCAATCAGACGGCGTCCGCTCATGATGGCGCGGGCGCTGGAGGAGCAAGCGGTTGAAAGGGTGAATGCCGGGCCGTTCAATCCCAGCCAGTGGCTGAGGAAACGTGATGGATCACCCAGCTCCTGTTGCGGATATTGCCAGGTGTGGCTCTCCTGTCCATTAAGGGTCAGATTGACGTGGGCATCACCTTCATTCAGCCCGGATGTACTGGTGCCCAGGATCACGGCAACGCGATCATTTCCGAACTGCATAATAGCTTCATCGACCTGGGGCTGAATCTGCTCGAGAGCCGCCAGTAACAACTGGTTATTGCGCGATCGGTGAGCGCTGAAGTTACTGGGAATAGTGGGGAGTTCGCCTTCTACGCCTGCCAGTACCGTATGAGGATGTCCGGGCAGCCAGTCAGGACGTGAACGCATACCTGGTGCGCGACCTCGGGTTAGATTGATGGCGATTTCATCAGTATCATTACCCAGGGCGTTAATCATCCCCACTGCAGAAATATAGATCATTTCAATTATCCAGGTATTGAATGGTGAGGTGGTATTTAAAAGCGTGCTGTTCGATGCTGACTGGCTCGCGTTTGCCTTTCCGGTTCAGATAGGTGATTTCCGTGACCAGTTTGCCGCGGGCATTACGTAGCTCACGCTTATCGTTAATGTCAGTGAGCGTCCAGCCTTTGGGTAGCAGCGGCTTCCAGTCATTTATCGGCCAGTGGCTGAGCATCACATCAGCCAGTACCTGACTGGCTGGTGGTAATTGTGGTATCACTATTGACTGCTCAGTGTGGATCCCTTGCTTATCATAGGTCACGAGGAATAAGCGAATGCCGACAGATGACAGCCCTGCAAGCGTCATTTGCTTATCATCAGCGTTTAATATCACCACCAGTGACTGTTTGTTACCGTTAAAGCTGCCGGTAAGTAGCTGCTGTGAACTGACGGCCGGCGAAATACCCGGGAAAGGAAGCGTGACGCGAGTACTCGGCTCCAGCCACGCTTGTGGTCGGCCATCTTGCGTATTTTGCGAGTGACTGCACCCCGTCAGAATAAGCGCTGCGCCCAGGGCGACGGCACGCCAGAATATTGGATTTATCATGTTCTTTTTTTCTCTTTTTTACCAGGCATCGCCAGCGGTGAAAGCAGGAATGCGGTGAAAATACCGCTTACCAGTACAATGCCAAAACTACTGATGGCCTGGGTGGAACTAAACACCAGCATGCCAAGCGTCAACAGGGTCGTCAGCATCGCAAGGGTGATTGCCAGCAGCGACGTCAGTGGAGTCCCCCGTGGATTACTGAAAAATAGCGTGTAGTTAATGCCAATTCCGAGAACCAGTATCAGGGCGAGCAAAGAGAACAGGTTCACCGCATGGCCGCTGAGTGTAAGCGTTGCCAGACCACAACCTAGAGATAACACTGATGGCACCAGGCTTATCAAACCCTTACGGCAGCCAAGTCGGATTATGGCTCCACAGGCAATCACCGCCAGCGCAACAAATAGCAGGGCAGTCAGGATATAGCGATAAAGTGCGAAAAGTTCGTCGAAGCTACTTTTACGATCCACCCATGCAACGCCAGCGTGTTTAATGCTGAGCGCATTTAATGCGCTGCTCTGTTTAACGCCTTCCACCGGAACGAGTACACCACTCTCGCCATCTTTCAGGCTCAGCCACAGTAATCTCCAGCCTTCGCTTGCCGGGCTGGCAAGCCAGGCATCGACTGTTACCGGCATGGCGTTCAAATCGGGATTGACTGTCATGAGTCCGGCGTTATTCAGAGCTTGGGTTACAGCAGGTGTGACGTTTTTCAACAGAGAAAGATCTTGTTGCTGTCGGGCGAGCGAATTCAGCGGAATGGTGCGATAGCCTGTGAGTGATCCCTCTTTTTTTGCCTGTTCCAGTGCAGGAGTAAAGGCTTCCAACCGCTCCAGTGTCTGTTGCGCTGATTTACCGTAAATCACAAACCACTTCTGATCGACACTCTGTCCTGTGAGTGCCGTGATGACTTTTTCCTCGGCCAGAAGCTGTTGTGGTAACGCCTGTAACTGCGAGATATCGTCATCTACATGCAGTGTCATCAGCCCTGACAGTGAGAAGAGAGCCAGTACCAGCGGTAAGCCAACGGACATCTTCTTATTCCGGCGCCAGGTGGCAAGCCAGCGTAACATCAGCCCCATTGCCGGAACCGGACGCACTGGGAGGCCGCGGCACAGCCATGGATGCCAAAAAATAACCGTCAGGCAGGAGGCGCTCAGGCCAACCGCGGCGAATACGGCCATCTGACGAATGCCGGGGAAGGGAGCAAGCATCATGACTAAGTAAGCAACAACCGTGGTTAGCAGTGCCATCAGCAGGGTATTTTGTACTTTTTTAAGGCTTTGCCAGGGGGATGTTTCTGCCCCATGGAGCATCCGCTCAGTCAGGTAGTAGAGCGTATAGTCGGCAGAAATACCGATAATGCTCATGCTCATCACCAGCGTCATCAGATGCAGCTCACCAAAAATAAGCAATGTCACGACAGTACCGGCCAGCGCGCCAATACCAATGGAGATAAGGCAGAGCAATAACGGACGCAGAGAGCGGAATGTCAGAACAATCAGCAGGACAACGCCGAGCAGAGTTGCTACGCCGAGGGTAGAGACGTCCTGCTTTGCTTGCTGACTGGCATAATCGCTGTAGAACAGGGTACCACGAGACAATAATTGTGCCTGCGGATAGCGAGCTTTCAGTTCATTTTCAAGCGTCCCGAGGGTCTCTACCAAGTGGTGCGTCTGCTGCATATTGAACGACGAACCGGCCTGTTCACCGTGCAGCAAGTACCAGTAATTACCCTGTTGATCCTGAGTCACCAGCCAGCCGTCCATCAGTCGCAGACGTTGTCCACTTTTTGCCATGGCTAGCTGTGAGCCGCGCATCAACATCAGAGGATCGTTTTGCAGCTCTTTACCACTGACTCCTGAGAAGGCGGAGTAGAGCTGAGAGAGGATCCACTGGGTTTGGGCTTCCCCCCCGTTTTGTAGGCGTGCGCGGGTGTCGCTATCTACCAGACCATTGCGGTGTTGCCAGAAGAATGTTCCCCATGCCTGCTGACTGTCGGCATCTATCGGGCCGTTTACTTCCGCTAACAGATGTGATTTTTGCAGGAGCGTCAACCAGTTTTGTGCCACTTCAGGGTTGGCTGTTTTACCTGGGCTGACTAGCCAGACGAGTTGTCTGTCGAGGCGCTGCATAAACCCGTCATTCAGCTCTGGGGGAATCGCACCTAGTGCTTGTTTTGGCAGCATCGCCAGCACACTACTGTTAAGCCGTGCCTGAGGCAGTAGCGTCAGTAAAACAGTCAACAGTATCAGGCAGACTATCCCCCATAGCAGTGCGGGACGTTTACTGGGTGGCAAAACGTTGGCGTTCATTATCGGTCAGTTGCGCTGGGGTCAGTTGATGTTGGGAAAGAGTGATGTCGGTACGATCACCCTGTTTGTCGTTAAGCTGAATAGTCTCGAGATAGGTTTTGCCAGCTAAATCAATGCTGGCAAAAATTTTATCGAGTGGGGTTGTGATGGGTGTCAGGCGCAACGTCCAGCGACCCTCTTTTTGAGAGGTAAACTCGATGCGGAAATTCTCTTCCAGTACTTTAGGGTCTGCCTGAAACAGCGCGCGCAGCAGGTGGTTAAACTGGAACATCTGCGGATTATCTTCCGCGCGGATCGTTTGCGGTGGCTGCCCGTTAACCATTTGTACCATTCGTTTATCATCCAGCAGCAGCTGCATTACAAACGGGGCGGTTTGATCCCACAGCAAGCCCTGATCGCGAGCAATCAACATATTACCTCGAGATAACAGAGGTTGCGGCAGGCCCTTAATGGTGCGTGACTGCTCGAAATGTGCCCGAATTATCGGTTGCTCGGTGAAACGTTGTTGTAGATCATCTAGCGTCAGGGCACTGACGAATGGGCTAATGAACAGCACCAACAGTAGCAAAAACCTCATGGTGTTACCCCCATACGTTCAAACAGAATATCTGGGCTGACGAAGCATAATTCATGATTAATCTCTGCAACCGCAACCTGAATGGTATATCCGGTGGTGGTACGCTTCCCGGTTTCAGCATCGAAAATGTCGTAGCCGATACGCAAGCGATTCTCAAATTCCTCAATGTATGCGCGGACACGGATACGCTGCTCAAAGGTCAGGGCGCTGCGGTATTTCACGCGGGTATCGACCACTGGCCAGAGATAACCAGAGGCTTTCATCTGCTGATAACCGTAATTAAACTGGTTAAGCAGTGCTTCGCGGGCAATTTCAAAATAGCGGAAATAGTTACCGTGCCAGACTACGCCCATCATATCGATATCGTGGAACGGGATGGTGAGTTCAACTTCAGCAGTAAAACGAGGATCGTTTAGCATCCTTTACTCCTTGTCCTTGATTTCCGGCAACTGCCAGAAATCGAAAAAATTAAACCAGTCGAGCGGTGACAGCAGCGCATAGTACTCAAGGCGTCTGGTGTAGCGGTCGATAGTTTGTTGTAGCGCATTTTGCCTGTCAGCACGCGGTAATAGCAGCGGATCGGCGAACGGTTCGCAGTAAATACGGAGCTTCCCCTGTTGTCGCAGGGCGAAAATAAGATTTACCGGACAGCGTAGAATCGACGCGAGAATAAATGGCCCTTGAGGGAAGGGGGCCATTTGTCCCATAAATGGACTCCAGCAGACACGCCAATGATTTCCGCGCTGGGGATTGACCGCAATACGATCGCCCACAATCGCTATCCACTCACCGCGATCGAGTTTTTCTTTGAGCAAAATGGCGGTATCCGGCCCGATATCGGTCACCGGAAGCAAGTTTAGCCCAGCCTCTGGAGCCATCTCTTCCATGATTGTCTTAAAACGTTGGGCATTATCGCTAAATACCAGGGCATTGATAGTCTTGCTGCCCTGTAACTGGGCCAGCGCCCGGCAGACTTCAACATCTCCCAGATGCGAAGCCAGTAGTAGCTTACCGCGTGGATCGCTGGTATTGAGAGTTTCTTCAGCTCCCGGGGCAAAGGTAATGTCGCGACCAAACTGTAATTCACCGCGCCAGCTGGCAATTTTATCCAGCATAGCGTGGCCAAAACGTAAAAAATGTTGATAGCTGGTCAGATTTGACGAGACAGGCAGTTGTTGGGTCACCTGTTGTTGACGTACTCGTGAGATCCAGTTTTGAGATGCTTTTCGGGCTGTGGAAGAGATTAGCCAGTAAACACCGACCACGGGATAAAGCAGCAGGGAGAATGCCTTACGTCCCAGTAAGCGCCATATCAGCACCATCAGACGCATTCCCCATAGCCCTTTAACTTCTTGCTGACGCGCCCAGTGTGGTACGGAGGTACGAAACAGGAGTGTTGGGATACGCGGTAACATGCCGAAGAACAGACGTGTATGCATCAGTGAAATGCGGCAGTTATCTTTAACAACATCAAAATGAGATAGCCCATCAAGCGGGTAGGTCACGCGGGTTGGAACAAAATAGCTGGTATTTCCTTGCCAGTAGAGACGCACCATCACCTCGGTATCGAAATCCATTCGTTTACCAAGAGTGACGCGTTGTGCAAGTTTAAGCGTTGGCACAACCGGATAAACTCGGAAACCACACATGCTATCTTTCAGCTGAAGTGAGAGCGTTTCAATCCACACCCAGATATGGGTTATCCAACGGCCATACAGGCGCGAGCGGGGAACGGAATCATCATAAATCGGCTGCCCGGAAATTAATGCACTCGGATGCTGTTCCGCCAGCGCGAGTAACTTCGGAATATCTTCAATGGCGTGTTGCCCGTCGGCATCCACCTGTACAGCATGACTGAATCCAGCCTCTGCCGCTGCCTGTAATCCGCGGATCACCGCGGTACCTTTACCTGAGTTTTCTGGTAGGTGAATTAAGGTCAGATTTTTATCTTCCGCTGCCAGACGTACCAGTTTGTCGCGTGTGGCGTCTTCACTACCATCGTCCACCACAATACAAGGCAGGCCAAATGGCTGTAGGCGAGTTAGCACACCAGCCATCCCTTCACCATGGTTATAGCAGGGGATCAGGACACAAGGAGAAAAGGCTAGTGACATAACCGGATTTTCCCGTGGCTGGCAGTAAGTCGTGTTTCTCCATTGTAGAACTGGTAGTTGAAGGTGAGTATCTGGCGTTCTTCCTGCCAGTTCAGAGTGAGCGTGACAGTGGTTTCTGGCAACAGGGGCGACAGGAATTTCACATTTTGAATACTGTGAAAACGCCATCCAGGAGCGAGCAAGGTCGTCGCGTAGTGCATCACCCAGTCTATCTGTGCGACACCGGGTAACAGGGATTTTACGGTAAAATGTCCGTTAAACCAGAATAAATCAGGATTGAGAGATAAAACGAGCTCAACTTGTTGAGGATGTGCCTGATGGCGATCAATTTCATGGGGTCTCATAAAATAACTCCTGTAATTGCGCATAGACACGCTTATTCATATTGTTGACTGGGATCTCGTCAATAACTCGCCAGTAACGAGGGACCGCAACGGGCTCCAGCCACGGCAGTAGCGAACGTCGCCAGGTGAGCTCCTGCGCTTTACCTCCGCACTGATGCCAGAGTTGACGCGCTTTGTCATCCAGCACCAGCAGGACGCCTATACTGAGCCGTCCGCCACGTGAGACAGGTAATGCCACCGCTTCACGTACACCGTCAAGTGCTAGCAGGCGTTGTTCCACTTCGTTTAGCGAAATACGCTTCTCTTCAATTTTGACTACCCGATCTCGACGCCCCAGTAAATGAAACTGACCGTTTTCTACAAACTGCAAAGAATCATCAAGGAAAAAGCCATTAGTATCGGCAATCAGCGGTGAAAATACGCGAAAATAATCATTTTCTGGCTGGAATCTGACACCCGGAAAGGGTAACCATGCCACATTATCCTGTTGACGATAACGCCAGGCCAGAATACCGGTTTCAGTGCTACCGTAGATCTCATCGGGCCAAATGTTCAGCCACTTAGCAGTCTGCGTCACCTCCTGCCAGTGGAGCATGCCACCCGCAGAAAGGATCATTTCAATGGGTGGGGGATTTAGCTGCTGATCAAGACGTTTAAGAAAAGCAGGACTGCTGATAAACACATACCGATATTCAGGACTCAGTGCAACCAGCTGTTCGGCGTACCAGAGCATCGAGGCGTGTAGTGGTAGACCTAAGGCCATTGGCAGGAAAATACGGAAGGTCAGGCCATACAGATGTTGAGGAGCCACTGATGCCACTATCCGACAATCTGCCATACGTTCAGCAAAACGTACCGCTAACAAAGCCGCTTCGCTATCGAGAAGATTAACAGGTTTAATAACTCGCTTCGGCTGGCCAGTCGAACCGGAGGTGAAGAGTTCAATGAAGGCATCTTCGCGGATAGCCGGAAAAGTTGTCTCGGATGTGACCTCCGTCATTGGGGAACTGACCACCCACAACGGACCTTGCCAGTCGAGCGCTTTATCACTCAGCACGCCGTCAAACAGCGCCTGCTGCTCGTTTAATAATGAAACACGGCTGTGGCCCGGGATCACGGGTGTTTTACCTGCGTGGAGCGTTGCCAGCAAGGCGACAATAAACAAATAACTGTTCTCGAAGCACAGTGCCCAGCGTTCACCTTCCTGTTGCTGAAGCTGTGTTATCAGCCGGGCAACATCATAACGCAGATGACCGAGTGTCCAAGTGTGTTCTTCCTGCCATGCGACAGGCATCTCGGCCGGGCGTGGAGTATTAAGCCACTGAGCCAGTGAGAGGGGCTGCTTCATTGGAAGTCCCGTTTTATCATCCGTTGGCGTACTAACCATTCACCTGCCATCAGCATTCCCATCAACAGATAGGAGATAATACCGTTCCATACTGTCCACAGAGACATATCGCCATACAGTGCGGTAAGCAGCGCAATGCTGCCATTGATAATGAAAAAGAAGCACCAGACTTGTGTCACACGGCGGGTATAACGCACACCTGCTTCAGGAAGGTTTGGGTCACCTAGTCGGGCTAAACGTTCAACTATGGGGGCTGCTGACCAAAGCGAGCCACCAAAGAGTGCCAGCATGACGAGATTGACCGCTACCGGATAGAACAGCAGTAATTGGTGAGCGTTGAGCAGATAGCTGATAATGCAAAGCATCATGCCAGTCACCGCCACTGTCTGGGTAATAAGACGCAACGATCCCGCCTGTCGTCGGGTCTGACGAAAGCGTAAAAATAGCAGTAGTGCCATCAGCGGCAATAGCCAGTGCAGGCTGTTATGCGTCAAACCAAACCAGATTAAAAATGGCCATGCCAGCAGTAATAAGCCAGTCAACAGTGGTATGACTGGCAGCGAGCGAATACCCAGCATAATGAATCAGGCTTCTTTGAACAGGCGTTCTACCACATCAACGACATCCTGCACGGTACGCACTGTTTTAAACTCTTCAGGCTTGATTTTCTTGCCAATTTTTTTTTGAAGATGAACTATCATGTCGACAGCATCGATGCTATCTAGCTCCAGATCTTCGTACAGGCGCGCTTGGGGTTTAATATCCTGCGGATCGATGTCAAACAGCTTGACTAGCAGGGCAGAGACTTCTTCGTAAATGGCTTTTTGTTCGGACATAACAGACTCTCCTCAGGCACGTTGTGCGTGAATGAAAGATGCTAGCGTAGCGACAGAAAAGAAGTGCTGACGCATCTCTTCACTTTCAGCAGAAAGGACGACACCATACTTATTTTTTACCGCCAAGCCCAGCTCCAGGGCATCGATGGAGTCCAGCCCTAAACCTTCACCAAACAGCGGCGCTTCGGTTTCAATATCATCTGCTGACAGTTCATCAAGATTCAGTGTCGTTACAATAAGATTTTTTATTTCTAGATAAAGCGCTTGCATCATTAATTCCTGAAAGAGGTAAATAACCTGGTTGTAATTGAAGTAAAAGATGTCGGTTTAACTGTCTTGCTGCCAGAGCCGGTTCTTGTGAATTTACATCGTAAAATGGGTCAATGGGGACTCGCTCACGGACCTCAACACTAAAGAAGGGTTTGGCAGGGGGAACTTGATACCATTTGCTCTGTTTATCCAGCAGATGTTCGCTACAGTGGATTTTCACTATGCGTAAATCGCTGCCGCAGCGTACAGCGATATTGGCTGCACCGCGTTGCAACGTCATTTCCTGACCTGGACGCGTGCGTGTCCCTTCAGGGAAGATCAAAATAGTATCGCCTTGACCCAGGCGTTGCTGGCAGGCGGGTAGCAGGGTCTCGGCCTGGCTATTCGTCAGGTAATCTGCCGCTCGGATAACACCACCCAGGAAGGGATTTTTCAGTAGCGCGCTCTTCACCAGGCAGTCTGTTTCTGGCATCACCGAGGCCAGCAATACATAGTCGATAAGTGTCGGATGATTAGCCACCACCAGACATCCACGTTCCTGGCGCAAAATGTCGGCTCCTTCAATATGGTAATCCAGCACACCGAGTTTTTTGGCTACAGTTAAAAAAAGGCGAAAACTGACAGCAATACTGCGTCTGGCAATACGACGGCGATATACTTTATCCCGAACCAAGACTAACAGCAGGTTAAACCAGATGACGGAGAGTAGCAGCCCACCTATGCCAAACAGGGCGAAGCAGAAACCTGTCATCACCCGTCGCCATATTCGGTTAACATATTGCAGAATTCTATACATCACCGCTTCCACTGCCACTGCATGCGTTCTCCCGGAACAGTGAATGTATCGGTATTTTGCAGATAGTGCTGTAAAAAAAACAGACTTTGCGGCAATGTCGATTCACTCTTCGCGCCTTTAGGGTGAGTTTCACACTGCAAAGTATTGCCTGATTCAATAACCAGAGCGACGGCAAACGGCCAGAGTGGCATCTCTGGAGGGAGTCTTGGATGATAAAACTCAGGAATAAATCCATCAAAATCGACCATTAATACACGCCGATATCCTGCTTGTAATAGGCCTATTATTTCGCATAGCCCTTGCTGGAAGGTATCTTGACCGGCAGAGAGTGAGGAAGAAACGATGGGTTTCTTCGCAGTGATGGTCAGACTGCCAACAGCAGAATTATGGACCGATAGGGCAAAATCGGTCGGTGAGACCGACTGTTCCGTGGCCAGCGCATGTAAGATCCGATAGTTCCGTTCCAGTTCACCGTGGCGGCTGGTGTAGAGTACGGCATCGATTTCATGGCGCTTCAACATCGCAAGTCCACATTCGACGGCAAGCTTGCTACCGGAGCTGAGGCGCCGGGCTGTCATCATTGGCAATTCGCTGAGTCTGGTATAGGGTGCATCAGGATTAATGGCGTGCGAAAACCGTGCCCATTCATGCCACTGTGCTGTCTCGCTTAATCCTGGTGCTATTGCCTGCCAATCGATAATATTTAATGCAAACTTCATCGGTGCGCATCCGCGATAATCCGGTGATACTTATGGCGTTTTAACATCACTTTATTATTTTTTCTCGCATATCAATAAAGTATGCCCAAAACCTAAATTGTCGTGGCGCTCATCAACTTCAAATCCAGCTTGACTCAGGTAATGATAAAACTTTTCTACACTATAGAAACGACTATTACCGTTAGCCATACAGGTAAAGTAAAGCGAAGAAGCATTCAGGCTAAATGAGGCTGCCTCAAATTTCTGCGCATCCCAGAACAGTTCCATAATGCATAGCTTTGCTCCGGGTTTCATCACGGCCCCGATACGGCGAAGCATTGTGATAATTTGTTCCGGTGAAAAGCAGTCCAGGAATTGGCTCATCCACCAGATATCCGCCTCTGCAGGTAAAGGCGTATCATCCAGCATGTCTACAGCATGGAAATCTATGCGATGAGATAATCCTGTATTATCGATATTTTCTCTGGCAAGTGCAATTTGTTGTGGTAAATCGAATAAGGTTACCGCGATATTTTGATCGTACTGACAACAACGTAATGCCCATTGTCCTGTATTTCCGCCAATATCGTACAGCGTTGCAGGATGACTGGCGAATACATACGGCAGTGCAGCGTTAAATGCTCCGTCCGAATAGTAATGATCGAAGGCGAACCAACTTTGACGGGCAGCGGGGGGCAATTGCGATAAAGCAGGATAAATTGTTGGCCAGTCGCCAAATACTTGTAATCCTGTGGGTTTTCCTTTCTCTAGTGCATTCTCTAAATAGAACAGACCTTGATAGCAAACATCCTGAGTAAAATTCATGTTCACACGGGTCATCGGGTCATGTAAAAGATAATGACCTATTTTAGTGAGGTAATAGTAGCCTTCTTTATGGGTAATGATGCGCCCACTTAATCCCATATCCAGTAGGACGCTGGCAGCATATTCGTTGAGGGCGCTATTTTCGGTAATACTTTCTAGCGTTGCACCATGCTGGCCTTGCTTATCCAGCCAAGTGAGGACTCCCATATTTCGCAGACATAACGCGGTTTGAAATAGCATTGGAGCAAAGGCGATACGTTGTGCTTCGCTGATGGCTTCCAGAGCACTGAGCGAGTCCTGTTGGTACATATGAGTAAAACCTATTTCAGAGGTAGAATATAATTGGGCATCGAGCTGCCCGTTTTTAAGTATAATTACATATGAGTACTGGTTGATAGCTGTACCTGAATATCTTTATTCAGATTATGTACCCAGCGATTATATGTTTTATGTATTTTTCCACCAGAGGCTTTCAAATTAAAACTATTATCGTATGTAATATCATAGCCAGTAGCGGTATAGGTGATCAGCACTTCTGCCCCGTGTTTACTGTTTTGCTGACGCGCTTTGATAACACCGGGTTTAATTTCAGACATTATCCATTGGCGTTGCACGCCCGCTTTTAGAATCGCGTTTTTAACTTCAATCTGCGTATGGCCTGCACTAACGGGTGAGTTAATTTTGGCGATCGGTACGGTACGAGCACAGCCAGCAAGAGCACCGATAATAGCGAGAACAGTAAAAAGTTTAATGTATTTCTTCATGGGTATTTCCCTTTAAACTATATGGTTATGAGGTTAATTAAATATTCTATTTTTCACTATTTCTAAGCAAAGAGATTATAGAACTTAAACATAAAAATATTTAGTAATTATCGCTAAAAAGAGAAAAAACGAGCTGTTTTGCAGCTTAATTAGACGCTCTGAATGTAATTTGTACTGTTGCTGTTTGGTATCGTAAATATTATGACTTAGTATTTTATATACTATATAGCATAGTATCTTTAACTCGATATCTTACCAGATAAAAAGGGACCATCGCCCACAGAATCCCTAACTTTCAATTCAGAGTTAAAGATATTCTCTTTTGAGAAACGTCCGCCATCAAGCATCGAAATAACTCGATGAATTACCTCATTAATCATTTCATTAACCGGATCTTTAACACTGGATAATGCCGGTTTCAGGAACGGGGCAGTTGGAATATCATCGAAACCTATCACTGACACCTGTTGGGGAACAGCGATACCTGCATCATCCAGTGCTTTGATTGCACCAATCGCCATATCATCATTGCTGGCTAAAATAGCGGTAAAAGAGGTCGACTGATTGTGCAACTTTACTACTGCCTGGGCACCACAAAGGGGGGTCCAGCGACCCTGAATAACCAGTGATTCGCTAACCTTAATTCCATTCGTAAGCAACGCCTCTTTATAGCCTGCCAGGCGTTCAATTGCTGTCGGTGAGTCCATTGATCCAGTGATAAAGGCAATCTCTTTATGGCCGCGAGAAATCAGATACTGCGTAGCGTTAAAACTGGAACCTTTGTGATCACAGGCAATACAGTGACTCTGATTTTTTCGCAGTTTACGGTTAACCACCATAATCGGCTGGTTATGCTGCTCGATTATCTCATCCATTTCGCTGATGTTGAGAAAGCGGGGATAAACAATAATTGCATCACAACGTAATCCGAGCAGAAATTGAATCGCGGCACGCTCTTCATTAGCACTGTGTTTTCCATCAACCAGAATCAACTGTCGGCCGTTATCCTCAAGCTTTTTTGCTGCCTGAGACAGGATTTCATTAAAGTAACTGCCTTGATAAAGATTGTTAGTAACCACCAGACCAACACAGGCGGACTTACTGGTCGAAAGATGACGAGCCAGCAAATTAGGGCGATAACCCGTTTCCTCAATCGCCTGATAGACTCGAGTTTTAGTCTCATCACTGGTATAGCCTTTCCCTGACAATACACGCGAAACCGTCGCTTTTGAAACGTTCGCTCGCTTCGCCACTTCCTGCATTGTAGACATGTCTTTATCCCGACCAATTGATAGCAAAACCATTTTACACATTTTATCTGCAGAGATGCAGAGAGGGTTCTGCTTTGATGATTGATCCCACCCAAAACACCAGCATGTTTCGTGAAAGTGATCACATAAAAACCACAACAATAAAAAACATATTGAATTCAATATAAATAACATGAATATTGTGTGGAACCGGTTACCTCTTTTTTCACCCAGTAACATAAATACTAAATTAACGATATAAAATATCAGTTAATACATTAACTTAAATAAATTCGCCAAGAATCGGGATTTGCCTCCGTTACATTTAGTGTCGTATAGCGCTGGATGTCGAGTGCGATTACAAGAGCTCATTTACTCATGTCAAAGAACTATGTGGCTGTTTCTCGTTCGATTGTTGATGCTATCGGCGGGGTAGAAAATATCACTGCCGTTACCCACTGTATGACGCGCCTGCGGTTCGTGCTGAAAAGTGATGAACCCGTCTCTCTGGAACGTTTAAAAAGCATTAACGGTGTGATGGGGGTGGTAAAGACCGATTCACAATGTCAGGTGATTATTGGCAATACGGTTTCGCAGGCGTATGCCGAAGTCATCAAATTGCTACCAGAAGGTATAGGCGAGGATACTCGACCGGTAGCCAAAACAGGCTGGTCCTTTCGTCGCGTCGGAGCCGGTATTCTTGATGCGTTGATCGGGACAATGTCACCGCTGATCCCCGCGATTATTGGGGCATCTATGGTCAAGTTACTGGCCATGATCCTGGAGATGACCGGTATCCTGACCAAAGGCTCTTCGACACTTATTCTGTTGAATGTGATTGGTGATGGAGCATTCTTCTTCCTGCCAATTATGGTGGCGGCTTCTGCTGCGTTGAAGTTCAAAACCAATATGTCACTCGCCATTGCTATTTCAGGGGTGATGGTTCATCCGGCGTTTATTGATTTAATGGCTAAAGCTGCCCAGGGTCAGCCAGTCGAGTTTATCGGTATACCGATAACCGCAGTGAAATACACCTATACCGTGATCCCGGCACTGTGCATGACCTGGATACTTTCCTATATCGAGAGATGGGTTGATAAGATAACCCCGGCGGTCACCAAGAACTTCCTCAAACCGATGCTTATTGTCCTGATAGCCTCGCCGATTGCCATTATCTTCATTGGACCTGTCGGTATCTGGATTGGCGGCGGTATTTCATCCCTGGTTTATACCATCCATCACTATCTGGGCTGGTTATCTGTGGCGATTATGGGAGCCATCTGGCCACTGCTGGTGATGACGGGTATGCATCGCGTCTTTACACCAACCATCATTCAGACCATTGCTGAGACTGGAAAAGAGGGCATGGTCATGCCATCAGAAATCGGCGCTAATCTGGCACTCGGCGGATCGTCGTTAGCTGTCGCCTGGAAGACCAAAAATCCTGAATTACGTCAGACCGCACTTGCTGCTGCCGCTTCTGCCATTGTCGCTGGGATCTCTGAACCCGCTTTGTATGGTGTCGCTCTGCGTTTGAAAAAACCTTTGATTGCCTGCTTAATTACCGGATTTTTCTGTGGCGCAGTCGCCGGGATTGGCGGATTAGCAAGCCACTCCATGGCTTCACCAGGGCTGTTTACCAGTGTGCAGTTTTTCGATCCACAAAACCCAATGAGCATCGTCTGGGTATTTGGTGTCATGGTTATGGCAGTGGTGATGTCATTTATTGTGACCTTGTTTCTCGGGTTTGAAGATATACCTGTTGAAAAACAAAATGATAATAAAGCGGCTGTTGAGAAAGAAAACATCTCAGTCCCAGCAAATTAGCGTCTAATTAATTAACGGATAAGGATAAATACGCATGTCCACATCAAGATTTCCCGACAATTTCCTTTGGGGGGGAGCCATCTCTGCTAATCAGGCAGAGGGAGCGTACCGTGAAGGAGGAAAAGGGCTGACCACGGTGGACATGATTCCCCACGGCAGTAATCGGATGCCCGTAAAACTGGGGCAGGAACAACGCTTTAACCTGCGTGAAGATGAATATTATCCGAGCCACCAGGCTATCGATTTTTATCATCATTATAAAGAAGACATTGCTCTGCTCGCCGAGATGGGATTCAGCGTTTTTAGAACCTCCATTGCCTGGAGCCGCCTTTATCCGAATGGTGATGAGTTGACGCCCAATGTGGAAGGGATCGCTTTTTATCGTGACCTGTTTACCGAATGCAGAAAATACAATATTGAACCGCTGGTGACCTTGTGTCACTTCGATGTCCCTATGCATCTGGTGATTGAATATGGCTCATGGCGCAATCGAAAGATGGTGGATTTTTTTAGCCGCTATGCCCGAACCTGTTTTGAAGAGTTTAGTGACCTGGTGAAGTATTGGCTTACCTTCAATGAAATTAACATCATGCTGCACAGTCCCTTCTCCGGTGCTGGGCTGGTTTTTGGTCCCGATGAAAATCATGACCAGGTTAAATACCAGGCTGCTCACCACCAGTTGGTGGCCAGTGCCCTGGCTACGCGTATCGCTCATGAGGTGAGTCCAGAAAACCAGGTTGGCTGTATGCTGGCGGGGGGAATTTTCTACCCCTGGTCATGCAAACCTGATGATGTCTGGGCAGCGCTCAATAAAGACCGTGAAAATCTGTTTTTTATTGATGTCCAGGCGCGGGGGTATTACCCAGCTTATGCTGCCCGGCTGTTTAAAGAAAAAGGTGTTTCGCTGGTGATAGCGCCGGGGGATGAGGCTATCCTCGCCAATACCGTCGATTTCGTCTCATTTAGTTACTATGCTTCCCGTTGTACTTCGGGTGAAATGAACGAGCAGAATAGCAGTGAGGCAAATGTGGTTAAATCACTGAAAAATCCGCATATCAAAGTCAGTGAATGGGGATGGGGTATCGATCCTCTGGGGTTACGCATCACGATGAATATGATGTATGACCGCTACCAGAAGCCACTGTTCCTGGTTGAAAATGGCCTCGGCGCTCGGGATGAGGTCACCGCAGAGGGTGAAATCAATGATGATTATCGCATTGACTACCTGCGCAGCCATATCAATGCTATGGGCGAGGCGATAGAAGACGGTATTCCGGTTATCGGCTATACCACCTGGTCATGTATTGATTTGGTCGCTGCTTCGACGGGGGAATTAAGTAAACGCTACGGCTTTATTTATGTCGACCTTGATGACCAGGGGAAGGGAACACGCGAACGTAAGAAGAAAAAATCCTTCTACTGGTATCAGAAAGTGATAGCCAGTAATGGTGCCTCACTGGAGTAAGGGGCAACTCAGAGAGGTGACTGAAAAGAGTCACCTCTCTGAGCAAACTAATGACCGATTGTTATCTTCAACGGTTGATAATATTGAGCGTCAAACGTCTTGAGTGGTGGGTTCTTACCCTCTATTTACCCTGGTTAACCCGTTTGCAGCTTTCCAGCCAACCCGCGGTATCAATTTTGCCGTTTGCCAAATATTTTTGTTGATTTTGCCAGTGTGCAGCCAGAAACGGTTTTAGACCGGAGAGGCGTTTGTTGAGCGTCAGCATTTGATCAAACACCGAAAACTCATGCTTAAGACCTTCCTGCCCATATAGCGTCGAAGAGTCAACCAGACTACTGGCATAGTAACTGGTGAGTTGCTGGAGGCTGTCTTGTTGTTCGCCCAATTTAGTTTTGCGCGTGGCGCAATGAGCATCGTTTTCATCTTTATCTTTGCATAACAGTTCATAATTCTGATTCAGAAAATCAAGAAAACGGCCATCATCCTGTAGTTTAGTACAGAGGAATGAGCCTAGATTAAGGCTGGCCCGAATCGATTGATCGCGATCTTCTTGCTGTTTCTGATTACTGGCACGTAATTGATTCTCTAGAACTTTTAGTTTTTGTTTTAGCTCCGCGTCACCCACAACAGAAGCGAGATTACCTAACTCTTTGGCGGTGTCTTTAGTTTCATTTTTTTCCTTTTCAGTATGCTGATTTTCAGCGCCGAGTGTCTCCCAGCTTTTTTCTAGCTGCTTAACTCTGTCTGTGGAGGTAATGGTCGGGGCAACTAAGACCAAACGCAGGCCAATACTTTTGCTAATCAATGGTGTTGCATTATCGTAGTAATTGACTTCTTTACGAGCCGCACTGCGGACCTCGGACAGACCTGACTGGAAGCTACCGCCGCGCACCACAAAGCCCCCGGCCTGACCATGTAGCCGGTTCAACTTGTTAAGATAAAAGGGAGTAAACATCATCTCTGAGACATTACCGAGCATGTCATGCAGGCCAAGGGGATTAGGCTTAAGAAGACCTACTAGCTGAACTTTGCCGTTGGAAGACTGGCTACCTGAAAACCATTCATAGTTTTTAACATCATCCATCGGATAGCGCACATCACGAAACTCGGCACTGTTAACTTTTAGGCCTCCACGAGCGGCAAACTCCCATTCGACTTCGGTCGGGAGTCTCAAAAATCCAGGCTTACCATCCTCTGTCGGTAATTTATCAATAGCGTGAGTTCGTAACCATTGATTATATTTATCGGCGATGCTGACAGCATCAAACCAACTCATACCTGTTGCGGGTACACTCAACTTACGTGAAGGTGTGGGGCAGGTTCCTTCCATTAAGGCTTGATACTGCAAAGAAGTGAGTGGGTACTTGGCCATCAAGTAATAACGCCCTTTCCCTTTGTTACTATTATTGAAGCTTCCGGCAATAAAGGCGGGATAACTGTGTTCGATAACCCCCCACTCTCCACCATCTTGCCCTAAGGTGACAGGCAGATCGTCAAGTGGGCCATCCATCGGGATTTCAATCCGGCGAAAGACCATTGACCCGTCACAAGGCATAGGCAGAATGATATCTTCGTCAGCCGGTTTTGGGTTGTAAGTATTATCAGGCCAGGAGTCGGCCAACACAGGTGATATACTGGTGAGCAAGCCGAGCACTAACCCGCAGCGCATAGAGAAAGGAGTCAAGGTCACAAGCTATCTCCGGTAATAATAAATTGAGTAGAAAATAAGATATTCAGGTCACACCTCTCGCAAGCTCTGTGCCGGTTCAATTTTAATCGCACGATAGGCGCTAATACTGGCCACGACGAGTGCTACCACAACTGTCATCGCCATGGCTAACAGGCTATGCTCAAGTGTGATTTTGCAAAGTATTTCTCCAGTCGCGAGTGTTCCTGATAGCGCCTGATTAAATACTTGGCTGGCGATAAGATAGATACCATAACCCCCAACGTAAGCCAGAATGCTGAGTAAGCAGCCTTGGAAGACGACATAGAGTCCTACCGCGGGGCCGGTAAAACCGAGCAAGCGTAGGACGGCAATATGCTTACGTTTACGGTCGATATTAGCGATAAATGACCCCGTAAGAGAGGCTATACAGCCGATCAGTGCGGTGGCTGCAATGATGTTAAAAATAACGCCCAGTACTCGGTTGATACTTTTTACATTTTCAATATCAGCGAGTCTGCTGGTGGTTTCGATGCGTTGTGCTCTTAAGTCTTGTTCAAGGCTGGCAACGTTATCAATGTCTTTGGCATATAAGCGAGCGCGAGCATAGCGTGTTGTCTTGTCGCTGCCGAGCTTATGACCGCTACTGACGCCAAAGGCCGGAGTAGCGTAGCCATCTCTGAAATTCTCCAGCATTATTAAGAGCGTCGGCTGAGTAAAGACAGCCGCTCGGTTAAAATAAGTCGCCGGTAATATCCCTACTATGGACAGGTCTTTACGTCCCGATTCTCGACTACCTTCAAACTGACGGCTTACGCGCAGCATAATAGTATCGCCGACGTTAACGTTCAGCTTACGGGCTGCTTCTGCGGTTAGGATTATCTCATTTTCGTGATTAACCTTAAGATCTGCTAATAATGGGTCACCGTCAGAGGTCGGAATAACCTCAACATTCTCAATGAAATGGCTGTTATCCTTTTGCAAGTCAGCGAGGGTGTTGAGTGAACGTGTCTGCCCAATCACAAAACCGACATCGGGTCGCTGACGCAATTTTTCTATCCACTCTTGATCATAGCTGCCACTGCTAAGCATACGGATCTCAAGATTACGCGGGTCTTTTGCCAGGTCATCCTGCAACTGGCTGACAATGCCAAACCGCAAACCGAATAACAGGAGTAGGGGGGCAATAACTGCAATTAACGAAGAAACAATACAAAAAGAGATAATACGATCATGCCAGAGATCTTGTAGGGCTAAACGACTAAGCAGCAAGGTTCTGTTACGGAACAAAATAGGTCCCCTTTTGAGCTTCAGATGGACTCGCTGACATTTGATCAAAGCGGGCGACAAGAACAGGTAAATTGAAGCGCTGTATCAGTGGCCTGTCATGACAAACGACCAAAGCCATCATTCCTTCCTGAGATACCAAATCAATAAATAAACTAAACAATTGTTGGGCATTAAATGGATCAAGAGCAGCAGTAGGTTCATCGGCCAGTATCAGGCCTGGACGGTGGACTATCGCACGGGCAAATGCTGTTCTTTGCCTTTCACCAAAGGATAATTGTGCCGGATATTTCGCTAGCAGCGGGGCCAGTTTTAGGGCTTCAATGATCCGATTTAGCATCGCTTTATCGGGATGTGTCCCGAGTAACTGGCTGGGGAGACGAATATTATCTTGTACTGTCAGGTAAGGAAGCAGCCCTCCATTTTGTAGAACAAATCCAAGCTGGCGGGCACGGATATTTGCCAGTTCTGTTTGCTTATCGCTATTGAGCAAGGCGGCAATATTGAGGGTCTGGCTATTATCTGTCAGTTCGAAGCGACCAATTTTACTGGGGCGCAGTAATAAGCCTATGGTTTCAAGCAGTGTACTTTTACCACAGCCACTTTCACCAGTAATAGCCATCACCTCACCTGGCCGCAGCGTAAGCTGCGGCAGATAAACATGGTGAGCCTGGTTTCCCTGGCCACGTACCGCACATAAATCTTCAATGTGCAGCATTATGGCATCATTTCCAGTGGTACAGGGTAGACGTGATCGCGTGGATCACTCTCTTTTGCCAGCTCTACCCAACGATCCACATCCGCATTATATTTTTGGTAGTGACGCAGCTTGGATGAGAGAGTACGGATAAATTTTTCCTGGGACAGACCATCCCAGCTTTTCCATGTCTCTTCATCGAGGTTGAGAACATCGCTGCGATAAGGCAGGTCAGCAAGATATTCCCCCATGACACCTAACTCATTAATTTTATGGTTATCTTTTTGTTTGAGTTGGTTGGGATCTGCTCCCATAGTTGCGGCAACGGTACGCAACTGCTCAAACATTTTTTCCGGGGAGATCATCCCTTCATTGGCGGCTTGCAGGATTTGATTCACGACATCACTTAAATCGCTCAATTGCCCTTTAGTCAGCAGCACTCGAACATCAGTGGTGGGAATATTCTGCTTAATCAGGTCACGATCGCTGATCCAGGCTTCAAACACCAGGGGGGCCTGGGTATCATTCTTTTTACCCAGATAGGCGAGCTGCATGGCATGGCCGATTAATGCGGTATCTTCGAGTAATTTCTGTTCTTTTGTCAGAGTCTTACCATCACCTTTAGAATAGAGTGCGCTGCCTATAGCAGGGTCACCCATATAGGCAGATTTGACCTGTTCAGTAATTGCGGCTGCCAGCGCATCAACCTGTTGACCAAACACTTTCAGAGAACCGGCATCTACCGACAGGTAAAGATTGGACTGAGTACTGTCGAAGTTGGAGAGATCCCGATACTGGTTCTCTGCTTTAGTATGGTTATTTTTGCCGCCTGGCGTTTTAAGGTGCAGGGTATAGATAGCAATCCCCTGATTCCCGGCTTCCAGTCTTAGTTGTTTCGAGTCGAGACCTGTTCCAGACAAGGTATTGTCACCGTCGATGGCACCGGCATCGGTGATTAACACCATATAGCGCGCCCCGTATGGGCTCCAGTCAATTTCATCAATAGCAGATAACACACCGGCATAAGCATCTTCGTCATATAACGAACTGGAGACTTTTGCCTCTTTCAGATCTGCGACCTGCTTAAGGAAATCCTCGCCATCTTTAACCGTATTAGGATCCGCGTATATTTTTGTTCTGTATTCGAGGCCTGGTACGACTTTGTTGTTTGAGCGATATGAAACCAGGCCAAATTTCACCTGATCCTGCAAGTTTTCTTGTTTTATCTTGTCATAGACTTTATTTACCGCCTCTTTCGTGCGCTCAATATAAGGGCCCATTGAAATGGTGGAATCAATAACGAAGACGACGGATGCCTTAAAGCCTTTCAGTTGGTTAACGTCATCTTCTTGTTTTTTATCGGCCTCTGCCTTGCTAACGGAAGCTACATTAAGTAAACGAGTATAGAATCCGTCTTCTGTCATGACCTCTTCACCACTTAAAATCGGTAACAGATAAAACTGTTTTTGCAGGTCAACAAAATATTCTGGTTCCTGCGCCAGCACTTCATCTGAATGACCATCGCGCTTCATTTTTGCACGGAGTGGCGCGAGTACTGAGACAGGATCGGGCGCAGAAAGAATATCCTCCAGATTTTTTCTTTCTTTGAAAAAAAGCAGTGAGTCGCGGTTAGCAGGGTTGGTGAAAGCCAGGGTTAACTGCATTTTCCAGTCAACGGTGCAGGACTTGGGCAACCAGCCAATAGTTTTACCATAACTATCAGGCCCCACTTTGATCCAATTTTCGCCATTCACCTCTTCTTTTTGATAAACATAAAAGCTGCTAAAGGCTGGCTGCAATGCACCCTTATCATCACCTGCACTGTTGCCCAGTTTACACCCGGGTGTGGTGAGTACTCGCTGGAATAAGGTTTTTTTCCCTTCCTGAAGCAGGGGTTTATCTCCATCGGCAGCTCCTACTTGGGCGCCGAAAAGCAGACTACATAATGGCAAAGTCAGTCGAAGAAAATGTCGGGTGATCATTTCTCTAGTTCCTCAAGACGTTGTTTAGCCTCTTGGTTATTAGGGTCTGATTGCAGGGCAGTTTCATACCAGTAGGCAGCGGTATCAGAGTCAGGATCTTTGAAACATTCACTGGATTGGTGATATTTAGGATCGTATTCACCAGCGTAAGCAAGGGCTATCTGACTGTCTCCCCCTTGAGCACGATTAGCATAAAGGCGCTGGGCTACCCCACATTTATGTGCATCTTTAGCGGCCTGAATGATTGCCAGTAACTGCTTATCGTCAAATTTTTGCTGTACACAACTTTGTACAAAATCGAGTTCACTCAGGCTATTCAAATTAGTGGCAGTGCACGCACCCGCAGATATTACTGGGGCTTCAGGCTGTTTCTCTGTCGTCACGGAAATATTATCGACGTTTTTTTGCCCTAAAAACCACCATATTGCGGCGATAGCAATCAATAATATCAACAGCGCAGCGATTATCATCGTGACACGAGATAAACCTGGTTTTTTAGGTTTGCGTTCATCTGAATCGGCTAAGGGTAAGGGAGGTGATTCAGACTGCTCTAGGGGCTCTGTCGTTGTCACAGGCTCAGAGGGCGGAGTGCTTAATACACTTCTACCAATATAATCACTGGTCTGACCGCGAGCATCAGATGAGAACAACTCATCGCGAACGAGTTGCAGTGTGGTGCGGCGTATCTCGTCGGAGTTGATCTTAACCTGAATAAGTACCTGACTGGTGTGTGCCAGTAGCGGATCAAGCAGAGTGGGGCCAATAGGGAAGCCACTACCCGAATTTAATGGGTAGCCGCCATTGATAGTAAACCAATGTGGTACTGAGCTCCAGCTACCATCTGGCTGCAAATAATTCTGCTCATTATTGCAAAGAGTGAAAGTCAGGCTAGAGAGTATGGCCTGCTCATTACGCAGGCGAACCATTAATTGTGCTGTACCTGGCTCCGCAGGTTGGCTAGCGAAGATTTTAGCTTGCATTAGATATTCTCTTGTTTCAATTGGTCGATAATTTGACCAAGTTGGCGATTATGTTCGAAGGAGATATCGCGAGTCGCACTATGTCCTGCATTATCCAGAATGAGATTCATCAAGGCAGACAACCAGTCGCCCATATAAGAGAGGCCTGGCTGTGGGGCGATAGCGGCTAATTGAGGTAGCTCATCACTGGCCAGCGTCACCTGACGAACAAATACTTTATTTTTCTCGCCAATATAACTATCAGGGATCTTTTCTTGTGGTAATGACAGGTAACCGAACCAGGCAACAAAATCACGTATCGCCAGCTGGGCACGCAGCACTTGGCGGGCTACCAATTGAGTTCTGAGAGTACCTGCTTGTTCCTGACCAGCCAGCGCATGTTTTAATGTCCCTTCCAGGTCCAGACGAGTGGCTGTGGTGATCAGTTCTTCACTCAGCAGATTAATCAGCTCGTGATTGATCCCCAACTGATGCCAGTAGGTTAGCTGTAATGGTAAATCTCTCAGATGAGCAACCCATGCTTTGAAGACCTGATGAGCAAACTCATCATCCTGGCCTATTCTTTCCGTGGATATTGATTCAGCCGTTGCAGGCTGTTTTGCCGTTTGAGTATCCGCAAACGGACTCTGGCCAAAAGGATTGTTACCAAAAGGATTGTTACCAAATGGATTATTACCAAACGGACTGCTGGCAAATACTTGATGGGGACGACGATCATCCGTTATTTCTGTGGCTGGATCCTTATCGCGAATGCTCAGATAGATATTATACAATTCACGGCCAGGCAGTTCCAGGCGACTGATTATTTCCCCCATACACTGAGGGTTGGCTGATAAACCTTGCCACAGTTCTTGGGCAATCGCTTGTTTTTTAACTCTTTGACCATCGCCATCTTGTTCATACCAGCGACCAAGCCGTTTTTCACCCAAGTCTTGACGGCACTGTACTAACTGCTCACGAAGGCGCTGCAATTTGAAATCGAGATGGGCAACACCACGTAGCGCCTGACTTAGGCGCAACATACCGCCATCGTTTAGTGCGAGCACGGCCTGCCATGCCGCTTGTGGTTCCTCAATATGTTGAGTCACGTTTTTACTGCTGATAAAGGTCGTACCCATTTTGTCGAGTACATCATGGTAGCGTTCTGACAGGGAAACCTCTTTAAGCCTTTCCTGCCCGGGTTCGCTTTCAAGGGTAAGGAAGGGATTATCGATCCCTGGTTTACGCACCAGAAAACAGTTATTAAACGGTTTACCAGGAGCCCACTGTTGTAACCAGTCATAATGAGCAAAACGTTCAAGCAGCGTAATATGTAGCATGCCTTCCCAACCGTCTTTCAGCTGGCTTTCAGTATGTGTCAGGCTGTTAGTTATACGCATATCGCACATAGTAATGGCCCAGAACAACCCTGGTTTACTATGACTGCGCTCTTCGGCATTTTTACCTTGAGTCTTTTCCACCCAACGGTTTAATACCGGGCCGACATCGGCGACATCACTTTGTTTAGCCGCACTGGCACATACGACCAAGGCGTTCATCTCTTGGTTATCGGTATAGCGCTCGAAAAGATAGGCAACCTTACCGCGGAGCAGTAATTGCGATATTGGATTAAGACCATCGCGTCCGGCTTCTTCCAGCTTGGTTATTTTGAGACGACCACGATAGCCGGGGAAGTCGAGTAAATCGACCTGCTCCACCACGCTACCATTGACAGCCTCTGCCAGCGGGAAAATCAGTTCTGCCGTTAAGGCAGTTAACTCGGCTTGTGATAAGGAGGCGCTGCCTAGCTGTTTATCTTCTTTCCAGAAACGGATCTCGACATTACAGTCTTGATGTGAGCCCAGACGATTAAGGCTATCGACGTTCATAATGCTGCCATTACTATGGTCGATAAGTGTTTCCAGGGGAGCAAATACCATTCTGGCGTGGTTGAATTTTGCCAGTACATTCGCCAGTGAACGATAGATTTCAGTCAGGGCTGGTTGCTCACCCCACAGCAGAGAGAAAAGCTCAGCACGCTCATTTGGGCTGAGTTTTGGTGCAATATGAATGACTTGAGGCCAATAGGCATGCTCAAGTTTCTCCACTGATTTTTTAAATGAAGCATTAAGGTAGTCCCATAAGGCGACGACATCTTCACTACAGACACCATTATAGGCAATATTTTGGTCTGCACGCTGCAAGAAGGGACTCAGACGTTCTTCAATACGATTTTGATCGAGCTGATAACTCAATTGTTCATGGTTGAAGTCATTAAACCATGTATTCGCGAGGATCTTTGCCAGGTCAATTTCACTAAATAGGCGCAGTGGAACCGGATAGCCCGCAGGAGAATTGGGGGCTTGTCTGGTAAATCGAGTCACCAGACCGGTTGCTTCTTTACCTCCACCAACGGGATTTACCTGTTTAATAAAATCTACTCGTTGGTCGCCATAAATGGCCTCCAGTTCGCCCTTACTCCCTGCTGCTAATGCTGAGATAAGATAGGACTTACCGGCCTGAGAGATCCCAAAGAAACCGACAGTCATCGGGGTACTGGAAACTTGAGTAAGACTATTAGCGAGATTGCGAGTACGTAGCAAGCTTAAGTTGAGTTTGTCCGCTTCATTGTCCAGGCGATGGGAATCACCCCGCACATTGTCGACCCAGTTCAACGCATCCTGGCAACCCTGCGCGATAGCTGCCCAACCTTGAGCGAGGGATTTTTGTTCACTATTCATTATTTTTTAACACTCCCGCTATCGAGCCAGTGGCGACTATCAATAAGCCCGGTATCAGGCATAGTATTGAGTTCCAGTTCTAAATCTCGTTTGCTAAATGACTTATCCGTATTGCTGCTCACATCATCTATCACCAGACGATCGCTGATCAGACCTAATTTGCGAGCTTGCTTCCCCTTAGCAATGGCCAGTCTGACTTTAAGGTAAGGTGAACCTGGATCCATCGAGGTCGCGGAAGAGAATTTTTTACGACCATCTTCGCTAAAACGTAAAGTATACAGAGGGGATGCGGACCAACGTTCTGCGTCTAACTGGCGATAACCTAAGCGTAAATCACCCCGCATAACGATGCTCTGTGTCGTCGTTTCTCCCGTAGCGGTTGTGATGACGGGGAGTTTGATTTGGCCATCTTCTGATTCGATATGGCGATAGACAACATCAGAGTTATGGATCAGATTATCCATATCGATGATGCCAATATGACGGATAGTCGAATAGGGTTTTAGTGCCGAGGTACGGAAATGGAAGTTAGGAATACTATGGTTAGCACAGAGCTGCGATAGCATAGCACCCACTGATGCCGTACTTTTAGGATCGTCAATACGACCGTTTTTATGGAACGGATACCAAGTCCCTGTTTGATAGCCATGCAATGCTAAAATCCGCCCTGGAGGAAGAGGTAAATTACGGCGAATAATGACTTGGATCCCTGGTAATTGTGATGAACGACCGGTCAGTAACAACAGATCACAGTGGTAATGGGATAAAACCTCACATAATGCGGTGAGGACTTTATCTATATTGAACTTACCTGAACACATGTCACTGTGCATCTTGGTCAGTGATAAATTGAGCGTGATATCAGCCAGTTTGAAATCATGAGACCCACCCGCTTTTTGTACTTCACGACGCACAAAGTTTTCGACTTCTTCGCGAATACTGTCATCAGGCAGCAATTCACGAACGGGTTGATTAATGACTAAGTGGGTCTGTTCATCCTGTGGATCAAATTGTTCGTAGCAGCTCAGAATATGCAGAGCGAGTGGCACAAAGAGCTGTAAGCTAAGCTGCTGGCGTAAAACGGCTTCAGCGGCGCTAATATTTTGCGAGCCACATAATTGAGATATCAGTGTTTCGACTGTTCTCACTCCAGCTTCTCGCAGCGCTTGCTCAAAGGCTGGCAGAATATAGTTCTGAATGACATCTAACAGAATGTCATCCCCAGCGATTTTGAAACTATCCCGAAAACGTTGATGAGGAATGATGTGAACATTGGTGCCGCCACCGGTCACGCCGTTACTATCCAGTCGATAGTCGGTTATCACTAAGTCAGTGGTACCACCGCCAATATCTATCGAGGCAATAGTGATAGCATCTCGTTCTTTGCGGTCAGGGCGACCAAGAGTATTAAAAAATATCTCTGGGTGACCGGCGAAGTTTTGATTGATTTCCGTGTAGAGATACACTAATTGGGCACAGGAAGCCTCATCCCATTCGACTCTGATTTTAGGCAGAGGGATCTTTATTTGAGTCAGTGATTCATCTTCATCGGCATAAGGATCATTTTCGCCAGTATGCCAGCGCAAGGATTTCCAGACTAAACCTACCGCCTGACGCATTCTGTCATCAAGGATGCAGCGTTCTGCCATTGGCATTCCTGGGGGAACGGTCAGAATAATATGCCGTAATTGCCGAGGGATACCGGCATGCCCCTGACGAATACGCTGTTCTGGACTATTTATTTGACTAATAGCTTGAGTTAATACTTCAGCCAGCATGAAGGTCATCAGAGAGCTGCGTGAATAGCGTGGGGTAAAGACGGGAATACGATCCATCTCATCTTCTATGGTATGTAACGCCTCACCCCTTTCATCGATTAAGTTAGCAAATGGCGCAGCTGTTGCTAATGGGTTGGTATCTTGGACATAGCTGCCATTAAAATGCCAGCCTTGGTCATAAAACTTCTCATCCCACAAGTAACGCTTAGGACTGGAGAGTCCCGTGGAACCTTCACTTCCCCGACGGCGTGCTGCTAAACGGGTAGCTTCGCCGCCAATACGGGCAATAGTTGGCCATTGAAAAGCATCGTGACGACCACTGCGCACCGAGTAATGATCTTTACCGAAAAATGCTTGTGAGAACTCAACTCGGCTTTCAAAGGGATCGGTATAGACATGTTCAGGCGCACTGAGGTCACGTAGTTTCAGGACATAATTCTGCGTCAGACCTGATCCTGACTGTCTGTGATCTTCAATGAGAATGCCACAGGTTCGGGAGTTACCCACATCCAGTATTAAATCAACGGGGATCGGTTTGATACCATTAATTTCCCGATTGGCGGTTACCCGAAATTGTGGCAGCTGAATAGTTGGTTTGGTTTCTATTTGTGCTCCCTCTACCGGAATTGCCATTAATGACAATAGGTTAAGATAGTGGGCTAAGGGATATTGCAGTTTGACTTCTTCTTGGTATTCGACAATATCCTTACTTTTATTCGCATCTTTAAATACTTCTTCCAGCCAGCCTTTGACCCAATCCAGCGTCAGATACCAATTGAGTGCATAGGTCGCAGTAGCAACCGCAAAAGTTGCGCCAGCATTCACGTCTTCCTGATTTGGACTCAGGTCAGCAGCGGCTTGTTGCTTCGCCATAATACGGGTATCGATAGCCAGCGTCATGCGGTGACTATGACCATCGATATCAGGTTCAGGCAGTTTAACTAAGCGAAAACGAGCCCAGTTCAGCGGCCCTTCCTGATAGATATTCGGCGGGCTAAAACGGAAAAGAGGCAGAGGTAACCAGACAGAATCAAATAATTTCAGGCTCTGCTCAACAGGAATATCGTACTGGCTTTTGGCTTGCTCTATGCTATCAGGAGCCGGTTGATAGAAATAGTAATCTCGTCGCTCGTTGTGGATAAGGCGAGTCAGTACGCCGTTGGCTAATTCGACAAAATCACCTGCGGGCAGGCCAGCTGGAGTCAAACCAAAATCCATAAACTGGATCCCGGAGTCGCCGACCAGGGTGATTTGACGATCATAAGAAACAATCTCAGGTAACATAATTTAATCCGTCCCTGTTAGGTATTAGGTTGAAGCATGCGAATAGGGAACGCTTTTTCCCCATTATTGCTGCCGAAACAATCAGCATGGCCAGAGGCAGGCGATTTACACTCAATATCGGGCACAATAAAATGTGAACCATCGCTACATTTCATCTGCCCAGGATTAGTAATACTGAGTGCGCCTTGCTGCACATTGCCGTTGGCAGAGCCCGTACAAGTTACGCCACTAGACTGACGTACACTGACGCTGCCATTGCCTTGTTCAAAGTTGTATTGCAATTGCAGAGGACGACCGGTGAGTTTGTCCTGAATACCCCCATTGACACGCCATTGCCCATTAAGAAACTGAGCGGGGCCATCCGGAAGAGTTGGGGGAAGCGTTAACGGTTTTCCCTGTGCCGGTATCACTGGTGGTAAGGTGTTGGGAGTGACGGCCGGTTGCTGGGCATTATCGGACGCCGTCTCCTGACCTGCAGCAGGAAGAACGGGATCTGTTGGAACATCAGCCCCGTTGTTTTCAGAATGGCTCATCTCATGGTTATCGGTGGCCGATAAGGCTTCTGATGCGATAGGCGGTGTACTGTTCAGCACCGGGTCTGTAACGGTTCTCCCCCTCTCTGAGGTTGTTGTTATAACCCTTTCTTCATTCACCGTTACGTGAGATGGAACAGTAATATTTGAGGCTTGGGGAGCCTCTGCCGGATTGACTGCTGGAGGCAGAGTGTTGTCGCCCGAAAGACTGGGCAGTCCTGGTAATGAGACTGATGGAGCACAGCCACGTAGTAGCCCCAACAACAGTGCAAGTAGAAACAGTGCTAACAGTAACCAGAGTAACCAACGCCAGTTCCACCCAGTTTGTCTGGTCGTCTCTACAACGGGTATGTTGGTTGTAGCCTGAGGACTTTCCGCTTTCATCAGAGGCTGTGTTGGCTCGGCAAGCGATGGTAAGGAAGAAGGGGCCAGCCAGTGCATAGGATTACGCTGTTCACCTGTCTGGTGGATAAACCCCCAGAAGGTAATAACAAGTACTCCGTTAACCAGATAGATATAGTCATCGTCAGGAAAATAAACAACTGATTTTAGTAGACTAGCAAACACCTTGCGATCGCCACCCGCACCGCTTTGTTCGGTATTGAGTAGCTGCTCACTTAATGCTTGTACAGCTCTCTGAAATTCATCGAATTGCTGACGTGCAGAGGCTCGTTCACTCTCACTGGCGCTGCTCCAGGGAATGACGTCGCCAGGAAAACTGCTATACCAGTCTGTTCTGTCCCCGCCCTGGTCATTTTGTGGCACTGCAAGGTGTCGGGCCAAATCACGTCCGGCGTCAAGACGATGAATAGCTTCACGTAGCTGAAATGCCACTTTGAACACGGGATAACCGGTTTCGCCCAGTGCCTTCAATGAAGAATTGTTTCCGGTACGTAATAGTGATCCCTGAATCGAATTTCGCATGTTCTAAAACCTTGTAAGGCTGTGAGTTAACGTAACGACTATAGATATGGCTAATTTTTGCTCGCAACAGGGACCCAGTTAAAACCCCAGCCAAAATGTTTGTCTAAAGGCTCGCGGTCGGGAAAGAAACTGTCGAGCCGTTCAACTTTTATGTCACCATCCACATTTTTTAATCTGGCGATAGCAGCGACATTATTGGTTTCATTTCTATTCGCTAAGGCGGAAATTATTGGTGGCTGATTTGGAATATAAATGGTGATAGTAGCCCCGGTATCTTGCCAGTTATTGGTACCATCGTAGATGAAGCTATAGATCAGTACTTCATCAATATCCTGCCATTTACTTCCGTTAATAAATAGCCACTCACCCTCTTGATTATTACCATTACGCAGATCTTTTTCTAACAATATATAAGGCGATTTTTTGTAATTACCGAAAGATTGACTGAGTGCTTCAACGGCATATTTTTCCATGTTTTTAAAGCGAATAAATGCAGCGATATCCAAGTCAATAGGTTTTTGATGGGCGTCTTTCCCCCAAGTCAAATTGACTTTAATACGACCAAAGTCCTTACGATTCTCGATATTGACGCTAGGGTTATCCTGAGTTAATTCCGTATTAATAACAGGGCTATTCTGAGTTAATTCCGTATTAGTAGTAGGGATATTCTGAGTTGATTCCGTATTAACAGCAGGAGTATTCTGAGTTGATTCCGTATTAATAGCAGGGTTATCCTGAGTTAACTCCGCATTAACGGCAGGGTTATCCTGAGTTAACGCCGTATTGCTGGGGGGTGTTGGAGCTGCTATCACGGGCGTTTCGTTCTGCACGGGTAGGGCAGCATCATGATGTCGGTACCACCACCAAGCGAATGCCAGGATCAATAATAAAAGTAGTAACAATAACCAGGGCAGTAAGCGCTGCCACCAAGGTATCGATACGACCGGGTGTGGGATCTCCTGGGCAGGAATAGCCCAGTTGAGTAACACTGGCTCTCCACCGACGCTATAGCAGGTCAATCCTTGTGAATGGTTAACTAACATGCGTAACGCTTGTGCAGCTTGATCCTCTCCGCGGCTGGCAAGCTGATCAATCAAACCAGAAAGCGTATTCTGATATTGTTGCCGCTTGTTTTGTACGGAAAGTTGTTCAGATTCAGGTAGTGTCGCCAAGGGTGTGGCCAGGCCTTGACGTTCGGTCCACCATTCGAGATTGCCTTCTGATCCACGTCGTGCCCTGGCATAAAGTAATGCAAGAGAAGGGGGGAGATAACGGTGAATAAGAGCGACCGTCTCCTCATAAATAGCTAAGGTAGAATCATCAATTGGTGCAGCAGTTGTTAATCGTTGCATAACCCTAATCATTGTTATTACTGTCGACTTCAGACGCTTTATCAGTGACTGGCAGCATATGAATAGGCGATATCAGTATTGTCATCTCACTGTTATCCCGAGGTTTACTTCATGCACAACAGCGACTATTAAAGCTCGCAGGGTAACGTTGATGTCTAGTGCAAAGTATTGGCCTGTTCAAGTACGTCAATTCTCTTCTTGGCTTCAGCTATTTTGCTTTCAATAACCGTAATTTCGCTGGCACTTGTTACCTGCTGAGCTTGCTGCTGCAGCTCTTTCAATTTTTTAATTTCTTGCTGACTTTGTTTGCTTTTAACTTTGCTGGACTGCAGACGATTAAGCGTCTTATCCAAGTCTGTACGTAACGTAGTTAATTGCTGCTGTTCATTGGCCAGTTTCTGGCTTGAGGCTTGCTCTCTACTTTGGGTGTTAGCCAAGTCCTGTTTTGCTATTTTCTCTTCTCGTTGGCTTTGTAAAACTTGTTGTTCTTGTGCATCGATATTTTGTCGATAACCACCGGAAGTAGCACAACTTAACTTAGTGATAAAACTGGGATCCTGTGCATGTAAATCACAGTCTTGGGGAGACGTAGCACAACCCGCCAGTAACATTGAAGCAAGTATGATGTATTTTCTCATGAAAGAGTCCATTAATTGGGGGATAAATAAAATTACTCGAGCAGAAATGGTCGATATTTATACCGACCTGCAATCATTAACCCAGAGAAATAGCCTGGCGTTGATTGAACAAACCATCCGCTTCAGACTCCAGGGCTGTAATCTGGGCACTCATCTGGTTGTATTCTTTGTTCAGAGCTGCTAGCTGTGTTTTTTCTGACTGACTATTTATCTGTTGTCCTTGCAGTGCGATTTTATAAGCTGAATCCTTCTCTTTCATAATCTTGATTTTGTCTTTCATTACTTTGATATTGGCATCAATTTTAGAAAGCTCTTTTATCGCACTGGCTTTATCGAAGCCGGCAGTATCTTTTTGTAGACTTATTTTAGTCAGTGTCGCTTGATTATCACTGATAACTTGCTTCATTGTGGCCGTTGCTTTCTCTAAGTCGGCAGTATTTTGTTTGATATCTTTATCCATAGCCTGGAGCCGGTCTGAGGTCGTGGCGTAATCTTTCTGCAGGCTATCAAGATAATAGTTGGCTGTCATTCCCGCAGCGCATCCGGCAGCACCACCAATGAGTGCCCCCGTAATGACACGCTTACTATTTCCAGATATAGCGCCAACTAATGCGCCAAGGCCCGCACCTGTCAGGGCACCTAATCCACAGCCTTGTGCGCCTGAAGAACTAAAAAATTTGGCTTGTTCACTCGTGGTCAACCGTGAGTCAGGAGGGGTGCTGGATAGAAGAGAACTCCCTGTATTGGCGCAGCCACTCAGAAGTAGAGTTATAGATACAAGCAGACAGGTTGCCCTACAGTTAAACTTATTTGCCATTATTTTACCCCTAAATGATCACACTAAAAATCTGAGTAATAGTATATTGCCCATTGATATTTTTGATGTTCAAAATTTATTTGAAGCCATTACTGTAATGTTGCGCTCAATATTTAATCGTTTCAGGTGGGCGTTGACGATTTATCACCAACGAATGTCACCATAATTGACTAAATAATGACTTCAATGTAAGGCTATTATTTATTTATAGAACATTAATGAGATACCAGCAAAAAATTGAAACCTTTAGTGATAACTAACTATAACCTGGAAAAATAGTCAATATCCTATCTCGTTGAGATAGGATGGATAAGTGAAAAAATGCAGCTAAATATGATTAAATTAATCTATTTAATTGATTTATTGTCGTTGATTTTTTCACTCGTGATGGATTACCGGGATTCGACGCTGGCTGATATTTTACCACATAGCGTATTTGTTGGCCGTATCCTCGGGGAAATTAAGGAAACGTTACGGCTTTATTGATGTCGACCTTGATGAGCAGGGGCAGGGAACACGCGAACGTAAGAAGGAAAAATCCTTCTACTGGTATCAGAAAGTGATAGCCAGTAATGGTGCCTCACTGGAGTCGATCCACGGTTCATTTTTTCAGAGATGCCGTTATTCCACGGCATCTTCCCTTTACCCTCTTACTTTATTCTACGGGTTCCAGAGGTTCTGGAGCATACTCCGGATACTGCTGCAAACGTGTTAAAGCTTCGGCATAAGTTGGCATCGATTCTGCCGCACCCTTACGTTCAACGCATAAAGAGGCATAGGCTGAGGCAAACATCGCTGCAGGCAGCATTGATTCTCCCGCTGCCAGACGTGCCGCTAACGCGCCGTTAAAAGAGTCCCCGGCTCCGGTAGTATCACAAGGCTGAGCAGGAAATATAGGAATTCTAAACTGCGCTTCAGAAGTTGATAACAGAGCCCCCTCCATACCGAGGGTAATAATCACTCGGCAGGCCCCTTTTGCATGCAAGGCGTTTGCTGCACGTTGTGCACTTGGCACATCAGTGACCTCTATTCCGGTTAACTGCATCGCTTCTGAACAGTTGGGGGTGAGCAGAGCCACTTTCTTTAATAGCGCATTGCCGACTTTCTGCCACGGAGCAGGATTAAGAATAATATAGGTTCCCGCCTGGTGAGCATTATCGACCATTTTCTGGATAGCACTGAGGTTATTCTCTAATTGCACTAACAGAATATCAGCGGCGGCGACCGTAGGCTGGCAACGATTAACTTCTGCAGCAGTGACGGTAGTATTGGCTCCCGGGAATACTGAAATCATATTCTCCGCATCTTCACCGGCAACGTAGATTAACGCATTACCCGTTGGCTTCTCTTTACAGGTGAAAAGGGTAATAGCATCAAAACCGGTCTTTTCTAAATGGCGACGAGCAAAAATACCAAAATCGTCATTACCCACTTTGCCAATATAGTGAACGCGAGCGCCGGCACGCAATGCAGCAGTGGCTTGATTAGCCCCTTTACCGCCAGGCCCCATATTACTGTGATACGCCGTGAGTGACTCTCCCGGCATGGGGAAGCGACTCATGGTAGCGACGACATCAAGGTTAAACGATCCGAACACACAGACTCTTCCGCTCATAATGGACTCCTGAAGTACCGCTCTGCGGCTAAACATGCTCCACGGCAGCCGGTATAATCCGTTGACTGACTGAAGACTATTTTTAATCCATCTCGTGTGACGGGTGGGCGAAGAGAGGATCGAATGCGATCACGTAACCGGGTTAAGGGAAAATTTTCCATGGCCAACACGCCGCCACCGAGGATCAGATATTCAGGATCGAGAATATTCATTTCTGTCGCAATCAGTCGTGCAAGTCTGGCAACGAAAGCCTGTAAATCAGCATGGTCACCATAATGGGTAAATAAGTTCGACATGCAGATATCGGCAGCATGTTGTTCTGCCCAGTGACGTAGCCAGTTCCCGGATGTCAGCGTCTCTGCGCAGCCTCGATTACCACAAGGGCAGGCCAAGTCATTTCCTTCAATTGGAATATGACCCAGTTCTCCAGCACCCCCGTGCTGTCCGCGATAAAACTGGCCATTAAGCCACAAACTATTACCCATTCCTGTGCCGGGATAAATACCCACTGCGGCATCTGGCAGGTTATCGAGCTGCATCAGATCCCAGGTCATTAACTGATTAACATCCTTATCCATTGATACCGGTACGCCGAGACGCTGGCTCAGAATGTCACTGACTGGCTGCCCGTCCAGTGACTGGATAAAGGGCAGGGAAATCACTCTCTGACGAGAGCGGCTTAACACGCCGGGTAAACCCAGCATAATTCCCGAGACGCTCTTACCCTCAAGTGTGTCGATAATAATTTGGCCCAGTGCATTGAGCACATCAGGTTGCTGAGCCCAGCTCGAAGTACTGACCTTACGATACGTACTCCAAACACGTCCTTCTTCCATTAGCTGTAAGCGCGTTCCCGTTCCGCCAATATCAATACCGAGCCAACGTTTCTTCATATGGCTTCCTGTAGGCTGTGTTGCGCCTCATCAATGCTTTTTTTCATCATGTCCCAGGCGGTTTCCAGGTCCTGATGGATATGGAATAATCCTGAAGTACCAACGATTAACACTTCTGCACCGGCACTGATTAAATCCTCATAAGTATTAATATTACAAGAACCATCAACTTCAATCAGGTAGGAATAGCCATGGCGTGCTTTCAGTTCTTTCAACTCTTTAATCTTTAAGAGCATCTCAGGAATAAATGGCTGGCCCGCATAACCCGGATCAACAGTCATAACGGTGATCTTATCGACCAGATGAATATAATGATGAATATAAGACACCGGTGTGGCCGGGTTTAAAACAATACCGACTTTTTTACTATGAGAGCGAATCTGGTTAATGACTCTGAATGCATCACGATTAATGGTTTCGGCATGTGGACAAATATAATCAGCACCAGCTTTAGCGATAGCATCAATAAAATGAGTGGGTTCTTCAACCATCAAATGAACGTCAATCACGACTTTGGTATGCGGCCTTATTTGCTCAATGAAAAAAGGCGATAAAGTGATGTTTTTTACATAGTGACCATCCATAATATCGACATGTAAAAAATCAGCCCGGGTATCAAGAACATCTAATTGATTTTTTATTTCTATTAAGTTCATACACATTAATGAGGGGGATACTTGAATACGCATGGTCATTCCTTATTTTCAATAAGAGATTTTGGTTGTACCGTTAATCTGCTGTTTTTAACTGCACGACGTTCATTGAAACGTGATTTAAAGTGTTTAAGCGCAAGCACTACAATTAATACAGCACCCCACATAGCCAGACTGACATGCTGGCTTATATTCATTAAATTAAAACCTGTTGATAATATTTGTAATGCAATTAAAGAAAGCACTACGCCAGAGACACGACCAAAGCCACCGTTAGGATCTGCTCCACCTAAAATAATCGCTAATACTGTCAGTAATAAATAGGCATCACCATAACCCATTCGCGCTGAGTTAAATCTGGCCATCATAATTAAACCAGCGAGTACACAGAGTAAACTAGAAATAACGTATACAAGAATCACTATCCGGTGAGTATTAACACCACTAAACCAGGTCGCATTAATATTACTGCCGCCCATATAAATACATTTTCCTGGACGGGTTTTACTTAAGAATAAAGCCAGAGATACTGCGGCAATAAGAAAAACCCATAATGGTAATGGCACACCGATAAACGTGCCTGAGCCCAGCGTTCTGATGACTTGTGGCATACCACTGAGTGCGGCACCCTTAGTTAACCAAATACCTATTCCATTTAAGGTCATCATGGTTGCCAGTGTCACCAGAATAGGGTGAGCACCAATACGTGTTATCATCATTCCGGTAATCATACCCACTACCACGGCAATACACATTGCACCAATAATCGCGATACCGAGCCATAATAATTGGTAGGGCATACTGGCATCTGCTGGCAGCATACTTAACAGTACCCAGGCCATAAAGAGTGCGGTGATATTCGAGGTTGCAATAATCGCTAAATTTAAGCCACCACTTAAAATAGCAATAAACATGGCTAAGGTAAGTAAACCCAGCTCCGGCAGCTGGAAAGCCATACTCATAAATGTTGAATGAGTAAGAAAACGTCCCGGTAATAACAGGGTAAAACAACTCAGGGTCAATGCAATGAGGAGTAAAAGTCCAGCATTGCTACTATCGGGACGCAGAGCAGAAATTAGTTTCATAACGATACGCCTTTAATTAGACAAAGCTGACATCAGTTTCTTTACGCTTTTTATAGTGTGTGACAGCAATAGCCATGACGATAATCACACCGACCACTATATTCATGAAGTAATTAGAAACGCCGACCAGGTTGAGGCCATTTTTTAGGATTGCGATAAGAAAGACGCCCATTAAAGTTCCGCTGACAGTGCCTTTTCCTCCCATCAGGCTGGCACCGCCTAAAACGGTTGCAGCCAGGACATCGAGTTCACCACCCACCAGCGCATTAGGTACCACTTCCCCCATACGATAAACCTGCACTAATCCACCTATCGCGGCCATGGCACCTAACCAGCCGTAGGCAAAGACATGGATCAACCCCACCCTGATACCGATGCGGCGGGCTGACTCAGGGTCACCACCGACCGCATAAAGCTGGCGACCAAGATTCGTTTTATTCAACAGCAGGGCGGTTGCTCCGGCGATGATCAGCATCGTAACCAGTGGCAGTCCAAGCTGGAACTGAACACCCCCAACCTCAAATGGCAGCACAGTGCGCAGTGAAATCCACCAGTCTGGAAGGGAATAAATACTTCGCCCGGCGGTTACCCACATCAACAAGCCAAACAGCAGGGACTGCATACTGATAGTGATGATTATCGAGACGACACGTAAGGTGGTAATCAGCAGTGCGTTAATCACTCCAAATAACGTGCCGCATATAATCGCTAATAAGATACTGAGAATGGCGTTATCAAACTGAAATTGAATAAACAGCGTCGCGATAAAATACTGAACCACAGAGGCTACAGCGGCAAAGGAAATATCTATTCCTCCGGTGACCAGTACCACAAACAGACCCAGGGCGAAAATACCGGTAACGGCGTAACTTTCGGCTAAATCAAGCAAGTTTTGAATGGTAAGAAACTGATCGCTGGCCAGACTAAAAAAAACAACAGCAACGAACAGTACCCAGGCAAGCCAGCCTTGACTGGAGGTTGGCCGTAAGCGTAATAGATTAAGCATTAATTACCTCGGCTAGCTGATGCTGTTCAACGGAATCTGGTTTATATTCAGCATTTATCGTGCCATCACGAAAATGCATAATACGATCACAGTTATACCAAACTTCGGGGATCTCATCGGAAATGATAATAATAGAGATCCCTTCTTTAGCCAGAGCATGAATAAGCTGGTAAATACTGGCCTTAGCGCCTACATCGACCCCTACGGTAGGGGAATCTAATATTAATATTTGTGGTTGGGTTAATACCCATTTAGCGAGGACAATTTTTTGTTGATTACCACCAGATAATGTCGATATCGCTAATTCAGGATCGGCAACACGAACACCTAATTGTTGGATCCACTCTAATATTATTTTATTCTTTCGATACTCATCAATTAAATGAAAGCGATTTTTGAGCTTATCGAGAATGGTTAATACCATATTATCGGCAACAGATTGCTGCTGAACTAAACCGAGAGTCAGCCTGTCTTCTGAAACATAGCCAATCCCGGATTTAATCGCATCTTCATGGGTTTTAAAACGAACCGGTTTACTATCAAGCCAGATTTTTCCACTGTCAGGTTTTGTCATCCCAAACAATGAGAGCGCCAGCTCCGTACGTCCAGAGCCTAACAGGCCACATAAACCAATAATTTCGCCCTTATGGAGTTTAAAACTGACGTTTGAGTATTGATTCGCACGGGTTAAATTCTCTACTTCCAGAATAACGCGATCGCTATTCCTGGTCGGGGCTTTCATCTCATAATCCAGTTTTTTACCTGTCATCAGCTCAGTTAAATGAAATGGCGTCATTTCATGTGCTGGCCAGCAACCAATAATTCGGCCATCGCGGATAACGGTAACGCGGTCGGAGATCTCGAGAACTTCATCGAGTCTGTGGCTGACAAATACCACGCAAATATTCGACTCTTTGAGATAGCGTACGGTTCTCAATAATTGATTAACTTCTGTTCTGGTCAGTGAGGCTGTAGGCTCGTCCATAATAACCAGGCGAGCATCCGCGACCAGTGCACGACAAATAGCAACTTGCTGACGCTCGGCAATGGAAAGTGAAAAGACTTGTTGGTCAATATCAAGATCAAACTGTAGCTTTTCAATCACCTCAAGTGCGGTTTTCTTTAGCCTGGACTTGTTATTCCAGCGAAGCAGGCCTTCCAGATTGTGCTCAAAGGCAATATTTTCCCAGACCGATAAATTTGGAAATAACGACAGGTCTTGATAAATAACCTGAATACCAAAGTCGCGCGCCTGACGGGCGGACAGTTTGGGGCTGGGTGCACCATCCCCTAAGGTGATCGAGCTACCACTATCCGGCGTATGCACCCCGGAAATGACTTTAATTAATGTGCTTTTACCGCAGCCATTTGTGCCAGCAAGACAGTGCACCTCTCCCGCCAGTAAAGTCATAGAAATATCACTTAATGCCCGATTACCACCAAATGTTTTTGACAGATTTTCAAGGGAAATCAGTGTATTTGAAGTGCGCTCATTCATTTTTACAGTCCCATTTTTACCAGTTTCGGTAAGTTTTCTTTATCCAGGCTTTCGGTGTTGTTGCCCAGAATGGTGCGATTTTCCTGGTCAACTTTGACTTTTCCTAAACCTTCAATGGTCATGCCGTCAGTGATGGGTTCATTTTTTTGCAGCATATCGGCGATGCGAACGAAGACTTCACCTGCGGTTTGTGGGTTCCAGATATACCCGCCTTTAATAGCACCTCTCTGTACCAGTGTTGCACCCTGGCCTGGGCTGAAGGAGCCAATGACACAAACGTGATCGGTTTTATTGCGATTCATTACTGCACGTCCGGCACCGATTGGGCCTTGAGAACCAAACGCCATGATCCCTTTAAGGTCAGGGTATTTAGACATCAGTTCATTGGTCGTGCGAATAGAGTTATCGAGTGACTCACCCACGCCAAACTTATCAGTAACCAGCTGCATTTTAGGGTAATGCTCTTTCTGATAATTTAATGCTGAATCAGTCCATTCTTGATGCAAAGGAACGGTCAAACTGCCGACATACATGGCATATTTGCCTTCTTCATTCATGCACTTAGCTAATTCTTTCATATGGTTGATTCCATGAGTCTGGGCATCAACCAGTTCAAAATCCCAGTTCACATCTTTCTGACCCGGTGATTCATGCGTGATAACCTTTATTCCGGCATCACGAGCACGTTTGATAACGGGCTCCAGGACTTTCGGATCGTTGGGGACAATGCCGATGATATCGACTTTCTGGGCGATTAAATCTTCGATAGCACGGACTTGTAATGCCGGGTCAGCAGCTGTCGGACCTATCATCCAGGCGTCAATTCCGCGCTTCTCGGACTCACTTTTAATCCCGGCTTCCATGGCATTAAACCAAGGAATACCACCGATTTTTACCACGACTCCCATACGTAATTTATCTTCGGCATGAAGGGTAGCAGTCGCGAACAGGGCAATCAGGCTGCAGGTAATAAGATGTTTCTTCATAAAGACTCCGATTTAATTTTTAATGAGCTGTTTAGGATTATTACGTTGTGAGCAGTCGATAATATTGACGCCGTTCCACGCTAATTCTTTTTCCAGCTCTTTGTTTTTTAATTGGTCAGTAATAAGAAAGTCCACATCGCGGTAATGACAGATCCTTGCGAATGAGGGGTGCAAAAATTTACTACCATCAAGCAACAGATATTTACGTTCTGCTGCCAGAATCATTTGTTGTTTAAGGTGGGCGCTATTTTCATTGCCTTCACGTAAATAGCCATCACTGCTTAAACTGCTACAAGAAAAAAATATTTTATTAATTTGAAATTCACGTAGTGGTTGTTCAGTCACGACGCCATGGAAACTTTCATATCGGCCTGAATATTCGCCGCCGAGACAAATGGTTCTTATATTAATCCGTGCTGCCAAAGACTGAACAACCCTAAGAGAATTACTGATTACAGTTAATTCAATATCGGGTAGTTGGCGCGAAAAGTACCAGCCAGTAGTACTGTCATCAAGTAACAGGCAGTCTCCTGGACTAACAAAATCTAATGCCCGTTTCGCTATCGCCATTTTTTCATCTACGTATTCATTCATTCTTTGGCGAAAAGATAAACCCTGCTCATGAGCAGTATGGGTATTATTTTGCTGGGTATTTGTTTCTCTTCTGGCGAGAACAGCACCACCATGACTACGCTGTAATAAACCTCTTTTTTCTAATTGACTCAGGTCTCGTCTGATTGTTTCCTGAGAGACTTGACATAATGTTACTAATTCAGCTACCAGCACTCTGCCATTTATATTTAATTCATCAATGATTCTTTGTTGTCTTTCTATCGGTAACATCATGCCCTCCCGATGCTTAATAAAGTATCCGATACCGCAGTAAGAAAATGTGTGCTGGGTACGAGTCCACAGGCGAATAATGACACCAACTCTTTAAAGTGATGTTTGTCGCAAAAATTTTGTAATTAAACTGTGGTTATATTCAATAAAAGTGATTTTCATCACGTATATAAACCAAGTAACGTATCAGAACTCTCTGGAGTCCATTTTTTTATTGAACGGTGGATCACATTAGCATGACCGATAATGACCGTTTGTGTGTGTTTGACCGATTTGTGATGCGGATGTTAATTTTGAAGCAGGTTAAAAATAATCAGACTGCCTTGCGGGTAGTCAGCTGAGCGTGTCGATGAGCATAGATAAACGAGAAGACTTATAGAAATTTGTCGCCTGAAAAGAGCTGATATCATCCATTCAATAAGGGAAATGACCATGCTCAAAGAGGATTTTAACGAATTTCAAACATTTTTTGTGGTTGCCAGCGCGCGCTGACATCGCAGGGAAAAGCCGCTAGCCCTGTTTAAATGCTGGTTTTGTTGTCAGTATGATCTCATGCCTTTACGCAATTAATATCTGTGACTCTTTGGTGTTTTCGTCAGTGACGGATGAAAAAGTATTATAATACATATAGTTAATCCGAGAAATGGTGAGGTAACAGCAACAAAAGTGGTTCGTTAGCAGGAACTGATCAGATCTATGTTACTGATGCAGGTATCAGGACCTATTTTTGGCCTTGTGGTATGTTTAATCCTCTTTATCTGGTTACTCAGGTATGTGTTTTGTTGTGCCTCTCCCCTTTTATTAACATTTGTCGAGTAAACCGCTGGCTCTGAAAGTCGAATTAAATGGAAGTGACTATGAAAAATACGCAATCTGAACCGTTAAAGCTATCAACCCGATTAACTCAGCTGGGCCGGAATACTAAAGAACAACATGGTTTTGTTAACAGCCCGGTGTATCGAGGGTCAACGGTGGTTTTTGATACCGTTGAAGACCTGGAGAATAACCGAGCAGCTTTTGCCTATGGGACTCTGGGTACACCGACGATTAAGAATCTCGAAGATGCCTGGACAGAACTGACGGGCGCTGCGGGTACAGTAATGTCACCTTCCGGGTTAGGGGCGATAGCACTTGCCCTGATGACGACACTGAAAGCAGGGGATCACCTGCTCATACCGGATACGGTCTATCGCCCGACAAGAGCTTTCTGCAATCAGACACTGAAAAAGTTTGGTGTCACCACTACCTATTACGATCCTATGATTGGGGTGGGGATCACTGAATTGATCCGTCCTGAAACCAGTACGTTATTTTTAGAGTCGCCAGGTTCACAGACTTTTGAGATCCAGGATATCCCGCTGCTCACCGAAATTGCACGTTCACGTGGTATTAAAACCATTATTGATAATACCTGGGCCACCCCGGTCTTTTTCCAGGCACATAAGCATGGCTGTGACCTCTCTGTAGAAGCAGGAACCAAGTATTTGAGTGGGCACTCTGATTTACTGATGGGGATGGTCAGTGCTAATGCTGAAACCTGGCCTGAATTACGCGCAACTTATGACAGTATGGCGATGTTACCGGGGGCTGAAGATTGTTTCCTCGCATTACGCGGATTAAGAACCTTACATATCCGTTTACAGGAGGCTGAAAGCCGTGCGCTGAAAGTGGCTCGCTGGCTGGAACAGCAGCCGGAAGTCAAAACCATTTTACATCCTGCATTTGAAAACTGTCCGGGACATGAATTCTGGAAGCGTGATTTCACCGGATCAACGGGATTATTTTCAATTATCCTCGATCCTGCCTTTTCAAAATCTGCTGTTACCGAGATGCTGAACGGACTCGAATTATTCGCTATGGGGTATTCCTGGGGCGGCTTTGAAAGCCTGATTATTCCTTTTGATTGCTCAGACTACCGGACGGCGACAACCTGGCAGGCAAAAGGAAAAACACTCCGTTTACAAATTGGTCTGGAAGATACCGACGACTTGATTAATGATTTACGTCAGGGGCTGGATCGCTTGTATCTGTAAACCTAATGTCACGTTAAAAGCGGATAGTTTTTTCCTAAAGCTATCGATTAATATGGCTGTCAGAGATGGCGGCTGTTTGCATACCTGATAAAACGAGCCCTGAATGGGTGATCATGCCGAAAAATACGCGATTTATTACCCCTGCCACCATATTTAAATATAATTTTATGTTGTTGATATTTAATGTAAAAAAAGGTTTTTAAACGTAATGAATGAGAGCTGCTAAAATATTTAAAGATGTATTTGATTTGTATCAATACAAAAAGTAGCTGAATCGGTAAAGTAGGTACCAATAAAAAAGATTGAGGCAATGTTGATGAGCAAACTCAAAATCGCAGTTATCGGCAACGGCATGGTGGGTCATCGTTTTATCGAAGACTTACTGGATAAAGCCCCGTCTGACCAATTTGAAATCACGGTATTTTGTGAAGAACCCCGCAAAGCTTATGACCGTGTTCACCTGTCTTCTTACTTTTCCCACCACACCGCTGAAGAACTCTCCTTAGTACGCGAAGGTTACTATGAAAAGCACGGTGTAGAAGTGCTGGTTGGCGAACGTGCTATTACGATTAACCGTCAGGATAAGCTGATTCACTCGAATACCGGGCGAAGCATCTATTATGACAAACTGGTTATGGCCACGGGTTCTTATCCTTGGGTTCCGTCTATCAAAGGGGCAGATACTCAGGATTGCTTTGTCTATCGGACCATTGAAGATTTGAATGCGATTGAAGCCTGTGCCCGTCGCAGCAAACGTGGTGCGGTAGTCGGTGGGGGCTTATTAGGGCTTGAAGCCGCAGGCGCATTAAAAAACCTCGGTATGGAAACGCATGTCATTGAATTTGCCCCTATGCTGATGGCTGAACAGCTTGACCAGATGGGTGGCGAGCAGCTTCGTAGTAAAATTGAACGTCTCGGCGTACAGGTCCATACCAATAAAAACACCTTAGAAATTGTTCAACAAGGTAACGAGGCACGTAAAACCATGCTGTTTGCAGATGGTAGTGCGCTAGAAATTGACTTTATTGTCTTCTCTACTGGTATTCACGCGCAGGATAAACTGGCCGCTCAGTGTGGGCTGGAAATTGCTACTCCACGCGGTGGTATTGCCATTAATAATTACTGCCAGACCTCAGATCCCGATGTTTATGCTATCGGTGAATGTGCCAGCTGGAATAACCAAATCTTTGGTTTAGTGGCGCCGGGTTACAAAATGGCTCAGGTTGCAGTAGATAATCTGCTGGGTAATAAGAGTCAATTTACCGGGGCGGATATGAGTGCCAAGCTTAAATTACTTGGTGTGGATGTTGGCGGCATTGGTGATACCCACGGTCGTACGCCAAATACTCGCAGTTATGTCTATCTCGATGAAAATAAAGAAGTCTATAAACGTCTCATTGTCAGTGAAGATAATAAAACTTTACTGGGAGCCGTTCTGGTGGGGGACACCAGTGATTATGGCAACTTGTTACAGCTGGTGCTGAACGCCATTGAATTACCGGAAAATCCCGATACGCTGATTTTACCTTCTTATGGCAACAGCCCTAAGTCAGCGCTGGGTGTTGATAAACTGCCTGATAGTGCGCAAATCTGTTCCTGCTTTGACGTGACTAAAGGTGATCTGGTTAAGGCTATTGGCAAGGGCTGTCATACCGTTGCCGCTTTGAAGGCTGAAACTAAAGCCGGTACTGGATGCGGCGGCTGTATTCCGCTGGTTACCCAGGTTCTCAATGCCGAACTGGCGAAAGCGGGTATCGAAACGAGCAATAACCTGTGTGAGCATTTCGCATTCTCACGCCAGGAGCTTTACCATTTAATCCGCGTCGAAGGTATCAAGTCTTTTGAGCAATTGCTGCATAAATACGGGAAAGGCTACGGATGTGAAGTGTGTAAACCTACCGTCGGTTCTCTGTTAGCCTCCTGCTGGAATAATTATATTCTCGAACCGGAACTGACTCCGTTGCAGGATACTAACGATAACTTCCTCGGCAATATTCAGAAAGACGGGACCTACTCTGTTATTCCACGTTCTGCTGGGGGTGAAATTACACCAGAAGGCTTAATGGAAATCGGCCGTATCTCTCGGGAATATAATCTGTATACCAAAATAACCGGTTCACAGCGTATCGGGATGTTTGGCGCGCAGAAAGATGACTTACCAGAAATCTGGCGTCAGTTAATCAATGCTGGTTTTGAAACCGGTCATGCTTATGCCAAAGCTTTACGTATGGCGAAAACCTGTGTCGGTAGCACCTGGTGTCGTTACGGTGTGGGTGACAGTGTTGGCTTCGGTGTCGAGTTAGAGAATCGCTATAAGGGTATTCGTACCCCGCATAAAATGAAGTTTGGTGTCTCTGGCTGTACGCGGGAATGTGCTGAGGCTCAGGGTAAAGATGTTGGGATTATCGCGACAGAAAAAGGCTGGAACCTCTACGTTTGTGGTAATGGGGGAATGAAACCACGCCATGCAGATTTGCTGGCGGCTGATCTCGACCGCGAAACCGTTATCACCTATATCGACCGCTTTATGATGTTCTATATCCGTACTGCCGATAAACTGAATCGCACCTCAGTCTGGCTTGAGAATCTGGAAGGTGGCGTTGACTACCTGCGCAGCGTCATCATTGATGACAAACTGAACCTTAATGCTCAGCTGGAAAGCGAACTGGCTCGTCTGCGTGAGAAAGTTATCTGTGAATGGCGTGAGACTGTCGACAGTCCTGAAGCTCAGGTTCGTTTCAGCCACTTTATCAATAGCACATTGCGTGATCCGAATGTGCAGACCGTTAGCGAGCGTGAACAACATCGTCCTGCTACACCTTATGAACGCATCCCAGTAACCTTGCTGGATATGGAGGAGCAGCTATGAGTCAGTGGCACACCGTTTGTCAGCTGAGTGACATATTACCTGAAACAGGCGTTTGTGCGCTGGTGGAAGGGGAACAAGTCGCTATCTTCCGTCCCTATAACGATGAGCAAGTCTATGCTCTCAGTAATATTGACCCTTTCTTTGAAGCAAGCGTGTTATCGCGGGGACTGATTGCTGAGCATCATAACGAGCTGTGGATAACCAGTCCGTTGAAAAAACAACATTTTCGTTTAAGCGACGGCTACTGCATGGAAGATGAGTCCTATTCCATCGCGCATTTTGCGGCTCGCGTTGAAAATGGCGTAGTACAAATAAAAGCATAGTCACTGACCTGTCGGGCCTCTTCTTGAGGCCCGACCTGAATAGAATCAGGGCGAGCAAGATACTTAGCTGCTTTTAATTTCATGGAGTCAGCCATCTTATTGTCTGCATCAATATTTTCTCCTGAGATTTTTGGGACAGCAGCATTCATTTACTTTGCAGGAAAATAACTATGTTCACTGACACTATTAATAAGTGTGCAGCTAATGCCGGGCGTATTCAGCGACTTTCCTCTACTAACCCAATTGCATTCTGGGTGAGTTCGATGATGGCGGGTGCTTACGTTGGGTTTGGTATTATTCTGATTTTTACGCTGGGCAACTTGTTAGATCCTTCATTACGACCGTTGGTGATGGGGGCGACTTTTGGTATCGCTTTAACCCTGGTCATTATTGCAGGCTCTGAATTGTTTACCGGCCATACTATGTTTCTCACGCTCGGGGTTAAAGCAGGTACTCTTTCGCAGGGCCAGATGTGGGCGATTCTGCCTCAGACCTGGCTGGGTAACTTGCTCGGTTCAGTCTTTATTGCCTTACTCTATAACTGGGGAGGCGGTGCACTGTTACCCCTCGATACCAGTCTGGTACATAGCACCGCTCTGGCGAAAACGACGGCGCCAGCCATGACCCTCTTCTTTAAAGGCATCCTGTGTAACTGGCTGGTGTGTCTGGCAATTTGGATGGCTATTCGTACTGAAGGTGCCGCGAAGTTCCTGGCTATCTGGTGGTGTCTGTTAGCCTTTATTGCTTCCGGTTATGAACACTCAGTTGCCAATATGACGCTGCTTGCTTTGTCATGGCTGGGGAACCATTCAGAAGCTTATACCTTGTCTGGAATTGGCCACAACTTACTGTGGGTGACTCTGGGTAATATGTTCTCGGGAATGATTTTCATGGGCCTGGGTTACTGGTATGCGACGCCAAAAGCAGAGCGTCCGAAAGCATCAGACAGTATTGAAGGGCAGGATCTTACCGATAAGAAAGTGACTTCCTGATAATCGTTTTCTTATGTGTTATAAAATGGCATCGCTGAATTAGCGATGCCATTTTTTTAAGTATTATTTTTTATTATTAGGTTTCAGTTGCTCGCCAATTTTCAGCGCAAACAGCTCTTCATCACGGGTCGATATACGCACTGAACCGTCAGGCATACGATAAGCCCCCTCGGTAAAACCTGAACCATTCAGGAAAGGTGCAACGGCAGCGGGTTTATTCTGTAATACTGCCTCAAGAGCGAGCAGGGCATAAGGGGCGATATTATCAACACTGGCATACTGGACATCTTTATTATCAACAAAGAAACCATTTAGCTGTTTGTTTTCAATAATATTATCGGCAACTTTTTCCGCAAGTTTGAGATAGTCTTTATGTCCGGTTGCCTGAGCCAAGTCGATCAACGCAAAAATGGAGTAGGGATCGCTATTGCTGGTGCCCATATTGAGTTTTGCATTCTGGCCACCCGGCGCACCGATATCTCCCAGCTCCTGACCTTTAGCAATACCACGTACGGCTTTCCACAGTTCATCATCCTGCTCAATGCCATAAGCACGGGCATAGGAGAGGAGGAATTCATTACCTGCTTTATAAGGCGTGAGCGTGGTGCCTTTTTTACCGTAATAACCGTCGCGTGGCAGAACGTAGTTTGATAAATCAGTCCCGTTTGCCAGCATCGGTCTGAAGGTGTTGTTGCTTTCATCATAGGCGTAATGAGCAAAGGCTTTCAGGCCGTCGAGAGTCCATTTCTTAAGGTCTGCACCCTGACTACCTAATTCATTTGCCAGTGCCAGCTGCATCAGGGCATTTTCAGAATAGATAGTACTGGTACGTCCTTTCAGCATCATATTACCTTCCAGTGCATCCGGGCCAAATTCCGGGCCAAACTGACGCTGGGCACGATCGCCAAATTTCGAATGGGTATTACTGTCGTCAGTCGGTTTTTCGCGTTGTAGTGCCTGAGTAAACTGATAAACACCCAGCCCGGTTTTTTTATCCCGAGGTAACACATATTGTTGTGCTAAACGCTGAGCCCAGGCTAAGGCTTCGGGTTCATTATTATATTTAGACAGCAGTGCGGCAGAGTAAATCAGGTCATTGCCAGCATTCAGGAAGCTCAGACCTTTAGTGGCAAAGAATGGAGGCTGCTGAACAAAACTGCTTTCCCACAGATCACCCATTGGTTTGTTATATTCACCGTGACGACTGGTCTCCATGATATTCCAGTCATAAACGTGGGCATTCCAGAAGCCGCGAATAAAACGTACTGTGGGCTCTTTATCGACGGTAAACATCATTTCATAGTATGGATAGGCATTCTTTAACTCGTGAACCTGCTCTTTCTCACTCGGGCCTTCTGGTTCCAGCGATTTTAGATCAACGAATCGATGACCACCCCAAATCAGTAATCCGCTATCATCCTGGTAGTGATCAAAATAATATTTTGCTGTCTCTTCGGCGCGTTGTTTATATTTTTCATCGCCAGTCAGATTACTGAGCCCCACCAGAACACGCATCAGATTTTGTTGAGCAGAGAAGTTGGACAACACAGCGGTGCGGCCATCAGGGAAAATCCACTCCATTTGCTCACCGGTTCTTGGGTTAACACCGCTGGCTAATAAAGGGCTTGGCGTTGCGCCATGATATTTATCTCCGGCTTTATCCAGCACTGTATCGGCAAAGGTTTTAACTGCCTGTAAGCGCTGCTGGCTATCGGCAAGAGCAACGGAGCTGGTTGCCATAAGGAGCACACAGCAAAGACGTAATGGAAATCGAGTATTCATAAGAAATCCTATTGAAGTTGTGATGGTGGCCAGTCAGAAAAGATATTTTTTACACTGTACTGCTCGGCTTGAGAGGCACTTATGGCATATTTCTCACCCCCTTGATTAGCACCAGGTCCGCGACTACTGTATTCATAGAAACGGCTGTCTTCAGGATGGAACCAGATTCTCTCACCCGCTTTATCTTTACCGGACATCTTGTCCCAGCCATAAATATGGTCATCGATTTCGCTGTTAATAAACGTAGATAAACCAATAGCCTGGGGATCAGCATAGCGCCCGTCATCAAACTGAGTGGTAGGGTGCCATGGGCGGCCAAGAGCAAAACTTTTTGCCGGAACGCCGGGTTCTTTCAATAATTTACTGTCGATAAAAATCAGCCCGTAAGGAGCGTTCACATTGGTTGAGGGAGCAGTGATATAGCCAAGGGGAGGAGCGATATCGTCTCGCGCTCGGGCAATGATGTCGCATCGTTCAAAAACGGCGGTGCCGGAGCCAAAGATAAAGTCGACATGACCGCTGATTGTGCAGTCGGTAAAGTAACTTCTGCTGCCGGTTTTGCTATAAAACGTATCTTGATACCCTTCCAGGCGAACATGTCTGAAACGGGCTTCATCGACATTATCCGCCACCAGTAATGCCACCGCCTGGGTATCTTTCAGCTTTTGCGGGGAATCATCCGGTAGTGCTTGGTTCGCAGGAAAATCAAAACTATTACGCACGGTGAGATTTTCTAGCGTGACACCATTAGCTTTAATTTCTATGGTACTGGTACGCGATGTTCCTAGTTTTTTCCCTGTGCTATCAAGCTGACCGGCAGGCGTGTTGGCTTCGATAATGGTTTTATCTTCTGACTCGCCTACCAAAGTCACGGGTTTATCAATCACTAGTCGTTCTTGCCAGTTGCCATCTGTTACCAGAATACGCCAGGGTTTTCCGTCTGCTGGAGCAGCGTCGAGAGCCTGTTTAACCGAGCCAAAATGTCCGGTTTCAGGGGAAGGCGAAACTATCGCATCCCATTGTGAAGCTAAAGCCTGGGTTGAGCACAATACTGCTCCACCGAGTAATAAAGTGATAACCAGATTTTTATTCACCGTTTTTCCTTCTGATTGATGTTTATGAGCTGTATTTGGAGCGGGGAAGTAAAAACTCAGTAAGAATAGTGAGGTAAAACGGCGGCACCAAAAAAGCGTGGGATTGAATCACTTTTTCGGTGCGCCGTTTATATCAAGGCAATGTCGTCTCTGGGAGGGCTTCGTTTGAGTTCACATCAACCTCAATCAGTGCACTCCATTTATTAGCATTGGTACCATTAACATTGATCTTCAGATAACGTGCATCACGCGGTGTCTTCAGAACAAATTTTTCGCCCTTGTCATATTTATCAGATGTCTCTAAGTCAGTGGCTAAGGGGGTCCAGGTGCTATTATCAGTCGAGGTTAATAGATCAAACTTCAGACGGCGTTCAGTGGGCTTGAATGGGATTAATACAATATTATTAATCTTCATATCACTTTTTAATTTTAACGTCGCGGAGTTACCGAGTCCATTAACCGCCCAGCGGGTTTTGATATTACCGTCAATCATATTTCCCGGACGGTGGTTTTTATCTTCATCAAATCCAGTAGCACTAACACTTTCAATGTTGTTTGCAAAAGCTAAACCTGAATAGAACACCAGTGTTGAGGCTGCAAACAGGCTCAGCAAACTACGTTTCTTTAATGACATAAATCCTCCTGGGAAGGAGACATAACATTAGGTTTTACCGATAGCCAAGTCATATTAATGGCTGGCTTATCGTATTTTTTATTAGAATGTTTTTCTTATGGCTAACTTGTAGAACATTCTGTTTTTATCTTCGGAAGAGACACCGCTATAGCTTTCAACCTTTGCAGTTTGCCAGTAAACTTCGCCGAGGAGACGAATTGACGGCACGATTTCATAGCTAGCGCTTGAACCAATACGCACTTCATCTTTGCTTCTGGTTTTTCCACTGTCTTTAGAGAAATTGCTGTTTTCAATATTCTCTTCTTTATAAGATAAATCATATCGAATAAACGGACTAAAGCTCAGATCACTGGTTGCTTTAACATCATAACCCAGTCGTAATTGCCATCTGTCATATTTTGAAGCGTACTGAGAGTACTTTCTTTCATTATAGATAGAAGACCAGACAGTGTTATTGTCGTTTATTTTGTACCTGACACCTAATAAATTAAGTTCCTGGAAGTAATCGTTGTTATAATTATTGGTACCAAGCTGACCTTTAACGAAACCGCTGTCTTTTCTTGATTCTTGTTTAGTCTGCACAAAGACAGGAGCAACAAACCCACTCAGATAGAGGCTGACTTGGTCATTGATTTTATAGTTCATATTAGGCAATAAACGTAATTCAAATTTACGACTATCTTGTCTGCCTGTATTTTCGTAGTTAGTTTTCCAATCTTCGTAGCGGAAACCTATGGATGGTGAAAAACTAAAGTCGCCATTTTTCCAGGTATAACCTTTAACGAAGAATTCAAAGCGGTCACGATCAGTTTTAAATCTATCTTTCTCAGTATCGGCATGCTTTCTACCGTATTGATCCTGATACATATATTTCATGGAAATATTCAGTTTTGAATCATTAATAGGATTAAAACTTGTTGCAACATAAGGCATGAAAACATCAGAGGTCCTGTATTCGTCACTCGTGTAGACTTCATTCTCAAAGCCCAAATCAACCGTTGCTGCATAGGCATTAGTAGATAATATAACTAATAAAGCTAATACTTTTTTTTGCATAGTATTTACCTTGTTTTAGATCAGAGGTCATCATTTTATAATCAATTGGAATGGTGCAATTCTTAATTACAGATATTGATACAACCTAATAAAATAGAACATAAGCTAAATCGACGCCTGTGAATTTATCTTACGCTGATTTAACAGCTGCCTTAAAAGGAGTTTATTATTTTCATTACAAACAATGGAGTCGTTGTTAATATCATAACTTATCACCTGTTCTTCATCCTGGCCTGTTATTTGCTTGGTATTAACAATAAGAACTGTTGTTAATTTGTAAAATGCCATGGTCCTTAAGTTAAATGTATTCAGGTGCTGGTTTTTTACCTTTAAAAACTGATATAAACACCGACAAATCAAAATGAAACGATATTTTAATATACTGCTTTATATTGTGAGTAAGGAAAAGCTGTTTTTAATCATAATGTGATACACCTCAAGCGATATTTTGAAATGGTATTTCAAAAAACAGGATTGGTTCGTTTTGTGAGAAAGTATTGGTTATGTATTCGATCCAGAGAAAAGTATGGTAAGTCATGCCAACATTCAATGAATATGCTGATAACGTCATCATTATCATGTATCTCCGCTGATTTAGAGTAACCTAATCTCTTACGATTCAATCGTTTTAAGCGCTTTCTCTGATTTAAATTTTCTCTTTCTATTTGCTATATATAAAACTGACTCACCACATGTTTTTATTTTTCTAATACCTCATCAGCACTGAACCTGTCGGGGTAACAAAGCGTCACATTGAATCCGCCGATCAATAGGTAAATTATCAAGCGATAAAGCAACGGGAAGCGTCGGCAGCCGTTTTGGCAGCGATAATGTTGATGTTCTGCGTGACCTAATCCCTGTTTTTAACTGAGGGTGTTTGTTGACAAAATGGGTACTTTACATCGAGGTTGGTCATGAATAACTCTCCGATAAATTCTCTTATATTACATATTATGGGTTACTCAACGGATTGAGTGCATGAGCAAAATATTGTTATCGGGTTGTGATTTAACTTACTGAATAATGGCAACTCTTTCGGGATTTACGTTGGTATAAATGGCTGGCGGAGGGCTGGCCAGAGAGCAGGGGAATAGCGACCTCCTGTAGTACAGAGGAAAGACTATGGTGTTTTCTGGCATCTGAAACCTGCCGCTAATAAGACCGCGGCAGGCGAGAGTAGAACATGTTTTTAAGGCTGCTAGCGCATGGCGCGTTTCAAAATACGGTTGCCCTGGCGTTCAAATTCTGCTGCTGCTTCTTCTACTGTTTTCTGACCATAGTCGATATATTGCAGAGTTGAGCCGAATAAAGTCACCAGTTGCGGGTCATCAAAGTATGGAGAAACGGCCAGTTTATTAGGTAATGATTGCGCCAGTTTCAGACCTGCAACCGCTGGGTCATTATCTTTAATCACCCCCTGTGCAGATAAGTGAGCGACAGCTGCATTGCTTAACGGAACACCACGCTCCAGTCCCAGTGCTTCGATTCCCAGTTTGTTATTCAGCAGGAAGTTGATCACCATGGCTGCTTCTTTTGGATGCTTGGTTGTTTTACTGATTGATAGCATCTGAGCAGGTTTAAAGAACAGACCCGCATCCGTTGCCCCAGGCAGCATAGGATAAGCGCCTAATTCCAGTTTCGCAGGTGGTTTCAGGTTATCGGAGTATTTGGTAATGGTTGAGTTCCACATGTAGGTACCCGCCCATTCCCCCTGGATCCAAGGTTTCATTTCATACATGTTGCTCTTACCAAATGAGGCATAATATTTGGTGTCAGGCATGACATGGCTGTCGACCAGCTTTTTGTACATTTCAAAAAGCTCAATCCACTGCTCTTTGCTGTAGGCGAATTTTTTACCGTCAAGATCGATAGCCGCAATATTGTACTTCTGAATCATATATGAATTGAGTAAGGCAAATGTATCCTGATGCTCAAGCACGACAGGGAAATACTGTTTACCCAGCTTGGTTTCAAATGTTTTTCCTGCTGCGAGCAGCTCATCCCATGTTTTTGGGTAATCAATCCCGGCTTGTTTCCAGGTTTGATCATTAAAATAGAAAACACGCGCCGTTACAGAAATAGGAATACCGTTTAATTTGCCGTTTACAGTCGTGAATTGCAGATCTTGTGGCTTGAAGTTAGATAAACCTAACTCATCTTTCAGCAAGTTCAGGTTATAGAACCCATTACCTGTTTTTGAGAAAATAGGCAGCCAGTTCCAGTTAGTTTGCATCACGTCTGGCTCAGTGCCACCCGCAATCTGCGTGGTGAGGCGAGATAAGTGACCGTCCCAGCCGGTATATTCTGATTTGACATTAATATTTGGGTGAAGCTTATGGAATTCTTCCAAGGCCTTCAGGGTTACTTGATGTCGACCATTCCCTCCCCACCAGGACATACGTAAATCAACATCATCTGCTGCAAAAGCACTGCCTGCCGACATTACTAATGTTGAAGCAATCAAGGTACTCAATAGCATTGTTTTCATTATGAGCGACTCCTGTTAGATAGAGAGGTTTTCTTCTGTTTTTGGATCAAAAATATGGCATTTATCCATATCAAATTTAAAATAAACCGAACGGTGGATTCCCTTCGCAAGAATAGGTTTTGCATCATCAGATGAAATACGGCAGGTCAGTTCAAAGTCATCTATTTTCAGATAGATAAAGAACTCATGTCCCATGTTTTCGACACGAACAATCTCACCGGTAGCGTTGCTATCGCCAAACGGTTGGTCGGAAATGCTGACAAATTCAGGGCGAATACCAAAGAACACTTCTTGGTCTTTATATGCTGCAACTTTCTCAGCTTTTTGTTTATTGAGAGCCAGGACATTGTTACCAATGGTGATATACATATGCCCGTCTTTCTCTATCAGTCTGCTCTTTTTGATGTTCATTTCTGGCGCGCCGATAAAGCCCGCAACGAACATATTTTTAGGATTGTGATAAAGATTATCAGGGGTATCTACCTGCATGATATGACCCAGCTTCATCACGCAGATTCTGTCACCCATGGTCATGGCTTCGGTCTGATCGTGGGTAACATAAACGGTGGTCGCAGGCTTTCCGCTCTGCTTCAGCTGCTTATGCAGGTCAGAAATACGAATACGCATCGACGCACGCAGTTTGGCATCCAGGTTTGAAAGGGGTTCGTCAAACAGGAATACATCTGGTTTTTTCACAATCGCACGGCCTACGGCCACACGCTGTGCTTGTCCGCCAGATAACTGACGCGGCAGTCTGTCCAGCAATTCATCGAGTTCAAGAATTTTGGCCGCTTCATTAACCTGGCTATCAATCTCTTTTTTCGGCATTTTGCTGAGCTTTAAGCCGAATGCCAGGTTTTCACGTACAGTCATATGTGGATAAAGTGCATAGTTCTGGAACACCATGGCAATACCGCGCGATTTAGGTGCCAGGTTATTGACGATACGTTCACCGATACGGATTTCACCACCGCTGATGGTTTCAAGACCCGCTAACATACGTAGGGTCGTTGATTTCGCACAGCCAGAAGGCCCGACAATTACCATGAATTCACCATCTTTGATGGTTAAATCAATGTTGTGTACTGCCTTGAAACCGTTTGAATATACTTTTTCTAATTTATTAAAAATAACTTCAGCCATGATATTGCCCCTATTAACCTTTAATTCCGCTGCTCGTGACACCCTGAACAAAATAGCGCTGTGCCAGGAAGAAGATGATGATGGATGGCAGGATAGAGATACTTGCCATAGCTAAAATCTCATTCCATGGTGCGCCCTCAGTGACATCGATGGACATTTTTAATGCTAATGCAATTGGATATTTATCTACGCTATAGACATAGATCAGCGGACCGATAAAGTCGTTCATTGACCACATGAACTGGAACAATGCGACAGAAATAATCGCTGGTTTCAGAATTGGGACGACCACATACCACAGCACTTGAAATGAGTTACATCCGTCTATTTGTGCCGCTTCCTCCATATCACGTGGCACACCACGCAGGAACTGAATCAGCATGAAGACAAAGAAACCTTGAGTAGCAAAAGCCATAGGTAAATACAGTGGCAGATAGCTATTCAGCATGCCCATTTCACGGAACATCAGGTACTGAGGGATCAGTAATACAGTACTTGGCAGCAACATTGTGGTTATCAGTGTGGCAAACCAAAACTTTTTAAACGGAATTTCAAAACGTGCAAAACCATAGGCCACGATTGTGGAGGATATAATGGTTAGAATCACTTTTGGAATAACATACTTAAAGGTATTTAGCATGTAGTGTCCGAAAGTATATTCGGTACCTGTTTTCCAGCCATTAACAAAGCCATCGCTGGTTGGGTTCTCAGGCCATAATCCAAGAGTGGTAAAGATCTCGTGATTTGGTTTAAACGCTGCTGAAAACATCCATACTAACGGGTACAACATCAGCAGACCGACAATAAGGAGTATGACGTAGCGAATATAAGCGCTAATTTTTTCCCGACGTAGCGTACGCAGAACTTCTTGCTCAGCTAAATCTAAATTTTGTTTCGGGGCCATAGGTTGTTGAATATCAGCCATTTTTGCCTCCCTTATCTGCAGAGTAGAACACCCAGTATTTTGATGACTTAAAGGCGATGGAGGCAAAGACCGCCACAACCAGGAACAATACCCATGCTAGTGCAGCACCGTAACCCATTTCAAAATATTTAAACGCGGTATCGTAGATATAGAGCGAGAACAGATAGGTATAGTGTGTCGGACCGCCACCGGTGATGATGTACGGTGCGGTAAACTCCTGGAATGCCTGTGTCGTCTGCATAATGAAGTTAAAGAAAATCACCGGTGTAATCAGCGGAATAGTGACTTTGGTAAACATTTGCCATTTAGAGGCACCGTCAATCATTGCTGCTTCATACTGGGATTGAGGTACGTTTTGCAATGCTGCAAGGAAAATGACCATTGCAGAACCGAACTGCCAGACACGTAACAGGGTGACAGACATTAATGCCAGTGAGGGTTCACCTAACCAGTTAACGGGGTCAAAACCAAATACGCCAATAAAGCTATTCAGTAATCCATCAATTGCAAACAATGCACGCCATAACACGGCAATGGCAACTGAGCTCCCTAGAATAGAAGGAATATAATACGCGGTTCTAAAGAAACCTATGCCACGTAATTTAAAATTCAGTACAAAAGCGATGCCAAGTGCAAAAGCCAGTTTTAATGGAATGGTTAAAAAAACGTAGGCAAAAGTAACCCCCATAGACTTCCAGAAGAGTGAGTCTTCCGTCAGCATATAGCGATAGTTTTCCAGACCAGTAAATTCTGGAGGGTTAATTAAGTCATACTCGGTAAAACTGAGTACGAAGGAGGAGACAAATGGGAAAGCCGTGAAGATTATCAACCCTAAAATATAAGGTGATATCCAGGCTAATCCCAGCATTCTGTTTTCATTCATGTAGTACCTACTTGGTATCAATTGTTTAAAAACTATTACGGAATGGGACCGTTTTATCACTTATTTAAAATAATAAAGCTGTATCACAATAAGAAGCTTTGTGATAAATTATTATTTATAAAACATTGTTTCACTTTATGTGAGTTTGTGGTTTTAGTCATTCGATGGATGATGAAAATGTGATCCAAGTCGAAACAGTGTTTTACTATTTATTAGCGCTGTAGGGGGGCAGGGATAAAATAAGACAATAACAGTGTGCTGAGTGAAAAAAAATGTGATTTAATTCTCACTTGTAACAATAAAATTAAATTTTCTTATCCGCTATTTTGCAATCTCTCAAACCTGAACTACTGGTTCTGAAGGCGGTGTAACCTGCTTACACATCGCTTGAGCAATCGCTACGTGATGCTCGTGGGGGGATGTACACAGGTTCTACGGCCTGCCAGGGCTGTCAAAGATAAGATTACCACTCTCTAAAGTCTGATAACTATCAATGTGATGTCACGGAAAGGTTGTGTCAGTATCTTCTTTTAATTTATTGCTGAGGGTGCTGTATTGAAAGGGGAATGTTTTGAGCGGTTTTTGATATCTGCCCCGGCAATATTAATGCTGCTGGGGCAGGTTAGTACAATGTATTAACTTAAATTTGGATTAAGTTTTAATAAAAAGTCAGGATAGATAATTTTGCCATTTTCATCACGTGAAATAACAATATTTTGAGGGATTTCACCTGCTTCTTTTGAGGTTAACGTTTTGTTATCGGTAGCGACAACTTGCTCACCCAAATAGTCTTTAATTTTACCTTCCCAGCTATCACGAATGGAATAGTTATTTTTAAAGGTAATTTGTGATGCAATTGTATATGGATTAGATCTCAGTATGTAATTATACCGTGCATTATTTATCGCGATGTTATTTTCGATAATTAATGATCCAGTATTAAAGTTATCCGTAAAACCATCCATATTGTTATTGAATGCTACAGAATTGATGATTTTATGATTAACTGGCTGACCTTCTCCGCCGATCTTAAATCCATTACCAATACTGCCTTTTAATATATCTGGTTTGCTGAACGGTAAACCATTGGCATAAGCAATCGAGTTTTCAATCGTGACTGGCGCATTTGGACCATCTTCAATTTTGTTGAATAAATCCCAGCCATCATCGGCATTGTGATGGGAAATACAGCCCCTGAACACGTTTCCTGGGCCGACACCTAACTTAGCTGCAAATCCATCCGCATTGATACCGGACAAGTCCAGATTGTTATAGGAGTCAGAGTCCAGAATTAAGTTATGTGCAGGCCATAACAGACGGTTTTTATCTTTAGCCGTAATCGCAATACCGGTATCATCATTGTTTCTGGCAATCACACGTTCAACAATGTTATGACTGCCTGATACTCTCAGATAAGCGGGTTTATTTTGAGTGTTATCAAGGTTACCATCGAAAACGATATCTTTCAGATGCCAGTAACTGGCATTAAGATTGAAGGTCGTATTAACAAAGACCGCTTTATGTTTATTGATAGCGACAAGGGTTTTTAACTGGTCAGGCAATCCGCTCACTTCACCTGCCAGCATCACTCCGTCATACTGACCATCATTCAAATAGATTTTTCCGCCTGGTGCCAGAAATGCAACAGCTGTTTTTAAATCGACCGGATCGGACTTGGTTCCTTTGGCATCCGTTTTACAGTCAGTACAGACGTAGATTTCTGACAGATTAACAATATTACTCGAGACGCTCTCAACGTTAATCTTCTGCTGGGTTTCAACGCCATTGACCAGATAGTTAACCGTAAAGGTATTTGTACCTGGATTAAGTGTCACCGGGAACTGCACCCGTTCTCCACCCTGAACCGCTTTTTTCTGCTCGCTTCCTTCAAGAGCAACACTGCCTGCTTGATTAGCTAATAGTTGTAGGGTGGTTGTATTGCCGACAACTTTAGTCCCGGAAGACAGCAGTAATTCTGGTTCGATTTTTTTCCCGGTACGGGCTTTTGCTGGGGCGAGTTTAGCATAATCGACCGTCGCTGTTCCTGGCTGGAAGTGGGCATTTTTTACTTCAAGTTTGGCATTTCGGGAAGCAAAAAATCCGAGTGAGATTGACTCGCTATCTTGCTGGTTCATGAAACCAGCATAGTCATCAATACTCCATGACTTCTTCTCTTTGCTGTCATTATCAAGGGTGGTGAGAATAAATTGGTTTGCTGTGCGCTCAATTGTCATCCGAATATTTGTTTTTTCAGTGAAATTAATATTCTTAACAATGGCTTGTTTCTTAATTGAGATCCCTTCATTACCCCAGGAGTTTTTTACACCCTCACGAAGAATTGAAGTGATCTGCACTAAATTATCATTCTTTTTATTTTGAGTAACAAAAGCATTCATCAGAACATTTGATGCCTGAGGAAACTCTTCAAATCCTGCTGACTGTGGTTCCTGACGTGGGGTTCCGATGATGTCTCTGACAAACAAGCCTGCAGCTTCTTGGGCCGCAGGTGATTTACCATCGACTTCAGGCCCTATTTGTACAAGCGTCAGGTCAGCTTCAAATAAGAAGGTCTGGTTAACGGGAACAGAGGTGTAAAACACCGTCATACCGTCATGCGAGTTGGCAATTTTGCCGCCACGGCTTTCAATAATGAAATCACTTGGCAGTGGATAGGCCTTGCCGGGTATCAAAAAATCGTTGCTACCCGCTATCCAGGCGTTATTCCGGCCAATCTTGGCCGGGTCAATCAGAGAGGAGAAATTTAAGTCAGTTGACTGGCCAAAAGCAGCAACTTTCCATTCCTGGGCAAAGGCAACGCTACAAAGAGAACTTAAACAAACAGAGAGTAAGATGATATTTTTTTTCATACTAAATAGCCTCAGCTTTAGTGGTGTATTTAAAGCCAACGTTGTTATTACCAAAGCATTCATCGTATTCGTAGCCGGTCAGTTCTTTAACTAATACTCTGATTTCTGGCGTAGCATCTTCTTTTCTACCACCTTGTTTTAAACGCTCCAGCTCTTGGGTGATTTCAGCATGAGAGTCTTTGTCTAATCTCATTTTTGCTGAGAAGTAGATACCTATCAAAGCCATTCCAGCAACACCAAAAATCATTACACCATTGATCGCGTTAACGGCACTTTCCGGTTGATGATGAATACCAGACTCAAAACCAAACACACTCAGTACGACACCTAAACAAAATACAACGGTTGCTCTCATCAGCTTACCGGCCATGATCATGGCACCGGCATACAAACCTTCACGACGTCTTCCGGTTAATACTTCATCAACGTCGGCAAGGAATACGTAAACGCTCCATGGAATGTAATACACGCCACCCGTACCTAAACCGAACCAAATAGTGATACCGACGATAAGCCAGGTTAAATGAGGGAGGTTTAAGTAGAAAACACCGACATAACCCACAACCGAGGAAACAACAATCAAAATGGCGACAATAAACGGGCGTTTAAATCCACGCTTAGCACACCACATCATGAAGAATGCGGTTGAAACAAGCTGACAGATACTGCTTAACGAGTTCATTTCAGAGACAAAGGTGCGTGCTTGCTCTAAGTTGAAAACAATAAAATAGGTAAAGGTTGCGGTGAATAGCCATTCAGCACCAAAACCAAACAAATACATTCCCAGATGAGTACGGAATGTTTTTAATTTGAAGGTAGAGAAAAGGTCTGTGAATAATTTACTGAACCCTTCAATAAAACCATGAGTAAATTCATCAGCAACTTCTTCTTTAGGTCTTTCCCAGCTATTGCAATAGAGAAGAATAAGTGCAATCACCATGATGACGGCATAAGTCACGCCGGTCAGGAAAAACGGAGTTGCAGATTCTTTATCAAAGAAGTAGAAGAAGAGTCCCGGGATAGCAGCAGCTAAAAAGTTAGCGACTTTACCAAACATGGCTTTAGAACCGGTCAAATAAGTTCTCTGGTTGAAATCTTTTGTCATTTCAACAGGCAATGTATTGAACGGTATCATGATCATGGTATAAACGACTTCAAATACGATATAAGTCGTCAGGTAATACCAAAAACTCATTCCATTAACCCAAAGCATGGGGTAAATAATCATGCATGGAATTGCAATAAGTATGAAGAAACGGCGGCGACCAAAACGGCGGCCTAACTTACTCTGATTGAAGTTATCAGTAATAAAACCCATCAGTGGGTTTAAAATGACATCCAGATAAGTGGCTATCGAAAATATAAGGGTTGCTTCAAAAACTGAGAGCCCACAGAAGGTAGTATAAAAATAAAGCAGCCATGCCCCGCTGATGGCGATTGCCCCACTACCAATCAGGTTTCCACTGCCATATGAAAAACGCGTCAGGGCAGTGATATTTCTTTTACTATCAATCATCTAACTCTCCTATTATAAAACGGCGAATCCGTTTTAACATCAATGGAAGATTAACTATTAATTTATGAAACACTATTTCAATAATATGCTGAGCAAGGTTTTTTAAGAACGAGTTTATGTAGAGTATGTGATGTGCTTCAAATTTATTTTTAAATTAAATAAATGATATTACCTAATGACTTGTCGGGAGTTTTATTTTATTTTTTCTTGTATGAGCATTGTTAAATATATTGTATTGCAGGAAAATATAGCGGAGTGAATTGTTAATTATTTTAACAAAATAATTTTTTAATAATAAAGAGATCACAGGATTATTGCCTGTTTACGATCTTAATTATGTGTTAAAAATATTTATTTTTGTTTCGCGAAAGGATCTATGCCTTTTTTCTTCAGAACAGCAAATCGATAGATAGCAACACCATTGATGAGTAAGAAACTCGATTCAATCAACGTTCCTCCTACAGATCCTATCCAGAAGTTGTATATCACCCAACCGACGGTAGAAAGCCACATCGTGATGCGTAGTTTTAATTCAGTAAATTTAAAGAATGCTACTGTACTCATGATGGTTGCAATCACCGGCAGTAACTCCATCCAGTGATGAATATTAGGTAGGGCCAATGTCAGGGTAAGTGTAATAAAGATATACATCATCACTGATTTTCTAAAATAGATAGAAACCAGTGTTCGTACAGAATTTAATGAGGCACTTATTCCGGCTGGTGTTGCCCCCAGTAAAAAAAAGTGCAGCCCCATACAGGCAGTGTATATAACCAAGCGAATCTTTAGCTTTTTATCATCGCGCTGAATGAAAACGGTCAATCCTATGAAGAATGCTAAAATACCTAAACCCTGACCAAGGTAGTATAAATTTACTTCATTGAAGGACATGATAATATTCCAGTTATCTAAAAGCCTATTGTATTCAGCTAGTTACGGTTCTGAATGCTAAAGCTATAGGCCATATAGACTGACGTAAGGATCCGCTTATGCGGATCCTTAATCAGGATGTTCGACTGCAATTCAGAGATATTAAGACGACTATTTACTGTCCTTCAGAAAATCCTGGCGCTGAGGCGTAAAGGTATCTAATAACGTTCCGGGTTCAAGACAAACACAACCATGCATGATGTTAGGTTTTTTATAAAGTGTATCACCCGCTTTAACGATATGCACTTCATCACCAATCGTGAACTCAAATACACCTGACAGAACATAAGTAAGTTGTTCATGAGGATGATTATGCAATGGGCCAATAGCATTTTTCTCAAAGAACACTTCAACAGCCATCATGCTGCCACCGTGCGCTAAGACTTTTCTGCTGACGCCATTGCCGAGATCTTCAAGCACTCTTTCATTATTAAAAACAAACATGGCCATCTCACAATTATAAGTGGTTGAATTAATTAACCTTTACCTTACTTATTACAGGGTGTAATTAAGGCTGTTTGCCAATATATGCCAGAATACCGCCATCAACATACAGAATATGGCCGTTCACAAAGTTCGATGCATCAGAAGCCAAGAAGATAGCCGAGCCAGCCAGATCATCAGGTGTACCCCAACGACTTGCCGGTGTTTTTGAAATGATGAACTGGTCGAATGGATGACGGCTGCCATCTTCCTGAATTTCACGCAATGGTGCTGTCTGTGGGGTTGCGATATAACCAGGCCCGATACCATTACATTGAATATTGGCTGCACCAAACTCAGAACAGATATTCTTGGTCAGCATTTTTAATCCACCTTTGGCGGACGCATAACCGACAACGGTTTCACGGCCAAGCTCACTCATCATTGAGCAGATATTGATGATTTTACCGTGACCTTTGGCTATCATGGAAGGTAAAACAGCTTTAGCCATAATGAACTGACCTGTCAGGTCAATATCAATAATTTTACGATAGTCAGCAACAGAGGTTTCTAACATCGGTTGTCTTTGAATGATCCCGGCATTGTTCACCAGAATATCAATGATGCCGACATCTTTTTCAATCTGCTTAATATTTTCTATTACAGAAGGTTCGTCAGTGATATCGAACAGATAACCATGAGCTTTAATGCCGGCTTCTTTATAAGCAGCCAGACCTTTGTTCAAGTTTTCTTCAACCACATCATTGAATACAATTGTTGCACCAGCGCTGTTCAGTGCTTTAGCAATTTCAAAACCAATTCCGTAAGAAGCGCCAGTAACTAAAGCAACTTTACCTTTCAGGTTGAACATATCAATAAATGACATAGAAGCTCCGATAATTTTTATATATCAATATATACGTTATATATTAAGTAAGCAGGATATCAGCATCACTCAACTAAGCGAATTATTCGCTCGTTGAGTTTAATGCTTACAAGCTACCTATAGATTATATTTGAGTTAACATTTCTTCAGGTACTTTTGCCAGATAAAGGGCAGGGAGACCTTCAGCATCACAAGAATATAAAACATATTTATTATCTGGCGTAAATGATGGATGAGGATGTGTTACCTGTCGGTCACCATTCAATACTTTCCAGGAACTATTATGTTTTACCAGTTTATGAGCTTCCCCGGTTTTAGGGGATAAAATATAGATCCAAGGATCATTTTCAATCTTATAGTTACCGGTGTCTTTGACATCCATAGGAGTACCGGAACCATCACCAACATACAGAGTGCCGTTTTCATTGCTCATTAAGTGAGTGCAAGCGGGCATTTCCATAACCAGAGTATCTTCGTTAGTTGCCGGGTTATAATTACGGATGTATCGCTCTTGCTGACCTTCCATATAAGAAACATAAGCCAGTGCCGAGCCATCAGGGATCCAGAATTCATGGGTGCAGCTTTCACCGGGCAGATGCTCATGCACTGTACGTTCCTGGGTTCCATCACTGTTTACTAGCCACATTCTTGCATCAACTAAATCATGCGGACCTTCATGACAGAAGGCGATAGTATCATCGTGGTTAGGACGATAAATTGGGTGTCCTAGCCATATATTCTGATCCAGAACAACGGAGGAGAGACCTGTTTCGAGATTAATCGTAATTAACCGGCAGCGTGGTTTTTTATGGTAGAAGTCTTGGAATATTTTCCAGTCACTGAGTGGAGTCCAGTCACTTTTTAAAATTTCAATGGCAACGATATTAGTGCATTTACTATTCGCTACCCATGTACCATAACCTACCCAGTCATCGGGTACGGTATAAATAGTCACTTCTTCCAGCGTCTCAATATCTACGCGCTGTAAATTACGTTCATTCTTAACATAGAATAAGAATTTATCATCAGGTGATAAAAACCCACCGAAAGTATTATCGCCGCTACCTTCAGTTAATTGCTTCGCTGTCTGTGATGCTAAATCGAGAAGGAAATAGTTACGATTTTTATCAAACTCTGCCGCAAATACTAACTTTGAACTGTCATTGGTAAAACACTTTTGATAAAAGTAGTTTCGATGACAGACAACGTCTTGCGGCGTTAAGCGAATGACTTCGTTATTAGAGTCACTATCAACAGTCGCTGAAAAATTAAGTTTTTGAATATCACCCTTAGCCATAAATCCTCACTCTGCGTCAATACTAAATTCTTTCCGGTGTTTTTCACACATGGTAAGTAACATAGCTAAATTCAGTCCGACAAACAGTGATCTAAATCACGTTGAATGGTAAAATTAAAACATAGTTTCATTTTTAATGGAAGCCTATTGTGATTTCCTGAATTTCCTATATTATAGAACCCATTAAATGGATGCAGTCCATCAGTACCAGCACTGCGTAATGATTTGTTCTCTATTGGGGTTAAAAATGAAAATTGCATTAATGAACGAATTTAGCCAGGCGGCTAAGAATGCCATCATCTTGAATGAATTAACCACGACGGTATCAAAGCAAGGTCATGCTGTTTTTAACGTTGGTATGAGTGATGACAACGATCATCGCTTAACTTACGTTCATCTTGGTATTATTGGTGCTATTCTGCTGAACAGCAAAGCAGTTGACTTTGTTATTGCTGGCTGTGGTACTGGTCAGGGCGCGATGATGGCTCTTAACACCTTCCCAGGTGTTAACTGTGGTTACTGTATCGATCCGACTGATGCTTACCTGTTTGCTCAAGTTAATAACGGCAATGCGTTAGCGCTGGCTTTTGCTAAAGGCTTCGGCTGGGGTGCAGAGCTTAATGTCCGTTATATCTTTGAGAAAGCTTTCGACGGTGAGAAAGGTTTAGGCTATCCGCCTGAGCGTCGTGAATCTCAGAATGCCAATGCTGTGATTCTGAATGATATGAAAGTTGCTGCAAATAAACCTTTGATCGATTCTTTAAAAGCGATGGATCAAGACTTGGTTAAGCAAGCTATTGGTGGTGAACGTTTCCAGGAATGCTTCTTCAATAACAGCCAGGATCCTGAGCTGACTGAATACATTCGCTCTTTATTGGGCAAATAAGCACTTCTGTTCATCATTGATTAAAATAAATAGGCTGAAAAGCCTATTTATTTTTTTGTCATTTATACCCTTCTTTTTCTCTTCATCGACTAATTTATCTGAGAGCTATTCATGGCCAAAGTCGATGTAAAGTGCCTGTTTTGTCAACAAACGCCTTCAGTTAAAAACAAGGGGTTATCGGCAGATTCATTGAGTCTGAGCATGACTTATCATGCTGAACTCCGGGTTAAATGTATGACTGATGAGGAATAGCGGAAGAGAACAGGAGGGATATTGAGTTATCCCTCCTTGATGAGAACCCTGACTTATCAGGTTAGCGATAATAAACCGCAATATGCTGCCCACCTAAGTGCTCAATGGTGACGGGGAGCTCGAAAATGGACTCAATCACGCTCGGCACCATCACATCCGCAGGGACGCCGCGGAATACGACTTCACCGTTTTTCATCGCAATAATATGGTCAGAATAGGTTGAGGCGAAATTGATGTCATGAATGACCAGCACTATCGACTTGTCTAGCTCATCGGCCGCTCGACGCAACTGTTTCATCATCGCAACGCTATGTTTCATATCCAGATTATTCAGCGGTTCATCCAGCAAGACATACTTTGTATCTTGGCATAACACCATGGCGACAAAGGCACGCTGGCGCTGACCGCCGGATAACTCATCCAGGTAGCGGTTGGCCAGTGGCAGCAAATCAAGGAAAGAGAGTGCCTGGTTGATGTAGTGCTGATCTTCTGTTGTGAGTCGGCCTTTGGTATAGGGATAACGGCCAAAACTGACCAGATCGTAGACGCTTAATCGGCTGGTAAAATGGTTTTCCTGGCGCAATACCGACAAGATTTTTGCCAGCTGATCGCTATTCGAATCATTCACATTCAGTGAATCAACCATTACCTGACCACTATCAGGCGTGAGTAATCGACTCATGACTGACAGTAGCGTTGATTTACCCGCGCCGTTCGGGCCAATAATTGAAGTAATACCGGATGAAGGCAGCGTTTCATTGATATTTTGCAATACCAGCTGGTCTTCATATCTCTTGCTGACATTTTTGACTTCAATCACTTCGCGACCTTCTTCAGTAAAAGATAAATAAACAATCCGCCGCCGATAAATTCGATGACCACAGATAACGTCCCCGCCATATCGAAGACTCGTTCCAGTATCAACTGACCGCCTATCAGCGCGATCATACCGATCATCACGCAGCCCGGCAGCAGATAAGCGTGACGCCAGGAGCCCATTAGAGGGTAAGCGAGATTCACTATCAACAGTCCGAGGAACATCATTGGGCCGACCAGCGCCGTTGAAATAGCGACTAAAACAGAAATTAACAGCAGCAGACCCGTAATATAGCGTTTATAAGGAATGCCGAGTGCAGTCGCGGTATTGCTGCCTAGCGCGATGACATCCAGTCGGTGACGCATTCGCCAGACGACCAGGGTGACAATCGCAATAAACAGACCGGATATCAGGAGTACATTGCTATCAGCACGCGTAAACGTGGCGAAGATTCGGCTTTGCAGCACAGCAAATTCGCCGGGCGACAGCAGGCGCTGCATCAGTCCGGCAGAGCTACGGAATAAGGTGCCGAATACCAGGCCGATTAATAAGACCCGATGCAGGTCAAGCCCGGCGCCACTGAGTAACCAGCGGTACAGTAAGGTGGCGAAAAGGACTAAGAGTACCGTTTCACCCACAAACTGCCCGATGGTGCCGAACATGTTTAACCCGGCGATATTCAGGAAGAAAACTAATACCGTCTGGAGCAGGACAAACAATGATTCCAGCCCCATCACGGAAGGTGTCAGAATGCGGTTTTGCGTGATGGTCTGAAACAGTAACGTGCTGATACCAGAAGCAAAAGCCACCAGCACCATGGTCGCGAGAATCTGTCCGCGATGCTTCAGGATATAGGCCACATTACCGTGAAGATTGATAAGCATAAACAGCGCCATCAATGCCAGAGCTACAAGGCCTAACAGGCATAAGCGCTTTCCCGGGGAAAGAGCGACTTTGTGTGACGGGGCAGTAGCGGAGGATTCAGCGTGCATGGCGTTTCCCCTTAATAATAAGCATCAGGAAGACCATTGCACCCAATACGCCAAGCAGTGCACTTACCGGGATTTCAAACGGATAAATAATCAGACGACCAATAATATCGCAACCGATCACCAAAAGTGCCCCCAGTAGTGCGACCCAGGGTACTGTGCGGCGTAAGTTATCGCCAAAAATCATGCTGACAACATTAGGCACAATCAGACCCAGGAAAGGCAGGACGCCGATAACAACAATAACCACGCCGCTAATAATCGCGATCATCGCCATTCCGGTGAGTTGTACGCGACGATAATTCAGCCCGATATTGACCGAAAAATCACGCCCCATGCCACTTACGGTGAAGCGATCGGCAATAATTGCTGCGAGAACGGTAATCACTCCCACGCCCCATAACAGTTCGTAACGTCCTTGCATGACACTGGAAAAATCACCCGACTCCCATCCGCCGAGCGACTGGAGTAGATCATGCTCCATAGCGAGGAAGGTTGTCATAGCACTGAAAACAGCACCCAGCATGATCCCTGCCAGCGGTACCATCAGCGAAGACTTCATCTGAATACGGTTAATCAGCAACATAAACAGCGCGGTGCCAAACAGGGCAAACAGTGAGGCAATCCCCATCTTCACCATGATAGGTGCAGCTGGACTGATTATCATCACCAGTAGCAGTCCTAGGCCGGCGGATTGTGTAGTCCCTGCTACGGAAGGTTCGACAAATCGGTTCTGCGTTAACATCTGCATGATTTGCCCTGCGACACTCATCGCGCTACCGGCCAGGATCAGGGCGGCGGTACGGGGGAAGCGACTGACAAACAAGACTTCACGCATTTCCGGGTCATGCCAGAGCTCGACCAGAGAAATACGGCTGACGCCGACAAACAGGCTGCAAAAGATAAGGCCTAGTAATAAAACCAGGCCTGCAATAAAAGAAGCAGATTTCATTTATGATTAAGGTTTCGTTTGACTCAGAACTTGATTAACCTGCGTCATCAGGTTGCCATAACTCTGGATACCCCCTGCGATATACAGCGCTCCAGAATCAAGGTAGATAACATGCTGGTTTTTCCAGGCATCGGTTCTTTTTACTAATGGGTTATCCAGAACCTGATTGGCTGATACGCCTTCTTTTTTGCTGCCGATAGCATTGTCACGGTCTAGCACAAATAACCAGTTAGGATTGGCTTCCATAATAAATTCTGGGGAAACGGTATTACCGTGCTGACCGCTTGAGGCGAAGGTTGTCGCGGGTTTAAATCCAAGGACGTCAAAAATAAAACCAAAGCGAGAATCAGGGGAGTAAGCATTCATCTTACCGCCGTTCACCATCAGCATCATAGCCGTTCCTGACTGGGCTGATTCTTTACGGATCTCTTCAGCCTGAGCATTAAAGGCGGCAATGACTTCTTTGGCTTTTTCTTGCTTGCCAAAAATTTCGCCCATTTGTTCAGTGCGCTGAGTCATACTTGCGAGGAAATCTTTCGGATCGATATCCAGTGACAGCGTTGGCGCTATTTCGCTCAGTTTGTCGTAAGCGGCGGCTGCGCGGGCTCCAGCAAGGATAAGATCAGGCTTAGCGTTGATGAGAGCTTCATAGTTAGGTTCAAACAGTGTACCCGCATTGAGATAAGCGTCACTGCTATACTTCGCTAGATGAGCAGGGTAGTGGGCGCTGGTCTGCGGAACCGCCATTACTTCCACACCAAGGGCATCAGCGATATCCAGTGTTGCAGGACTTAAAATAACGACACGTTGCGGGTTTTTAGGGATTTGGGTCGTCCCTTGGGCATGAACGACTTCTAGAGTCGGTGCGCTGGCTGCGAAAACAGGATATGAGCAAGTCAGAGCGGCAGCAAACAGAGATGAAACAACTAGTTTAGGAAGGCGCATTTTTTCTCCTGGAAACCTTATTCTTATGATACCCGTTTTACTTCAAATTACCTGATTATGACTTTAGCCCGTTTTGGCTAACACAATCAGTAAGTGGAATTATTCACAATATGCTTATAAGAACGATTCGTATTTCATTTTTCCGTTATGATAACGGGAAAATGAATAATGGCACTAAATATTTACGGTTAAAGTGACAAAACCTTTTAGAGCAGAACCTGGCTCCGACGAATCGAAGCCAGGGTTAATGACAGCAACAATTCTTAGAATGAAGCAGTCATAGAGGCGTAATAGGTCTGGCCAGGAACATAGTAGTTATTCCCACTCAGGTTACTGCCTGAAGGTTCAGAAGGTGTTGGGTTCTTATCGAACAGGTTGTCGATACCCACGTTAAACTTCAGGTTCTTAGTGGCTTTATAGTGTCCGGCAATACCGTAGATGGTATAAGCGTTACGAATACGTGCCGTTGCAGTTGAACCACGGGCAGACTGATCCGCTGTGCTATCCAGACCTAACATTTTGCTGTAGTACTGGGCGTTGAATTCAATGCTCAGGTCATTCGTTACCTGCCAGTCAAGTGAAGACCAGGTCGTCAGTTTAGGTGTGGTAACCAGCATCACGCCGAGCGAATCTTCTGCTTTGATCATACGGGTAAAGTTGTTGTTAAAGGTCAGCTTCTGCAACCAGCGTCCTTTTGGTTCGCTGATCAACGGAATATTCAGGTTACCTTCAATACCTTGGGTATGTGCGCTGTCCAGGTTAACACGTTCTAACCAGAAGCCGTTAGCTGGGCCATAGGCATAGCCGACTGGACTAGTAGCAATTTTATCTTTAAAGCGACTATCGAAGAAGGTCAGTCCAGCATTCCAGCCTGCATTCTCATACAGTGCACCGAATTCCCAGTTAGTTGACTTCTCAGGCTTCAGAGAGTCATTACCCATGGTGTAGCAACCACCGCCGGTATATTCAGCATAACCATTACAGCCTGCACCACGAGAGGTTTCGATAAACCCAAGGCTTGCCTGACGGATACTTGGGGCTTTGAAACCTTCAGAGTAGCCGCCTTTAAAGGTCAGGGCATCAGTTGCATTCCAGACCAGGTAAGCACGAGGTGTGGTTTTGTTACCGTACTTAGTGTCATCCCGACGCAGACCCAGAGTCAGGGTCAGTTCATCAAGTAAATCTATCTGATCTTCGACAAAAATACCTTTGCTGATGGCTGAGCCGTAGCTCTGACCATAAGTCTCTGATGAACTTGCGGTGCTGCCCAGAGAACGTGGGTTATCCAGTTCTTCTTTTTTCCACTGTGCACCAATGGTCAGGTTGTGCGGCAGAAGCAGCTCAAATGGCAGGTTAATATCACCTTCAACAATACGCTCTCGGCTCCACAGTTTAGTATCTTGGGTACCCAAAGCGACGCCATTGCTGATGACGGGGACATCACTGGCTGAGTTTTTAAATTTGTTTTCATAAGCGGTGAGTTTGACTGAACCAAAATCAAACAAGCCCTGATAGTCAGCGGTATAGTTTTCACGCTCCAGTGTATCGACACCACGCAGACCGATTTGCTCGCCAGTATTACTATTACCGGCAATACCTTGTTCTTTCCCTTGCAAGGTTGAGACAGAGACGCGCTGAGTTTCATTGATATCCCAGCCCAGTTCAGCCCCGTAAGTATAGGTTTTTTTCCCTTCTAAGCCGCTGCCCCAGCGCAAACTACCCGTATCGCTGATATCTGCATTACGTTTGTTCGAGGAACCACTCAGACGTAAATCAAAACCATGACCTAAAGGTCCACCGACAGTCCCGGTCCAGGTATTGGTATCACCCCGGTCAGAATCTTTAGGCTGACGAGTACCGACCGATAATGCGCCATGCCAGTCTTCTTTATTGTTCTTTTTAGTAATGATATTGACGACACCACCCATGGCATCGGAACCATACAGCGCTGACATTGGTCCGCGAACAATTTCGATACGCTCAATGGATTCTACTGGTAACCAGTTGATATCGTCGAAATAGTTTTGCTGTGTGCTTTTAATACCGTTACTTGAACCGACACGTTTGCCATCAATCAGTAACAGGGTGTAGGCAGCAGGCATACCACGAATTTGAATACCGGAGCTGACATCGGTTCCAATTGCTTTAGAGACACCATTGGCGCGACTAAGAATATCTGCGAGGTCGGTAGAGGATTTAACCACGTTCTGTTGTAGCTCTTCAGCAGTAATAACTGAGATACTGGCAGGAGCATCTTTGATTCTTTGTTCAATCGCTGAAGCGGTAACAACCATCACATCATCGCTATTTTCAGCCGTGTTATCTGCGGCAAACGCAGGGTAACTTAAGCCGATTATAGGAATCAATAGACCTGTTTTTAACTTTCTATTCATAGATTTAATACTCACCGTCATCTCTCCCAGAGATATTGATTATGGCGCCTTGTTAAATGCGGCTGCTAATGTAAATCATATTGATAATCATTTCCAATTATTAAGCTGTGACACATGTCACATCACACTGCAAGTCATTGTAACTTAATGACTAATATTGGTATTTTTTCATTCATTCGCTAATGTAAAGAAATGTGTATCCAATATTGGGGCAGGCATTAGCCTGCTGACAGGGGGAGAGAATAGAAAAATGCCAGTTGAAATAGCTGTTTCTTGGTTTTTTTGCCACTCTGGATGACTGACTGGCAACCAGGCCAAGGTTATTTTCCGTGAACTGTTGCACCTTCAGGGCTGGGTCATCACTGTCGTATCATCAACCCGCCCGACGATAAAAACATCTCACGGAGAACCTGCAATGAAACCTGTTCAGCACCCAATGTATATTAATGGTCAGTTTGTCGAAAACAGCTCAGACAGTTGGATTGATGTGATTAATCCGGCGACTGAGGAGCTGCTGTCACGTATCCCTGAAGGGACCCCGGAAGATGCTCAGCGTGCTATTGATGCCGCTGAAGCCGCCCAGCCGGGCTGGGAAGCATTGCCTGCCATTGAACGCGGCCGCTGGTTAAAGAAAATTGCCGATGGTATACGCCAGAATGCGGTTGAGTTAACTGCGACCATTGTTGCTGAAGGGGGAAAAACCCAGGAGCTGGCAGAAGTGGAAGTGTTTTTCACAGCCGATTACCTCGACTACATGGCTGAGTGGGCGCGTCGTTACGAAGGGGAAATAGTGCAAAGCGATCGCCCGCAGGAACATATTCTGGTGTTCAAAAAAGCAATTGGGGTGACAACGGGTATTTTACCCTGGAACTTCCCCTTCTTCTTGATTGCACGTAAAGCGGCTCCCGCTTTGCTGACCGGCAATACCATTGTCATTAAACCCAGCGAACTGACACCGAATAACGCCATTATTTTTGCCCGTATTGTTAATGAGATTGGTCTGCCGGCTGGAGTGTTTAACCTCGTCACCGGTTATGGTCCGGTGGTCGGGCAAGAACTGGCAGCGAACCCGAAAGTCGGGCTGGTCAGTTTGACCGGCAGTGTGAATGCCGGGATTGCAACGCTTAAGGCGGCAGCGCCGAATGTCACTAAAGCCTCTTTAGAACTGGGTGGTAAAGCGCCAGCTATCGTGATGAATGATGCTAATCTGGATTTAACGGTGAAAGCAATTGTCGCCTCACGCATGATTAATACCGGACAAGTGTGTAACTGTGTAGAACGTCTCTATGTGCAGGATGGCATCTACGATGAACTGGTGACTCGCCTGACCGCAGCGTTTAAAGAAGTCACTTTTGGTGACCCGGCAACAGGTAAAGGCCTGGATATGGGGCCTTTGATAACCGCAGCTGCTTTGCAACGTGTTGAAGAGAAAGTGGCGGATGCTGTTGCCGGAGGTGCGACTATTGTGACCGGTGGTAAGCGTTCAGGTGATACCGGTTTCTTCTTTGAGCCAACGCTTATCACTAACGTTGAACAGAACATGCGTATTATGCAGGAAGAGACCTTCGGGCCGGTACTGCCTGTGATGAAATTTAGCACTCTGGATGAAGCTATTGCTCTGGCCAACGACAGTGAATACGGCCTGACATCTTCTATTTTCACCGACAATTTAAATACCGCAATGAAGGCGCTGAAACAGTTGAAGTTTGGTGAAACTTATATCAACCGGGAAAACTTCGAGGCGATGCAGGGCTTCCATGCGGGATGGCGTAAATCAGGTATTGGGGGTGCAGATGGTCGCCATGGCCTGGAAGAGTATTTGCAAACTCACGTCGCCTATTTGCAGTATCAGTAACCCCTTTCTTAATCAGATGTCCATATTGATGGGCATCTGACTTTTATCCACTGACTCAGCCTCAGCAACAATAGCGATACTTAAGTTCTCCTATGGCCTCAAGCATCACGGCTCGATATTTTATCGAGCATCGATAGATATCTGATTATCTGGCGAACGTTAAAGTCCGCCTTAAGGGCTATCAGAGGGGGGAAATGGGTTAGCAAAGGGAGCTTCAGTCGAGATAAAACACTTCACTGAGTTCGCTGCTGACGGGACTATTGTCTGGATTTGTCGGCATCACATCGCGCATATACTGCCACCAGCGCTGGCAAACGTCAGTATTAGCAATGGCAGCCCAGCGTTCCTCTGACTCAATTTCGACTGTAGCAAATAGCAGGTGGCGCTGTTTATCGAGATAGATTGCGTAGTGGTGTGCCCCCTGTTCTTTAAGCAGGGTTTCCAGCTCCGGCCATATTGGGTTATGGCGCTGCTGATACGCTTGATGCGCATCAGGATTGACATGCATAACAAAGGCTTTGCGGATCATAATCTCTCCAAAATGATTTCGTTTGCGGGCACCTGAGCAGTACCCGCAGATAATCAGATACGTCGTTTTCTCATCACTCGTCTGGCGATAATCGGCAGGGAAATGACTACAATCAAGTAAAATTTTGCCCGCAGAAAACACGGAGCGATACAGATTATTTGTAGAGATCTAACGCGGATTGCAGTGGGGTGACGCCGAAGCGTTTACCCAAAGCAATCAGTTCTTCCTGGGTGATCGTTTGTTTCATTCCGCCCATCGAATAGACCTTCACCAGCACTTCGGCTGATTTTTCAGCGGTATCGATAAGACCGAAGGTTTCATCCAGAGTCGGCGCACTGCCGAACACACCGTGGAACGGCCACAGTACCAGAGAATGTTTGCGCATCTGCTGTGCGGTTGCCTGACCTATCTCGTCAGTGCCGGGAACCATCCACGGCAGAGTGCCGACACCATCCGGGAAAACCACCAGACATTCAGTACTTCCTTCCCACAGCTTACGAGTCAGAAAATCACTGTTGTTTTCCAGCACATAAGTCAGAGCAATAAGATTGGTGGCATGGCAGTGCATAATGACTCTGTCTTTACCGCCCGTGACGCTGATACGTTCACTGTGGGAAAGAAAGTGTGCGGGTAATTCAGAAGTGGGTACTGCATCGTCAGTTAACCCCCAGAGAATACGGTATCCCGCACCATCACTGTCGACTTTCACGACACCGAGACTGGCCATCGGATCGAGTTGCACATTACGGAAAAATTTACCGGATCCCGTGACGATAAACGACTGATTTGCTAAGACAGGCATCGGCTGGCTTAGTGCGATATAGCGCGGTGTGGTGTAAAAATCGGCTTCATAAGGTGCCACATCCGCCTCGTCCAGGCGCAGAGTCAGGTTACCGCCATTTCGTTCATCCCAACCTTTCAGCCAGGCATCGGAAGTCGCTTTAATCATGCCCTGGACGAACCAAGAATTAATGATAGTTTGCATAGTCTGTAGATCCTGTTAATTCAGTAAAAGATCTCTCTTAGAGAGAGGATATTCCTGGCCGGTAGTTATTGACGATGGCGTAACACGTCGTTCTCATAGGAGCGTACTGTATCTAACCACTGACTGCCTGTTGGGGTGTTATGACGGTGACAGTACATTTCCCAGACGGCCTGCCATGGCAGCGATTTTTGTTCTTCCATTAAGGCTAAACGTGCGGTGTAATCGCCCTCGGCCTCGAGCTGGCGGAACTGTTCAGTAGGTTCAAGCAGAGCGCGCAGCAGGGCTTTTTTCATATTGCGGGTGCCAATCACCCAGGCGGCGATACGGTTGATAGAACCATCGAAGAAATCGAGGCCGATATGGACTCGGTCAAACAGGTTGTGGCGAATAATCTCACTGGCAATCGCCTGCGTTTCATCGTCCAGCAACACCACATGATCGCTATCCCAGCGCACCGGGCGGCTGACGTGAAGCAGTAAACGTGGGATATACAGTATGGCGGCAGAAATCTTGTCAGAAACGATTTCAGTTGGATGGAAGTGGCCTGCATCCAGGCACAGGGCTGTTTGACGGCTAGCGGCGTAGCCCATATAAAACTCATTGGAACCCACGGTATAACTCTCAGCGCCAATACCGAATAACTTGCTTTCTACAGCATCAATATGGTGTGCCGGGTTGAGTTTTTCGCTGATAATCTCATCCAGTGCATTGATCAAACGTTGACGTGGGGCTAAGCGGTCAACAGTAATATCTTTCATTCCATCCGGTATCCAGATATTCATCACCGATGGTGTATTGAGCTGTTCGCCAAAGTATGCCGAGATACGACGACAGGCCTGGCAATGTTCAATCCAGAACTGACGAATTTCATCATTGGCATGCGAAAGGGTAAAACCATCAGCACTCAGCGGATGTGAGAAGCATGATGGGTTAAAGTCCAGCCCCAGTTGATTCGCTTTGGCCCATTCCACCCAGTTTTTAAAGTGCTCGGGCTTGATTTTATTACGCTCAACAGGTTCATCTGATTCGAGATAGATAGCATGTAAGTTGAGACGTTTCGGACCAGGGATCAGGCTTAATGCCAATTCGAGATCAGTACGGAGTTCTGTGGGATTACGTGCCTTTCCGGGATAGTTGCCGGTGACCTGAATGCCCCCGGTTAACTCAGCATTCTGATTTTCAAAACCTGCGACATCATCACCCTGCCAGCAGTGCATCGAGACCGGAAGTTTATCGAGCTGGTGGAGAGCCTGTTCAATATCTACGCCAACAGCAGAAAAACGTTGTTTAGCCAGTTCCCAGGCTTGTTCTAATTGAGTGGTCATGCGCAAATCTCCTTAAGTCTGTTTGTTCTGCTGAAATCGCGAACATAGCGCGTAATTTCATGATTCGGGTTCGGAGTGAAGGTTGTCAGTTTGTCGTTGCTGGTAACTTGCTGGCGGAAGTGATTAATGTCTGAGAACTCTCCCAGAGCCATTAACTGCATACCGATATTACCGAGGGTTGAGGCTTCAACTGGCCCGGCAATCACCTTGAGGCCACAGGCATCAGCACAAAGCTGGTTAAGCAGTGGGTTCTGACAACCACCACCGACGATATGGAGCTGACTAAAAGGCACACCACGTAGCGCGGCTAGCTCATTCAGGGCATCGGCGTAGAGCAAGGCGAGGCTATCGAAGATACAGCGGGCCAGTTCAGCTGGGCTTAAAGGGACGGCTTGCCCTGTTTCACGGCAGGCACGGGTAATTTCATCACTCATACTGCGTGGGTTGATGAAGCGGTCATCGTTTGGATTTATCAGGAAACGACAAGCAGCCAGCTGTTCAGCTTCGGTAATTAGCGCCGGGAGATCGGTGATGTTCTGTTCTTTGAGTACGCGCTGTAATAACCACAATCCCATAATATTCTTCAATACCCGATAGCGTCCTTCCGCTCCACCTTCGTTAGTGATATTGGCGCGCAGAGCCTGGTCGCAGGTATAAGGGGTCTGACTTTCAAAGCCTATTAGTGACCAGGTCCCAGAGGAGAGATAGGCGGCATTCTTATCGAGCAGTGGTGCAGCAATCACCGCGCTGGCGGTATCATGGCTGGCAACGGCGACCACAGGAATTGACTGCTCCAGGGGGCTCTTCCAGTGTCCGATGATATTGCCCGGCGGGGTAGGGGTTGCAAGCCAGCTATGAGGAATTCCGGCCCAGTCCAGCAGCGTATTATCCCAGTCACGGGTTTCAATATTGACCATCTGAGTGGTGGTAGCGTTGGTATATTCCCAGTTGAGATTACCGGTCAATTGGTAGCAGAAGTAATCCGGGATCAGCAGCGCATGAGAGACATCTGCCGCCAGACTGGGCTGTTGTTCAAGCAGTGCCCGGAATTGATAGAGTGTATTGAATGGCAGAAACTGAATGCCACTGTGTCGATAAATCTCTGTTTTACCGAGCTGTTCCAATGCCTGTGCCATCACTCCCTGAGTACGATTATCACGATAGGAAACCGGCGGACCAACACGATGGCCTTCACGATTAAGCAGGACGTAATCAACACCCCAGCTATCAATACCGATACTGGATATCTGAATATTTTCTTCACAGACTTTATTCAGACTGATACGTATTTCAGCTTCCAGAGCGTCTATATCCCAGGCATCAAAGCCATCCTGTTTGACGAGAGTATTGGTAAAGCGATGAATTTCACGAAGCGAGAGCGTAGCTTGTTCAGGCTCGAAGCTGGCGAGCATTGTACGGCCGCTTGATGCGCCTAAATCGACAGCCACACAATAAAGAATGGTCATAGACGGATCCCTGTTAGGTTTGTTAAGCAAAAGTCTAAGAAAGGGGGGGCAGGCATGCCTTTTTGTCACTGACAGGAAAAAAGAGGGACTGGCAAGAAAGCAAAGATGAACATGAGACAGGTCACAGTTTCTCATCATGAGGCTTATTACAAGTGATGTGATGATGGCCGCAGTTATCAATATTCACTGCTATTTCTTAATAAAAAAACCAATTTAGCAGCATTTCAGGGCAAAAATTTAAGGTGGGTTTTTGTTATCCCTAATACTATCGTGAGAACAATTCTCATTATTAGGAGCAGCAGTGATGACTGTATTACATAGCGTAGATTTTTTTCCGTCTGGATACTCACCTGTTGCTATCGAGCCTCGACTGCCTCAGGCGGCATTTCCTGAGCATAGTCATGACTTTAATGAAATAGTAATAGTGGAGCATGGAACAGGAACCCATATTTTTAACGGCCAGCCTTACACTATCAGCGGCGGAACTATCTGTTTTATACGCGAGCATGATCGTCATTTGTACGAGCATACAGATAATCTGTGCCTGACTAATGTGCTCTATCGTTCTCCTGAGCGGTTTCGTTTTCTGACGGGATTAAACCAGTTACTTCCTCAGGAACAGGACGGAAACTATCCTTCACACTGGCGGGTCAATAAGTCGACGATGCAGCAAATTCTGAAGTTAACTGAGCAGATGGAACAGGCTGAAGATGGCCCAGAGACGCATACTATTGCCAGTAGAGAGCTGTTATTTATGCAGCTGTTAGTGTCGCTGCGCCAGAGCAGTCTGGTGGAAGGGGCAAGTAATAATACTGCTAGATTAAATCAACTTGTCTTATGGCTTGAAGAGAATTTTGCTGAAGAGGTTTGCTGGGAAACACTGGCGGATAAATTCTCTCTGTCGTTGCGGACTTTACACCGGCAGCTAAAGCAACATACTGGACTGACGCCGCAGCGTTATCTTAACCGTCTGCGTCTGAGCAAAGCACGGCATCTGTTGCGACATACGGAAGAGACGGTGACCGATATCGCCTATCTCTGTGGATTTGGCGACAGTAATCATTTCTCAACGTTATTTCGCCGGGAATTTAATTGGTCACCACGCGATATTCGTCAGAGTAGAGACATCTAGTATCAATAACGTGAATATAATCACCATTTTTGGTATAAAAAAGTTAATAATAACAGATTGTTCGATTCTGAGGCTGTACCGTGTCAGGACCCTTGATACTTCGCAAGAATGCGTTTTTTACCAGTGAAAATCAGGCAGTCGCGGTGCTGGATCGTTATCCACAGCATGCATTCGCTGAACATATACATGAATTCTGCGAGCTAGTATTGGTGTGGCGCGGCAACGGTTTGCATGTGCTCAATGATCGCCCCTATCGTATTACACGGGGGGATTTGTTCTATATTCGCGCCGAAGATAAACACTCTTACGCCTCAGTTAATGATTTGGTATTACAGAATATTATCTACTGCCCCGACCGGTTAAAACTCAATATTGACTGGGCCACCTATATTCCTGGTTTTAATGACACCCATCCGATACCGCGCTGGCGGCTGAGTAGCAGTGGGATGACGAATGCCAGGCAGGTGATCACTCAGCTTGAGCATGAAGCGCTGAAAGATGATCCCATTAGCAACAAAATGGCAGAACTGCTTTTTGCTCAACTCGTTATTACGATTGCCAGATGTCGTCATCTTATTGATAATAAGGATGTTAATGAGCAAGAGATGCTGCTGGATAAACTGATAACGACACTGGCGAGTAGTCTGGCGAGTAGCTTTGTGCTTGAAGCCTTTTGTTCACAGCAACAGTGCAGCGAACGCGTACTACGTCAGCAGTTTCGCGACCAGACGGGAATGACGATTAACCAGTATTTACGGCAACTACGTATCTGTCATGCGCAGTATCTGTTGCAGCATACCCGGCAGATGGTGAGTGACATTGCTATGCAGTGTGGTTTTGAGGACAGTAACTACTTTTCCGTGGTATTTAGCCGTGAAGTGGGTATGACGCCGGTTCAGTGGCGTGCCCTAAGACAGAACGGGAAAAAGAATGAACGGTACATATGATGGCTCGGCAGAGGCTGAAGGTGTTGTCCGGGAGCCGGCATTACGGGGGCCACACCGTGATGACGATTTCGCAACATAGTATCGATTAGGCTGTGGTCATGAGGCTAACCGACCTGAGTGTTGAAGAACGGGTACGAATGGGTCAATAACTGTGCGTTGAGGATTAATCTGGATATGCACCTGGGTATTGATATAGCCTATTTACTTTTTATCGAGGATGTTTGATCCTGAGGGTTGATAATCGAATTCTTGACTGGTCTGGTATCACAGTGAAAAAACTTATCATTGCAGTATGTGTTTTAGTCCTCTCCGGGTGTGCCACCCAGAAGCAGGCTATGCCTTTAGCAAATTATCATGACATCAGTTACCGTGATGTTGCGGTTGACCAGTGTGTTACGTTGGGCTTTATGAATTACCAGATGGCTGCCGCAGCTAAAAACTTCAACGCCCAAGACTTAAATAACTGGAATTACGATCCTGTGCTTTATCAGAATGCTTATGCTGAGTCAGTTAAGCAAGTTGATGCCAAGCCTCCCCAGAAAGTCGATTGCGAGCGCTTGAATATTGCTACCACACAACGGCAGTTAAGTGATCAGCAGGCTTATCAACAACAATTATTAGCAGCACAACAGCAACAAGCCATGAGCCAGTCAATGATGGCTATGGAAAATGCGAGACCGAAAACAACGTACTGCCATAAATCGGGTGATCAGACGATATGCAACCGCTACTAAATCAGTAGCTGAAACCTTAACTGTTTCTGATTTTCTCAATATTAAGGTGATGTGAGAGTTCCCGTATCATCAGCAGATAGCTGATGAAGTTCTTATCTTCCGGGAATTCTCCGTCACGTTTCGGGCTACCGGAAACAACATCTGCGATACGGTTAAATACCCGCTCAATCTCTGCCTGGCTTATCTCATTACGTACATCCGCAATCTGCATAATCTGTCTTAGATAATCATCGTGGCAGTCAAATTCTGGGGCAATATGGTGCAGCTGCGGGGTGGCCTGAATATGGTCCTCAAATGTGGCTATAGCCATTTCAACGTCATAAGGTGAAGGAATATCACGCTGGAAAAACTGCTGTGCAAGGGTGTGATATCCAACGGGTAATGAGATATCTGGCTGACTGAACTGAATTTTGTGTTCGCTGACAGAAAAAAATGCGTTACTCATATGATCTCATCATGGGTCGCTGAATTAAAAAAAAGCGAGTTTAATGGCAAAGCTTGCCAGAAACAGACCGGCAATCTTTTCCAGCAGAAAGATAATCGCAGGTCGGGTACGAACTCTATCGGCAATCGATACAGTAATGGTGATCATCAAAACTGCATAGATAATGGTTAACAGGGCTGCGGTTCCAGCCAGAGCGGCAAATGTCAGCACTCCGCGACTGTATACCGGATCGATAAATAGCGGCAGAAACATCATATAAAACAGAATGGGTTTAGGGTTGGTCAGTGTGATAGCCATACCCTGTAAAAAAGGCGTTCTTTTACGACTCACGGGGGGCGGTGCACTACTCGTCGCTGACTTAAACAGGAGTTGTCCGCCAATCCATAACAAATAAGCCGCTCCCAGCCATTTCATCGCCTGAAACAGATTGGGTGATGACTCGAGAAGAGTGGCGACCCCGGCAATGGCCAGCCACAGTAAAACTTGATCGCCAACGACAATCCCTAGCATAGCGGCAATGCCACTATGAACGCCGCCTTTACTGGTGCTGGTAATTAATATCAGGTTGCCAGGTCCTGGGATCATTAAGAAAATAATAAATGACAGCACAAATGTCTCATAATTAATGATGCCCAGCATGGTTAACTCTATCCTTAAATTTAATTATCTGATGAGTGGAGATAACAGCGTGTGAAAATAGCGTCCCATTCAGGTGAGTTATCATGAAAATTCGTTTGATATCTGGCAACCGAAAATAGTGATATATTTGATTATTCTATGAAGGATTTCGATTCGTCATGCTGATTAACACTTACTAACTGACCTAAAACATGTCAAAAATTAAACTCAATCAACTGGAAATGTTGATTGCAGTAGTAGAAAACAAGGGTTTTAGTGCGGCAGCCGCGGTATTGGGCTGCACTCAGTCACGCATCAGTCATGCTATCGTTGAACTCGAAAAGCATCTTAATACACGCTTATTGCACCGTTCCCGTACTGGTTGTGTACCAACGCCAGCAGGAGCAAGGATCGTGAAAGATGCCCATAAAGTGATGCGGTTGCTCGATAATATCGAACAGATAGCCGCAGAAACACCGCAAATTGCCGGGCGTATCAGAGTTGCCTGTTTCCGTAGTGCTACGGCTTACATTTTACCTCCTTGTCTGGAAGCCCTATCCAAGTCCTGGCCGGATATCCATCTAGATATTGATGATACAGCGACGGAGTATCACCATATTGATGAGGCGGTTACTTCAGGTAGAGCAGATATCGGTTTGACGATTCATGGTCAGTTACCGGATATTCATAGTGTTCCTTATGTGAGTGATGCCTATGTTTTACTGGTTCCGAAAACATTCCGACTAAAATCTCCTTTTAGCTGGGAACAACTGGAAAATTTGTCTTTTATCCAGCCCAACGCGAATACGCAGACAGAAATTATTGAACGTTGTCGGGAGATGGGATTGCGTAATGAGGTCAGACATAAACTTGCCAGCGACAGTGGTATTGTCGGCTGGGTTAATCAGGGAATTGGGTTTTCAATTATGCCCTGGTTATCTGTATTACCGGTTCCGGAAAATGTCCGCGTTCTGGAATTGCCTCAGCCATTGCAGAGGCATTTATTTATTATTACCCGTATGGATAATCGTCATGATCGTATTATATCAACATTCATTAATTTTTTACGGGATAAAGCGCTGATTCGGACTACCGGAGTCTGGCGTTCTGGGATGTTGACGTTTGACTATTGATAACCGAGGGGCATAACAATACCCCTCGGTTTATTTATTGTCAGCACATAGCGCCACCAGCATGCCAACAAATGCCAGAGCACTTAACAGCTCAAATACCTCAGTCCAGTTAGCCATAACAGGTTTAACTCCGATCAACAGCGAGATAATCGCCAGCGTCAGGGCACCGGAAATATACTGACTGGTAATAATCAGGGCATTGGCACGGCCTTGCTGTTGCAAAGGCACTTTCTTCAGCCCTACTGCAAACATGGCCGGAAAAATAATGCCATGGCCAATACCACTCAATATTATTCCGGCGATAAAATACAGTGACAGCGGATCATCTGGTGCAACTGACAGTAATTTTAGCCCCAGGCTTGCTCCCGCAAATCCTGCCATCAGTAACGGGCCGCTGGCAAAAGGCTTACTGAGTTGGCTATAGATAAGATTTCCGACCACAATCAGCAGTGCCAGTGGCGTGAATAACAGACCGGTTGTCATCGCATCCAGCTGTAAGGTTTGTTGCCACAGTAGGGTCATGGCATAAAACTGGCTTCCGACACTTGCCATATAAAAAGCGCTACTGAGCCAGCCGATTTGCAAGTCCGGTATATCACGGAGTGCATGCGACAGGATGGGATGAGCTGCGAAGCGCTCATGCAAAATAAACAGTATCAGCATGGCCGTTGCAATCTGATTTGCGAGATAATCCATGGCACCGGTTTCGGCATAACGCATCATCGCCCAGACCAGTGCTCCGGTAGCGGTACAGCCGACCAGAGCGGCTATTCCCACTGGCTGTGAAGCCCGCACCGGGTGCTGCTGCTGATAATATTTGTGCACTAACCAGAGTGCAATCAGGCCAGGGAAAAGATTAATAAAGAAAATGGCGCGCCAGCTGATAGCGGTCACTACCCCACCGAGCATCACACCGGATATCAGCCCCAACGTTCCAATTGCACTCCAGATAGCCAGCGCTTGATGATATGACTTGCCATGAAAACGTTGTGCCAGCAAGGCCATCACCGCGGGTTGTAGCATGGCAGCCGCCAGCCCCTGGCCTCCCCGGGCGATTAATAATAATGAACCGTCAGAGGCCAGACCGCCGAGTATCGATGCCAGTAAAAATACCATCATCCCGAGACTGAATACCCGCCGAGCGCCGAGTCTGTCACACAGGCTAGTGCCCATCAGGAGCAATGCCGCAAAACTCAGTCCATAAAGAGAGACTACCCACTGCATTTCGCTGATGGAAATTGTCAGTTGTTGAGCGAGATTAGGGAGAGCGACATAAATAATCGTGTAATCCAGCGCGATCAGTAGCTGGGCGATGCAGGGAGGCAGCAACGCCAAGTAACGTATAGAAGAGGACGATGTTAAGGTATTGGTTTGTGCCATAGAGGACTTCCTGTTAATTATATATGTTGAAAATGATCCATCTGTTATTGATGAGGTAAAGCAGGCTAAGCCTCATTAATACTGCAAATCAAAGTCATATAATTCAGCAAGAGATGAGCTTAATTCACTCATGAGACAGCAGCGATTGCCCCCATTGACGGCCATTCGTGTTTTTTATGCGGTAGCCAGGGCGTTGTTGATTTAGCATGCGCTGAAACAGGGACTGTTACGTATTGCACTACCGGAAAGTCTGCAGGGGGGAAATGACAGTTTTGTCACCCGTTGGTAGAAAGCAGAGCGAGAAGATATTCAGCAGGTTAAACGCTGATTACAGCAGGAATTTAATCTGGTTAACTAGAAACGCTGCTGAAGCAGCGCCCTTGAAGCGGTGAAGAGCGCGAGACAGTCTGTCGTCAGTGTAGCCAGACCACGCCATCCTCAGGTAAAAACAGGCTATTGTAACGAACCTGAAAGTCACGAAGTTCCTGCATTTCAATCTCCATTTCGCGTAGAAAACCGAGCGCCAGGCGTAACTGAGCTTCAGTTATCGGTGCGGCCAGACGCGCTTTTTTCAAGATACGATGCCAGAGTTGTAAGTTTTGCTGACTCCCGTCTATCATCACGCTCTGCCAAATAAGCAGGACTTGTGCAGCATTTTGAATATGGGATTCATCCGGGCGATGTAAATATTGTAAAAACTCGCTACCGGGCTGTTTACCCATCTGATCGATCATCGACTCTACGGTGATAAGATCGATGCCTGAACGTTCACTCAGACGACGAATGGCTCGCCGGGTTCCTGATGTCAGTACTCTAAAACCAACAATAAATACCACAATCAGTGTGGCCAGTATTATCCAAATCATGGGTTCTGGTACCTGTTCCTTAGTCTGTGAATTTATTCATTACTGATTATCTTAACCTGTTTAGTATAGAGGTTAAAATAATCAGTAATAGTAGAGAGTCAGCCAAATACCGGCTTCATTATCTGAATAAAACTACGGATTTTCACTGTTTGTCGTGATCCCGTAGAGGATCCGCAGCGCATTGCCGCTGGCCGGCGATTCTGGAAAGGGACACAAAGGATCTAAAAGCAATCATCCGGTTTTGGTGAGCGTATCCAGGATGAAATGCGGTAATTTTAATCTCAGAATATTCAAGTAAAATACTTTTATCGCCGACAGGTAAGTACCCATCAGAGGCAGGTTAATGAATTCATACATTTTTTTAGGTATAGCGATTGTTACCGAAGTGATTGCTACCACGTTACTGAGGTTTTCGGAAGGGTTCACAAAATTAGGATTTACTCTCGGCTCTTTAGCGCTTTATGGCGTTTCGTTTTATATGTTATCGCAAGTGCTGAGTCATATTCCCACCGGCATTGCTTATGCGATTTGGTCTGGCATAGGAATTGTACTGATTAGCCTCGCCGGCTGGATAATTAGCGGGCAGAAGCTTGATCTCCCTGCCATTATTGGTATTACTTTTATTTGTGTTGGTGTTCTGATCATCAATTTGTTGTCAAAAAGCTCTATTCACTAAAAAGGCTTCGAAAGGAGCCTTTTGGATCTTTATCATATTTCAATACGAGTGTTCATGGTGAGAGTTAGTGCTTGCTTACTTACCTGCAAACTAAGGTACCATCATAAATACTTTCTGATTTTTACCTAAATATTATTTAGCCAGGGTGCTGGTCTCTGGAGTTGTTAACCAGCTGATAATCGTATTTTCTTGATTCAGTCGCTGATACTGATCGTCGTCAGAGGCAATTTGTGTCAGTGCTTCAGTCCAGTAACCAGCGCTACCCGTTCCCTTTGACCCCTTCAATAACTGAGTCTTCAATCACCAGCGTATTTGCCGATTGTGCATTAAATTGTTGTGCGCCGTATAAGAAAATATCGGGTTCTGGTTTGCCGCGTCCCGGTCCCAAATCATTCGCCGAATAGACCCAGGGGGAAAACAGATTTTTTAGCCCAACCAAGGTCAGCATATAATCAAGTTGTTTACTGCCCGAGTTAGAACAGATGCACTTAGCGGTCGTTATTTTACTGATGACTTCGAAGCTACCCGCGATACGTTCAAGACGAGTGGCAAAAGCGGCCATCAGTTGAGGAAAAAAATGCTGCCCAATAGTGGTGGGCATAGTTATTCCTGTATCACGGCGAACCTGCTGAATCAGAGCTTCCCAGGCGAGACCACTGTATAAACGGGTAAACTTCTCGACATCAATATCTACCCCTTGCTGATTCAGTAGTGAGAGCGTTAATTTAAGACCAATAATTTCGGAATCAACCAGTACTCCATCGCAGTCAAATATAATTAAATCAAGAGTATTGCTCATCTGTTTCCCTTATTAACCGATGTGCGAAGGGCGGCATGAGCCGCCCGATTATTTGTCGCTATCTTTACTGCTATTCTGTTCAGGCGACATTGCGTTCTTTTTTATATTTCACCAGTAACTCCTGAATATCACGCAGACGCGATACGGCAATAGACGAGAGTTTTTCTTTTGAGACATTACGGTCAAGGGAAATACAGTCTTTCCACAGTGAGCGTCCGGCAATCACTCCGGATGCACCGTTACGCAGTGAAATATCGACCTGAGTGAGAAAGGTTGCATGATCCACGCCAGCAGACAGCACTGCCCAAGGAATATCCCCACAAATATCGGTTACCGCGGCACAGGCCTGCTCAGTTCCTGGATAAGGGATCTTCAAAACTTTGGAACCGCAGTCAATACAGGCCTGACATCCTTCCTCAATAAGTTGTGGGATCTTGCTCTGATACTCTTCTTTGCTCTCATTCTTCAGTTGATATGTCAGAAATTCGACCACCAGGAACAAGTCTTCGCGAGAAAAATCGGCGATAACATCACGCAGAGTCTGAAGGTTTTCTATATTCGCTTTCGGCGTATCGCTACGCAGATAGATCATTATTTTACCACCTGTGGCACCTAGCTCGCGTACTTTACGGGCGGTAATACCTTCGACCATTTTTGAAATACGGTATCCTTCAGGCGAGGTATCCCAGCCGGACGCATCAAGGCCAATTAACAGACCGGTATTGCGTGGAACCACACCCTCATCAATAATTCCCGGAACCGCACAGATAGGGTCGACCAGAACACAGCCAGCCTGTGAGGCTAGAAAACGTGTAATATCGTATTTAGTTTTACCTAAGGTTTCATTCGAGATTAGCGCTTGCTCTTCCGGCGTTGCCGCTAATAAAGCACGCATACCACCACGCTGATCACAGGCAACCACCATCATTGCTCCGGTTGTATCACAAATCATTTGATAGCCACGTCGTTCTGCTGTTGTCATTTTGTTCATAAATATATTCCTCTTTACTGAAGAGTGAGTGGAGATTAATTATGATTAATATTTTCTTTGATCCAGTTAATAAGTTCTTCATGGTTAACATTATTAGACTGTTCAAAAGTATAAGATTTTCCTAAAATCATTGGTTCGGCGCGTTCTGCCAGTAAAATTAATTCCGGAATATATTCCTCCCCAGGATGACCTTTAATCCGACAACCGCAACGGTTTTTATAACGTTCGGCGACTAACTCGGCAGAGACCTGAACCCAGATTTCGATAACCTGTATATCACCTATTTCTTTTAGATAGTCCTCAAGTACCGATTTATCACGGAAACCAAACCAAGCATCCATAATAAATATGATTTCTGGTGGTGAGGACTTAACGATATTAAACATCGCCTCATAGGCTGCATAACCCAGTTTTCTATTTAATGGTCTGTCAATAATATCTGCAAACTGAACCATGAAAGGCTCTTTAATTTCATCGATACTCAGTACAGGAAATGAAAAGTAATTACTGATCACTTTCGTTATTGAACTTTTACCTGATGCAGGTATACCGTTGACGAGAATGAGTGTTTTCATAATAGTCCGATAATTTCATCAATGGTTGTCGCTCGCCTGATATGTAATAAAGTCTCCTCCTGCTCTAGTAACCCTACAATGGATGCAATTCCCTCATTAATATGAGAATCTCTATTGATACCACCGAACATCACTACAATATCAACCGGTGGACTACCGTTGATTGATGTCGGTTTACTTAAGGTCATCATGCTGAAACAGTCTTTAATAACGCCACGCTCTGGTCTTGCATGTGGAATAGCTATACCTTCATCAAAAACATAATAAGCGCCATATTCCAGAGTGTTATCAATAACCGCCTGTGGATATTCTTCAGTAACAAAGCCTCCTTTAATAAGTGGTTTTGCTGCCTGATGTATAATCTCATTCCAAGAGTCAATTTCCATCTGGACTTGAATATATTGGTTCTGTGCAAGAAATTTTTTTATGCTCATATTACCTCATATATTTTTTCGGATAGTATTCCTTAGCTCATCTATTTTAATGAATATATTGTCTACCTGAACACGATACATTTTGTCAGATGAATAAATCTTTATGGCTTGATTGTATTTAACCATCAGTCTTTTTTGAGTGTCATTATCAGCAGGGTTTTCCGCAAGAGTTGCTTCAAGCTGAATTAATTCTTCGGTGATAATCTCTGCTTGTGCATTATTATCTCCATCTGTTACTGGTGGTTCTGAGCTGAACATTTGCTTTAATTTTGCAAACATATATACCCTCCTATTTACCCAGTTTTCTATTAGCAAACCAGACAATAAATACGATGAAGGCAATAAAACCGATAACAAATGACCAGTCATTCAGGAAGGCATGGCCGAGTACTAAGCCGGTACCTATAACATCTGAATCACTGAAGGTGACGCCTTTAAAGCCGAAGGTTTCTAGTAAGGGGATTAACATGGCGGGTAATAAGGTGATAAATAAGCCATGTACTACTCCACCAATAATCGCCCCTTTACGCCCCCCCATTGCGTTGCCAAAGACTCCAGCAGCGCCGCCAGCGAAGAAGTTTGTTAGCAGACCCGGCAGGATCATTGCCAGACCAAACAGAGGGAAGATAATCATGCCGATAATTGAACCGACAGTGGTTGCAAGGAAGCCCACAATGACCGCATTGGGTGCATAGGGGAACAGTACCGGGCAATCCAGAGCAGGTTTAGCATTTGGCACCAAGCGCATGGCAATACCGCGGAAAGCTGGTACCAGTTCGTTAAGCAATAAACGAACACCGCTGTACAGGACAAAGACCCCGGCGACAAACTGCATCGACTGCATAAAGGAAAACATGATGTAGTTGGTGCCATTAGAGAACTGCGCGATGTATTCAGGGCCGGCGAAAATAGCGGGGATAATATACATCGGCACCATTATCACGGCCATTGACAGGTAAGTATCTTGCAGGAATTTGAAATTATCCGGCAGGGCTAAATCTTCAGTAGAACGTGAGTTTTTACCAATTGCTCTGGCAACAGCGGCCTGGACCAGATAACCGATAGTACAGAAGTGTCCCAGGGCAACATCGTCAGAGTCAGTGATTTTACGTACGATAGGTTGCGCTATAGCTGGCATCAGTACGGCCATGATGCCACCGAAGATCCCGCCAGTCAGTATTAAGGTTGCGCCTGTGAGTCCAGACTTATAACCAATCACAGTACCTATTGTTGCCATCCACAGTAACGCCTGTCCGGTCAGGAAGATGTATTTGTATGGTGTGATACGCGCAATGATAATGTTGACGGCAAAGATGACCAGAAGTGTCAGTGCGACTTCAGAGCCAAGTTCACGGTTTGCTACACCGGCGATTGCTGCAACATCTGTAATGTAGCCCTGCATATCAAAACCGCTGGTAAAGATATCATTGAGGAAGGTCAGGGCGGCAACAATGATATTGATACCGGCCATCATGATTAAAAAACCCATCAGGGTTTTAAAAGTACCCTCAACTATTTTTCCGACAGATTTTTTTTGTAAAATCAGTCCCAGCATAGCTATCAGTGCAATCAGTATTGAAGCCTGACCGAGAAAATCTTTTACAATAAAATGAATAATAGCGTCCATTTACTACCTCATCTTTCAGTTCGAGCTTATATATGCGAGGATTTTTTCTTCTATTTCTTTTTTGTCTGTGAGCTTATTTAATACAATGACTTTTCTCTTTTGCTCATCGTCAGCGTCGGCTGTTAAAATATCAGCAAACATTTTCTGAGTCAGAATAATGTCATATTTAAATGAAGAGGCTTCTGATACTGTTGTGTGATCAATATCAGCCTCAATACAGAGTTTTTGTAAAACAGATTTTGCGCTCATCTCGATTGCAAAACTTGAACCCAAACCACAGCCACATACGCAGAGTACTTTAAGCATATTAATACCTCAGATAAGATTGTTTATTTTAGCCAGTTTGTAGAGGTTACTATCTTCATCCACTAAACGTTTGGCGGAATTTTCCAGGTCGATAGGTATGGCTTTATTATTGTTATTAATAACAATTATTTTATTCGTCAGGCCACTCTTAATGCATCTTACTATTTCTTCAGCGAGAATAGCTCCTTGAATGATTTCTTCACCAGTGGGCTTACCATTACGTAAACCATAGCCAAGAATTGTTTTTCTAATTCTAATACCAATTTTGTGTTCAAGCTTGCCAATCATGGTATCGATAGCTCCCTGGAATCCAGGCGTATATTCTTTGGTATAACCTTCCGAACAAAGAATGATGACACTATTCTGGTTATCGATTTTGTGTTTTATTTTACTCGCCAGAATATCTATATCCCACGGCGCTTCAGGGATCAGCGCAATATCGGCATTACTTTTCAGTGCTGCCTGCAAGGTGAGTTCACCACAATAACCACCCAACAGTTCAATCATAAAAATGCGTCCGGGTAAACCACGACCGGTATTGCGTAATTTCTCCACTTCACTAATAACTTGTTCACAGGCGGTAGAAAAACCAATGGTATAGCTGTTCCCGGTAATATCATTATCGATAGTCATTCCTACGCCATAACAATTAACGCCATAAGTACTAAGGACTTTTAAAAACTGAAACGAACCGTCACCCCCGGCCATGATTAAGCAATCTATTTTTTTCTGCCGAATATTTTTTGCAATACGTTCAAAATCAGATTTTTTACATTTATCCTCTTTTCGCCCTGAGGCCACAATAGGCACTGAGGAGATCGATAAATCAACTAAATCACGATGTAATATATCTTTATAGCGGTTTTTAATCAGACCATTAATGCCGCCATCAAAAACGATTATTTCCGCTTCTGTCATCCGATTAATCTGAAATAAAAAATTATTCATTCCGCTGACATCACCCCCGCTTAATACTAATCCTATTCTCATGGCTGACCTCAGGCATATACCGACTGGATAACGTGAGAGGAATGTTAGAGAAACGTGAAATTGATTTTTTGAACCTTGTCACGTTTTTGAAGTGATTTTTAGAATCAATCGGTATTGACGCTCTATAAATTAGCTTAAAATTGTGACTTTAATCACCATTTAAAATGGTGACTGTACTCATTATTAACACAACGTATTGTTATTTATAATAAAGTTTTATGTGATCGAGGTTGTATTTTTATCGTTGATGGACTAAATAAGTTATTCATTATTTTGTGATTAATTTCACATTAATCTGAGTCCTAATATTAGACGTGGATTGTTAATGACCAAATGATGACGAGAATAAAGGTAAAGTAGAAAGTCCCTCTTTTTAGTGAAACACTTTCTGTTGCCTTCTGTAGAGCAGTTAATAAAAATTGGAAAAAAGAGATGGCGAATACTCCGATAATTCTTCTCAAACCGTCTCCGGAAAGCTGCATATTTGAGTGATGATATCTATAAAGCGTGATTACATTAACACAATGCCGCCGGTGAGCATGATTTTGCCGCGAGCAGATGCACCATTTTATTTTATTACTGCCTGTTTTGTTGAGCCGAAGCCTGAAGAAAGAGGTTGTGATTGTGCGTGATAACAAGCGTTGATAGGCCACATCGTGTATTGCACACGAGTGGCCAAAGCCAGAACCGCAGAGTGTGTACAGCGATCACAGTTCGTTCTGACCGAAAGTGCTGTACCAGTCCTGTTCAAACTTTTCTATTGCGGCATTCACGGCAGGTGCTGCCAGAAATTGCTGTGCGATATCTAAAGGCAGGGTAATGGCTTCACAACCTGCTAGCAGACAATCCAGTGCCTGGCGTGGTGTTTTAAAACTTGCTGCTAATACTTTGCAACCCGGTACATGTTGTTTCAGTAGACTTTGAAGTTCTTCGATCATACGAATAGCATCGCCACCTTGAGCATCAACCCGGTTAACATAAGGAGCGATATATTCCGCACCAGCCATAGCGGCTAATAACCCCTGTGCTGCGCTATAGACTGTGGTACCGAGAGTAGGAATACCTATTTTTTTAAGTCGCTTAATAGCAACTAACCCTTCGGATGTCACTGGAATTTTCACCACGATACCCGGTATATGTGCGACCAGGCGTTGGGCTTCTTCCACCATACCTTGTGCATCTTGCCTCATGACTTGGGCAAACAGTTTTCCCTGTGGCCCAATAGCCTGTGCGAGCTTGGGTAAAACTTCCCATATTGGCTGGCTGCCTGCGGCGATAATACTCGGATTGGTTGTTACGCCACTGAGAGGAAAAATTCTAGCCAGACGTTCGACCTCAGCCACATTTGCTGTATCCAGATACAACTCCATCGTCATTCTCCAAGGTTAAAGAGTCATTTTTACCATTAACAACTGATTTTTAGCGTTCTTGCTGTATCCCTAATACCAATGTTGTTAAAAGCCATATCAACGATTTTCCCTTTAGATCGGATTTTCTGCTCTGATAAGGGTAGGTCAGTTGGAATACAGCGCTGTACTCACGATAGCGCAAAACTCAAAATATCGCATCGTGCATCAAACTCAAATAATTAGAATCATTACCGGATGATGAATAAAAAACGTAACTTCTGCAAGCTATGTCTGTACTCTTTATATTTAAATGGCATAAACGATTTAGAATAGACAAACAATTGAAACATTATATTTGCTGCTCTATATATTTATTATAACTGAAAGGGTTGATGTCGTATTAAAACTTTTTTTGATATAAGTTTGATATCTGTTTGTATATATATTGTCAGGTGTATTCTAAATGCAGGTAGATATAAAGTATTCAATATATAACGGCTGTACGATATAAATAAAAATAAGGATATCACTATGAGTATAAGTCTTAGTTTTAGCAGAAATAATAACTATGAAGTAAGTGAGTCACGTATTTCTAGATTGATGGAAGGAGATAGGAAAAACGCCACGAAAATGAGCCTCTGGGAACAATTTAAGGATCTTTTCAGAACAGATAAAAAAAGCAATGCGTACCATGAATTATACAATATGCTTTATGATACTGAAGGTTGTGATAAGTTAGATATCTTTAATAAACTCAAAAGTTTCGCTAAACCTGAGCATCAAGCACTCTTCAAAAAAGAAATATCTTGCGACAGAGTGGCATTTTTTATTGGCCATGAACGTATTGGCGAAACAAGCATTCAAAAATTGATTAATGTCTCAGAACAAACATCTTTTCCTGCTATGTCTTGGGTGGAGCAAGGTTTGTTTCTCGATATGCTGGATACCTTAAGAGCACAAGAGTCACAGTTTGCCAGTAGCAGTCCGAGTTATATAAAAAATACTACATCCTATGAACATTGCTACGAACTATTAGATTTATATCGTCCACAAGAGGCCATTGATGACATCGGTAAAGAATGGCAAATGGCCGGATTACTAACCGAGGATGAAGAGAATTTACTCAGATGTTTAAATGCAGGAAGCATGACCGCATTCAGTCAGTTTTCCTTTATGGGTTATCAAAAAACGGCGTCAGATGTTGAATTCACAATGGTTCACCCCATAATTAGCTTTTTACAAGGAACATATATAAGAGATGTCAATTATTCTTGCTCATTTACAGAAATGAATTCTGCTTTCTTAACTGTATTAAATAAAGGCTATGAAGATTATCACAATAATAAGACTAAGATTGATGCAGTCTTGAAACGAATTTATGATCAACATGATGGGACATTGAATATTTCAGTCTCAGGACAAAACAGAAATAAATTGGTTATACCTTTTGATACTGAACTTCAGTGTCAAGGTAGTGAGTTTTCTGATGAAGTGAATGAGTTATTGTCGACTGTTTGGCGGAAATGGACTGATGATAGTGTTAAATTATCCGAATGATTATTGCACGAAATACATGACGATCATTTTTAACAATGATACTCACTGTTTATTAATATGTCATATTTCGACTTTTGATTAAAAGAGTTGATTTTTTGGTAATGCTTACAATCACTTGAATCATACAGGCTTTTAAGGTGTTTCTGTGGCCACTGTCACCGTTCATTGCCCTCGTTGTCAGTCAGCTTTGGTTTATCGTCATGGTCAGAACCCTAAGGGGATTGACCGCTTTCGATGCCGCGAATGCCATCGGATATTTCTGCTTACTTATACGTATGAGGCCAGAAAACCCGGTGTCAAAGAGCATATTACCGAAATGGCTTTCAACGGGGCCGGTGTCCGGGATACCGCAAGAGTACTGAAAATCGGCATCAATACTGTCATCCGTACGTTAAAAAACTCGCGCCAAAGCAAATAACGTCTTCGCCTGTCACCCATGCTGATGTAGCCCTCATCTGCGAGCTTGATAACCCGACTGGGGCAGTTACGCCAGAGAAGTGCCGAAAGATAAACATCTGACGGGCAAAGTTTTTACTCAACGCATTGAACGAAATAACCTGACCTTGCGTACCCGAATCAAGCGTTTCACGCGTAAAACCCTCTGCTTTTCACGCTCCATCGAACTCCACGAAACATTTATAGAAAAACACATATTCTACTAATTGGAAGCATTACCGGTTTTTTATATATCTAAGTCTTATGGTGATATACATTAAAAAAAATAAACAATGGAAAGGATATCTGAATGGGTATTGAACTGGATTTTGGTAATTATAATAATTTTCGTATAGATGATGCCCGTATTTCTCTAATGGTCAACGGCAATGAAAAAAGTGCTGTGCAAATGAGTGTATGGGAGAGGATTAAAGATTTTTTCCGAGCAGATAAAAAATCTGATGCCTATCAGACATTGTATCATCTTCTTCACGATACTGAACATGGTGATAAACTCGATGCGTTTAATGCACTAAAAAGTTTAGCTATTCCGGAATGCCGGGACTTTTTTAAAAGAGAGATTTTTAATGATGATGTGTCATTTTTTATTGGAAGTACAAAAGTCACTGAGTGTCGTCTGCAGAAATTAATGAATATCTCTGAGCAAACTCGGCTAGAGGTTATGTCGACATCTGAACAGGATCTTTTCCTGAAAATGCTTGATACCTTAAGAGAAAAAGAGACACAGTATAGTGATTCTTACTCCAGTTATATCAGGCTGAAAATGTCTGATGAACATTGCCATGATCTGTTAGGTTTATATCGTCCGAACGAGGATGTTGACTCTCCTAGTACTAGATTGGCTAATATGGATTTTCTGAATTATCAAGAGGAAAAATTACTCCGACACCTGAGCCACAGGGGAGGGATAAATTACATGAATCAATTTTCTGCAATCGGTTATCAGGATACGACGTCAGGTATAAAGTTTTCGATGCTTCATCCGTCGATTAATTACTTGCGAGAGGCATACTCAAAATCTCATTATAACGGAGAACCAAGTACAGATTTAAATTCAGAACAAATGAATATGCTGAATAAGGTTTGCCATGATTATAATTATAACAAAACAAAAATAGATCGAGTATTACATAAAATCTATGAGGCTCATGGTAAAACGCTAAATATTTCTTTTGCTGGTCGGCATGAAAACCGTATGGCGACGCTAGCCTGTGCTGAAAGGGATTATCTATTTCAGTCTACTCATAGTCTGAAAGATATATCTGACTCTTTGGATACACTTTTTCATAAGTGGACGACTATGGATAGTTTAACATCTTAAGAGTCAATAAAATTTTCTGAACGTTAGTGGCCAGGGGCTGCAGGTATCCAGACAATCGAATCAAGATTGCCTGGGAACTCATAGATTGTCTGGTCTGTAGAGCGACCTATAAGCCACTCAGATTATTGTGGAAAGACATCTTTTTTATTATCAATTATACGCAGTGGATCAATATCACTCTCTTCCCGCAGCTGATCAAACGCAGTTTCCCAAGCCCAGGTTTTCCAGACAATGGATAACCTGGCTTTCAGACCGTATTCATACAGAAATCAATACGATCCGTTATCATATGATGGCGGTCACGTTGCCATGCCTGGCGTAACCGCGGCCAGAATGTCTCAGAAATATTAAATAAAGCCAGCAAATTGTCATCTTTAATCACCTTGTCGGTGGTGTGCCAATACATCAGATGCATTTCATGGATGGCGAGACTGTGTGCAGTCACCTCTGGTTGAGGTAAACTATCGCGGGTATCGGCGGTCTGAATTATCCAGCCCAGGAGTTCAGAATCTTCAAACCTATCCTGGATAAAGTATTTGTCATCCAGCTGTTGTAATAGTCGTTCACGCGTCCATTGCTGCCCTTTAGAGAGTGGAGATGGATGATGCGATACGCACTCTGTCACTCAGTACTTGGGTGACAGTGGCAACGTGCCCGGTTTGAATAAACTCACCGCCTTCCTGCCAGATAAGCAGCGCACCTTTTGAGGAGGCGTTCACTGCCATTCGCAAATGCCTGGAGGGGTAACAGATTGTCATTCATGATTTGGCGCAGATAGCGAAGGGAAAAAATCTCATAGGCCATGCTGACATCCGTCAGAATAGTGCAGGGATGAAGGATCTTCCAGCCGATCTGCATTTTCCAAAGCGTCATGATCAGAAGAATCAATGGAGGAGTGGTCGGGCGTCTGTATTTAACTCATTGATATGAGATGATTACTTTCTCACTCAATAGACTTCCATCACCGGAAGTATTTTTCCTGATCATATTCATCCGTTCAGGCTGACAACAATATTTCTACGGGTATTATTTTCATCATAGAGTCTCATTTATCCTACACTAAAGGATGAATTCGATACTGATAACCTGTCTGATTAATCTGAGGTATGCGAGATAACATTATGGAATTAAAGGATTATTATGCCATCATGGGTGTGGAACGGACGGATAGTCTGAAGACCATTAAGACTGCCTACCGCCGCCTGGCACGCAAATATCATCCTGATGTCAGTAAAGAAAACGACGCAGAAAATCGTTTCAAAGAAATTGCTGAAGCCTGGGAAGTGCTCAGTGATGAGGAACGTCGTGCTGAGTATGATGAACAATGGAAGCATCGTAACGATCCACGCTTCGGCCAGCATAGTCGCCAGGGGCAGCAAAATCAGCACTATCATAGCCAGGACGATTTTGGCGATATTTTTTCCTCAATGTTTGGTCGCAGAGGAGCGCAGCAAGGCCCGCAACGCACTCGCGGACAAGATTTTGAAATCGAAATTGCTGTATTCCTTGAAGATACACTGGAAGCTCATAAACGCCCAGTCAGCTTTAAATTACCTGTCCACGACATGTTTGGACGGGTAGTGCAGGAAACGCCAAAAACGCTCAATGTGACCATTCCGGCCGGTGTGGTTGACGGGCAACGCATTCGCCTAAAAGGACAGGGTACTGCTGGTACAAACGGAGGATCTAACGGCGATCTTTGGATGGTAATCCGCGTAGCACCTCATCCCTTATACAATATTATTGGCAATGATCTGGAAGTTGTTCTGCCACTGGCTCCCTGGGAAGCGGCTCTGGGGGCAAAAATCACTATACCTACCCTGAAAGACAGCATTCGATTAACGATACCTGCTGGTAGTCAGGCTGGGCAACGTTTACGTATTCCGGGCAAGGGATTAGTGAATAAGGAGCAGACTGGCGATTTATATGTAGTGATTAAAATAGTTATGCCACCTAAACCAGATGAAAAAACAGCAGAATACTGGCAAAAATTGGCTGAAGCGCACTCATCCTATGATCCACGTGAAAAATGGGGAAAAGCATAATGACCGAGATGACTGTGACGACCCACACCGTAAGTGAATTTTGTTTCTATACCGGAGTGTCGGAAGAGGACCTGTTGGAGATTGTTGGATTGGGGGTTGTTGAACCGCAGTTGACACAAACCGAGCATTGGATCTTTGCTGAAAATGATGTTGTCATTGTACATCGCGCAGCCTGCCTGCGTCGCGAATTGGCGTTAGACTGGCCAGGGATTGCAATAGTGCTCACTTTGCTTGAAAACAATCGTTCTTTACGTAGTAAAAATATTCAGCTAGAGCAGCGACTGGCAAAATTTATCTCAGGTTAATTGAACTGAGTTATCTTCTGTATATGCCTTCCGGCAGTCTGCTTGCAATCCCGTTTGCAGACTGCTTGTTCCACTTATACCTTGTCCGGATATTAGATAGTTTCACCCATAAAAATCTGATAATCGAGAGCGGCGTTTTTGTTGAGAAATATGAAGGACTCTCCGATAAATTTCCCTGTATGACAGGTTACTCAACAGATTGAATACATGATCTCCTCACCGAATATGCCCGGAGTGAGGGGTGTTTTTCAGCAAAATAACCCAGGCTGCTCTTCAGTCATACAGATGATTTTAAGCTGCGTGAAATCATGAAATTATATAGACGACGTACGCCGATAGAGCAGAAATTCCGGGAAGATTCTGGTACCGAGCCTGCGGGCAATACTGAGTACAATAGTGTTGTGGTTTATTGACTATCATGTTGGAAATAAAGGGGTATATCTGATGTGTCAGGCCAGTGACCTTAAATCACGACGGGTTATTTCATATCTGATATTAGCAAAAAATATCTTACGACACGCCCCGCTAATTTTAAAATAAACAGTGCAGGGCACTATTTTTAACCACCTCGCCAGAATCTACCAAAATAGGGTGCTGGTTTATTCGCGCTGACTTATGGGGATCCCTTAGCACAATTGATGTGGTTTTTTTTTATTTTTATGGTGGTGGATTGCTTTTAATAACGCATTCGTTCCCAGAAGAAAATTGAATTATTAAAAGGATAAGATAATAATGAATCGGCTACTCCAGCTATAATAAAGTAAAAGCTAATTTTAAAATCAATGCCATAGGAGTTCTGCCTGATGTCAAATACCGCCGCCAGTTATCCCCATAGCCACGAGCATGATGAACCTTGTTTGTGCCACAGCAAGGCATTTCAGCGTATTAATACCGTCCTGACTCGGGAAGCGATTAAAGCTCCACCGATCAGTTCTGCTGCGGTTAAAACTGCCGTGCCAGGTGCGATATCAGCAAAAGGCCAGAACACTGAAGCAACACGGACCGTTAAAGTCTTTATCAATGTACGGGTGTTTGATGGTGTCTCTGATAAACTCAGAGATGGCTTGCAAGTAGTTGTTAATGGTAACAAAATTAGTGCGTTGCTACCGGCTGAAACAACATTACCTGATGATGCCGAAGTCATCGATGGCCAGGGCGGAGTATTAATGCCCGGACTGATTGATGCCCACTGGCATGCCATTATGGCGCGTCCGTCAATGATGACGGCGATGACCGCTGATTTTAACTATATTCAGGCACTGGCTATTGCCGAAGCCCAGTCCACGTTGCTGCGCGGATTCACCACTGTCAGAGATATGGGCGGTCCGGTATTTGGTTTAAAACGAGCCATTGATGAGCAGATTGCCGTCGGACCAAGAATTTACCCTTCCGGGGCATTTATTTCACAGACTGGCGGTCATGGAGACTTCCGTCTTCTGCATGAAGTACCACGCCCTGCGGGGACGCTCAGTTATATCGAACAGGTTGGTATGACGGCTCTGGCAGATGGCGCAGACAGTGTATTGCTGAAAGCCCGTGAGCAGTTGATGAGAGGGGCTTCACAAATCAAATATATGGCTGGCGGTGGTGTGGCATCGATGTATGACGGAATTGATGTCACCGAAGGCTCCGTGGCAGAAATTCGTGCCGCCGTGACCGCAGCGGAAAACTGGGGTACCTATGTGACGGTGCATGCTTATACTCCACGCGCGATAAAAATGGCGATTGAAGGCGGCGTTAAGTGTATTGAACATGGACAGATGCTGGATGAAGAGACAGTTAAAATTATTGCAGATAAGTCCCTGTGGTGGTGTTTACAGCCATTCCTGAATGATGAAGATGCAGTACCGATGGCCACGCCAGCCTCACAGGAAAAACAACGAGTCATGTCAGATGGCACCGATAATGCTTATCAACTGGCGAAAAAATATAATATTAAAACTGCGTGGGGAACCGATACCCTGTTTAATGAACACCTGACTACGCGTCAGGGCGCACAGCTGGCAAAACTCAAACGCTGGTACTCCCCGCTGGAGATCCTGAAAATGGCGACCAGTATTAACGGTGAACTCTGCGCTATGTCAGGTCCGCGTAATCCTTATCCTGGTACATTGGGGGTTATTGCAGAGGGAGCGTTTGCTGATATGATTATTGTCGCGGGCGATCCTTTAGAAAATATAGATTTAATTGCTCAGCCAGAAGAGTCTTTTAAAGTGATTATGAAAGAAGGGATTATTTTTAAATATACCCTGTGATGTTCAGTCACAGACTAAAAATCACAGATATTGTTCAGGGAGTTTAAATAATGGAACATAAGATGATGGCATTTCTGAAACAGTGTTATTTGGCACGGAGTAAGAATTCATTGCGTCATCACCCGTTAATCCTGGTAACTCTTAGTACATTAGTACTGACAGGATGTGTGCAGGTCGGGGCTCCTGCTTTTACGCTCCTTGGATCATTTATTCCTTACTGGATGGTATGTGCGGCAATCGGTCTGGTGGTAGCTATCATTGTGCGGGTGATATTTATTAAAATCGGTATTGATGATGTTCTACCCCTACGGTTGCTGGTTTATCTTTGTCTGATGCTTACGGTGTCATTCATCTCGGCTTTGCTCTTCTTTATGGGCTAAAAAATGGACAATTCTCATTCATCAGGATCGAAAGCTAAAATAGCTATCGCTATTGGGATCCTCATCGTGCTTGCCGCTATCCTCTCTGGTTGGTTTATTTTGAGGGAAAGTGCGCGCAATCCGATGTCGGAAGATGCGGTTATTGGCAGTAACGTCGTGAGAGTAAGCAGTGAAGTTCCCGGGCGTATAGAGTCCATTAATGTAGTGGAAAATAGCCTGGTCAAAAAAGGCGATCTGTTATTTACTATCGACCCATATATCTATCGACTGCAGGTCGAACAGGCGCGTGCCGATTTGAAAATAGCCGAAGCCGCTATGGATACCCAGCATCGTACCGTTATTGCTGAACAATCTAACTCGGCCATCACTAACGATCAGATAACGTCAGCACGGACCAACTTGCAACTGGCAACTCAAACGCTGGCTCGTCTGAAGCCACTTGAAGCAAAAGGCTACGTGACTAAACAACAAGTTGATGATGCCACGACGATAAAACGTAATGCCGAGGTGATGCTACAGCAAGCATTAAAACAATCGGTCGCCGCTGAAGCTCTGGTCAGCAATACCGACAGTACTCAGGCGTTGGTCAGTGCTCGTCGTGCTGCGCTGGCGATAGCGGAAAGGATGCTGGCCCATACTGAGATACGCGCACCTCATGATGGTCTCGTCGTCGGCCTCAGAACCTCTTCGGGTGAGTTTGTGATACCTGATCAGGTTATCTTCACCTTGATTGATACCCAGCAATGGCATGCTACGGCCTATTACCGAGAAACCGATCTTCAGAATATCAAGATTGGTAACTGTGCCAGTGTTTATGTCCTTGCCGATCGCAGCAGAACCATGACAGGGCGAGTACAAGGTATTGGCTGGGGGGTGATGTCAGAGGATCAGCTAAATATTCCGCGTAGCTTACCTTATGTTCCTAAATCATTGAATTGGGTGCGTGTTGAACAACGTTTCCCGGTAAGAATAGTGCTGGATAATCCGCCTCCTGAATTAATGCGAGTGGGTGCAACAGCCGTCGCTATTGTGCGAAATAACAATGATTGCTGATAACTTGGGCCACTCCATGTTCCGCCAGGTTAAGGCGGATCTGCGCTATTTTCCTGGCCGCTTTGCAATGGCATGGCGCATTGGTGTCTTAACGGCACTGATGAGCTTTGTCGCGATGTTTTACGGCATTCCAGAGTCGGCGATTAGCTGTTATCTGATTCTGTACATTATGAAGCCAGATGCGGTGACAAGTATGATAATGGCGGTGGCTATTATCATACTTGTCACCATTGTTGTGGGTTTAATCGTTCTTATTCTGCCGATGACCTTGGAATACGGTCCTCTGCGCATGACCATATTGATAGCCAGTTCTTTTTTCTTTCTATGGCTCGGTTCAGCCAGCCAGCTAGGGGAAGTCGGCAGTATTATCGCTCTGGTTATCGCCTTTATTATGGGGTTGATTGGTTTTGCTCCTACCGGTGAAATCGCCACGCGGGCAATACTTTATGCCTGGTTAATGACTGTTTCACCAATGTTACTCCTGTTTATTTTTAATTATCTGTTTGGTCGTTCACCGCTGATGCTGGTGTATGAAAGCCTGACTGAGCGTTTACAGATAGCCGCTGCTGCGCTGCGTTCTCCGGACGTGACTCAGATAAGACAAGTTCGTTTACAGCTTCTGGATGACCAGACTGATTTGGCTCAGCGAGCGATGTTTGTGAAGGTATTTCATCTTGGGCGTGGCGCTGAAAATAAGTGGCTGCCTGCGGCTGTCATCAACAGTTATCGGATCTTAATGGCGGTCTCTGAACTCGCCGAAACCATGCCTGAAGCGACGCGTTTGAAAATGGCCGACTGGTGTAGTCGTGCCGCACAACAACTGGCAGGTAAACAGATACCCGATTTGCCAGAATGGTCACCTCAGGAAGAGGATAATGAGGTTGCTCATGCCTTGGTGGCACTGGCAACACTTGATGATAAACCGCTGCCTGTTGGTGTGAAGACGCCTTTCTTTGCCCCTGATGCCTTGACCAACCCGGTCCACCGTTATTTTGCCTTAAAAACAACCCTGGCAAGTGTTATCTGTTATCTCACCTATACCCTGCTGGACTGGCAGAGCATCCATACCGCCATGATAACCTGCTATGTTGCGGTGCTTGGTACCACGGGAGAGACGGTGCATAAACTGGTATTACGTATTATCGGATGCCTGATTGGGGCCACTATGGGGATACTATCACTGATTTTTATTGTTCCGGGTATGGACGATATTGGTCAGTTGATGATTTTAGTCTTTATTGCATTACTCCTTTCGGCCTGGATCTCAACCGGGAATGAGCGTATTGCGTATGCCGGAATTCAGGTAGGGCTGGCTTTCCTGCTAACGGTACTGCATGGCTTTGCCCCAAGCGATGATTTAGATGTGGCTACTGGGCGTATTCTTGGCATCCTGCTGGGCAACGTGGTGATTTATGTTATTTTCACTCATCTCTGGCCGGTCGGTATTGTTGACTCAGTACGTTCCAGTATTCGTAATAATTTAAAAGATTTATCCATTCTCTCTGAATTACCGCTACAGGCCAGAATGCAGGTAACCTTGCAGGCCGCCCGTATTGAACAGTCGATTGCTAAAACGATAGAATCTCTGCGGTTAGTGCCCTTTGAGCCTAAACACTTACGTCCTTCAACCGAGGAATATCAGCGGTTGACGAAAATATTGTTGGAAATAGACGTTGCCTGTCGGGTGCTATTCTTACCGATGGCACGGGATGCGACCGATAAAGAAAGACTAAAAGCTTTGTGTGTCAATCAGTCAGCATCACCAGAACCCACCAATAATACCGGGATGACAGATGCTGAATTTCCGCCTGAACCCCAGGCCGCGCAAGATGCCCTGAGACGCAGTTTAACCAGACTTGAGGGACTTTTAAAATGAAGGGACCCAGGGTGAATATGGATAAAAAAATAGCCACAAAGATGCTCCTGGTAATCACCATGACCTCGCTGCTCAATGCTTGCGTGACTGACTCGGTAAAACGTGCGCCAGCGTCACCCTCGACGCCATGGCAGCCTTCGGGGCAAACAAGCCAGGCAGTGACTGACTCGTTTTCAGTGCCTGAAAATAGACAGATCTTAGATAAACCGCTCACACCCAAAATTGAAGAAAATCATGCTTATTCACTGCCGGAGCTGATTAATATTGCTCAATTAGAAAACCCGGATACGCGAATAGCCTGGCAGCAAGCGCGTCAGGCCGCTTTAGCGGTGGGGCTGAGTGAGACATTATTTTTACCTATGATTTCAGCCAATGTTATTGGTGGCTATCAGCACACCCGTACTCCGCTGCCGGTGACCGTTCTCGGACAGAACAATCTTGAAACTAATACTCATGCGGTAATTCCGTCGCTGGTATTACAGTGGCTGGTGTTTGATTTTGGTCAGCGCAGAGCATTAGTTAACGCAGCCGAGCAGGTATCATTTGCCGCCAATATTGGGTTCAACGGTATACATCAAAAAAATATTTATGATGTTACTCGTACTTACTATCAATATGGTGCCGCCCAGGCCCGCTACAAAAAAACCGAAGAAATGCTGCGAAACAGTAAAAGTATTCTCGCAGCCGCAGAAGCGAAAAAACAGCAAGGTATTGGTACTTCACTGGAAGTGGCTCAAGTTACCCAGTTAGTGGCCCAGGCGGAGCTTAATCGCGTCGTTGCCCAAGGTCTGCAACGAGATGCAAAACAGGCATTACTGGCCGCAACCGGTTTACCCGCTCACTCAAAACTGGATGTTGATACTCCTGAATACAAAGCACCATCGCTGAAAGTCATTCAACCTACTCAGAAGATGGTAGAACAGGCACTCGCTCATCGCCCTGACGTACTGGCCAGTTATGCACTGGCTCAGGCAGCTAAAGAGGGAATTACTGCCGCAGAAGCCAGCTATATGCCGAAAATTGTGCTTGCGGGAGGACTGGCCCACGCTCGCAGCAGATTTGATATTCAGGGGTTGCCAACGATTGGACCACAGACCTCATCATCAAATATTCTGCTGGGCATCAGCCTGCCTTTGTATGATGGTGGAATGCGTTCGATACGCGTTCAGGAAGCAGAGTCTCGCGCTGCCAGTGCACACGAAACCTTTGAGAAGACTCGGGAGATGGCTGCCCGCGAAATCGTGGTCTCTGGTGATGTTCTGGAGTCGGCAATCGCCTCTGAAACCGCTTCAGCGAATCTGGTTAAAACGGCCTTAATCACCTACGACGCTGCTTTTGATGCCTATAAACATGGCGTTGGCACGATTACCGTGGTGAATGAAGCAGCGAATAACCTACTGCTGGCCCAACAGCTTGAGATTGATGCCCGCACATCCGTGCTGGTTGCAGTGGCTAACCTGGCGTTTGTGATGGGAGAGATGACTCAGGCGGCTCTCTAAAAAATACCAGACTGAATATTTTTTGCCGAAATGCGTCATTCAGTCTGGTCATTAGATGTAATCCTTAACCAATTGATTACTCTACCCTTAATCTGTTGTTCTTAGACGATATCTCCCCTGAGAAACAGGACCTCTTCCCTGTTTACTATGACGTGTATAAATAGCAAAAAAGCAATAAACCACAAAATATGAAACGGCGTTTCATTTTAAATTGAAATAAGATTTTAAAAATAATATCATCCATATCTATTGATCACATTTTGTTATTTTTTGTTAAAAAATAGTGCAATATCCGTTCTCTTCACCTCATCGATTAAGGCCTTAAAACAGAGGCTCAGAAAAGGAAACTCTTATGATTCTGGATTCATTTTCTTTAAAGGGTAAGGTTGCCGTGGTTTCAGGTTGTAATACTGGTTTAGGCCAGGATATGGCCATTGGGCTGGCAGAGGCGGGTTGCGATATTGTTGGACTGAATAGATCAGAACCGACAGAAACCATCGAACGGGTTACCGCTTTAGGCCGTCGCTTTCTGAGCCTGAAAGCTGACTTGAGTCGTATTGATGGTATTCCGGCGCTGTTGAATACTGCGGTCGCAGAATTTGGTCATATCGATATACTGGTCAACAATGCTGGAGTCATTCGTCGTCAGGATGCGCTTGAATTCAGTGAGCAAGACTGGGATGACGTGATGAATGTTAATATCAAATCCGTCTTTTTTATGTCTCAGGCTGCGGCAAAACATTTTATAGCCCAGGGGACTGGCGGCAAAATAATTAACATCGCTTCTATGCTCTCTTTCCAGGGCGGGGTTCGTGTTCCTTCTTATACTGCTTCTAAGAGCGCGATCATGGGGGTGACACGCTTGCTGGCAAATGAGTGGTCAAAACACGGTATCAACGTGAACGCAATTGCTCCGGGTTATATTGCCACCAACAATACTCAGCAGCTGCGTGAAGATGAACAACGTAGCAGAGAAATACTCGACCGTATCCCGGCGGGACGCTGGGGAAAACCCTCTGACTTTAAAGGGCCAGTGGTGTTTCTTGCTTCTTCTGCCTCAGACTATGTTAATGGTTATACTGTCGCTGTTGACGGTGGCTGGCTGTCGCGCTAAGACCGCTGCATTTTTAGATGAAAAACACTTGTAAGAATCGGGTCAAGATAATTGCAGACCTGAAAATGCTTTGCTAGCCTCTTCATCTGGATAGGAACCGCGTCATAATAAAGGTATATATGATGAAAACAATTGGACTGTTAGGCGGTATGAGCTGGGAATCAACCATTCGATATTATCGACACATCAATCAAGGCATTAATAACCATTTAGGTGGTCTGCACTCTGCTAAGATCTTACTACATAGTGTTGATTTTTATGAAATAGAGGCTTGCCAGATAACGGGAGCATGGGACAAAGCAGGTGAAATACTGGCGGATGCCGCTTTGGGACTGGAAAAGGCCGGAGCGGATGGCATCATGCTTTGTACCAATACCATGCATAAAATCGTGCCGTACATTGAATCTCGTTGCGCGCTACCGATTCTGCATATTACCGATGCAACCGGCCAGGTGATCCGTAATGCCGGGTTAAGACAAATCGCGTTGCTGGGAACCCGTTACACGATGGAGCAAGATTTCTATCGTGGACGGCTGAAAGACTCCTTCGGTATTACCTCGCTTATTCCCGATGAAACTCAGCGCATGAAAATTAATCAGGTTATTTTTGATGAACTTTGTCATGGTGTTATTCATCCGGCATCAAAACGGTATTACCAGCAAATTATCAATGAGCTGCAAGAGTTAGGCGCCGAGGGCGTTATTTTCGGTTGTACTGAAATAGGGATGTTGCTTGATCAGAATAACTGTTCAATACCCTTTTTTGATACCACAGCCATTCATGCCCAGGCCGCGGTCGACTTTATGCTGAGTCAGTAACCACGACGGCTCTTTACTGGGTCATCAGTTTCCTCTGTAATATCAGTTGTGTTATAAACCTGTGAATGAGATCACGTTTTAGCTACATTCTGCCGCGGGTTATTCAGGGCAGGCAGAATGGCTAAGTGTTAAAACATGTAGACCTTAATCCAGGCGGGCAGGCATCGGACTACCGCTTTTTTGTTTACTGAAATCGGGAGTTTCCCATGCCTGTTTCTTTACTGGCGCTGGCAATCAGCGCCTTTGCCATTGGTACCACTGAGTTTGTGATTATGGGTTTATTGCCCGAAGTGGCCGATAGTCTGAGTATTACAATTCCGACTGCTGGCTGGTTAATCAGTGGATACGCATTGGGAGTGGCGATCGGCGCTCCGATTATGGCACTCCTCACCGCACGTCTTCCGCGTAAGCTGTCATTAACACTACTGATGATTATTTTTATTGTCGGTAATGCCTTGTGCGCTATTGCTTTGAATTACCAGTTCCTGATGCTGGCGCGTATTATTACGGCCCTGTGCCATGGTGCCTTCTTTGGTATTGGTGCCGTGGTTGCTGCAAGTCTGGTACCGGAAGGACGCAAAGCTTCAGCCGTGGCGTTGATGTTTACCGGCCTGACACTGGCAAATGTGTTAGGTGTCCCACTGGGCACGGCTTTTGGTCAGCTTTATGGCTGGCGAGCGACCTTCTGGGGGGTTGCTGCTATCGGTATCCTGGCGTTTATCTGCCTGATAATCAGCCTGCCGACACAAAAAAATGCTGAAAAGACCGATATTAAGGCGGAAGTCAAAGCGCTGGCTAACAGCAAACTGTGGTTATCTCTGAGCATGACGGTCTTTTTTGCTGCGGCTATGTTTGCCTTATTTAGCTATATCGCGCCGATGCTGTTAGAAATTACCGGTATTACGCCTAAAGGTGTGAGCTGGACACTTTTTCTGATTGGTGGCGGTCTGACTATCGGTAATATTCTCGGCGGCCGACTGGCTGACTGGCGAGTTTCATTCAGTTTATTACTGAGTTTTAGCCTGATAGCTCTGTTCTCACTGTTATTCCGCTGGACCAGCCATGATACCTGGCTGGCCGAAATCACGTTGTTTTTATGGGCTATCGCGACTTTTGCTACGGTACCTGCCCTGCAAATCAATGTCCTGGCTCACGGCAAAAATGCACCCAATCTGGTTTCTACTTTAAACATTGCTGCTTTTAACGTCGGCAATGCGCTTGGAGCCTGGGTCGGTGGCGTGGTTATCGGTGGCGGTTTTGGCCTGACTATCGTACCTGTTGCTGCTGCGGGGCTGGCCGTTATCGGTTTGATTATCTGCCTGATCACCTTTCAAGGTACAAGGTGTCAGACGCAGACGGTCACTGAGTCGTAAATTAGCGTTCAGGTGAACCGTGAAGCGAGTCACTGCAAAATAAAGTGCTCGCGTAAAGTATGAATCCATATCAGAGCCGGGTAGGGGCCAACCTTACACTGATTATGGATTCAGGAGATGACAGGTGTTACTGATCAAGCAGGGCATCAAGCGCGTCACTGTATTGGTGACTGTGCTGCTGTAAATGTTCGCTAAATGCGTTAACCAACGCTGAGGCTGGTCGGTGTAACGGGCGAATCAAGCTCACCGTGAAGGGAACCGATTCGCTGAAGCGCTTTACCACCAGCCCCTGACCCTGATAATCCAGTGCTGTCAGGGGATTAACAATCGATATGCCCACACCCGCTTTGACCATGGCACACACGGAAGCGGCGCTGTGGGTTTCAACCACCATGCGCCGTTTAATGTTAAATTTCTGAAATAACGCATCCAATAACTGACGATAACTATCTGTTGGCGAAAGACTAATGTAACTTTCGCCAGTAAAGTCCTGTGGTGTCAGTACCTTTTTTGTTGCTAACCGATGTCCGACAGGCAGCACACAGACCTCGTTGAGGGTCAATAAAGTCTGACGTTCTGTTCCTGCGGGGGTATGACTATTTTCCGTGAAGCCTAAATCATGGCGCTGGGCGGAGAGCCATTCTTCAAGCAGCGGTGACTCCTGGGGAATAATATTGAGACTCAAGCCGGGATAGCGCGCCAGAAAAGGTTGCAATAAATAGGGCAGAAAAGACTGAGAAAATACCGGTAAACAGGCGATAGAAAGTTCGCCCTGGCGAAACTCGCGCAGGCTTTCAGCGGCATTCAGAATACGGTCAAGACCGTACCAGGAACGTTGTACCTCTTCAAATAATCGCAACCCTTGCACTGTGGGGTGCAAACGCCCACGGCTTCGCTCAAAAAGTCGCAAATCAATTAACTTTTCAAATCGCGCCAGCTCTCGGCTAATGGTTGGCTGGGAGGTATGCAGCAAGGCTGCGGCCTCGGTAAGATTGCCTGCAGTGATAACGGCCCGGAATATCTCAATATGACGTAGGGTGATGGCTGGCATAGTACTCTCCTTTTATCTATATCATATTTGAATAGACTGGCAAGAAAACGATATTTTTTATCATGCATGAATTGTGGCGTAATAGTGAAAATAATTATTGACTGGAGCTCACTATGCCTCGCCTGTTGACGGATACCACTACTGCACTGAATGCTCAGAATTTACTGGCTTTACCGGCCGAATATGGTTGCCCGGTGTGGGCTTATGATGCGGATATTATTCGTCATCAAATCGAACAGTTACGTCAGTTTGATGTCATTCGTTTTGCCCAGAAAGCCTGCTCAAACATTCATATTCTTAAACTGATGCGTGAGCAGGGTGTTAAAGTGGATTCGGTTTCTCAGGGCGAAATTGAACGCGCTCTGGCTGCGGGCTATCAGCCGTCAGAAAATCCGGATGATATCGTCTTTACTGCTGATGTCATTGATGATGCGACGCTGGCGTTAGTTGCTGAGCATAAAATTGCCGTGAATATTGGTTCCGTCGATATGTTGCATCAACTCGGAGCGGTATCACCGGGACATCGGGTTTGGTTGCGTATTAACCCCGGTTTTGGTCATGGTCACAGCCAGAAAACTAATACGGGCGGTGAGAACAGTAAGCACGGTATCTGGCACACAGATCTGCCGCAGGCTTTAGAAGTGATGCAGCATTATCAGTTGCAGTTAGTGGGTATGCATATGCATATCGGCTCTGGGGTGGATTATGGCCATCTGGAACAGGTTTGTGGTGCGATGGTAAACCAGGTCATTGATTTTGGTCAGGATCTGGAGGCGATTTCTGCGGGCGGTGGTTTGTCTGTTCCTTATCATATTGGTGATGAAGTTATTGATACTCAACACTATTTTGGTTTGTGGAATGCTGCCCGGGAAGTGATCGCTGCTCATTTAGGTCATCCGGTCAAACTGGAAATTGAGCCAGGTCGTTTCCTCGTTGCTGAGGCAGGGGTGCTGGTGACTCAGGTACGGGCGGTAAAAGAGATGGGTTCACGTCATTTTGTGCTGATCGATGCCGGATTTAATGATTTGATGCGTCCGTCAATGTACGGTAGCTATCACCATATTTCCGCGTTACCTCATGACGGTCGCTCACTGGGATCTGCCGGACTGATTGAAACCGTCGTGGCGGGGCCACTGTGTGAGTCAGGCGATGTCTTTACCCAGCAAGAAGGCGGTAAAGTAGAAACGCGTCTGTTACCCGCGGTTGAAGTGGGTGATTACTTAGTGCTGCATGATACCGGCGCTTATGGCGCGTCGATGTCTTCTAACTACAACACCCGACCATTATTACCTGAAGTTTTGTTTGATAACGGTCAGACGCGCTTGATTCGTCGTCGCCAGACCATTGACGAGCTGCTGGCGCTAGAGATTATGTAACCTGCCTGAATAACCGCAACACTTCAGCTATCTGACGGGAAAAGATATCTTTTCCCGTCGTTATCCGTTATTTGAGGTGACCATACAGATTATCCCCTGCTATCAGGCTCGAGATCATGCTAAGCAGGCAACTGACTGGGTATGGTAAGGGTTTGGTTGCGCCGATAGCCGGGATTATTGGTGATGGACTGGATTATCCGGCGAATAAGCTCCCGCTTTATCCGCGGTCAACTACAGCTTGTGGCGATTGTTCATCAGCACTGAGTGACGACGTACCAGCGTCGGCGTAAACATATGAGTGACTTCCGGTAGTGGCGTATTTTCGGCCAGCGCCAGTGCCAGTTCAGCGGCTTGTGTTGCCATATTAACTATCGGATAACGGACAGTAGTCAGGCGCGGACGCGTATAACGAGAGATTAAGATGTCATCAAAACCAATCAGTGAAACCGCATTCGGTACATCCTGACCATTATCACTTAATACCCCCATTGCACCCGCAGCCATCGAATCGTTATAACAGGCAATAGCGGTAAAGTTTTTGCTGTGGCTTAACAGCTCGGTCATGGCCTGCTCACCACCACTTTCATCCGGCTCACCGAAAGCAATCAGGCGCTCATCGGCAACAATATTATGTTCCTGCAAAGCATCCAGATATCCCTGCAACCGTTCTTCGGCATCAGAAATTTTATGACTGGAACAGAGATAACCTATCTGCCTGTGACCCTGCTGGATCAGATGCCGGGTGGCAAGCCAGGCCCCATAACGATTATCAAGCGCGATACAGCGCTGTTCAAAGCCTGGAAGAATGCGGTTAATCAATACCATGCCAGGGACTTGTTCCATTAAGGGAATGAGCCGGGCATCAGGCGTTTTCTTGGCATGAACCACCAGTGCCGCGCAGCGATGACGCATGAGCTGTTCAATCGCCTGAGTCTCTTTTTGTTCATTATGATAACCATTGCCAATCAGCAAGAAATTGTCGCTGTGATAGGAGACCTGTTCTACCGCTTTAACCATTGCACCAAAAAAGGGATCTGAGACATCACCGACCACGAGTCCAATCGTTTTGGTATTTTGCTGTGCCAGTGCGCGGGCATTGGCATTGGGATGATAGTTCAAGGACTTCATCGCATTATTAACAGCCTCACAGGAGGCTGCACTGGCTTTCGGTGAATGATTAATCACGCGGGAAACCGTGGCGACCGAAACTCCGGCTAGTTGTGCTACATCCTTAATTGTCGCCATTAACTACCTTTTTACCCGTGAAATGTTTCATTGAGACTCAGTGTTGCGGAAATTGCCCCTTACTTCAAGAAGCTCCCTGTTAGGCTGCTTGATAATTCACAATATTAAGATGGAAAAAGAAAATTAAGTTCAATAACTAGCCTTCCGCTGTTCATTTTTTAGCTTCTCGTCAAGAATATATTGCAGGACAAACCTTTGCTTACATTTTGCAGTCTGCTGTTGCCATTTACCCATAGCTGAGGTCAGTTCCCCACTGTTACAGTTTAAATCCCAGAGGTATTGATTGGTGAGAATTCTTGATACTCAACAGAGTACAGTTCATTTGCACCAGCCTGCGCAGATGCGCAGGTTTTTTTTTGCCTGAATTTCTGCACCAGACTTCTCGCAGCTGCATGTTTGGGTGAGCGATATATTCTACTTCAGTATCTATCCTGCTGATCCACATGATCCTACCAGCATCAGATCTTCTGCCTGTGCCCTCCATCGATTAACGCGGAGTATTATTCTTATTTTTATATGCCTCTTTTTGGGGGGGTAAAAACTGGTGTACTCTGTGTGCTAAATGCTATTACTGATTAATGATAATAAAGGGTGTTTTCATGTTCTTTACGTTTTTGCGTGCTGTATTTCGAGTGCTGTTTCGGGTGCAGCTTTATGGCGACACGCAAAGCCTTAAGCAGTCACGGGTACTGATTGTACCGAACCATGTATCATTTATTGATGGCATTTTACTGGCACTGTTTTTGCCGGTGCGCCCAGTTTTTGCCGTGTATTCCTCTATTACTGAAAAGTGGTATATGCGTTGGTTAAAATCGGTTATCGATTTTGTTCCGCTGGATCCGATGCGTCCGCAGGCGATAAAGCATCTGGTACGTCTGGTAGAGCAGGGGCGTCCTGTGGTTATCTTCCCGGAAGGGCGTATTTCGGTCAGCGGATCGCTGATGAAAATCTATGACGGTGCCGGATTTGTTGCTGCAAAATCAAAAGCTGTCGTGGTTCCCATCAGAATTGATGGCGCTGAACTGACCTTTTTTAGTCGGCTGAAAGGGCTGGTTAAGCAGCGCCTGTTTCCCAAAATTACTCTGCATATTTTACCCCCAACAACATTAGAGATGCCCGTAGCCAGACGTCCTCGCGAGCGGCGAAAAATTGCCGGCGAAATGCTGCATCAAATAATGATGGAAGCGCGTATGGCGGTGCGACCGCGGGAAACCTTATTTGAGGCACTACTGGCGGCAAAATATCGTTACGGTGCGGGAAAACAATGTATTGAAGATATTAATTTCAAACCTGATAGTTACCGTTCTTTGCTGAAAAAGAGCCTCTCTGTTGGGCGTATTTTGGATAAATACAGTGTGCCTGGGGAAAGTATCGGGCTGATGCTTCCGAATGCAGCTATCAGTGCCGCAGTTATTTTTGGGGCTTCGTTGCGTGGACGTGTCCCGGCGATGATGAACTACAGTGCGGGCGTTAAGGGCCTGACGAGTGCGATTACTGCGGCACAAATTAAGACCGTTTTCACCTCGCGACAATTTCTTGATAAGGGCAAATTGTGGCATTTGCCTGAACAATTACCCCAGGTGCGCTGGATTTTCTTAGAAGACTTAAAATCCACCGTAACTATGGGCGATAAACTCTGGATTCTGGCTCACCTTTTCATGCCGCGTCTGGCACAAGTTCAACAGCAACCTGAGCAGGCCGCTATTATTCTGTTTACCTCAGGCTCGGAAGGACATCCGAAAGGTGTGGTACACAGCCATAAAAGCATCCTCGCGAATGTCGAACAAATACGCACTATTGCTGATTTTACCGCTGACGACCGTTTTATGTCAGCTTTACCTCTGTTCCATTCATTTGGCCTGACGGTGGGCTTATTTACCCCGCTGTTTACTGGCGCACAAGTTTTCCTCTATCCAAGCCCGCTGCATTATCGTGTAGTGCCTGAACTGATTTATGACCGTAACTGTACTGTGATGTTTGGTACTTCTACCTTTCTGGGACATTACGCTCGCTTTGCCAGCCCGTATGATTTTTTCTGTCTTCGCTATGTTGTCGCCGGAGCAGAGAAGTTACAGGAAAGCACTCGTCAGCTGTGGCAGGATAAATTTGGCTTACGTGTACTTGAAGGATACGGTGTGACGGAGTGCGCACCTGTCGTCTCGATTAACGTGCCAATGGCCTGCAAAACAGGCACTGTTGGGCGTATTCTTCCGGCGATGGATGCCCGTTTACTGGCCGTACCGGGTATTGAAGAGGGGGGACGGCTTCAGCTCAAAGGGCCCAATGTTATGAACGGTTATTTGCGGGTCGAAAATCCGGGAGTGCTTGAAGTGCCGGTTGCGGAAAATGTGGATGGCGAGCTCGAAAACGGCTGGTATGATACTGGGGATATCGTCACTTTTGATTCACAGGGCTACTGTATTATTCAGGGGCGTGCGAAACGTTTTGCGAAAATCGCCGGTGAAATGGTATCACTGGAAATGGTTGAACAGATGGCTAGTGGTGTGTCACCAGAAAAACTTCATGCCACGGTCGTGCGTCAGGATGCCGCTAAAGGTGAAGCGCTGGTGCTCTTTACCAGTGATGCAGAATTGAAACGTGACAGTTTACTGAGCTATGCCCGGGTGCATGGTATTCCTGAACTTGCTGTACCGCGTGATATTCGCTTTTTGAAACAGCTCCCGGTGCTAGGCAGCGGTAAACCTGATTTTATGACACTGAAAGCACAACTTGATGAGGCAGAAAATACGCATGGCTGAATCGGCAATGAAGGATAGCTCGCTTTGTTCTCGCGGTATGATAGCGGTAACGGGAGCGCAGTTTCTCTCCGCATTTGGTGATAACGCGCTACTGTTTGTGACCCTGGCGGTTTTGAAGCAACAATTTTATCCTGACTGGAGTCAGCCGATATTACAGATGGTATTTGTCGGAGCCTATATTGTCTTTGCTCCGTTTGTCGGTCAGGTTGCTGATAGCTTTGCTAAAGGGCGAGTGATGATGCTGGCTAACAGCCTGAAATTACTTGGCGCAGCCTGTATCTGTTTTGGCCTGGATCCCTTTATTGGTTACACCCTGGTGGGTATCGGTGCAGCCACCTATTCTCCGGCGAAATACGGCATCCTCGGTGAACTGACAACCGGATCTAGCCTGGTGAAAGCGAATGGACTGATGGAGGCATCGACGATTGTCGCGATTCTGTTAGGCTCTGTTGCGGGTGGCATACTGGCGGATTTAAATCTGTTCGCTGCCTTACTGGTTTGTGTACTGGTTTACGCCGCCGCAGTGGTTGCCAATTTATTTATTCCTAAACTTGCCCCGGCTCGTCCTGGCGAATCCTGGCATCTTCCTGCGATGTTCTGCCATTTTGTCAGTGCCTGTCGTACCTTATGGCAGGATCCTGAAACACGCCTCACGTTAGTGGGGACCAGCCTATTCTGGGGAGCAGGGGTGACGCTGCGCTTTTTACTGGTGCTGTGGGTGCCGGTTGCGCTAGGCATTACCGATAACGCCACGCCGACCTACCTTAATGCGATGGTTGCCGTTGGCATTGTGGTAGGGGCTGGGCTGGCGGCGAAACTGGTGACGCTTAAAACCGTTGCCCGCTGTATGCCTGCCGGTATCCTGCTGGGAATTGGTGTTCTGTTCTTTGCGATACAACAGTCATTACTGCCCGCTTATCTGTTGCTGACCTTGATTGGCGTCTGTGGTGGATTCTTTGTTGTGCCACTTAATGCTCTGCTGCAAGAAAAAGGCAAGGAAACTGTCGGGGCTGGTCATGCTATTGCCGTTCAGAACCTGGGGGAAAATACCGCCATGTTACTGATGCTGGGGCTTTATTCACTGGCAGTGAAAGTGGGTTTACCGGTGGTAGGGATAGGTATTGGATTTGGTGCTCTTTTTGCACTCGCGATTGCGGCGTTATGGATTTGGCAACACAATCAGAAAAAACGTTCTGTCCACCTGTAAGAGTTTCACAGGCTACCCGTTAAACGGGTAGTCTGCTTGCTCAGGTTTAAGGTGCGGGGTAAGTATATACGCGATGTACCGCATCAAGTTCCTTCAGCACATCCTCACTCAATTCAAGATGCAAGCTACCAATATTGCTTTTCAGTTGCTCAAGTGTGGTTGCCCCCAGTAGGGTACTGGCAACAAAGGGCTGACGACGAACAAAAGCAAGTGCCATTTGCGCCGGATCCAGATTATGGCGTCTGGCAATATCAACATAAGCAGCGACTGCTTTTTGTGACTGCTCACCGTTATAGCGGGTAAAGCGACTGAACAATGTATGACGTGCGCCTGCGGGTTGGGCGCCATTGAGATACTTACCACTAAGCGTGCCAAATCCCAGACAGGAGTAGGCCAGTAGCTCTACGCCTTCATACTGAGAAATTTCAGACAACCCCACTTCAAAGCTTCTGTTCAGCAAGCTGTAAGGGTTCTGGATGGTGACGATGCGTGATAAATCGTGTTTTTCTGCCAGTTTCAGATAACGCATCACCCCAAATGGTGTCTCATTAGAGACGCCAATGTAGCGAATTTTTCCTGCTCGCTGTAATTCTGTCAGGGCTTCCAGCGTTTCCAGAATCGTCACTGGAAAAGTGGTGGTCTCGGTCCAGGTGTAACCCAGTTGACCAAAAGAGTTGGTCGGTCTTTGAGGCCAGTGAACCTGATAGAGATCGAGATAATCTGTTTGTAAACGCTTCAGACTGGAATCGAGAGCCTGGCGAATATTTTTACGATCCAGTACCTGATTAGGCCGGATCCCTGAGTCGGTATTGCGTGGTGGGCCGCTGACTTTTGAAGCAATAACCAGTTTTTCTCTGTTACCACGAGCTTTGAGCCAGTTACCGACGTAAGTCTCCGTGAGCCCCTGGGTTTCTGGTCGGGGGGGAACAGGGTACATCTCTGCAACATCAATTAAATTAATGCCCTGGCTGACGGCATAGTCGAGTTGTTCATGGGCATCTGCTTCGCTGTTTTGCTCGCCAAATGTCATGGTGCCTAATCCTAAAGTACTTATTTCAAGTGAGCTCCAGGGAATACGGTGATAGTGCATAGTGAGCTTCCTTAATGGTTGTACAGTCGGGAAAAATCCCTACCCCAAAAGCTATAACATGGCAGAGGAGAGCACAAAGAAAAAGAGGAGAAGGGAAGAAAAGCTTGAGATCATTGTAAAAACCGAACGTTATCGACGGTTGAATCTGGGGATTATTGCTGTGAAACTCGCCGAATCACACAGGATTTCTGTGCTCATCGACGTCTTTTAGCGCCATTCGAGCATGATTAACGTTTGATAATCTGTGAGACTTCCTGGCTATCTATCTGAATTTCGTTACCTTCAACATCGTGATAACTCACCAGTCCGGTGTCATCATCGACCTTCGGTTTACCTTCAGTCAGGATCATCCGACCATCTTTAGTTGCCATCACATAATCACTGCTACAGCCTGAAACGGCAAATACCAGGCCAATGGCTAAGGTTGCTACTGCCCATCTTGTCATTTTTAAGCATCTTTCTGGAATGAACTGTCAGTGACTTTAGTAGTAATAGAATTAAACGCGTAAGAAAAGCAGTTAATTCTGATTAAGGCTGTCAGTAAGATCTTTTTCTGGCACAACAGCTAGAAAATAAGCGTTAAAGACTTAACAGCAGAAGTGTCTGGCTAACAGAGCGGCAGTAAAATTTTTTTTCAGATAAAAGCCTCGGGGCAGGGTCAGAATAGGTGCGCCATCAATACCAATCGCTTCAGTCAGCGCACGACTGTTTGCGCCTTTAGGGCGCAGTTGTAACACTTCGCCGTGACGTGCTGTGATGCGCTCTACATGCCCAAGCACAATCAAGTCCATCAGTTCTTCGAAGTCCTGGCGAAGCTGTTCCTCTTCTTCGGCATTAGGGCTCCATAACAAAGGTGAGCCGATATGACGTTCAGCGAGCGGGATCTGGCGTTCACCTTCAACCGGTATCCATAAGACGCGTTTCAGTTTGTGCTTCACATGGCTGCTTTCCCAGGTTACACCACTATTGCCCGTCAGTGGCGCGACGCAGACAAAAGTAGTTTCCAGAGGACGGCCAAGTGCATTAACAGGGATTGTTTTAAGCTCAATCCCTAAGGCAGCAAAGTCTTGTTCAGGTTTACTGCCAGCACTCGCCCCCAGCCATAACTCCAGCAATCCGCCGACCCAGCCTTTATCACGCTTAAGATCACTGGGAATAGTTATGCCCGCCAGGGCTGCCAGTTCGCCCAGGGTGTAACCCGCAATCAATTGAGCCTGATTAAGCAGAGCGCTTTCACTGTCTGGTGGAGAGGTAAAGGGTTGTATTGATAACATCATGGGAGTAACACTTTTTGGTCAAAAAATGAGCGTAAGTTATTCACAATAGACCGACTATAAAACACGATCTACAGATAAATGACAACATAATGATTTATAGAATTTTTTTTATTATTTTTACCCTACGCCATGAAGAGAAAAAAACCTTTTCCCAATCTGGTCACTGGCAATGAACAGGATCTTACCCCTAGTTATCCACAGAAAAATGGGATAACTGATAAAATGGCGTACCACTGGTTTCATTTACAGCCTTGACGGGGGGATAAAATACAATAATTCAGCAATATTTGACTAACTTGTTTACACAAGCTGTGGATAAAAACGTCGTTGTACAATCTTTCGTCAGTGGGTGGTGGTGCTATGTGATCAGTGTCACACTATTGGTTTTTTTATACCGAATATATTTTTTATACATATGATTTGTATGTGTTTAATATTTTTTTAGACCGCTTTAATTTTAAGCTTATTTAAAGTTGTCCCTATGTAATTCTAGGGTTCTGCACAGTTATATCCACAGAAAAAGTGAATAAAACCGGTGCTACAGTCTATTCCTGTTTATAACCCGGCGTTTTTTTGTGAGTTATTCAAGTGTTATTCTGTTTGCCGCATATTTATAGAGTGGTTTACCGCCTGACACTTGTATGAAACAATCATCATAATCTAAGTTTGTTTTGAGGTAGTCCGGTGATCGATGATGATGGCTACCGCCCAAACGTTGGGATCGTAATATGTAATCGGCAAGGACAGGTGATGTGGGCTCGTCGCTTTGGTCAGCACTCCTGGCAATTTCCGCAGGGTGGCATTAATTCTGGCGAGTCAGCTGAACAGGCAATGTACAGGGAACTTTTCGAAGAGGTCGGTTTACAACGAAAAGATGTGCGCATTCTTGCTTCGACCCGAAATTGGTTGCGTTACAAATTACCCAAACGTCTGGTGCGTTGGGACACAAAGCCGGTTTGTATCGGCCAGAAACAAAAATGGTTTCTTTTGCAGTTGGTAGGCAATGACTCCGCTATTAATATGCAAACCAGTAGTACACCTGAGTTTGATGGGTGGCGCTGGGTCAGTTATTGGTATCCGGTACGGCAGGTTGTTTCATTTAAACGCGATGTTTATCGGCGGGTAATGAAAGAGTTTTCCAGCTTTGTTATGCCACTGCAGGAAGTGACTCCACCACGTAATAATTCGCCTGTATGGCGACGTAAAAGAGGTTAAGTCACGCCAAAGATGCTGACTCGTCTACGAGAAATTGTCGAAAAAGTTGCCAGTGCACCGCGGCTTAATGAGGCGTTGGACATTCTGGTGTCTGAAATCTGCGAAGCAATGAATACCGAAGTGTGTTCCGTTTACTTAGCCGATAACGACAGACACTGTTTTTACCTGATGGCCACACGTGGTTTAAAAAAACCACGTGGCCGTTCGGTGACGCTGGCATTCGATGAAGGTATTGTTGGTCTGGTTGGGCATCTTGCTGAGCCTATCAACTTGGCTGATGCTCAAAAGCACCCTAGTTTTAAATATATTCCTGCCGTCAAAGAAGAACATTTTCGCGCTTTTCTTGGGGTTCCGGTTATCCAGCGGCGACAGCTGCTGGGTGTCCTGGTGGTACAGCAACGTGAACTACGCCAGTACGATGAAAGCGAAGAGTCATTTCTGGTCACGCTTGCCACCCAGCTCGCCGCCATTTTATCTCAGTCGCAGCTGACCGCGCTCTTCAGACAGTATCGGCACACACGTATTCGTGCGTTACCTGCCTCGCCGGGTGTGGCTATTGCTGAAGGCTGGGTCGACGCCACGCTGCCACTCATGGAGCAGGTATCCGAAGCTTCAACGCTGGATATTGTTTCTGAGCGTGAGCGTCTGATGACGGCATTAGAAGAGTCGTCGACTGAATTCCGACGTTACAGTAAGCGTTTCTTAGCCGGGGCACAGAAAGAAACGGCTGCTATCTTTGACTTATATTCTCACTTACTCAGTGATCCCCGGCTACGGCGAGAACTGTTTGCAGAAGTTGATAACGGTTCTGTTGCTGAATGGGCCGTGAAAAAGGTCATTGAAAAGTTTGCTGCGCAGTTTGCCAGTCTGACAGACAGTTACTTAAAAGAACGTTCTGGTGATTTAAGAACCCTGGGCCAACGCGTCCTGTTTCATCTCGATGATAGTATTCAAAGCCCCAACACTTGGCCTGAACGCTTTATTCTGGTGGCTGATGAACTCTCACCAGCGACCCTGGCTGAACTACCGCAAAATCGCCTTGCCGGAATAGTGGTGCGCGATGGCGCGGTGAATTCCCATGCTGCAATTATGGTGCGGGCACTCGGTATTCCTACCGTAACGGGGGTGGACGTTCAGCCTTCGTTCTTACATCATCGTATGCTGATTGTTGATGGTTATCGCGGTGAGTTGCTGGTTGAACCAGAACGAGTACTGCTAAAAGAGTACCAGCGTCTGGTGAGTGAGGAAAATGAACTCAGTCGCCGGGTTGAGGATAAAGCCGATGAACCAGGACTGCTGAAAAGCGGTGAACGGGTTCAGGTGATGCTCAATGCCGGGTTAAGTCCTGAGCATGAAGGCAAGCTAGGCCGGCGTATTGATGGTATTGGGCTATACCGTACTGAAATTCCCTTTATGTTGCAGAGTGGTTTTCCTTCCGAAGAAGAGCAGATTGCCCAGTATCAGGGCATGTTACAGCTGTTTAATGATAAACCAGTGACTTTACGTACTCTTGATGTCGGGGCCGACAAACCGCTTCCCTACATGCCAATCAGCGAAGAGAATCCTTCTCTTGGCTGGCGTGGAATACGTATCACGCTTGATCAGCCTGAGATCTTTTTAATTCAGGTGAGGGCTATGCTGCGTGCTAACGCGGCGACCGGTAACCTCAGTATCCTACTGCCGATGATAACCAGCATCGAAGAGTTAGACGAAGCGCGTAAGCTTATTCAGCGGGCAGAGCATGAAGTCGAAGCCTCGCTGGGTTATGAGCTGCCAGAGCTGCGTTTAGGGGTGATGGTTGAAGTTCCTTCCATGCTGTTTATGTTTAAGCATCTGGCTAGCCGGGTTGATTTTATCTCGGTTGGAACCAATGATTTGACTCAATATTTATTGGCGGTGGATAGAAATAACACGCGCGTAGCAAGTCTCTACGATAGTCTGCATCCTGCAGTGTTACAGGCATTAGATAGGATTGCGAAGGAAACCAGGCAATACGGTATCGATCTCGCGTTATGTGGTGAAATGGCAGGAGATCCGCACTGTGTTGCCCTGTTAGTGGGCTTGGGATACCGGCATCTATCGATGAATGGTCGTTCAGTGGCACGGATTAAATATTTACTGCGTCATCTTGATAAAGAGGACGTGGAGGCGTTAGCCCGCAGCTGTATCGAAGCCCAAACCGCCACTGAAGTTCGTCAGCAGGTAACTGAATTTATGGAAGAAAGAGGGATGGGTGGTCTGATCCGTGGTGGTTGTTAACGGCTGTCATCTGGCCAGGATAAAAAATAGCATTACATATCTTTTACAACTTTGTTAATCAATCACTTCCTGCCTTTATGCTATGATGCGTTGCTTTCGGAGCGCATTCTTTATACCCGCCATACTTCAAGCTGCCTGGGTGCTGTCGGAGCTCCGCGTGCCGAATCACATAGTTTGTCTATGCTCATCGTTACGCTTCGCTCTGTGCCGACAAGCCACTCGAATTATTTGGGGTATATAATGCGTACTTGTAATTCCACCATCCACTTATGGTGGTGTAACCATGGCTTGTGGTGACAGATGAACAGTGGCTATCTGCGTTTCCCTGAATTTGATCCGGTACTTTTTTCCATCGGGCCTATTTCCCTGCACTGGTACGGCATGATGTATCTTGTCGGCTTCATATTTGCGATGTGGCTTGCTGGCCGCCGTGCTAGCCGCCCGGGTAGCGGATGGACAAAAAATGAAGTCGAAAACTTACTCTATGCTGGTTTTGTCGGTGTATTTGTTGGCGGACGACTGGGGTATGTATTTTTCTACAATATGCCTGTTTTTCTTGCCGACCCGCTCTATCTGTTCAAAGTGTGGGATGGCGGAATGTCCTTCCATGGTGGGCTTATCGGTGTTATCTGCGTCTTGATTATCTACGCGCGCCGAACCAAACGCTCCTTTTTCCAAGTGTCTGACTTTATTGCTCCACTGATCCCTTTTGGACTGGGTGCCGGGCGTCTGGGAAATTTTATCAATGGCGAACTCTGGGGCCGTGTTGACCCTAGTTTTAAATGGGCCATGTTGTTCCCGGAATCACGCAGAGAAGATATCGGACTGCTAGCCAGCCATCCTGAATGGCAGTCCTTGTTTAATCAATATGGTAGCCTGCCACGTCATCCTTCACAGCTGTATCAGTTATTACTGGAAGGTGTCGTTCTCTTTATCATTCTGAATGTCTTTGTGCGTAAGTCTCGTCCAGTGGGGGCAGTATCCGGGTTGTTCTTAATTGGTTACGGAGTCTTCCGTATTATTTCTGAATTCTTCCGTCAGCCTGATGCTCAGTTTACCGGTGAGTGGGTACAATATATCAGCATGGGGCAAATCCTCTCGATTCCAATGGTTATCGCGGGAATTATCATGATGGTTTGGGCCTATCGTCGTCGCCCACAACCGCAATTATCCTGAGGTGATATGAAACAGTATCTTGATTTGATGAAGAAAGTGCTTGAAGAAGGCACTCCGAAAGATGACCGTACCGGCACTGGGACCTTGTCTATTTTTGGTCATCAGATGCGCTTTAATCTGCAAGAAGGTTTTCCTTTAGTCACCACTAAAAAATGCCATTTGCGCTCGATTATTCATGAGCTACTGTGGTTTTTAAAAGGGGAAACCAATGTCGCTTATCTGCATGAAAATAATGTGACGATTTGGGACGAATGGGCGGATGAAAACGGCGATTTAGGCCCGGTATACGGTAAGCAATGGCGTTCATGGACGGCACCAGATGGTCGCCATATTGACCAGCTTACGACAGTACTGCAGCAGCTAAAGAATGATCCTGACTCCAGGCGTATTATTGTTTCCGCCTGGAATGTCGGTGAACTGGATCAGATGGCGCTGGCACCTTGCCATGCCTTTTTTCAGTTCTATGTCGCTGATGGCAAGCTGTCTTGTCAGCTTTATCAGCGTTCGTGCGATATCTTCCTCGGCCTGCCATTTAATATCGCCAGCTATGCGCTACTGGTACATATGATGGCGCAGCAGTGCGGTCTGGAAGTGGGGGATTTTGTCTGGACTGGAGGAGACACGCATCTCTATCTCAACCATCTTGAACAGACGCGTCTGCAACTGACCCGTGAGTCACGTCCTCTGCCACAACTGGTTATAAAACGTAAACCAGAATCGTTATTTGATTATCGTTTTGAGGACTTTGAAATTACCGGTTATGACCCGCACCCTGCGATTAAAGCTCCGGTGGCGATTTAATCTGTTGTTGTTCTGAAAACAAATACCTGTCTCTAAAACCCCATACGCAGATAGCTGCTTATGGGGTTTTTTTTCGAAAACCCTTACAAAGGCTGTGAAATTATCTGCAACGATATCGAGTGATTTCGAGGATGCTCGGTCTCTGTTGTTTAGCTGCTGGTTAGCGGGCAGATAGCGGGCATACTGAGGCGATGAACAAGACAATACAGGGTTTCAGCCTGATAGAAATGATGGTTGTCATGATGATAATTTCCATTCTGAGCTCCGGTGTTATTTATGGTTTTCAGCAATGGGGGCACCATCAGCGGCTCTGGCAAACCACACATCAGCTTAGTCAGTTTCTGCATCATTTGCGCAGCGATGCTAACGAATTTAATCGTGACCATATCCTGACACTCTGGCAATTGCATGACCGATGGTGTCTCACTACACAGCAGCACACCGGCAAGCCTTGTATGGAGACGAGTCAGTGGCAGTTTATTCCGCGGTTTCAGGATGTGTCGATAAGTGAAATGACCGCCGAACTCGGCTTTTATGGCGTGATGAACACCGCTAAGCCCGGGCATATTATTTTAAATAATGCGGCAGGACAGCGGAAAATCATACTGTCGGTTTGGGGACGCATCCGTACCCTGTCGGAGAAGAAATGATACAACTCAGGCAACAGGGCTTTACGCTAATAGAAGTCCTGGTGGCATTAGCACTCAGCAGTGTGCTGTTACTGGGGACAATGCGTCTTTTCCCCGTACTGCAACGGAATATTCTTCATGAATATCAGTCTGCCTGTGTGCGTGAATCGGTGTGGCAGCTGGCACATCGTATAGGTAAGCATCTTCAGCGCGCAGGATACTGTCGCGGAGTTTGTGCGGCCCCGGCTCTGCAAATTGAGCAAGGTGGGAGCCGGGTGCTGATTCAGTGGCAGGCACCTGAATCGCGGAGTTTGGCGAGTGGAGAGTACGAACAAACAGGCTATCGTTTACATCAGGGCTCGCTGCAAATTCTTAAAGGAAGGAAAGAATTCACGGGTGAGTTATGGGAAAAAATTTCTGATCCTGAATTGATGACACTGACGCATTTTTCAGTTACCCCCTTACTACGCAAAGTTGGCCCACCGTTGCTGGTTATCAGTCTGACTGCCAGGCAAAAACAGACCTCGTTGCTAATCAGAGTGCGGCATATCGTCAGAGGTGAAAATCTATGAATTTATCCCGCGAAGCCGGGCAGAGCACCATATTGATGGTATTGATGCTGCTATTATTGGGATTAATGATGCTGGCTGGGCTGTCATCTTATCTTGCCACTCAGCGGCAATGGGGAATGAAGGAAGTGAGATCGATAGTTCGTTATGCTGGCGCGCAATCCGCGCTGGCATGGGGGACTGGGCTGCAGTGGTCACCGCAACAGCACTGGCAATGCCAGACTGAGGCATTTTCCGGACTGCATGCTTGTTTGTACCAGACAAAGGGTAATGAAGTGTTACTGGCAGGAACCTTAGTGGGTGGCAATTTGTCTGAAAGTTTGGTTCTCTGGCGCTGGGGACGGCTGAAAAACGGGAAATTTATTGCCAGTGCCCATGGATGGCTGGATTATTGCCCTTTAAGCGATAAAACACGCTGTAATCTGGCTCTACAATCGTGAGGCAACGCGGTTTTAGCTTACCCGAAATCCTGTGCGCACTGGCGTTATTTGCTGTGGTGATCCTTCTGCTTTTGAATTATCACGGTGTGCTACAGCAAGGGGCTGAGGCACAATGGCAAACCCGGCAGCTTTGGCGCTATGCACTTGAGCAAACGGAACCCGAATCTCCCTCATTGCCGGACGGGTGGTTAATACAAAAACAGCAGATACCCTGTGGGGATTGTCTTTGTGTCAGTGTCACGATAACCAGCCCACAAGGACGTTCCGGGCAGTTATCAAAACGGATTTGTCCGTTCTCTAATTTTAATCAGGAGTAGCGATTTCATGTTGCGTGTCTACCATTCCAACCGCCTTGATGTTCTTGAAGAAATTATGGAGTTTATTGTTGAACGCCAGCCACTGACAGATGTTCTGGAACCAGAGATCGTACTGGTGCAGAGCACAGGGATGGCACAATGGTTACAAATGACGCTGGCACAGAAATTTGGTATCGCTGCTAATATCCATTTTCCATTACCGGCGAGCTTTATCTGGCAGATGTTTAGCTGCGTCTTACCGGGGATCCCTGAACAAAGCGCTTTCAACAAACAGAGTATGAGCTGGAAATTGATGGCAATTATCCCGACTATGCTTGATGAAGCCCCCTTTGCCCAATTGAAACATTATCTCCAGGAAGATGATAATAATCGTAAGCTTTTTCAGCTAGCGTCACGTATTGCGGATCTCTACGATCAGTATTTGGTTTATCGCCCCGGTTGGTTAAGTCGCTGGGAAAAGGGAGAATGGATAGACAATGTAGGGGAAGCACAGCAGTGGCAAGCGCCGCTGTGGGTAGCTTTAGTCAGATATACGGCCGATTTAGGTCACCCGCAATGGCATCGTGCGAATCTGTATCAGCGCTTTATCAGAACGCTTGAAGAGAGTGATACCTGCCCACCAGGACTCCCTTCACGTATTTTCCTTTGTGGGATCTCGGCGCTCCCTCCCGTTTACCTTCAGGCTTTACAGGCATTAGGTAAACACATTGATATTCATGTCTTATTTACTAATCCCTGTCGTTACTACTGGGGAGATATTAAAGACCCGGCATTTCTGGCTCGTCTGACTCAGCGCCGCCGCCGTCGGCACTTGGCTGACAATGAGCATACGTTATTTAAAAATAATGACAGCGCGGCAGCACTCTTTAACGCTATGGGTGAACAGGATACGGCTAATCCACTGCTGGCCTCCTGGGGCAAGCTGGGGCGGGATTATGTTTATCTGTTATCGGAACTGGAACAGTTTGAAGAAATTGATGTTTTTGTCGATATTAATCCCGACAATTTACTGCATAGATTGCAATACGATCTGCTGGAGTTAAAAAATAGTGCCGTGCTGGGGCTGAATGAAAAGGAGTTCAGTCGCAGTGATAACAAGCAGCAACTGAACCCGCAGGATAGCTCTGTTACCTTCCATGAGTGCCATAGCCCGCAGCGTGAAGTCGAGATTTTACACGATAAATTACTGGCGATGTTGCAGGATGACCCGGACTTAAAACCGCGCGATATTATTGTCATGGTTGCAGATATCGACAGTTATAGTCCCTTTATTCAGGCTGTTTTTGGTAATGCTCGTGATGAACGCTGGTTACCTTTTACCCTTTCTGATCGTCGTGCCAGCCACGCTCATCCAGCACTACAGGCCTTCATCAGTTTACTTTCGTTACCGGAAAGTCGCTTCTTAGCGGAAGATGTACTGGCGCTGCTGGAAGTTTCTGCTCTGGCCAACCGTTTCTCTATTGATGAAGAAGGTCTGCGTTATTTGCGTCAGTGGGTCAGTGAGTCTGGCATCCGCTGGGGGTTGGATGACGACAATGTACGTCAGCAAGAATTACCGGCAACAGGACAACATACCTGGCGTTTTGGTCTGACACGTATGCTGCTCGGTTATGCCATGGAAAGCGAGGCTGGAGTCTGGGACGCTGTGCTTCCTTTTGATGAGTCTAGCGGCTTAATTGCCCGCTTGGTCGGGCAACTGGCTGAGTTATTAATGCGCCTTAATCAGTGGCGACAAGTTCTGGCTGAACCAAGAGAGCTGGAAGAGTGGTTACCGTTATGCAAAGAGATGATAGCCTGCTTTTTCCAGACTGATGACGAATCAGAAGAAGCTTTAGCTTTAATCGAATCCCAGTGGCAGGAGATGATTGAACAAGGTGTTCAGGCAGCTTATAACCAGCCTGTTTCGCTGGTTCTGCTACGCAGTACATTATCACAACGTCTTGATCAGCAAAGAATGAGTCAACGCTTTCTGGCGGGTCAGGTTAACTTCTGTACCTTGATGCCGATGCGTGCTATTCCATTTAAAGTGGTTTGCCTGCTGGGTATGAACGATGGCGTTTATCCTCGTACGCTGGCCCCACTGGGGTTTGACTTAATCAGCCAGAATCCGCAGCGCGGTGACAGAAGTCGGCGTGATGATGACCGTTATCTGTTTCTTGAAGCCTTAAGTTCTGCAGAACAGCGTTTATATATCAGTTATATCGGTCGTTCGATTCAGGATAACAGCCGTCGCTATCCTTCTGTATTGGTGGAAGAGTTACTGGACTATATCGTTCATAGTCACTATTTACCCGGTGATGAACTGCAGGATATTGATGCCAGTAGTGAGCGAGTTAAACGGCATTTAATTGTGCAGCATTCCCGTACTCCCTTTGCCAGTGAAAATTACCTGCCAGAAGGTGTCGCTCAAAGCTTTGCTGAAGAGTGGTTTGCTGCGGCTAATCAGCAAGGAGAAGCGCATGCCCCCTTTATTGTTGAGCCTTTGCCTGCCATTCCATTCGATGAAATATCGCTGGAACAATTACAGCGCTTCTGGCGCCACCCGGTACGTGCATTCTTCCAGACAAGGTTAGGCGTGAATTTCCGTCTTGATGAGACTGAATTACCTGATAGCGAGCCTTTTTCGCTTGATTCACTTGAGAGTTTCTTACTGAATCAAAAAGTTCTTAATACCTTGATAGAACAAGAAGATCCCCAGCAACTCTTCACCCGTTACAGGGCTGCTGGCGAGCTGCCCTATGGCGCTTTTGGCGAAATCATTTGGGAAAAGCAACAAGCTGAAATGCAGGCTCTGGCAGAAAAAATCATTGCTGCACGGCAGCCGACAGAAAACTGGGAAGTGGACTTATCTATTGCGGGGGTTCGTTTAACAGGCTGGCTTTCTGATGTTCAGTCTCAGGGTTTACTACGCTGGCGGCCATCGATTTTAACAGTTGGTCACGGCTTACAATTATGGCTTGAGCATCTTGTCTGGTCTGCTTCCGGTGGAAGAGGCGAAAGTAACATGTACGGGCGTAAAGATTCACAGTGGCACTTTCCGCTGATGGAGCAAGAGCAGGCAAAACATTACCTGGAACAGTTAATTGAAGGTTATAAAAAAGGGATTAACCAGCCACTGCTCCTGTTGCCGCAAAGTGGTGGAGCATGGCTAAAGGCTTGTTATGACCAGCAACAAGATGCCATTCTATGGGATGATCATACTCAGCTAAAAGCCAGAGGTAAGCTGGTTTCTGCGTGGGAAGGAAATACCCTTTTTGAGGGGGAAGGTGCCGATATCTGGTTGCAACGCTTATATCGCTCATTGGATGAGAATTACTACAAAGCGATTATCAGTGAGGCTGAAAACTATCTGTTACCCGTTTTCCGTTTCAACCAAAATTAAACAAAAGTGAGTCATGATAATTTAGCGCTTGCAGCTTATTTATGATGCATTTTGATACTTCGAGTCTATGTCAGGTAGTCAAAATTTCAGTCGGCTGACTCGACAAAACTTGAGAGTAATAGGTACGTAAGACGAGGTTTTTGTATGCCGAGAAGCATCAAGAGATTTACTATTATTTGTTGTTCTATTTTTGCCCTTTGGGCACCGGCTTCTTACGCTGAAATCGAATGGCAGGTGCTCCCTGAGACTATTCGTAAAAGTGAAAAAGATCCTCGTGAATACCAGGCTATTCGTTTAGATAATGGTATGACAGTACTGCTGGTGTCGGATCCTCAGGCGGTTAAATCACTTTCTGCCCTGGTGGTTCCGGTAGGATCGCTCGCCGATCCTGATGCGCATCCAGGTCTTGCACATTATCTCGAGCATATGACGTTAATGGGCTCTAAGACCTATCCGGATCCGGATAGCCTGGCTGAATATCTTAAAAAACATGGTGGCAGTCATAATGCCAGTACTGCGCCTTATCGTACTGCATATTATCTGGAAGTGGAAAATGATGCCCTTGAGGGGGCGGTTGAGCGCATTGCTGATGCCATTGCAGAACCGACTCTGGATCAAAAATATGCGGAACGTGAACGCAACGCTGTTAATTCAGAATTAACGATGGCGCGTTCCCGTGACGGGATGCGTATGGCTCAGGTGAGTGCGGAAACGCTAAACCCTGAGCATCCTGGTTCACGCTTTTCCGGTGGAAATCTTGAAACGCTCAGTGATAAACCAGACAGTTTGCTACGGGATGCATTATTAACGTTCCGGGACAAATACTACTCTGCAAATCTGATGCGTGCTGTTATCTATAGCAATAAATCCTTGCCAGAACTCGCAAAAATTGCCGCAGATACCTACGGGCGGGTGGAGAATAAAAATATTGAGCTGCCAGAGATTAAAGTCCCTGTCGTCACTGACGCTCAAAAAGGGATTTTTATTCACTATGTCCCAGCCGTGCCTCGAAAAGCACTGCGGGTTGAATTTCGTATAGACAATAATAGCGATCAATTTCGCAGTAAAACCGATGAATTAATTGGCTATATGATAGGTAATCGTAGCCATAATACACTCTCCGACCTGCTACAAGATCAGGGGCTTGCGGACAGTATTAGCGCCAGCGCTGATCCTATGGCAACCGGAAATAGCGGTGTATTTGCTATCACCGTATCCCTGACTGATAAAGGGCAGGCGAATCGTGACGACGTCGTGGCGGCCATTTTTTCATATATTGATACGTTAAGAACAAAGGGCATTGATAAGCGTTATTTTAACGAGCTTTCTCACATTCTGGACTTGGATTTCCGCTATCCCTCTATTACCCGTAATATGGATTATGTCGAATGGCTGGGTGATATCATGCTACGTGTTCCGGTATCCCATACTCTTGATGCGGTGAACATTGCCGATAAATTCGATCCTGAATCAGTCCATGCTCGCCTGGAAGAGATGACACCACAGAATGCTCGTATCTGGTATATCAGCCCGGAAGAGCCATATGATAAAACCGCTTACTTCGTTGATGCCCCATATAAAGTCGATAAAATTTCGAGCAAGACCATGGAAACATGGCAGGAAAAGGCACGCACTCTGAAACTCGAATTGCCAGCGCTGAACCCCTACATTCCGGATAATTTCACTGTCTATACTCCGGATAAACAGTACTCACACCCTGAAATGTTACTGAATGAAGATAATGTCAGAGTGATGTATATGCCAAGTCATCGCTTTGCCAGTGAACCTAAAGTGGATGTCACCATGATATTGCGCAACCCCAATGCCATGGATACGATGAAGCATCAGGTTCTGTTTGCCCTGAATGACTATTTGGCCGGTTTAGCTCTGGACGAACTGAGGCAGCGAGCTGCCGTGGGGGGCATCGGTTTTTCTTCGTATGCTAATAGTGGGTTAATGATTACTGCTAATGGCTATACCCAGCAGTTCTCCAGGCTTTTTGAAGAGTTGGTGAGTGGATATTTTTCTTATATCCCGACGGAAGAACAATTCACTCAAGCCAAGTCCTGGTACGAGCAGAGACTCAGTGCTGCGGATAAAGGTAAGGCCTATGAGCAAGCCTTACTTCCTGCTCAGGTCATCTCTCAGCTGCCCTATTTTCAGCGCCAGGATCGTAAAAGCCTGCTGCCGACATTAACGCTGAAAGACTTGCTCGAGTATCGAGAATCACTAAAAAGTCACTCACGAGCAGAGTTTCTGATAGTCGGTAACATGACGCCTGAACAGGCAAAAACGTTAGCGCATAACGTTAGAGATACGCTGGAACTGAAGGGGGATGAATGGTCTCGCAACAACACTATTCTGATCGATAAAAAGAATCAGATTATTTTTCAGAAACCAGGCAGCAGTAGTGACTCTGCTCTGTCGGCAGTCTATATACCAACAGGTTATGATGAGGTGACCAGCGAAGCCTACAGCTTAATGATGGGCCAGATTATCCAGCCATGGTTCTATAACCAGCTCAGAACTCAGGAGCAGCTGGGTTATGTCGCCTCTGCTTTTTCTGTTGCTATCGGCCAGCAGTGGGGCGTGGGATTTGTTCTGCAAAGCAGCAATAAACAGCCCGCCTATCTCTACCAGCGCTTTAGTGCGTTTTATCCGGAGATTGAACAACGCCTGCGTGATATCAGTCCGGAGGATTTCGCACAAATTAAACAAGGTGTAATAGGTTTGATCCAACAGGCGCCACAAACGCTGGCGGAAGAAGCCTCTCAGCTGAGTAGAGACTTCGACAGACGCAACAGCGCTTATGACTCTCGGGACAAACTGGTTGAGCAAATTAACACCCTGACACCGCAAAAGCTGGCGGATTTTTTCCATACCGCGGTGATAGCCCCTCAGGGAATGGCGATACTGTCGCAAATTTCTGGTAGTGAAGGCGGCGTGGTGGATTATGCGAAGCCTGAAGGCTGGAAGGTGTGGGATTCAGTCAGCGGGTTACAACAAACTTTACCTGAGGTAAAAGAAAAATAATGTCTGATGTCACCGTTCAGTCACTTAATCCCTTAGTCTTGCCGCTGCACGGTGAGCGATTAATTGAAGCCTCTGCGGGGACGGGAAAGACCTTCACCATAGCAGCGCTCTATCTGCGGCTCGTTCTGGGGCTGGGGGGCGCTCAGGCATTTCCACGCCCCCTGTCAGTAGAAGAGTTGCTGGTGGTGACTTTTACTGAGGCCGCAACTGAAGAGCTGCGTGGTCGTATTCGCTCAAATATTCATGAACTGCGTATTGCCTGCATTCGTAACCATACCCGGGATCCGTTACTGGCGAGTCTCCTGTCACAAATTGAGGATAAAAAGCTGGCTGCGAGAACGCTATTGTTAGCGGAACAGCAGATGGATGAGGCGGCAATTTTTACTATTCATGGTTTTTGTCAGCGTATGCTAAGTCTGAACGCTTTTGAATCAGGCATGCTGTTTGAGCAGCAACTGTTGGAGGACGAGGCTTCATTACGCCGTCAGGCTTGTGCTGATTTCTGGCGTCGTCATTGTTACCCGTTACCCAAAGCGGTCGCTCTGGCCGTCAGTGAGGAGTGGTCCGGACCTGATGCTTTATTAAGGGATATTAACCACTGGCTACAGGGCGAACAGCCGGCGCTGAAACAGAGACTGTCAGAAGAGGAAACCCTGATAAGTCTGCATAACAAGATCATCACCAGTATCGATGCACTGAAACAACAGTGGCTTGCCGTTGCTGGTGAGTTACAGGCTGTGATTGAAACTTCAGGTGTGGATAAGCGTAGCTACAGCAGTAAACATTTGCCGAACTGGTTGTCCATCGTCGGTGAGTGGGCGCAGAGTGAAACCCTGAGCTATAAGCTCCCGGATGCGCTAGCAAAATTTTCCCAGGCCACTCTGGCTGAAAAAACGAAAAAGGGTGAAGTACCCAGACATCGCCTGTTTGTGGCGGTAGATACTTTGCTGGCTCAACCGCTGACACTGCGGAATCTGGTGATTACGCGTGCGTTAGTTGAAATTCGTGACCAGGTACAGTTCGAGAAGGCGCGTCGAGGGGAATTAGGCTTCGATGATATGCTCAGTCGTCTTGATAACGCTTTACACCAGCCGGGAGGCGAGAGCCTGGCTGACTCTATCCGTCAACGCTTTCCGGTGGCGATGATTGATGAGTTTCAGGATACCGATCCACAGCAGTATCGTATTTTTCGCTCCCTTTATCTGCAACAACCGCAGACGGCCATGTTACTGATTGGCGATCCGAAACAGGCTATTTATGCCTTCCGTGGTGCGGATATTTTTACCTATATCAAAGCCCGAAATGAAATCCATGCGCATTACACGTTGGAAACTAACTGGCGTTCATCACCGGCGATGATAGCGGCGGTAAACCGGTTATTCCAGCAAGTGGAGTCTCCTTTCCTGTTTAACCAGATCCCCTTTTTACCTGTTTTATCAGCAAAGAAGAATGAGAAGGCCCGGTTTACTCTGCATGGTGAGACTCAGTCATCGCTTAAGTTCTGGCTCCAGCCTGGTGAAGGGGTAGGGGTCAATGACTATCAGCAGGCGATGGCTATGCAGTGTGCCAGGCAAATTCGTGACTGGCTGACCGCAGGTCAGCAGGGCGAGGCTCTGCTGTGGAAAAAAGAGGCAGATAATACTGTTATTTCGACTGCTGTGCAGGCCTCCGATATTACCGTGCTGGTGCGGAGTCGCCATGAGGCGACGATTGTCCGTGAGGCCTTAACCAGCCTGAATATTCCTTCAGTCTATCTTTCCAGTCGTGACTCGGTGTTTGCCACCCCGGAAGCGCGTGAGTTGTTATGGATTTTGCAAGCGGTGCTGGCCCCGGAAGTTGAATCCACGCTGCGTTGTGCGATGGCAACCGGGATACTGGGGCTGGATGCCCGTGCACTGGATGAGCTGAATCAGGATGAAGTTGCCTGGGATAAGCTCGTGGAGGAGTTTTTATCTTACCGTCAGTGCTGGAGTCAGCGTGGCGTCATGCCGATGCTACGGGCTCTGATTAAGACAAGAAAGATTGCCGAGAATCTACTGGCTACGCCTGCCGGAGAGCGGCGTTTAACCGATATTCTGCATATCAGCGAACTACTGCAAGAAGCATCCGTTGATCTTGAAAGTGAGCATGCGCTGGTCCGCTGGCTGGGGCAGCATATTGCGGAGCCTGATAATAATGCCTCCGGCCAACAGCTGCGCCTTGAAAGTGATAAACATCTGGTGCAAGTGGTGACGATACACAAGTCAAAAGGGCTGGAGTATTCTCTGGTCTGTCTGCCCTTTGTCACCAATTACCGACAGCAGCAAAGTGGTATCTACCATGATCGTCGTACCTATGATTCACAGCTGGACTTGAGTGATGATGAAGAAAGCCAGCGTCTGGTGGAAGAAGAACGGCTGGCAGAGGACTTACGTCTACTCTATGTTGCCCTAACCCGCTCAATCTGGCATTGCAGTATTGGTGTTGCCCCTCTGTTCCGTGGTTCCCGGTCTAAAAAAGGACTGACCGATGTGCATCTCAGTGCGCTGGGATATTTGCTGCAACAGGGAACGGCGATGGATGCTGCAGGGCTCGCGAATCAGTTACAGCAACTGGAAGATGCCACTATTAGCGTTGAAACCTTATCCTCCCAGGACAATACTCCCTGGCAACCGATTGTCACGGTGCAACCAGAACTGAGCGTACGTTATTTAACATGCCCGGTCGCCGATAACTGGCGTGTGACTAGTTATTCCGGACTTCAGCAGCGTAGCAGGCACTCTCTGCTGGAATTAATGCCTCGCCTCGACGTTGATGCCGCTGGGGATATCGATATTCAGGACTCTCCGTCACTGACGGTACATACCTTTCCTCGTGGTGCATCTCCCGGTACTTTTTTACACAGCCTGTTTGAAAATATTGATTTTAATCAGCCCGTTGACAGTGAGTGGGTTGCCGAGCAGCTGCGTAATCAAGGGCTCAGTGATGACTGGCAGCCCATGATGACCCAGTGGCTGACGGCGATACTTCAAGCGCCCTTGAATGAGAGCGGAGTGAGTTTGCAGCAGTTAACGGCTCGGCAGCGACATGCTGAGCTTGAGTTTTATCTGCCCATTGCCAGCGAGTTACAGGCAGAAAAACTCAATAACCTGATAAATCATTATGACCCTCTGTCAGCGGATTGTCCGGCACTGGATTTTCGTGAAGTGAAGGGCATGCTTAAAGGATTTATCGACCTGGTTTTCTGCTGGCAAGGTAAATATTACCTGTTGGACTACAAATCCAACTGGCTAGGGGAAGAGGGGAGCGCCTATAGTCAGCAGGCGATGGAGCAGGCGATGCAATCTCATCGCTATGATTTGCAATATCAGCTCTATAGCCTGGCATTACATCGTTATTTACGTCATCGCTTGGCTGGATACGACTATCAGCAGCATTTTGGTGGCGTGATTTATCTGTTTTTACGGGGTATAGAGCAAGATAAACCGGGACAAGGTATTTTTACCACCTGCCCGGATCCCGCACTGATTGAAGCAATGGATCATTTGTTTGCCGGTAACAGTAAAGAGGTCGTGTAAATGAGTCTGTCACAATTACTCAATCAGGCTGTAGAGCTCAAACTGCTGAGTGCATTAGACAGGCAGTTTGCCATGATGGTGGCCAGTGATGAACAACCTGCGGTCATGCTGGCTGCTGCGCTATTGAGCAGTGATGCGGGTGAAGGACACGTTTGTCTGCCATTATCTCGTCTTAGCCCTGAATATCTGTTTGCCGGGCGCGCGCCTGATCTGGCCGTTCAGTTATTTGCTGCGGCAGGAAATCCCCAGCACTGGTCGCCACTGCTGCTGGACTCCCATGCAGTGAGTGACGATGAGAGTGCGACACCGATTAAACTTGTGAATGACCGCCTGTATCTGAATCGGATGTGGCGTAATGAACAACGCGTGGCTGATTTTTTCGGGACGCATAACCGCACCATACAGTGGAATGAAGCAAAGGTGCGAACGGTGCTGGATACGCTGTTTGGTGTCGACGAGCAAACAGACTTGCAGAAAGTCGCCGCTGCAGTGGCATTAACCCGAAGAATTTCTGTTATTTCTGGCGGACCGGGCACCGGTAAAACGACCACGGTTGCGAAGTTACTGGTGGCCCTGGTACAGCTATCCGTAGATAAACCATTACGTATTCAGCTGGCCGCACCAACGGGTAAAGCCGCTGCACGGTTAACGGAATCATTAGGCTCTTCACTGCGTCAGTTACCTCTTAATGACAAACAGAAAAATCTGTTACCGGGAGATGCCTGTACCTTGCACCGGCTACTTGGCGCGCAGCGCCAAAGCCAGAAGTTTCGCTATCATGCTGATAATCCACTGCATCTGGATGTACTGGTGGTGGATGAGGCCTCGATGGTTGATTTACCAATGATGGCGCGTTTGATTGCTGCCTTACCGCAGCATGCACAGGTTATTTTTTTGGGTGACCGGGATCAACTGGCATCGGTAGAGGCGGGCGCGGTGCTCGGCGATATTTGCCATTATGTGAACGAGGGCTATTCAGCCCGACGAGCCGAACAATTACAACGCCTGACGGGTTGTGAAGTGCCTGTGGGAGAAAGGGTATCTGAAGGCGCACTCCAGGACTGCCTGTGTCTGCTGCGTAAAAGTTACCGTTTTGGTGATGATTCAGGTATCGGCCAGTTAGCGCTGGCTGTGAATAATAGTGATTTACCACGAGTGGCTGCGGTTTTTTCCTCAGATTTTAAGGACATTTCTCATCGAGTTCTGTTGGAAACCGAAGACTACGCCAGGATGATAGAGGATGTTGTTGAGGGTTATCGTGACTATCTTCAACTCGTTAAAACGCGGGCTGAGCCAGCCGCTATCCTGGATGCTTTTAGCCGTTACCAGTTGCTGTGTGCATTGCGTGAAGGCCCCTTTGGGGTCAGTGGATTGAATGAGCGTATCGAGCGGGCTTTAGTGCGTGAACGTCTGATTTATCTGCCAACAAAATCTGCGAGTCGCTGGTATAACGGTCGCCCGGTGATGATTGCCCGCAATGAAAGTGCTCTCGGATTGTTTAATGGCGATATCGGTATCGCACTGGAAAGTGAGCAAGGGCTACGTGTCTGGTTCCCTATGCCGGATGGCTCAGTGAAATCAGTACAGCCTAGCCGTCTGCCACAGCACGATACCGCCTGGGTGATGACTGTTCATAAATCCCAGGGCTCTGAATTTGACCACGCAGCGCTGGTACTGCCTAATCAGTTTGCACCTGTGGTGACTCGTGAACTGGTTTATACCGCCATTACCCGGGCCAAAAAACGCCTGTCACTGTATGCGGATAAAAAAATTCTGAATAAGGCTGTTATGACGGGAACCGAACGACGCAGCGGGCTGATGACGCTTTTTTCTGCCAGTTAAGAGGGAAGCTTACTCCCTCTTAACTGATATGATTAATCAGGTTAAATCTGCCATCAATATTTTGGATTTACGCTGATAGTTATACATTTCTTTTTTACTGGCAGGCAGCTGGTCAACGTCAACCGGCATAAAGCCCCGCTCCTGGAACCAGTGAATACTGCGAGTGGTGAGCACAAACAGTTTACTCAGACCCATCTGGCGCGCCTGCATTGCCACACGCTGGAGCAGTTCCTCACCACGCGATGAACTCCGATAATCTGGGTGGACAGCCACACAGGCCATTTCACCGATACTCTCTTCCGGGAACGGGTAGAGTGCAGCGCAGGCTATCGTCAGGTTATCGCGCTGAATAATGGTGAACTTATCGATTTCCATTTCCAGCTGTTCGCGGGAGCGACGGACTAAAATGCCCTGTTGTTCCAGCGGACTGATTAAATCCAGAATGCCGCCAATATCATTGATGGTGGCGCGGCGAATTTGCTCGGCACTTTCCATCACGATTTGGGTACCGATACCATCGCGAGAGAACAACTCTTGCAACAGCGTCCCATTTTCCTGGTAGCTAATCAAATGGCAGCGCCGGACCCCACTACGGCAGGCTTTTACTGCCCCACGTAGAAAACGAACGGTACCGGAGTGATAATCGCCAGTGCTTTCGATAGTCTTGATACGTGCTTCCGCATCGGCTGGGAACAGTTCAGAAATAACATTACCCAGTTTGTCAGTAACCCCCTGGGATGAGCAGAAGCCAATCATTTTTTCAGCTTTGAGTTTGATAGCCAGCTGAGTGGCAATTTCTTCTGAGGTCAGATTAAAACTTTCGCCTGTCACGGAAACGGCTACCGGGCCCATCAGAACAATAGCACTGTTGTCTAACTGACGATGAATGGCCTCTTCATCAATACGACGAACACGGCCACTGTGGCAGTAATCAACCCCGTCATCGACACCCAGTGGCTGAGCAATGATAAAGTTACCGCTGACCACATTGATGTGGGCACCGTGCAAGGGGGTATTCCCCAGGCTCATGGAGAGTCTGGCGGTAATATCAAGCTGCAACAATCCGGCAGCTTGTTTTACCAGCTCCAGTGCTTTTGCATCGGTAACACGTGTTTGTTTGTGATAAAGCGGTTCATGATGATGATCAGCAAGATTGGCATCAATCTGTGGACGTGCACCATACACCACCACCAGGCGTATTCCTAAGCTATGTAGCAGGCCAATATCATTCACGATACTGGAGAAGTTTTCATGCTCAATAGCCTCACCCCCTAGCATAATGACAAAGGTTTTACCTCTGTGGGCATTAATATAGGGAACAGAATGGCGAAAACCCTGGACTAGCTCGGTTCTACGTTCCTTTACCACAATATAACCTCACTGCATGAATATTCGTATTTAGTGTATTTTTATTCTATTGTGTCTTCAGGTGCAAGCAGCAATTTCCCTCAAAGCGTAAATTTCTTTTCATTTTCCATGCAGATCCTTTTCTGAACGTTTACCCTTTTATAGATGACAGTAACACTGTGTTTCGTTAAAGTTTTCGGCTAAAAAATTATTATTAGATACCCAGTAGTCTTGTTCAGGGGAGCCATGTCAGATTCCAGTTCATTTGTTAGTCGTCGCCGTTTACTTCAGGGCGCAGGTGCCGTGTGGCTATTGAGTGTCAGCAAAGTTGGCTTTGCGGCCTCAAGCCAGGTGGTGGCTGTGCGTGTCTGGCCGGCTTCAACTTATACACGTGTCACGCTGGAGTCGACTCAGTTACTTAAATATCGCCAGTTTGCACTCAGTGATCCTGAACGTGTGGTGGTGGATATCGAAGGGGTGAATCTGAACTCAGTGTTAAAAGGAATAGGTGGCCAGATTAGGGCAGAAGATCCTTTTATTAAGTCGGCAAGAGTCGGGCAGTTTGACCCTAAGACTGTTCGCATAGTGTTTGAATTGAAACAAAATGTAACGCCGCAAATCTTTGGCCTGGCACCGGTAGCTGAATTTAAAGAGCGACTGGTCATGGATCTTTATCCTGCCAATATGAATAACCAGCAAGATCCGCTCCTGGCATTGTTGGAAGATTACAATAGTGGTCAGCTGGAGAAAAAAATGCCAGCGCAACAGGGGCCACAGCCTGGTAAAGCAGGGCGTGACAGACCAATTGTTATCATGATCGATCCCGGTCATGGTGGTGAAGACCCAGGTGCTATCGGCCCGAATAAGACCCGGGAAAAAGATATTGTGCTCAGTATCGCGCGCAGGCTAAAAGCGCTGATTGATAAAGAGGGCAATATGAAAGCCTATATGACGCGCAATGAAGATATTTTTATTCCGCTAAAAGTCCGTGTTGCCAAGGCTCAGAAGCAACGTGCTGACTTGTTTATCTCTATCCATGCGGATGCCTTTACTTCTGAAGCAGCGCGAGGCTCATCGGTATTTGCTCTTTCTACGAAAGGGGCAACCAGTACCGCAGCAAAATATCTGGCACAAACCCAGAATGCTGCTGACTTAATTGGTGGGGTAGGTAAAAGTGGCGACCGCTATCTCGACCACACCATATTCGATATGGTCCAGTCTCTCACCATCAATGACAGCCTTAAGTTTGGGCAAGAAGTCCTACAGCGTATGGGGCGTGTGAATAAACTCCATAAGAACAGCGTCGATCAGGCGGGTTTTGCGGTTCTGAAAGCGCCAGATATTCCTTCTATTCTTGTCGAGACAGCCTTCCTGAGTAATCGTGAAGAAGAACGTAAACTGCGTACGGCAAAGTTTCAGCAGGAAGTGGCAGAGTCGATTTTGGCGGGAATTAAGGCCTATTTTTCTGACCAAACCACACTGGCACGGCGCGGATAGACTCAATAAAAGGCTGATGAAGGTCATTTTAGTCACGGGAGTGACTAAGAATTGAGCATTTATAAACGGCAGGCATAAAAAAAACACCTTTCGGTGTCTTTAGTATTGGTTGCGGAGGCCGGATTTGAACCGACGACCTTCGGGTTATGAGCCCGACGAGCTACCATGCTGCTCCACCCCGCGTCCGTCTACTGCTGTTACTGCTATTCTCACTGCTGTTTATGCCTTGGCATAAAATGGTTGCGGAGGCCGGATTTGAACCGACGACCTTCGGGTTATGAGCCCGACGAGCTACCAGGCTGCTCCACCCCGCGTCCGTCTACTGCTGTTACTGCTATTTTCACTGCTGTTTATGCCGTGGCATAAAATGGTTGCGGAGGCCGGATTTGAACCGACGACCTTCGGGTTATGAGCCCGACGAGCTACCAGGCTGCTCCACCCCGCGTCCGTGGATGCGCACTATACTCTGCTCTGTTTTCTATGCAACCCTTTTTTAGAATTAATCCATTAATTTACTGTAGTTGATTAATTATTGTCTATGATAGTCGCAAGAAAACCATATTTACGGTGCGATGGCGGCAAGCGTTTAATTTCTTCAACACCTTTGCTATCTTCGCGGTAACGAGATGTTGTTGTAGGGCAGAATAACGATGAAAGTGCATTGGGTAAAATATGCGGCAGTGGCTGTAGTGTTAGCGACACTGGCGGCTTGTAGTTCAAAACCGACCGATCAGGGTCAACAGTATAAAGATGGTAAATTCTCACAGCCTTTCTCGCTGGTCAATCAGCCTGATGCATTAGGCGTTCCCATTAATGCCGCTGACTACGCTGAGCAAGTTGCGCAAGTCGCTTCCGCTTCACCCCGTCTCTATAATAGCAGCAGTAATGTCTATGATACGGTGAAGCAATGGCTACGGGCTGGGGGGGATACCCGACAGCTTAACCAGTTTGGTTTGAATGCCTGGCAGATGGAAGGTGCTGATAATTACGGCAACGTGAAATTTACCGGTTATTACACCCCAGTGGTTCAGGCTCGTCATACTCGCCAGGGAGAATTCCAGTACCCTATCTACGCGATGCCATCGAAAAAGGGGCGTCTGCCTTCTCGCTCAGAAATTTATAATGGTGCACTCGGAAGTCGTCATATCCTCGCCTGGAGTAACTCATTAATGGATAACTTCATTATGGATGTTCAGGGCAGTGGTTATATCGACTTTGGTGACGGCAAACCTTTAACCTTCTTCGGCTATGCTGGCAAAAACGGACATGCTTACCGTAGTGTCGGTAAGGTGCTGATTGACAGAGGAGAAGTGAAGCGAGAAGACATGTCGATGCAGGCTATTCGTCATTGGGGAGAAACACACAGCGAAGCTGAAGTGCGTGAGCTGCTGGGACAGAACCCTTCTTTTGTCTTCTTTAAACCTGCCAGTTACTCACCGGTCAAAGGTGCCAGTGCGGTTCCGTTGATTAGCCGGGCTTCTGTGGCATCTGACCGCTCGATTATTCCTGCCGGAACGACCCTACTGGTTGAGGTGCCATTGCTGGATAATAACGGTAAATTTACCGGTAATTATGAGCTACGCGTGATGGTCGCTCTCGATGTGGGTGGAGCGATTAAAGGTCAGCACTTTGATATCTACCAGGGTATTGGCCCGGATGCAGGCCACCGTGCTGGCTGGTATAATCACTACGGTCGAGTATGGGTCCTGAAGGCCGCACCAGGAACGGGAGTTTCCAGTAACGTTTTTAACAGTTAATTTCAGGGACAACCTATTCCCGCACCTTGTGCGCTTTATTAGCATTCCAGACGGGCTGTATAATCAGCCCGTTGTTATTTCCGAGGATAAATGATGTCTGTCATACTCACCGATGCCTGGCGGCAACGTTTTGGTGGTACCGCTCGCCTTTATGGGCAGTCAGCTTTGCAATTATTTGCCGAGGCACATGTTTGTGTCATTGGTATCGGCGGCGTAGGGTGCTGGGCCGCTGAAGCACTGGCTCGTACGGGGATCGGAGCGATCACGCTGATTGATATGGATGATGTTTGCATCACCAACACCAATCGCCAGATCCATGCTTTACGGGGTACGGTGGGACAGGCGAAAACGGACGTGATGGCACAGCGTATTCTGGAGATCAATCCAGAGTGCCGGGTCACTGTAGTTGATGACTTTATTAACGCAGATAATACAGCAGAACTGCTTAGTCAGGGATTTAGCTACGTTATTGATGCGATTGATAGTGTTCGCCCTAAAGCGGCCCTGATAGCCTATTGTCGACGCAATAAAATACCCCTGGTGACCACCGGTGGGGCGGGTGGACAGATAGATCCGACTCAGATACAGGTGAGCGATCTGGCAAAGACGATTCAGGATCCGCTGGCAGCAAAATTACGTGAAAGGCTGAAGAGTGATTTTGGCATTGTGAGAAGCAGCAAAGGTAAACTCGGTATTGATTGTGTGTTTTCAACCGAAGCGCTGGTCTATCCGCAAGCCGATGGTTCGGTGTGTGCAATGAAAAGTCAGGCTGAAGGGCCGAAACGTATGGATTGTGCTGCCGGATTTGGCGCTGCAACGATGGTAACGGCCAGTTTTGGTTTTGTGGCCGTTTCCCATGTTTTGAAGAAAATGATGGCGAAAGCCAAAGCTAAAGCCCAGGCTGCTTAAGCAGCCTGACGGGCAATCAGCTGTACGCGTTGGGCTAATGCAACCAGTCCGTCATTTCTTGAGGCGCTGAGCTGGTTACGCAGCCCTAAATCGTCAAATAATGCCAGAGGATCATGTGCCAGCAATTGCTGGGCTGTTTTTCCTTCAATGGCCGTCAGTAATACCGCCAGCAGCCCGCGGACAATTCGTCCTTCACTGTCACCGAAGAAATGCAACGTCCCGTCTGGCTGACAGATATGGCCCAGCCAGACCCGATTCTCACAGCCATTTATCTCATACTGTTCATCTTTAAAGGTATTCGCCAGAGGAGGAAGCTGTTTTCCTAACAAAATCAGCTGGCGATAACGATCTTCCCATTGTTTTAATGGGATAAATACATCTTTCAGGTTTTGTGCCCTGATGGTGGTACCAAAAGGGTGGGAGGAGCTCAGGTTATCTGTCAATTAGTCCACCAAAATATCAAGTGCCAGGTCAACGGCTTTTACCAGCCGGTCAACATCAAGCGTGGTGTTATAAGGCGCAAAAGAGGCGCGTAGTGTCCCGCTGACGCCAAGAGCAGCCAGCAAGGGTTGGGCACAATGCTGACCTGCACGTAACTCAATACCCGACTCGGCCAGCAGAGTCACCATGTCATGGTGATGAACGCCTGCAAAGTTAAAGGCCAGTAAACTCGATCCCTGACAGCGATAACTCTGAAAACCAGGGCGCAAGGCCAGGGCTGATTCTGCGCGTCCGGCTAACTCACGACTCCAGGTTTCAGCTTGTGGCTGATCAATTTCTTCGAGCCAGGTGAGCGCGGCATTCATACCGATAACCCCTGCAACATTAGGCGTGCCCGCCTCAAACCGATAAGGTACTGGCTGGAGCTTAATACCGCTAAAGGATACTTCAGTAATCATTTTACCGCCGCCCAGCCAGGGAGACATCATTTCCAGCAGTTCAGGTTTTCCATAAAGGATACCTGTACCGGTTGGGCCGTAAAGTTTATGGGCTGAGAAGGCATAAAAATCAATATCCAGCGCCTGGACATCAGGTGGACAGTGAACAATCCCTTGAGCGCCATCGACCATCACGACGGCTCCGGCCTGGTGGGCCAGTGCAATCGCTTTACCAAGATCAGGGCAACCGCCAGTGACGTTTGACATCTGCCCCAGAGCCAGAATTCGGGTTCTGTCACTCAACAGGTTAGGGAGTTGAGCAATATCGGGTAACTTATCAAGCCCTATGGGTAATTTAACAATCCTGGCACCGGTTTGTTCCGCCAGGATTAACCAAGGTACAAAGTTGGCATGATGTTCAGCTTCACTGACAATAATCTCATCGCCCGGTTTCAGACGCGGGCGAGCATAGCACTGAGCGACCATATTAATCGACTCGGTGGTTCCCTTCGTCCAGACCACCGACTGTGGCAGCGGCGCATTCAGTAACTGTGCTACGCGCGCGCGCGCTGACTCGTAATTTTCGGTCAGTTGCTGAGCGGCTCGAAATTGACTGCGGTGGACATTGCCTCCGCTTTGGCGATAAAACTGTTGTGTTACCTCGGCAACGGCCTGAGGTTTAAGTGCCGTTGCTGCGCTATCAAGATAGACATTTGTGTCAGATAGCGCGGGAAACTGTGCGCGGAACAGGGCTGGATTAAATATTTTCATGACATTCCTCATTTACCTGTGCCGATCGTCTCGCATATTTGTTCAGGGTACAAGGTTTCTGTCATGCTCATCGCAAGACAAGATCAGGTTGCAGATTAACGGCAGGAAAAAGTCGCAGAAAATGGGGAGTGGCAGGCAAAAAAAAGCACCGCAATAGGCGGTGCTATATAAATCATTATTGGCATGCAGGGTAAACTGACAACAAATAAAAATAGGGTAGCCCTGCTACCGGGGTCTGGAAAGCCAGACCAAACGCAAACACACAACAACACAACAACACACAACCATAAGCCAAAAACTCTCTGAACACGCATTTCAGATAGTTTTTCGTTCCGGCTCAAGAAGTGGCGCCACTATAGGTATTTGCTGGTACATCCTCAACGGACAATTTATAATGGCTCAGATAAAAAAAACTAATAGGTAAACAAGAGTTACCTATTTTGTTAATAATCATCTCTATTTAAGCCTGAATATCCATGTCCAAACGATTACCACCTTTAAATGCGCTGCGTGTTTTTGACGCTGCCGCGCGTCATTTGAGCTTTACCAAAGCTGCGGAAGAGTTATTTGTAACTCAGGCTGCGGTCAGTCACCAGATCAAGTCTCTGGAGGATTTTCTCGGGCTGAAGTTGTTCCGCCGTCGTAATCGTTCGCTACTGCTTACAGAAGAAGGTCAGAGTTATTATCATGATATTAAAGAGATTTTTACTCAGTTAACTGAGGCTACGCGTAAACTTCAGGCGCGTAGCGCCAAAGGTGCCCTGACCGTCAGTATATTGCCTAGCTTTGCTATTCACTGGTTGGTGCCTCGGCTAAGCAGCTTTAATTCGTCCTACCCTGGGATTGATGTCCGGATTCAGGCCGTTGACCGGCAGGAAGATAAGCTCCCTGATGATGTCGATGTAGCTATATTTTATGGGCGGGGTAACTGGCCCGGGCTGCGAGTGGAAAAATTGTATGCAGAATATCTGCTGCCAATTTGTTCACCGACGTTACTTATCGGTGATAACCCGATTAAAACCCCCGATGATTTGGCAAGACATACTTTGTTGCATGATACTTCCCGGCACGACTGGCAGGCTTATACTCGTCAACTGGGCGTCAGCCATATCAACGTTCAGCAGGGGCCTATTTTTAGTCACAGTGCGATGGTGTTGCAGGCTGCGATCCACGGGCAGGGCATTGCGCTGGCAAACAATGTTATTGCTCAGTCTGAAATTGAAGCCGGTCGTTTGGTTTGTCCGTTTAACGAAGTCTTAGTCAGTAAAAAAGCTTTTTATCTGGTTTGTCATGACAGTCAGGCAGAACTGGGTAAAATAGCCGCCTTCAGACAGTGGATCCTGGCTAAAGCTGCCAGTGAACAAGAGAAATTTCGTTTTCACTACGAACAATAAGTCATTTTCGCGTGGCGATACCACGCTTTACTTTAAGGTTACAACATGACCAGCCGGTTTATGCTGATTTTCACCGCGATCAGCGGTTTCATCTTTGTGGCTCTGGGGGCTATCGGCGCACATTCATTAAGCAAAACCTTCGGCCCTGTAGAAATGGGATGGATTAAGACAGGACTCGAATACCAGGCATTCCATACCCTGGCGATTTTAGGACTGGCCGTTGCTATGCAGCGGTGTATTAGTATTTGGTTTTACTGGAGTAGTGTTTTTATGGCGCTGGGTATCGTGCTATTTAGTGGCAGCTTGTATTGCCTGGCATTGTCACATTTACGGTTCTGGGCGTTTGTAACGCCAGTCGGTGGTGTCAGCTTTCTTGCTGGCTGGATATTAATGCTCATTGGTGCTGTGCGCCTGAAAAAAAAGGGTACAAACCATGAATAATAAAGTTATTTTGTATTGTCGTCAGGGTTTTGAAAAAGAGTGTGCTGCGGAAATCACTGACAAAGCCACCCAGCGTGAGATATTTGGTTTTGCTCGCGTTAAAGAACAAAGTGGTTATGTGGTCTTTGAATGCTACCAGCCTGAAGATGCAGATAAACTCGCCAGAGAGTTACCTTTCAGCTCACTGATCTTTGCTCGGCAAATGTTTGTTGCCGGTGAACTGCTAAAACATCTGCCACCGGAAGACAGAATTACACCGATCCTCGGTATGTTGCAGGGCGTGGTGGAGAAAGGTGGAGATCTGCGGGTTGAAGTCGCAGATACCAATGAAAGCAAAGAACTAATGAAATTTTGTCGTAAGCTGACTGTGCCATTGCGCAGCAACTTACGTGAAGCTGGGGTGTTGGCTAAATACGATACGCCGAAACGTCCGGTAGTCCATGTGTTCTTCATTGCTCCTGGTTGTTGTTACACAGGCTATTCCTATTCTGATAACAACTCGCCATTCTATATGGGTATCCCACGCTTAAAATTCCCGGCTGATGCCCCGAGTCGTTCAACGCTGAAACTGGAAGAAGCCTTCCACGTCTTTATTCCTGCTGATGAGTGGGATGAACGTCTGGCAAACAGTATGCATGCGGTTGATCTCGGAGCCTGCCCTGGAGGCTGGACCTATCAGCTGGTGAAACGCAATATGTGGGTAGCTGCTGTCGATAATGGGCCGATGGCACAAAGCCTGATGGATACCGGGCAAGTGACCTGGTTACCTGAAGATGGATTCAAATATCGTCCTACGCGCAATAACATCTCCTGGATGGTGTGTGACATGGTTGAAAAACCAGCCAAGGTTGCGAGCCTGGTGGCTGACTGGTTGGTCAACGGCTGGTGCCGTGAAACTATCTTTAACTTAAAGCTGCCGATGAAAAAACGTTATGAAGAGGTGTCACAGAATCTGGAATTAATTCGTACCCGGCTTGAAGAAAACGGGATTAATGCAGAAATTCATGCACGTCAGCTTTATCATGACCGGGAAGAAGTCACGGTACATATTCGTCGCTGGTGGGCGGCAGTAGGTGGACGTCGCGACGAGCGTTAAGGACATTTTTCCTGAGAAGTGCCTGTTTAACTGAGTCTCAGCTGTTGCAAGTTACCCTCCAGGTGTAAGTCTGTTTTCAGTCTTGCTACCTGGCGGCTGGCAAAAGCCAGTTCCTGGTGCTGAAGCAGTTTGTTACGCCACTTTTCTGGAACCAAGTCCAGCTGCTGATAGAGCTGTTCTAGTGTAGAAAACTGCTGGATCAGCGGCGTCGCACTTTTCGGCCCCAGACCCGGTACGCCAGAAATGTGGCTGCTGCTAATACCTGCCAGCCCCCAGTAATCGGCCAGTTGCTCTGGTTTTACTCCGTACTCGTTGGCGATAAAGGGGGCATCCAACCAGCGTTTCTGGAAGTAGTCCCGAATTTGTAAGGTCGGAGCCAGCAACTGGCAGTAGCCTTTATCAGTCGAGACTATCGTGGCCTGATGCCCACTACGGGTTACTTTAACGGCCAGAGTAGCAGCAATATCATCCGCTTCATTTCCCTCTGAATGCCAGCAGCAGACGCCACGGTTTGTGAAGGCTTCACGGATAAGCGGCATTTCAAGCTGTAAGTTTTCCGGCATGGGCGTTCTACCGGCCTTATAGCTGGTTAATATTTTATGACGCCAGTTTTTACTTCCCACTTCATTATCAAAGACGGCAACCGCGTGTGTGGGCTGGCTGTGCGTGATTAATTGTTCCAGCGCATGCAGGCACGTTTTAATACAAGGTGTTCCCTGTACCGCATGAATTCGCCGGATAAGATTCAATGCGTCAACAATAAGTAAATGAATAGTCATGGAAAATTTGCTCTTTATACCAGTATTGCTACCCTAACATGTTCAGTGTCAGGGCGCTATTTTCATAACAAACTCAGCGCAGAACCTCGCAAAATACCCAAGAAAAAGGGTGGAAATACATTGCGAAGTCATAAGGTAGCCAGATATATTTTATCGGCATAAAAAAAATAGAGAATATCATATGAGCAACATCACACATCTCGCGCAACGCATTCAAAATTTACAACCTTCCGCCATTCGAGAACTGCTGAAACACAGCAAAATGCCGGGCGTTATTTCACTGGCCGGTGGCATACCTTCCAGTGACTTATTTGATAAAGAAGGTTTGAACCTGGCCACACAAAAAGTATTGGATGAGCAATTTTTTGATGCCTTTCAGTATGGCCTGACTGAAGGTAATGTGCTCCTGCGCCACCAGATTGTTGATGTCTGCTTGCAGCGTGGTATCACTACCCAGCAGGACAAGCTACTGGTCACTTCCGGTTCTCAGCAAGCTCTGGACCTGCTAATGCGTAGCCTGGTTGATGAAGGGGATGTGTTTGTGGTTGAACGACCAACCTATCTTGCCACGCTACAAATTCTTAGCCTTACCGGAGCCGACGTTAAGTCCGTCGGCGGCGATGAGCACGGTATGATAGTGGATGAGTTAGAAGAGTTACTGAAAACAACCCGTATCAAAGGGGTGTATTTGGTACCGACTTTTGGTAACCCAAGTGGGACCACCCTGAGTGCAGAGCGTCGTGAAAAGCTGGTTAAGCTTGCTGCTGAATACAACTTTGTGATTATTGAAGATGACCCTTATGGTGCGATTAGCTTTACCGACCGTAAGGAAAAAACCCTGATTCAGATCGCCACCGAACAGGGACTGGAACAGCATGTTGTCTATACCTCAACTTTCTCAAAAATACTGGCTCCGGGCTTACGTGTTGGCTGGATAATCCTGCCTGAATGGATGAAGCAGAAAGTTGCGATTATCAAACAGGCGACAGACTTACACAGTAACTCTTTCACTCAGGCACTGGCTGCCAGTTATCTGACTCTTTCGCGTCTGGATGCGCAAATTGATGTGATCCGTGAGGCTTATAAGAAGAAATGCCTGACGCTTTCCGAGTTATTGCAGAAGGAGCTGGGAGAACATATTCAGTTTAACCAGCCACAAGGAGGCATGTTCCTCTGGGCAACATTCCGTTATGACTTTGATACTACGGCATGGCTACAGAAAACACTGGAGCAAGGCGTGGTCTACGTACCGGGTGAATTCTTCTTTAACGATAATCCGGATAAACGTACGCTACGTTTATCTTATGCTACGGCAACCGAAGAGCAATTATTTGAGTCAGTCAAACGTCTGAAAGCCGCGTTATAGCCACTGCCCAGAATGGAAAAAGGGAAAAGCAAAGTGCTTTTCCCTTTTTTGTCAGCTCGATATGTTAGTCGCAGCTGACCACTTTTAATGCCAGACCACCGCGTGATGTCTCACGGTATTTCGAGTTCATATCTTTACCGGTTTCGTACATGGTCTCTATGACTTTATCCAGGCACACGCGTGGCTCGCTGGTACGGCGCATCGCCATACGCGCGGCGTTGACTGCTTTCACTGCGGCAATCGCATTACGCTCGATGCAAGGAACCTGAACCTGTCCGGCAACCGGATCACAGGTTAAGCCCAGGTTATGTTCCATCCCGATTTCGGCAGCGATACAAACCTGAGCAGGGCTACCACCCAGCAATTCAGTCAGACCGGCTGCTGCCATCGAACAGGCAACACCAACTTCACCCTGACAACCGACTTCAGCGCCAGAGATAGAGGCATTCATTTTATATAGCGTACCAATCGCGCCTGCTGTCAGTAAGAAACGTGCACAGGAGTTGGCGTTAACTTCACGAATGAACTTATCGTAATAAGCCAGTACGGCTGGAACAATGCCGCAGGCACCGTTAGTTGGTGCAGTAACAACACGGCCACCAGCAGCATTTTCTTCGTTAACTGCCAGAGCAAACATGTTTATCCAGTCAACGACAGCCATTGGGTCAGTATTGTTTTTATCGCTGGTCACCAGCATGCGACGTAAAGCTGCGGCTCTACGTGGAACGCGCATTTTCCCCGGCAGCACACCTTCGGTGCTAATACCGCGCTCAATACCATTACGCATGACTTCCCAGATAGCGGCAAAGCGGGCATCGATTTCTTCTTGTGACTGGGTAGCACGCTCATTCTGCATCATTAATCCGGACAGTGACAGACCGGTTTCTTCGCACAGACGTTGTAAATCAGCCGCACTTTTATACGGATAAGGCACGGTGGATGAACTGGTACTTTCTTCACCAAAGTGCTCTTCATCAACGATAAAACCACCGCCAATCGAATAATAGGTTTTGGTATATATCACTTTGTCATTGGCCAGAGCAGTAATACGCATACCGTTTTCGTGCAGGGATAAGTTGTCCGAATGGAAATTCATGCAACCGTCAATTGGGAATTCAACTTCATGCTGACCCTTTGCCAGCATCAGGCGACCGGTAGTATTCACATTCTCAATAAAATGAGGAATGGCATCAATATCTACGCTATCAGGAAGGTTGCCTGCCAGGCCCATAATAATGGCGAGATCGGTATGGTGACCTTTACCTGTCAGAGAAAGAGAGCCGTAGACATCAACCACTACGCGGGTAACGGCGTGCAAAATACCGTTATCAATTAAGTCATCAGTGAATTGTTTACCCGCTTTCATCGGGCCGACGGTATGAGAACTTGATGGGCCAATACCGATTTTGAAAATGTCGAATACGCTAATCATGATAGACCACCCATGGCGTTAGGAACTTCGAAAGGGAGAAAGCCGCCCTGCGGGCGGCTTTGAAAGGCTTAGGCGAACAGTGAGTAAGCGATAGCAGAGATAGCAATCAGACCCATAATGACAACGAATGCGTTGCTGATATGGCCGCTATATTTACGCATTGCTGGAACCTTGTTGATAGCATACATAGGCATCAGGAACAGAATCATCGCGATAACCGGACCACCCAAGGTTTCAATCATACCGAGGATGCTTGGATTCAGCGTTGCAACAGCCCAGCAGGTTAACAGCATGAACAGCGCAGTCAGTTTGTTCAGTTTGTTCAGTTCAATGTTTTTACCTTTGCTACGCAAAGATTTAATCACCATACCGTTGAAACCTTCACGAGCACCCAGGTAGTGGCCAAGGAAGGATTTAGTGATAGCGATGATAGCAATGATTGGAGCCATCCAGGCAATTACCGGCGCCTGGAAGTGGTTAGCCAGGTAAGACAGGATAGAGATGTTCTGTGCTTTTGCTTCAGCAAGGTCAGCAGGAGTCAGGCTCAGTACGCAGCTGAATACGAAGAACATAACGGTAAGAACCATCATGATGTGGGCACGTGCCAGGATGCTGGAACATTTTTTCTCTGCATCTTCGCCGTATTCTGCACGCTTAGCTACCGCGAAAGAAGAGATGATTGGCGAGTGGTTAAAGGAGAACACCATTACTGGGATTGCCAGCCATAAAGTAACCCACAGACCACTACCCATTGATTCACCACTCAGTGAGAGGGTTTCAAAAACAGCAGTGTTCCAGTTAGGGATCAAGTACAGAGCCAGCAGCATCAGGGCAGCAACGAATGGGAATACCAGTACACTCATCGCTTTAACAATCATTTGCTCACCGAAACGAACAATCGTCATCATGGCAATAATCAGGATTAATGAAAGCAGAGCACGAGGCGGTGCAGTCATACCTAACTGGTGAGTGATGAAGCTGTCTACGGTGTTGGTGATAGCAACGCTATACACCAGCAGGATTGGGTAGATAGCAAAGAAGTACAGTAAGGTAATTAATTTACCTGCACCGATACCAAAGTGTTCTTCAACAACTTCAGTGATATCTTCACCAGGATTTTTACCGGATAACACAAAGCGGGTCAGACCGCGGTGTGCGAAGAAAGTCATTGGGAAGGCAAGGATTGCCATAATGATTAAAGGAATCAGACCACCCACACCGGCGTTGATTGGCAGAAAAAGAACGCCTGCACCAATCGCTGTCCCGTAGAGGCCAAGCATCCAAATTGTGTCAGACTTGCGCCAGGCACTTTTTGCTGTGGCAGAGCTGATGCTGCCTTTTTGAGTTGTTTCCATTAAGATTCTCCAAGGATATGTTTAATGCAATATTTACAATTCTGGATAGTCAAAACACTGCTTCTGTCTCAACTATTAAAACTAAATTCTGTAGTTGGCCTTTATACTGAGAGTTATTGACCATGATTCTCGCGGGCGGAAAGATACATTTATGTTGAGACTGTATCAGTGATCTTGATCCCAATTACGATAAATAACTTTTATTTGGTTATTATTCCGCATAAATATCTATCAACATACTCTCTGGTGAAACTTATTTGCATAAATACTAGCACTTCCAGATGATGTGATACTTTGATTCAAGATAAAAAAAATGTTTTTCACTAAAAAAATTATCCTGAACAGAATATTTAAAGAGCAGATTACATATTGATAATATTTTGATTTGCATCAACGGATAAAATAACTAACCAATTGATTTGACTAGATCTGTATAAATAACAGACAGGAAGGGGATGTTAATAAAAAGTATTTTAGTTGACAGAATGGTTTATAGAGGAGAGCGAGGTTTCTTCAAATGAAGCAATTATCTATTGTAGAAATAAAAAAGTAGGATTCATAGAAACAGGCGGCCGAATGACCGCCCTAAAGAAATTAACGACAAATTTCGTAGCAAGGAACGTAAGCAGTGCCCGGCAGTTTCATTCTCTGTTGCTGAACGAAGCCTTCCAGTAGTTCGTCCATTTGTTGCATCATGTGAGGATCACCATGCAATTTGTAGGGGCCAAATTTCTTAATCGCCTGGATCCCGATATCTTTAACATTCCCGGCGACTATGCCAGAAAATGCCCGGCGCAGTGAGGCAGCGAGCTGTTCCGGTGGCTGAGAAGGATACAGTTTTAAGTCAGCCATATTTTCATGAGAGGGTTCAAACGGTTTCTGTAAGTTTGGTGAAATATGGATAGACCAGTTGAAGCTATAAGCATCTCCACTCTCACGGCGACTCTCTTTCACACGCGGCATCGCTTTTTTCATCGCTCGAGCGACTTCTGCGGCATCATCAATAATGATGGTGTAATAGCGACGAGCCTGTTCGCCCAGAGTATTAATAATAAACTCATCCAGCACGCGGAAATAATCAGCGCTTTCTTTCGGGCCAGTCAGGATCAGCGGCAGTACCTGATTCTTATTTTGCGGGTTCATCATGATACCCAGCAGATACAGGAACTCTTCAGCCGTTCCTACACCACCCGGGAAGATAACGATACCATGGGCAATACGCACAAAGGCTTCAAGACGTTTTTCGATATCCGGCATGATGATAAGTTCATTAACCAGAGGATTAGGTGGCTCGGCTGCGATAATAGAAGGCTCCGTGATACCAATGAAACGCCCGTCTTTGTAGCGTTGCTGTGCGTGCCCTACGGCCGCACCTTTCATTGGGGCTTCCATTGCTCCGGGTCCACAACCAGTACAAATGTCCAGTTCGCGTAATCCCAGCTGAGTACCTACCTGACGTGCGTAGAAATATTCTTTTTCATTAATCGAGTGTCCACCCCAGCAAACAACCAGATTAGGTGCTTCACCAACGTGCAGGGCGCGGGCATTACGTAAAATAGAAAAGACGGTATTGGTGATATGGGCCGAATCATCGTTATGTGATTCGGCTGTCCGGTTAAGATGGGTAATCTGGCCATTGACGAAGACTATATCGCGCAATACTGCAAACAGGTTAGCTTGCAGGGCACGAATAATTCTACCGTCGACAAAAGCATCTTCAGGTGGATTAATCAGTTCAAGTTTCACGCCACGTTCACGGCTCAAGACATTGATATCAAAACTTTCAAAGCGAGAAAGAAGTTCTGTACTGTTATCCGTCTGGCTTCCTGAGTTAAGCACTGCAAGTGAGCAGTTACGAAAGAGTTGATACAGATCACTGCTGGCCGTGCATTGAAGCGTGTCGACTTCTAGCTGCGACAGCATATCCATTGAACCAAGTGGACTAACATGTGTAATCAAGTGAACTCCTTAAGTAACGAAAAATATTGTCCTTAAACTCCACAATATCTCTGAGCCGCCTATTTTTACAACCCATTGATCCCGGCGACTATGATGGGGAAAAGATATGTCGTATTTATTGCCGAACCAAACGACCAAAAGTAGGGTGGAAATGGCTATTGGTTCGCCATGGATTAATATCCAAGCCGCCACGACGAGTATAGCGTGCGTAAACACTTAACGCTTGTGGCTGACAGTAGTGTTGAATATCGTTGAAAATACGCTCTACACACTGTTCGTGAAATTCATTGTGATGACGGAATGAAATCAGATATCGCAGAAGTTTTTCACGACTGATTTTGGGACCCTTATAGTGAATCTGAACGGATCCCCAGTCAGGCTGATGGGTAATCAAACAGTTGGATTTCAACAGATGACTCACCAGTGTCTCTTCAACCACTTCCTCGGCACTGGCATTAAGCAGATGATCGGCATTGAACTCATAGCTATTGATAACAATATCTTGCTCATCAATGCATTCACCGTTTAACGTGGCCAGTTGCTGACTTTCCAGTTCATCGAGGCGAAACAGCACTACACTGACGTCTCCCTGGGCACAGGCACTTAAATCTTTCTGAAGAGTTTCCTGAACCTTATCCCAGTCAGCAAAATGGGTCTGATTAAAACTGTTGAGATAAAGCTTAAAGCTTTTAGATTCGATTAAATTAACGCTACTGGCATCAACCTGAACATGGCCGACAGCGACTTGAGGTAATCCGTTATTATTTAACCAGGAGAGTTCGTAAAGTGTCCAGATATCGCCACCGTGAAACGGCAGGATCTCACCATCGAGTCCAGGCATATTACGATTAAGACTACGAGGAACCCCCTGAAGCAGAGTCGGCTGGTACTTATCCTGATAAGCTGTTGCTTTTCCCAGTGTCAGACTGCTTAAAGCCTGATGATTTTCATCGAACATATTTCACCGTATCGATTGTACAATTGGTCTGTATTGTATCAAAGCCAGCATGAGTGAGGAATTAATGCACGAAATTAGCCTTTCCCTACAAGAGTTCACCCAGCGATTTTGCGCTAAATGGCAGCAGCAGGCAGGAAGCTGGCCACTCAGTGAAGATTTATACGGTATTCCATCACCCTGTATTACTCATACTGCTGCGGATTCTGTGTGTTGGCAACCTCAACCTTTTATTCCCGAATCTGATTTAAGTGCGGTAGAGCGGGCACTAGAGATAACGCTACACCCGGATATTCACGCATTTTATACCACGCAATTTGCCGGCGATATGCCAGCAGTCAGTGGCACAATAGCACTCACTTTATTGCAGGTATGGAGTGAAGATGATTTTCAGCGGGTTCAGTCTAATCTGATTGGTCATTTAGTGACGCAAAAACGCTTAAAATTGTCACCAACGTTGTTTCTGGCAACAACAGAAGATGAAATGGAAGCAATATCACTTTGTAACTTGACAGGTGAGGTATTGCTTGAAAAGATCGGTACCCGTAAGCGTAACGTACTTGCTTCCTCACTGACGACCTTTCTGAATAATCTTGAACCAGTGGTAATTTAATAAACAGATCACAATAATGTAAGATATTTCCTACATGACTTGTGCGATATTTCTGAAAATAGATCTAGATCAATATTCAACCAGTCAAAATAGTATTTATATAACACCCAGTTGCAGAGTTTGTTGTGACACGACCTGATATTGTGTCCGTTATTTTAGATTTGATATCTTGTCATTTTAATCTAAATAAACGATGCTACTGACACGACATGATGTCGCTGAAATACAGGGAATATAAGCTTATTTCCTCTATTGATGTAGGGATAGTTCGCCAGGATGGCGTATCGGAACTCTTCATTGATGAAGCATGGACTAGCTCAGGATGAGTTAAAGGACACCTCCAGGACGGAGAATGAGAGCTGCGACATGGAGTGCAGTGGGTCAAGGTGACCTAAGGACAATGCATCAGAAGATGCAGTAGCCAACAGGATGAAGGCAGCAGGACGCATATGCAATGGACTGTAGGTCTGTAGACCGAGGGACAAAGTTGTCATGGATGAGCAGGGAGCAAAAACGTAGCAGGATCGGCTACAAAACGAATCGGGGGCACTGTGTATACAGTGCCCCCTTTTTTTATCTCTTCAAACCTTCAGCAGGTGACCGGAACATGTAAAACCGCTATCTTCTGTTTGATGCTTTTTCCGATAACGGCAAGAAATGTTATTCTGTCGCTTCTATTTTCATCGCAGCTAAAGGTTTTCATGGACAAAGAGACTCAAGTTCGCCAGCACCTTATTCTTATTGAGCAGGTGTTGCGTGATCACGCCCTGTGGCAGGAAATCATGCCGGATGCTGGTGCGTTAGACAGCACACAACCTTTTTGCATGGATACACTGGATCCCGTTGAATGGTTACAGTGGGTTTTGATTCCCCGTATGCATGCTTTACTCGATAGTCAGTATGCATTGCCGAGTGAATTTGCTATTGCCCCTTATTATGAAATGGCGCTGGATGGTTCAAGACGTGAACGTGAACCCTTACTCGCGGCATTATTGTCTTTAGACGCTTTTTTTAATCCGGTCAGCTCTTGATGTTAGAGATTATTTATCAAGACGAATGGCTGGTGGCGGTGAATAAGCCCTCTGGATGGTTAGTCCATCGCAGTTGGTTAGACCGCCATGAAACACGCATAATGATGCAAGCCGTACGGGATCAGCTGGGACAGCATGTATTTACGGTGCATCGCTTGGATAAACCCACTTCTGGCGTACTGCTAATGGGCCTGTCCAGCGATGTTGGGCGCCTGTTATCACAGCAATTTGAACAGCATCAAATTCGTAAACGTTACCATGCTCTGGTTCGTGGCTGGCTGGAAGATGAAGCCATTCTCGATTATCCGCTGACCGAAGAGCAGGATAAAATTGCCGATAAGTTCAGCACTGAGGATAAACAACCACAGTCTGCGATAACACATTATCGCGGCATGGCTTCAGTTGAAATGCCAGTGCCTGTCGGGCGCTATCCTACTGCCCGCTACAGTCTGGTTGAACTAGAACCTCAGACCGGGCGTAAGCATCAACTTCGGCGTCATATGTCGCATTTGCGTCATCCGATTATCGGAGATTCCAGACACGGTGATTTGCGCCAGAATAGAGGTGCGGCAGAGCATTTTGGTTGCCAGCGATTAATGCTGCATGCCAGTCAACTCTCTCTGACACATCCGATAACCGGTGTAGCGTTAACGCTGCGTGCGAACCTTGATACCACATGGATGAATATGTTGTCACAATTCGGCTGGCGCGGGCTGCTATCAGAGATTGAAACTGAGAACAATGAACAGACAGATTGTCACGATGGATTCACACAGTAGTGTTTATTAATAAGGAACAATTCGATGGCTGAAGTAGGTATCTTTGTCGGTACGTTGTATGGAAATGCGTTGTTTGTCGCAGAGGAAGCTGAAGCTATTCTGACCAGAAACGGTCATAGTGTAAAAGTGTTTGAGGATCCAGAATTAGCACAATGGCAGTATTATCGACATCATTATGCTCTGGTGATCACCTCGACTACCGGGCAGGGAGATTTGCCAGATAGTATCGCGCCGTTATTCCATGCGATTAAAGACGAAGTGGGCTATCAGCCTGAGCTGCATTATGGATTAATTGCCCTGGGTGATAGCAGTTACGATATTTTCTGTGGCGCTGGCAAACAGTTTGATGCGTTGTTGCAAGAGCAGGGCGCGACGCGTATTGGCAGTGTATTACTGATTGATGGTAGTGAAGATCCTGAGCCTGAATCTGTCTCTAATCCCTGGATAGAACAGTGGGCTTTACTGCTGAAATAGTCGCGGATTACCCGATATACTGAATAGATGACGCCTTTATTTCAGGCGTTATCTGCTCAATTCAGCGTATTTTTGCCAGTACGGCGATAAGCACTAGGAGAAGTGTTAAATTTTTTGCCAAAGGTACGGGTAAAAGATTGCTGTGAATCAAAACCATAACGTATTGAAATATCTAGTATTTTGTCGCTGGTGTTTTTAAGATCTGCTGCCGCAAGCTGGAGTTTACGTTCTCTGATATAAGTGCCAAGACTTTTCCCTGCCCAGTCAGTGAACATCCTTTGTAAATACCATTTTGAGTATCCAGACTGTTTTGCCACGTCTTCAATACGGAGCGGGCGCTGCATATTATCTTCTACCCATTCAAGCAGAGATTCCATAAAACCTTTAGGCATGGACATACTACCTCCTTAGAATTCAGCACCATTATGAGTGAGTGAGCACTCATTATGGACAAGGGAGGTCAACAGTCAATAAAATTTACGGTATAATACGTAACAGTACATTGATGCAGGTGGTTATAGTCTTGCGGTGTTATTGTTCATTCCTATTCTTTGTGAGGTATCGTGGCGCGTCCAAAAAGTGAAGATAAAAGATTAGCGTTGATCGATGCGACAACTCGTGCCGTAGCTGAGTTCGGTCTTGGGGCGGCCACCTCGCTTATCGCCAGAAAGGCGGGAGTAGCAGAGGGAACGTTATTTCGTTATTTCGCGACTAAGGATGTGTTATTTAACGAGGTCTATTATCACCATAAGCAAGATCTGGGGACGGAGTTGATGAAGAGCTATGACCAGAGCTTACCAGTGAAAGAGCGTGCCCGGAAAATATGGAATAGCTATATCGATTGGGGACTGGTTAATATTGACGCCAGAAAAGCGATGAGCCAGCTGGTGGTCTCAGGGAAAATAACCAAAGAGACTTTGCAGAAGATATTCGATGAATTCCCTGAACTACGTCAGCTTTCTAACGAGAGTATTACTAACGAATATTTGACCTGCGGTGAGTCACCTTTCGGTGATGCTATCTTTTTTGCCCTGGCAGAAACCACGATGGAGTTTGCTGCCAAGGAACAGGAACGTAAACAAGACTACATGGCCGCCGGATTTGATGTCATGTGGCGTGGGATGACAAAAGCCTGATCCACCGGCTAGTTAAGATAGGCTTGTGCAGCGTGCGTCACATTGTCCATCTCATCCAGTAGTTCCAGTATTTCAGGTTCCAGCATTTCAGGTGCCACGCCTTTTGTTAACTCGGTTTCTAGCAGCAAACAGAGTTTCTTCAAACGTGGTACCCCGCTATAACTACAGCTACCGTGCAATTTATGAATAATATCTTTGATGCTCTGAGGATTATTACCGAACATCTGTTGCTCCAGCACATGACGTACCTCGGGTAGAAATTCCAGCAACATGATCAGCATTTCTTTTGCCAGATCCGGTTTATTTGCCGCCAGGGTAAGCGCCAGATCCCAGTTAAAGGTTTGGTTATTTTGATCAAGCTCCGGTTTGCTTTCTGCCGCGGGAAGCAGCGTGGTGCTATTGAGAGTATTAAACTGATAATGCAGTAAAATATTGTGTAATTTCTTCTCTTCAATCGGTTTGGCAAGATAGTCATTCATTCCGGCCGTTAATAGCTTCTCTTTCTGTCCGGCCATAGCATGTGCTGTCACTGCGATCACTGGGGTATTTTGATGGTGAGGGAGCTGACGAATCAGTTCACAGGCACGGATCCCATCTATTTCCGGCATCTGGATATCCATCAGTATTAAATCCAGCTCCATTTGACGTGCTTGTTCCAGGGCTTGTAGTGCATTACTACAGAGCACTACATGCTGCACCTTGTCTTCCAAAAGTGCTCTAAGCAGTTTGAGATTGGCGGGATTATCATCAACGGCCATAACAGTCATGGGAAGTTTACCATTATGGATTGTTGCTGGCTGTGTCGTGGCCGTATGGTTATAGCTTTCTAGTAACAGCGGGAATAAACGGGTAGAGGTCACAGGTTTTAACAGGCAGCCGGCGACACCTTGGCGTTTGAGTTCCTCTGCATGGACTTGTAACTGACAAGGTAAGGCTAAAATCAGGCAATCACTCATGGTGACCGTTTGTGCCAGATTAATATAAGCCAGCGGCTGATTTTCATTTAAGGTGACCGGAGCCCCAATCAGCAAAATATCAAAATGCTCGTTAGGCAGACCTGAAATAGACGGGGTATGAACTACCGACAATGGTGTGTTTTGCAACAGATTCAGCGTGCTTTGTGCGGCATTTACATTGGGCTCGACATAAGCAATCCGGCGACCCGCAAGCTTGTTCATCACTTTATTGTTTGCCACAGCATGTGGGTTTAAGTCGAGATTAATATAAAACCAGAAAGTTGAACCGCTATCAGGCTTACTGTGGAAGGAGATTTCTCCGCCCATTTCATTCACCAGCTTCTGGGTTATCACCAGTCCTAGTCCGGTTCCACCATGGCGGCGAGAAATACTGGCATCCGCCTGACGAAATGCCTGGAAGAGTCGTGATTGCTCCTGTTCGGGGATACCAATGCCGGAATCGTGGATTTGCATCTCAATCTGAACTTTATTATTACCTTCAGCCCGCTTTTGTACCAGGACGTCAATATTGCCCGTTTCAGTAAATTTAATCGCATTGCCCACTAAGTTAGTAATAATTTGCTGTAAACGCAGTGAGTCGCCGATAACATTATCCGGAACATTATTTTGAATATTGAGGGTGAGCTCCAGCCCCTTTTCATGTGCTGAGTGTGCCAGCAGAGTGATAACTTCATCGAGAATATTGCGCAGTGGGAACGGAATATTTTCCAGCAACAATTTACCGGCTTCCAGCTTCGAGAAGTCCAGCACATCATTGATGATAGTCAGCAGATTATTCGCTGAACGTTCAATCGTATATAAGTAATCTCGTTGGGTCGGATCCAGTTCAGTTTTTAGTGTCAGCCGAGTAAAACCAATCACGCCATTAAGTGGTGTTCGTAGTTCATGGGACATATTGGCCAAAAATTCAGATTTTATCCGTACGGCTTCCTGGGCCCGTTTTTTGGCTAAATCCAATTCCACATTCTGAATTTCCATTTGCTCGAGGGTTTCACGCAGATCTGAGGTGGCCTGATCGACGTTATGTTGCATCTCTTCATGATAAGCGGTGAGCGACATTGCCATCGAATTAATACCATTCTTAAGCATATCAAGCTCACCCAGCATAAATCCTTCAACCCGGCTATCCAGCTGCCCGCGCCGTATTCGGTCAACGGTATTCACCATATTGCGAATCGGGCCGGTAACATCGCGCATCAGACGATAAGCAAAGAGCATGGCAATGGCGATACAAACTAGCATCATCATGGTTGAGGTAAATATTTCGCGGTATTGCTGAAGTCGTACCGACTGTAAATCCAGTACCATGGCGACATAGCCTTGGATATACCCAGAATGAGACTCCTCCAGGCCCTTTTCTTCATTTTGAAAATAGATCTCAGATATAATAGGGGCGCGTAAGATCATCTTATAACCTTCGCGACTTACCGTCAGATGTGCAGGAATGCTTTCGGCATCAGGTATCTGAAGCGAAGAGGAGTCAGGCTGAAAATTTGAGGTGACGAATAACTTGTTCTGATTGTCGTAAATAGAAATGCTACGCACGATATCGGAATGCCTGCGATGAATAACACTAACCAGCTTGCGTAAAGGCTCCCGGTTGTCGAAATTCATTATATATTCACAAGCAACGGCCAGAGGCTCGATAATGCTTACACCCGCTTTCTCTAATTGATTTTGCAAATCGTTGTAACGATGTACAACGAAGAACGTGCTGAGCAGTAAACCAATAAGCAGCGTGGGGGCCAGTATCAGTATCATCATACGTGCACGAAGGCTGTAGTTAGTCATGGGATTCCGATATGGGACAATAACGCAACGTTAAGCATCATAATGTTTCAATTATATTATGGTTCATTCTACTCTGTGAAACGCTGCAAACCTACGTGTAACATCAAAGTTGTTACGTGAAGTTGTACGATAGACTGTCGAAATAGCTATTCCTGGGGGGGGCTTGTTCTTCGTGCTCCATTTTGGTGCCCCAATTCATTTCATTGTTCTACCATGGTGCATATTTACAGGATCAATTGAATTTCATTTTCTGCTTTGTCGATATTGCTGAAAGCCAGAAATAGGGGAGTTGTACCTGTTACTCACCAATAGCAATACAGGATACTTAAAACTGGAACGTTTTTCGCAAGTGCTGGTCATAAAAGCTATAGCTTGACTCGGGGCCGTTATCTTAAGCCGTATGATTTTATTCAGCTGATGATTGCATTGGTTAACAGATGCAATCGTCAGCAGATACCCTCTTCATCAAGCAGGGCATTCGCGCTGGTTTTCTGAATAGGGCAAAGACTATTCCTGTTAAAAAAGGTGTCACTAAGATCGCATGCGTAGAAGGTAATGCTGCACTGAGGGTAAAAGAAAAATATAATGTTCAGCACTATTTGCTGAAAAGTGTCATCATTCCAATGAAAATATGATCGGCAGCCTTACTGCCAACAGTTTGATAACATTTAGGCTTTCGGTTTTATAAGGCTTTAAGTCCGATAACGGATCTTGTCCGTATGCAGAGAAAATTGTTAGCCGGATACCTTAAACATCGCTGAAAGTGGCTGATCTATTTCCCCGGTACAAGCATCCTTGAGTCTATACCCGTGATGCGTCAAGTTGCCAGGGCGTTGCTTTCGTGAAACGAGCCAATGAGTGACTTGAACGATGGGGGAGATAGCGTTTTTTGAGCATGGCTAAGAGGTTTCAGGCCTTAATTACCTGATTTCGGTTTCACAGGAGAGAAGAATGGTTGCGGTTAGAAGTGCACATCTCAATAAAGCTGGTAAATTTGCGCCTGAAAAATGGATAGCAAGCCTCGGGATTTCAAACCAGCAGTCGTGTGAGCGCTTGGCCGAAACATGGTCATATTGTGAAAACCAGACCAAAGGGCATCCTGATGCCGAATTGTTGTTGTGGCGTGGCGTTGAGATGGTTGAAATTCTCTCCATGCTGAGCATGGATAACGAAACGTTACGCGCTGCACTGTTATTTCCCCTGATTGATGCCGGAGTCGTCACTGAAGAAGTGATGCTGGAAAGCGTAGGAAAACCGGTGGTGATGCTGATTCACGGGGTGCGCGATATCGATGCGATTCGCCACCTTAAAGCCACCCATAATGACTCCGTCTCCTCCGAGCAAGTCGACAATGTGCGACGCATGCTGCTGGCCATGGTGGATGATTTCCGCTGTGTTGTGATTAAGCTTGCTGAACGTATTGCTCATCTACGTGAAGTGAAAGATGCTCCGGAAGATGAACGCGTTCTGGTTGCTAAAGAATGTACTAATATCTATGCGCCGTTGGCAAACCGTCTGGGGATTGGCCAGCTAAAATGGGAAATGGAGGACTATTGCTTCCGTTATTTACACCCGGATGAATATAAACGCATAGCAAAACTGCTGCATGAACGGCGTATTGACAGAGAACACTATATTGATGAGTTTGTCGCGATGCTGCGCTCCTCAATGAAAGAAGAAGGTGTAAAAGCCGAAGTCTATGGCCGACCTAAGCATATTTACAGTATCTGGCGTAAGATGCAGAAAAAGCATTTGGCCTTTGATGAGCTGTTTGATGTGCGTGCCGTCCGAGTCATTGCTGAACGTTTACAAGATTGTTATGCCGCCTTAGGTATTGTTCACACCCATTTCCGCCATTTACCCGATGAGTTCGACGATTATGTCGCTAACCCCAAGCCAAACGGTTACCAGTCAATTCATACCGTGGTGCTTGGACCAAATGGCAAGACAATTGAAATTCAGATACGTACCCGACAGATGCATGAAGAGTCTGAACTGGGTGTTGCCGCTCACTGGAAATATAAAGAGGGCAGTTCACGTAGCGGCAGTTCCGGCCATGAAGATCGTATCGCCTGGTTACGGAAACTGATAGCCTGGCAAGAAGAGATGTCCGACTCAGGTGAAATGCTTGATGAAGTCCGCAGCCAGGTATTTGACGACAGGGTTTATGTGTTTACGCCGAAAGGGGATGTGGTTGATTTACCAACAGGATCAACACCATTGGATTTTGCCTACCATATTCACAGTGATGTCGGACATCGTTGTATTGGCGCCAAAATTGACGGGCGCATTGTTCCGTTTACCTATCAGCTGCAAATGGGTGATCAAATTGAAGTGATTACCCAGAAACAGCCTAACCCAAGCCGTGACTGGCTAAACCCTAACCTTGGTTACATTACCACCAGTCGTGGCCGGGCAAAAATTCATAACTGGTTCCGTAAGCAAGACCGGGACAAAAATATTCTGGCTGGCCGGCAGATTCTGGATGATGAAATTGAACGCCTCGGTGTGAGCCTGAAAGACGCTGAGAAGACTTTACTTCCGCGTTATAACTTCAATGAAATTGAGGAGTTACTGGCAGCGATTGGCGGCGGGGATATTCGTCTTAACCAGATGAGTAACTATCTGCAAGCGAAGTTTAATAAACCCAGCGCGGAAGAGCAGGATGCCGCAGCGCTGCGCCAGTTGCAGCAGAAAAATCACTTACCACAGCAATCTCAGCGCAAAAACGATGGCCGGGTGGTGGTTGAAGGTGTGGGGAATCTGATGCACCATATTGCTCGCTGCTGCCAGCCGATTCCTGGTGATGAAATTATTGGTTTTATCACTCAGGGGCGCGGTATTTCCATCCACCAGGCTGACTGTGATCAGCTGGCAGAACTGAAATCTCATGCACCGGAACGTATCGTTGATGCAGTCTGGGGAGAAAGTTATTCCAGTGGTTATTCTCTGGTCGTACGTGTTACTGCCAATGACAGAAGTGGCTTACTGCGCGATATCACAACCATTCTTGCCAATGAAAAGGTCAATGTCTTGGGTGTCGCCAGTCGTAGTGATACCAAACAGCAGCTGGCGACCATTGATATGAATATTGAGATTTATAACCTACAAGTTTTAGGCCGGGTACTAGGGAAACTGAATCAAGTTCCCGATATTATTGATGCCCGACGACTGCATGGTTAAGGTATACCCGTCATACTTCAAGTTGCCTGCGCCCAGCCCATCGAAGCACATAGTTTGTCTGTGCTCATCGACAGGCTGAACTGGGTGCTTACAGGCAACTCGAATTATTTTAGGTATATATCATCAGTATTATCATGACCTGACGTATTTTTTTAAGGATTTATCATGAGTCAGTTAAACCGTCTGCTCGGTATTATGCAGCGTCTGCGAGATCCCGAGAACGGTTGTCCGTGGGACAAAGTACAAACCAATGAAACGCTGGCACCCTTTACGCTGGAAGAGGCCTACGAAGTGCTGGATGCCATTCACCGTAATGACATCAACGGTTTGCGAGAAGAGCTGGGAGACTTACTGTTTCAGGTGGTGTTTTACGCTCAGATAGGTCAGGAACAGGGGCAGTTTAATTTTGAAGATGTCTGTCAGGCGATCAGTGACAAGTTAGAACGTCGACATGCGCCTATTTTCGCCAATAGTGAGGCTAACACCAGCCAAAAGGTGTTATCTCAGTGGGAAAATATTAAACGTGAAGAGCGGGCAGAAAAAGCGCAGCATTCTGTGCTTGATGATATTCCTGAAGCTTTCCCGGCACTGATGCGGGCGCAAAAAATTCAAAAACGCTGCTCAACTGTCGGTTTTGACTGGGAAACCCTTGGTCCGGTACTGGACAAGGTGCATGAAGAAATTGACGAAGTGATGTTCGAAGCCCGCCAGGTGGTCGTTGATAAAGACAAACTGGAAGAAGAAGTGGGGGACTTACTGTTTGCAACCGTCAACCTTGCTCGCCACTTGGGCACAAAAGCAGAAACTGCGCTTCAGAAAGCAAACCGTAAATTCGACTCCCGTTTCCGACAGGTTGAGGCTATTATTGCCGCACAGGGGTTGAAGATGGAAGAAACCAGCCTGGACGTGATGGAAGAGGCCTGGCAACAGGTTAAACGTCAGGAAAAAATGAAATTGATGGGCGATAAATAGCGACATATCAGTGTGATGGCAGTGACAGGCGAAAAATAGAACCATTAATAATCATTTTTTGCTAAAAATACAATTGGTTACCGAGCAATTGGCGTCTGTTTGCAAATGAAAATTTGTGGCATCTGCCCTGTTCGGGTATACTACTTTCCCGTCCTAGTACTCCATCGTCCTTAAACCTAACTTCTCAGGTTCAGCATGACAACGAACTATATTTTTGTGACCGGCGGGGTCGTATCCTCTCTGGGTAAAGGCATTGCCGCAGCCTCTCTCGCAGCTATTCTTGAAGCCCGTGGCCTCAACGTATCCATCATGAAACTCGATCCGTACATCAACGTCGATCCGGGTACCATGAGCCCTATTCAACATGGGGAAGTGTTCGTTACCGAAGACGGCGCTGAAACCGACCTTGATTTGGGTCACTACGAACGTTTTATTCGCACCAAAACTAGTCGCCGTAATAACTTTACGACTGGTCGTATCTATTCAGAAGTATTACGCAAAGAGCGTCGTGGTGATTATCTGGGAGCGACCGTACAGGTTATCCCTCACATCACTAACGCGATTAAAGAGCGTATTCTGGAAGGTGGTGAAGGCTATGACGTCGTACTGGTCGAAATCGGCGGTACTGTCGGTGATATTGAATCCCTGCCATTCCTTGAAGCAATCCGCCAGATGGCCGTTGAAGTTGGCCGTGAGCACACGCTCTACATGCATTTGACGCTGGTGCCTTACCTGGCAGCAGCAGGTGAAGTGAAAACTAAACCAACTCAGCACTCTGTTAAAGAACTGCTGTCGATTGGTATTCAACCCGATGTATTGATCTGTCGTTCTGATCGTATCGTACCGGCTAATGAACGCGCCAAGATTGCATTGTTCTGTAACGTCCCGGAGAAAGCGGTAATCTCTCTGAAAGATATCGATTCTATATATAAAATTCCAGGACTGTTGAAATCACAGGGCCTGGACGATTATATTTGTAAACGATTCAGCTTAGAGTGTCCGGAAGCCGACCTGACCGAATGGGAACAGGTTATTTACCAGGAATCTAACCCGACGGGTGAAATCACCATCGGTATGGTGGGTAAATATATTGAGCTGCCAGACGCATATAAGTCAGTGATGGAAGCACTAAAACATGGCGGACTTAAAAATCGCCTGACGGTGAACATCAAACTGATTGACTCGCAAGATGTAGAAACGCGTGGCGTTGAAATCTTAAAAGGGCTGGATGCTATTCTTATCCCTGGTGGCTTTGGTTACCGTGGTGTAGAAGGCAAAATTGCTACCGCACGCTATGCGCGTGAGAATAAAATCCCTTATCTCGGCATTTGCCTGGGGATGCAGGTAGCCCTGATTGAGTTCGCACGTAATGTTGCAGGCATGGAAAATGCCAACTCTACAGAATTTGTGCCAGACTGTAAGTACCCGGTGGTAGCATTGATCACCGAGTGGCGCGATGAGAACGGCAATGTGGAAGTGCGTACTGAAAGCAGCGATTTAGGTGGAACCATGCGCCTGGGTGGCCAGCAGTGTCAGCTGGTTGAAGGTAGCCTGGTTCGCCAGATGTACAATGAGCCAACGATTATTGAGCGTCATCGTCATCGTTATGAAGTCAACAACATGTTGTTGAAGCCAATTGAAGCCGCAGGTCTGCGTGTTGCAGGTCGTTCTGGTGATGACCAACTGGTAGAGATAATCGAACTTCCGGATCATCCGTGGTTTGTTGCTTGCCAGTTTCACCCAGAATTCACGTCGACCCCACGTGACGGGCATCCACTGTTTGCAGGCTTTGTAAAAGCTGCCGGTGAATACCAGAAGCGCCAGGTGAAGTAGGCAGAGAGTAAGAACAGCAACGCGCGACAATTATCGCGCGTTGTTTGTCTGGAGTTTTAGTTTAACATTGTGAATTGAGGAATACTGATTATGTCCAAAATTGTGAAAGTTATCGGTCGTGAAATCATTGACTCCCGCGGTAACCCGACTGTTGAAGCTGAAGTTCACCTGGAAGGTGGTTTTGTAGGTTTGGCAGCTGCGCCATCAGGCGCTTCTACCGGTTCCCGTGAAGCTCTGGAACTGCGCGATGGCGACAAGTCTCGTTTCCTGGGTAAAGGTGTTCTGAAAGCAGTTGGCGCAGTAAACGGCCCAATTGCTGAAGCGCTGATTGGCAAAGATGCTAAAGATCAGGCTAACATCGATAAAATCATGATTGATCTCGACGGTACTGAGAACAAATCTAAATTTGGTGCTAACGCGATTCTGGCTGTTTCTCTGGCTGCTGCCAAAGCTGCTGCTGCCTCTAAAGGCCTGCCGCTTTACGCTCACATCGCAGAACTGAACGGTACTCCAGGCAAATACTCTATGCCTCTGCCAATGATGAACATCATCAACGGTGGCGAGCATGCTGACAACAACGTCGACATCCAAGAGTTCATGATTCAGCCTGTTGGCGCTAAAACTCTGAAAGAAGCCGTACGTATGGGTTCTGAAGTATTCCACCACCTGGCAAAAGTGCTGAAGTCTAAAGGCATGAATACTGCTGTGGGTGATGAAGGTGGTTATGCTCCAAACCTGGGTTCAAATGCTGAAGCTCTGGCTGTAATCGCTGAAGCGGTTAAAGCAGCAGGCTATGAGCTGGGTAAAGATATTACCCTGGCAATGGACTGTGCAGCCTCTGAGTTCTACAAAGACGGTAAATACGTTCTGGCTGGCGAAGGTAACAAAGCTTTCACTTCAGAAGAGTTTACTCACTTCCTGGAAGAGCTGACCAAACAGTACCCAATCGTTTCTATCGAAGACGGTCTGGACGAATCTGACTGGGCTGGTTTCGCTTACCAGACCAAAGTTATGGGTGACAAAATCCAGCTGGTTGGTGATGACCTGTTCGTAACCAACACCAAAATCCTGAAAGAAGGTATTGATAAAGGCATTGCTAACTCAATCCTTATCAAATTCAACCAGATCGGTTCTCTGACCGAAACTCTGGCTGCGATTAAAATGGCGAAAGATGCAGGCTACACCGCTGTTATCTCTCACCGTTCAGGCGAAACTGAAGATGCAACCATCGCTGACCTGGCGGTAGGTACTGCAGCTGGCCAGATCAAAACCGGTTCTATGAGCCGTTCTGACCGTGTTGCTAAGTACAACCAGCTGATTCGTATCGAAGAAGCTCTGGGCGACGCAGCACCATTCAATGGTCTGAAAGAAGTTAAAGGCCAGTAATCTGCGCTGTTAATTTACAGACTGATGAACCTGCTTCGGCGCTGAGGGGCCCCATAAATCAGCGTGAATACACCAGCACCCTATTTTGGTAGGTTCTGGCGAAGTGGTTAAGAATAGTGCTCCGCACTGTTCTTTTTAAGATTAGCGGAGAGTGTCGTAAGACATTCTCCGCTAATGTCAGATATGGAATACCCCGTCTCGACTTCAGGCTATTTGCCTGCCATCTCATATTTAATCCTTTATTTGCAGTGTGATAGCCAATAAGACACAACACTATTGTACTCAGTGTAAGTGCAGCGCCATTGATTAAAGCAGCAGTCGTATCAAGGATCGCAATTTTTCGGCATTTATGGAAAGGGCAAGGCGTTTTTTTGCCGTTATAACACCCTTTCACGCTTTACATAGGATCTCCGTGTCAGGTTCTGCGATAATCAGCTTTTATGATTAAAACGGAATGATTATGCAGTATCCGATAAACGAGATGTTCCAGACCCTCCAGGGTGAGGGCTTTTATACTGGCGTGCCCGCCATCTTTATTCGTCTACAGGGGTGCCCGGTAGGTTGTGCCTGGTGTGATACCAAGCATACCTGGGATAAACTCGCTTCTCGTGAAATCTCACTGTTTAGCGTGTTAGCCAAAACCAAAGAAAGCGATAAATGGTCTGCGGCCAGCGCTGAAGAGTTGCTGACTATCATTATTCGACAAGGCTATACCGCACGGCATGTTGTGATCACCGGCGGCGAACCTTGTCTTTATGACTTAATCCCTTTAACGCAATTACTGGAAGCTAACGGCTTTAGCTGTCAGATAGAAACCAGTGGCACGCACCAAATTCTTTGTACCCCAGATACCTGGGTGACAGTTTCACCGAAGGTCAATATGCGTGGTGGCTACGATGTGTTGGGACAGGCGCTGGAACGTGCTAATGAGATAAAACATCCGGTGGGGCGGGTACGTGATATCGAAGCGCTGGACTTGCTGCTTGCTGCGTTACCCCCTGAGTCCAATCCTATTATCGCTCTACAGCCAATCAGTCAGAAAGAAGACGCTACCCGTCTGTGCATTGAAACCTGTATTGCCCGCAACTGGCGGCTCTCAATGCAGACCCATAAATATCTGAATATAGCCTGATACTCAGTTTTACGCTGGCAAGTGCCCCGGTGACGGATCGGATGCTTTTGCCAGCGCCAAGTTAATGCCGAGACAGACTTATCCCCGATAGATACAACCTGCCGTACAGGTTTCCTTCACCATCACTGCACTGAGTAAAGGCAGTGTCGGTTTTATTTCTTGCCAAATCCATTGCGCGAGAACTTCGCTGGTTGGGTTTTCCAGACCCGCGATGTCATTAAGGTAGAAGTGATCAAGTCTGTCATAGATAGGTCTGAATGCGGCTTTTAACTCAGCAAAGTCAATAATCCAGCCAGTATGGGGGTCTACTTCCCCAGTAATTTCCAGTCGGACCATAAACGAGTGACCATGCAACCGACCACACTTATGACCTGCCGGAACATGGGGTAAATGGTGAGCGGCTTCGAAGGTAAAATCTTTAAACAAGGTGGTGGACATAAAACATATCTCTAAGAACTAAAAACGAGCGGATGATAACGGAAAGCAATTTTTTTCGCATTAACTAAACCTTTACAGTTTTTCTGTTGTTGTTAGAATCTTGATGGGGTTCAAAAAACCAATAAATATCATTAGGTTAATTAACCTGTTTTACCACTAACCTTTATCTAAAAATACGGTTAGTCATTTTAGTTATTTGTTATTGCTATCCTGTCTTTAATTGTTGTTAACTCTCTCGTTAATTTAGTGTCATTACCTTTAATAAGCCCTTTTCGTCTCAGTTACCGGAATCTTAAAACGCATGACAACTCAGGCTCCACCGACCATGATGCTGCCCTTGAATCAGGAGCAGCTGTCTCACCTGCAGGCGGCAACAGCCGATCTTTCTCACTCCCAGCTGGCTTGGTTGTCCGGTTATTTCTGGGGCGTTGTTAATCAGCAGACTCTGGCTCCCGGCGCTGCAGTTACCTCGGTCGCTTCACCAGCAGCGGTTGAGACCCCGACGATTACTTTGCTCTCAGCCTCGCAGACCGGTAATGCCAGACGTATCAGTGAGCAATTGCGTGATGAATTGCTGGCAGCAGATTTTAAAGTGAACCTGGTGAATGCTGGGGACTATAAATTCAAGCAAATTGCCCAGGAAAAACTGCTGATTATTATCACCTCCACTCAAGGGGAAGGTGAAACGCCTGAAGAAGCCGTTGCGCTGCATAAGTTCCTGTTCTCGAAAAAAGCACCTCGTCTGGAAGACAGCGCATTTGCGGTCTTTAGCCTTGGTGATTCGTCGTATGAATTTTTCTGTAAGGCGGGGAAAGACTTCGATACCCGTCTGGCTGAACTTGGGGCCGAACGCCTGTTAGACAGGGTTGATGCGGATGTTGAATATCAGTCAGAGGCAAAAGCCTGGCGCGATAATCTGGTCACTCGACTGAAAGCGCGAGTCCCGGCAGCGGCGCCGACATCTGCTACGGTTGCGGCTGGAAATCAGACCGCCACTCACAGTGACTTATACACCAAAGAGTCACCGCTGACGGCAACGCTTTCGGTTAATCAAAAAATTACCGGACGTGTTTCCGATAAAGACGTTCGTCATTTTGAAATTGACCTTGGTGATTCTGGCCTGCGTTATCAGCCAGGAGATGCACTGGGCGTCTGGTATAATAACTCACCAGAGCTGGTAAAAGAGTTGGTTGAGTTGCTGTGGCTGAAAGGTGATGAAAGTGTCCAGGTTGAGGGTAAAACATTACCGTTAAGCGAGGCACTGAGGACCCACTTTGAACTGACCATCAATACCGCCAATATCGTTGAGCAATATGCCCAGCTGACACGCAATACCCAGTTACTCGAACTCGTTGGGGATAAAGCGAAACTGCAACATTACGCAGCCACCATACCAATTGTCGATATGGTGCGTTTTGCCCCGGCAGAACTGAATGCTGAGCAACTCATTGGGTTGTTACGTCCTCTGACACCTCGTTTGTATTCTATCGCCTCTTCACAGGCTGAAGCAGAAAGTGAAGTGCATATTACCGTTGGGGTTGTGCGCTATGACATCGAAGGCCGTGCCCGTACTGGTGGCGCTTCTGGTTTCCTCGCAGACGAGCTTGAAGAAGAGGGTGAAGTGCGTGTGTTCATTGAACATAATGATAACTTCCGTCTGCCAGCCAATCCGGAAACACCGGTCATTATGATTGGTCCGGGTACGGGGATTGCACCTTTCCGCGCCTTTATGCAACAACGTGATAATGAAGGTGCTGGCGGTAAAAACTGGTTGTTCTTTGGTAATCCGCACTTTACCGAAGATTTTCTCTACCAGGTTGAATGGCAGCGTTATGCCAAAGAGGGTTTGCTGACCAATATTGACCTGGCTTGGTCTCGTGATCAAAAACATAAAATATACGTACAAGATAAACTGCGCGAAAAAGGTGCAGAACTGTGGCGCTGGATCCAAGAGGGAGCCCACATTTACGTCTGTGGCGATGCAAGTCGTATGGCTAAAGACGTTGAGCAAGCATTACTGGAAGTGGTTGCCGAACACGGTGGAATGGATACCGAAACGGCGGATGAATTTTTAAGTGAGCTGCGCGTTGAGCGCCGTTATCAGCGAGATGTCTACTAATGAGCGAAAAACACCCCGGACCTTTAGTTGTTGAAGGCAAACTGGCCGATGCCGAACGAATGAAACGTGACAGTAACTATTTACGTGGCACCATCAAAGAAGACTTGAAAGAGGGTATTACTGGTGGTTTTCACGGCGATAACTTTCTGCTGATCCGTTTTCACGGTATGTACCAGCAGGATGACCGCGATATTCGTGCTGAACGTGCAGAGCAAAAGCTTGAGCCTCGCCATACCATGATGCTGCGTTGCCGCTTACCGGGTGGCATCATTTCACCTCAACAGTGGATGGCTATCGACAAGTTTGCAGAAGATAAAACCCTGTACGGCAGTATCCGTATCACTAACCGTCAGACCTTCCAGTTTCACGGAATTGTAAAAAATAACGTTAAGCCTGCGCATGAAATGCTGCATGAAGTAGGGCTGGATGCGCTGGCGACTGCCAACGACGTGAACCGTAACGTTCTGTGTACCTCTAACCCGGTTGAGTCAGAGTTGCACCAGGAAGCCTATGAGTGGGCGAAGAAACTGTCTGAGCATCTGCTGCCACGTACGCGTGCTTATGCTGAAATCTGGTGGGATCAAGAAAAAGTCGCGACCACAGATGAAGAGCCGATTCTGGGCCAGACTTATCTGCCACGTAAATTTAAAACCACCGTGGTTATTCCGCCACAAAATGATGTCGATCTCCATGCTAATGACATGAACTTCATTGCCATTGCGGAAAACGGCAAATTGATTGGTTTTAACTTGTTGGTGGGTGGTGGCTTATCTATCGAACATGGTAATAAAAACACCTATGCCCGTACTGCCAGTGAATTTGGTTATATTCCACTGGAGCATACTCTGGCGGTGGCAGAGGCGGTGGTTACGACTCAGCGTGACTGGGGCAACCGTACCGATCGTAAAAATGCCAAGACTAAATACACTCTGGAACGTGTCGGTGTCGAGGTCTTCAAAGCCGAAGTCGAACGTCGTGCTGGTATCAAATTTGAACCTACCCGCGACTACGAATTCACCGGCCGTGGCGATCGCATTGGCTGGGTGAAAGGGATTGATGATAAATGGCATCTGACGCTGTTTATTGAAAATGGTCGTATCCTCGATTATCCGGATAAGCCTTTAAAAACCGGATTACTGGAAATTGCACGCATTCACCAAGGGGATTTCCGCTTAACGGCTAATCAGAACCTGATAGTTGCCGGCGTACCGAAAAGTGAAAAAGCTAAAATTGAGAAACTGGCGAAAGCCCATGGCTTAATGGATGCGGTTACACCACAGCGTGAAAACTCGATGGCTTGTGTTGCTTTTCCTACTTGCCCGCTGGCAATGGCAGAGGCAGAACGTTTCTTACCTCAGTTTGTCACTAAAGTAGAGCAGGTGCTGGTTAAGCATAATATGCCAGACGAGCATATCGTGACCCGTGTGACCGGTTGTCCGAATGGTTGTGGTCGTGCGATGCTGGCAGAGATTGGCCTGGTCGGTAAAGCGCCTGGCCGCTATAACTTGCATATCGGTGGCAATCGCATCGGTACCCGGATCCCACGTATGTACCGGGAAAACATTACTGAACCAGAAATCCTCGCTTCCATTGATGAATTAGTGGGACGTTGGGCAGTAGAGCGTGAAGCTAAAGAAGGTTTTGGTGACTTTACTATCCGTACCGGCATTATTCGCCCGGTACTGGATCCTGCTCGTGATCTCTGGGATTAATACTGACTGATCCGGCAGTCTGAGCTGTCTGTTACGCTACCACGGGTCACAGACAGCTATATTCACTCTTTTCATTACAGTCGAGTTGCCTATGTCCTTACCGAGCTTAACTACCTTAAATGAATTGCCGTCAGTTGAACGAGCGATCGCGCTGGCGCAGGTCAATAATGACCTGGAAAAACTCACCGCCCAGCAGCGTGTTGCCTGGGCGCTGGAACATTTACCAGGTGAGTTTGTCTTGTCTTCCAGTTTTGGTATTCAGGCCGCAGTTTGTTTGCATCTGGTGAGCCAGCAGCGGCCAGATATTCCGGTTATTCTCACAGATACCGGTTATCTGTTTCCTGAAACTTATCAGTTTATTGACGAGCTAACTGAAAAGCTGAAACTGAACCTTAAGGTTTACCGTGCGACTGAAAGTGCCACCTGGCAGGAAGCTCGCTATGGAAAACTCTGGGAGCAGGGAGTCGAAGGGATCACGCGCTATAACGACATCAATAAAGTGGAACCCATGAATCGGGCTTTAGAAGAGCTTCAGGCTCAGACCTGGTTTGCTGGTTTGCGCCGAGAGCAGTCAGGAAGTCGTGCACATTTACCGGTACTGGGTGTTCAGCGTGGTGTGTTTAAAATCCTGCCAATCATTGACTGGGATAACCGCACCGTATACCAGTATCTGACGGAGAATGGGTTGAAATATCATCCACTCTGGGATCAAGGCTACTTATCTGTGGGAGACACGCACACCACCCGTAAATGGGAGCCCGGTATGGCAGAGGAAGAGACCCGCTTCTTTGGGTTAAAACGTGAATGTGGGTTACATGAGTAAGATGTAAGCGAATCCGACCTGTATGTTATGACAGGGCGGATATCAGCAGAGTTATTTGTCAGCTTTAGCCAGACTTTTTACCAGTGGCAGCATAATTCTTACGCTATCGCGGGTGCGTTGTTTGATTTTTCCTGGCAGCCATTTGTCCAGATACTGAATATTATCCCGCGTAGTCTGATGGTGCGCTGTACCTTCAGGAAAGGCTTTACTGACCGCACGTTGCTGCGGCCGATACTGTTTTTTCGATACCCGTCCTGAGCTTACCGAAAGCACCGGAATACCTACACGGTCAAATAGCGCGATCTCCCGGTAAAAATCACTCTCTTCTGATGACAAGATATCGGACGAGATAGCGGCCGGAATAGCAAACTGGCGTGCCAGAGCCAGTGCTTTGTCACGGCTCATCTTCTGTACTGCGGCGGGGGTTGCCGCACTGTTAATAAACGTCAGTTTTTCACCAACAATCAGACTGTCCAGATTAATCACCAGCAGAGTATTTTTTTGCTCTTCTTGGCTCATCCGTTGCAACACACTGCTGGCACCGGCAGTGCCAAGTTGTTTACCACTGGTCGCGATAAAACGGATACTGTAGCGCGTTGGTGTATTGCGTAGCCGCTGCGCCAGCTCCAACATGACGCCTAAGCCCGACGCATTGTCATCGACACCCTGCAATGATAAGCCACCGAGGTTATTGTTCCTCTCTTTATCACTGATAGGGATCCGGGTATCCAAATGCGCCATGATGATAATTTGTTGTGATTCTTTTCCCGGATGGACAGCAATCACACTATTGCCTATGATATTTTGCTGCGTTTGCTGACCATCAGCCTGAGTATAGTGATAGCGTGCAGTAAACTGACGGATGTTGCTTTGATAACCCCATGATTTAAATTGCAGCATCAGATAGTCAGCGGTCAGTAACTCAGCCGGACTTCCTGCCATGCGACCTGGAAAATGACCCGCAATATATCGAGTTTGTTGTTCAGCAATCTCACCAATTTTCGTGGGATGGGAAGCAGAAAAAACACTAACAGAATAAAACCCCAGCATCAGGCAAAGCAGCAGGCGTCGTACAGCGGAGAACATAATAGATCCTTATTCATCAAATATTCTTCTGGAGATCTCACCTAATATGAACGGATCCCAGAAGGTGGGACCGTTTGTATCAGGTGAACGCTGAAGAGGAATGATGTTCTGCAAGTGGGAGATACTGATAACAAAAAATCAATCTACCGACTACGTTCGCATTGTAAATATTTTTCGGAAACCGAATGTCTGTGTGCCCTTGGCGAATGTCATCAAAGCCAGTCTCGTCAGTTCACCAAGGACAACTTAGTATGGCTTAAAGCATCTTGACTAACTGTGCTCGACCTTGTTCTATGTCGGTGAGTTCTGCAAAGTGAATGCATTGCCAGATTTTAGATAGCTTGGCCTGTCCTGCTAACGGTACGGTCCAAGGCGCGTAGACCCGAAACGCACGTTTCCCTCCTTCTGATTGTTCGGAAAAAATATCTTTTTTAACCAACAGTTGAGGTTGTAAAACAAAAACACCAAAGCGCAGATATTCATCTGCAAAGATAATCACCCGGTCAATGCCATCGTCGCAGTCAAACGGTGCGATTTTGCTGGACGGTGTCGGACGTTTCCAGAGAGTAACAAACTGACCGATTTTTTTTGGGGTATGTTTAGCCTGACGATACAAGCATGTCAGCCCATCCATCTCAAAACGGATCGCACCATATTCGGCACTTTCTTTTTCCCGTTCAATGCTTGTGACGGTTTTACCTAAAGGCGTTAAGCACTGTTCTTGAAACAGCCTAAAGGAATCGGGCACGTTACCCAGCGATGGATCTGTTTGCCAAGGGGGGGCTATCTGATCCAACAGCGTCATTTTCATCTCCTTACCTTTAAATTAATTTCAATTGTAACAAGCAGGAGCTGTCTACTCTCTGTTATTTGAGGCAGGCCTGATTAGAGTTTTTAACTGTTCTCGGTATGTCTTCAGAGGAGTGCATATGCACGATTAAAATTATAATCCTGCAGCCAGAAGCCTGCCATTTCTCTAAGCTGATTTAATGACTCGAGTAGATAATTATTTAAAATGCCCGGCGAAATGAACCATTAAAATGTTCAATAAATCCATTGCGCCCAAGGTCGCTTTCTCGTTATAGAAAGCGACATTATGGCTCCCGTTCTGGCAGCAGATTTCTTCAGCCTTCATCCCTGAATCAGCAAACTTCAGAATATTAATGGTCTGAGTTTCAGTAAAACGTGCTTTTTTCATTTTGACCGCTGTCAATGTTAAGGCAGAAAATCTCATTATCGTTGCCTCATTTTAGGGAAAATGGACAGTTCGTTCGACACTGTGTATTGGGTGAGATATTTTACAGTCTCACCCAATGGAGCTTTTACCGATACCAGTGCAGGGTAATGAATGAGCGATGTCGTATCTATGAGTTTGAAGCTGGCACAGCAAAAATTGTATGCTGGGGCTGAAGCTGTGAAATGGCCTAAGGGTTAAGTTGCATAGCGTAATCGCGGAAAGGAAAATATTGTGATATCAGAGGGTAATAAAATCGTTGAGAGCGAAAAGGCTAAACGGGAAAAACGCAAAAATCAAAGGACATACGTTTGTCACACCAAAAGAGGTTAACGTCCCTGGGTTTTTTCCTGCTTGCTGGGGGCGCTGATCGTGCGTGAAACGTTGCCCGTGATGCGATCCTGCGGTTTTTGTGCTTTGTTCTTACTCACAAAAACATGTTCAGCAGGGGATTCAGAGGTCTGAATCCTTCACTCATAATTTATGCCTGCATTCGTTAGTATCCTCAAATCTTGCCTTCTTTGGCTTGTCTGAGAATTTCCGACCATCTTTCGAGGGTACTTTTATCATCGGTCATGAATTGCCAGACCGGTTTTTCTAAGTCTTCGACACGCACGAAAAATCCAGAATTTATCTGCGCCAGTTGCTTTGAACGCTTATGTCCGAGCGTGTACGAAGCAATTTCCCACTCCCAGCTTCGTATAGCATCTAACGGAATAGTTGCAGCTACGCCGCGATCCAGCACATAGAGCTTACCGCTGTCGTAGGCGATGCCCGTGCCTGCTGCATCAAAATTTTTATCTTTACCAACGGCAACATCAAAGAACTGTGTACTGCCAACGTACTGTCGAAACAGTTTTTCTGTACGTACATGAGCAGTCGAATGATAACGTGCGGCACGTATAAGCAGAGAACTGCCGGCAACGAGAAGCGTCGTAACCGCCGCTAATGTAATTGCGCCACCTGTGCCCGAGAAGGCAAGGAAAAGTAGGGGAGCCCAGAGAACGATAAGAAATATACCCATTGGTTTTGTGACGATGGGAAGCTTGATTGAAGTCATCAGTTTTTTTGTAGTAATCATTTTGTCTCACTGGATAGACCAGTCTGCCTTGATTTCAGTTTATTCATTGTCCTGGAGCTTTCAATATCTTCAAGCGCTACGGGCATAAGCGTCGGGTCGTCATATTCCATTACTGCATCAAGATATGCGGCAATGGTATTTCGTGACATTATTTCACAGTGGGTTCTGCGCGACCTTCAGCGATAGCGAAAGCTTCTTTTGCACTCTGGATCAGCTCTTTTCCAAATGTCACCGCTTGAATCCCTTTTGTAGAACCAGAGTGGCAGAGGTTTTCTCGCTATTTTGTGGCGAAAGCTTATGATTATACTGAAAAATGTATCTCGTAGCGTTATGCGATGCAAATCTATTTTTCCGCACCATTCCCTTCTGGTGTATAAAGGCCGCTTGATGAGCCTGGCTAAAATAAGTCGCCAGTTGTACTTATGAGCCTGCGTAGACGAAAATAAGAAGTTATTTATTATTTATCAGTGGGATAGGTTTATCCTGGAATAACCATCCACGCTCCTCCGGTGATCAGTGCAATACCCATTCCGGCCACCAGTGATACTTTTTCGCCAAACAGAATAACCGCCAGTACTAGCGCAAACACCAAGCTGAGATATTTTTTAACTGCCTCTAGTATGAAACTGTGCTGACGGATAGCCAATGATAATTATGCTTAAACCTGAATAAATTAGGTGGTTAAGCACAATTTATTGCGAGCTTTGCCATTTCGTTATTCCTTTTTGGAACGTCTCATTCCAAATGGTAATTTCATAACGGATCAAGTCACGATTTATAGTCCTATCAGATTAAATCTCAAACGGCTGACAACGAGCAGCTGTTATGTTTTCCGTTTAAGGGAAGGTTATGGACCAAAATCGACTGACTCACTTGCGACAATTGGAAGCTGAGAGTATCCATATTATTCGTGAAGTTGCCGCCGAGTTTTCTAATCCGGTGATGATGTACTCCATCGGTAAAGACTCTTCCGTCATGCTGCATCTGGCACGCAAAGCCTTCTATCCAGGAACATTACCCTTTCCTTTGTTGCATGTGGACACAGGCTGGAAATTTCGTGAAATGTACGAATTTCGTGATCGTACAGCCAAAGAGTATGGCTGTGAGCTGATTGTTCATCGCAACCCAGAAGGGGTGGAGATGGGCATTAATCCCTTCGTCCATGGGAGTGCCAAGCATACCGATATCATGAAAACCGAGGGGCTGAAGCAAGCTCTGAATAAATATGGTTTTGATGCTGCGTTTGGCGGTGCACGCCGTGATGAAGAGAAGTCCCGTGCCAAAGAGCGTATTTACTCTTTCCGTGACCGTTTTCATCGCTGGGATCCTAAAAACCAGCGTCCAGAGTTGTGGCATAACTATAACGGCCAGATCAACAAAGGCGAAAGTATCCGCGTATTCCCATTATCCAACTGGACTGAACTGGATATCTGGCAGTACATCTACTTAGAAAATATCAATATTGTGCCACTCTATCTGGCTGCGCCACGTCCGGTTATTGAGCGTGATGGCATGATGATGATGGTGGATGATAACCGTATAGAGTTGCAACCTGGCGAAGAGATACAAGAGCGTATGGTGCGTTTCCGGACCTTAGGCTGCTGGCCGTTGACCGGGGCAGTCGAATCCAGTGCCCAGACATTGCCTTCTATCATTGAAGAGATGCTGGTCTCAACCACCAGCGAACGACAGGGACGCGTTATCGACCGCGACCAGGCAGGCTCTATGGAGCTGAAAAAACGTCAAGGTTATTTCTAAGGAACCGCCAGATGAACACGACTATTGCACAACAAATTGCTGACGAAGGCGGAGTGGAGTCCTATCTGCACGCTCAACAACACAAAAGCCTGCTGCGCTTTCTGACTTGCGGCAGTGTTGATGATGGTAAAAGTACTCTGATTGGGCGTCTGCTGCATGATACCCGGCAGATTTATGAAGATCAGCTCTCTTCCCTGCATACCGATAGTAAACGTCACGGAACGCAAGGCGAGAAGCTGGATCTTGCGTTGCTGGTGGATGGCTTACAGGCGGAGCGTGAGCAGGGCATTACGATCGATGTTGCCTATCGCTATTTTTCGACTGAAAAACGTAAATTTATTATCTCGGATACACCGGGACACCAACAGTATACCCGTAATATGGCGACCGGAGCGTCGACCTGTGAGCTGGCTATCTTACTGATAGATGCCAGAAAAGGCGTACTGGACCAGACTCGTCGTCATAGCTTTATTACCACCTTATTAGGTATTAAGCATCTGGTCGTTGCGATAAATAAAATGGATCTGGTTGATTTTAGTGAAGCCAGATTTGAAGAAATTAAACAGGATTATCTGACCTTCGCTCAGCAGCTGCCGTCAGACTTGGATATTCGCTTTGTCCCGCTTTCGGCTCTTGAAGGGGATAATGTTGCCAGCCTGAGCACCGCTATGCCGTGGTACAGCGGCCCAACGTTATTGAGCGTACTGGAAACAGTAGAGATAGCGCGGGGTATTGAGCAGCAACCGATGCGCTTCCCGGTACAGTATGTTAATCGCCCGAACCTCGATTTCCGTGGTTATGCGGGTACTCTGGCATCAGGAACCCTGCATGTGGGTCAGCGAGTGAAGGTCTTACCTTCTGGTGTGGAGTCATCCATTGCTGATATCGTCACCTTTGATGGTTCACTTGAGAGTGCAATAGCGGGTGAAGCGATCACTCTGGTTCTGAAAGATGAAATTGATATCAGCCGTGGTGATTTACTGGTTGATGCCGGACAGCAAATTGAGGCGGTGCAGAGCGCTAAAGTTGACGTGGTGTGGATGGCTGAGCAGCCGCTGAAAATTGGTCAGGGCTATGACATCAAAATAGCCGGTAAGAAAACGCGTGCCCATGTTGATGCCATTGATTATCAGGTGGAAATTAACACCCTGACGCATCTGGAAGCAGACAGTTTACCGCTCAACGGCATTGGTCTGGTCAGCCTGACTTTTGATGAGCCTTTAGTACTGGATACTTATCAGCAAAATCCGGTTACCGGGGGACTTATCTTTATCGACCGTCTGAGTAATGTCACCGTGGGGGCGGGTATGGTTCATGAGACTCTGAGCAGCGTTAAGCAGACGCCGGCGGAATTTAGCGCCTTTGAGCTAGAACTGAATGCGTTAGTCCGTCGTCATTTCCCACACTGGGGTGCACGCGATTTGCTGGGAGGAAAGTAATGGCGAGCCATGATGATAATATAGTCTGGCACGCCCACGCAGTGACCCGGGAGCAGCGTCAAGCACTCTACCAGCATCGTGGTGCCGTGCTGTGGTTTACCGGACTTTCGGGATCGGGAAAATCGACGGTTGCGGGAGCGCTGGAATCGGCATTACATGCTCGTGGGGTCAGCACTTACTTGCTAGATGGCGATAATATTCGTCACGGCTTATGTCGCGATTTAGGCTTCAGCGAAGATGACCGTAAAGAAAATATCCGTCGGGTAGGTGAAGTGGCTAAGTTAATGGTGGATGCGGGGCTGGTCGTCCTGACGGCCTTTATTTCCCCTCACCAGGCTGAAAGGCAGCAAGTCCGGGAGTTAATTGGCGAGTCTGATTTTTACGAAATATTTATTGATACACCATTGGAAATTTGTGAAGCTCGCGATCCAAAAGGGCTTTATAAGAAGGCAAGGGCCGGAGAATTAACCAATTTTACCGGTATTGATTCTGCATATGAGGCTCCATTAAGTCCTGAATTACATCTTGCGGGCGAACAATTAGTAACAAATTTAGTGACTCAAATATTAGACCTGTTACGTGGTGAGGATATTATCAGTCTCTGAATCCTAACTGGGGGCATAATGCCCCCAGACATCAGAGTTATGAATACGCTATGCGCAACAGCTCGAATTATTATATTCCTGTGGTTGACTCCAGGCCTGTGCCTGAGGAGAAAGCCTGGTCAGTGCCCGGTGCCATTATTGGCTTTTTGTCGTGGCTGCTAGCGCTCGGTATGCCATTTTTTCTGTATGGCCTGAACACCCTGTTTTTCTTCCTCTATACTTGGCCATTCTTCCTCGCATTTCTGCCATTGTCAGTTGTCATCGGTATTGCCATGTATTCTCTGTCTGGCGGCAGACTGATACTCAGTGCCGTCATGACGTTGTTGCTGGTTGCGCTGATGTTTGGTGTCCTGTTGCTGTGGCTATTCAATTGATTCGTCCATAAAAAACGTCGTCTTCGTCTAGTATTATCAGCGAAATGCGCTGCAAACGCGCATCACCTCGCGTTCTGTGATAAATTTCACCGCAATGTCGCGGGTACCCTTGTTCCCGCAGTGGAGTCAACGAAAGAGTTGTGGGATGATTGTGCCGTTTTTCAGGGGGCTGGATGGGTAAATTAACGCTACTGTTGCTGTGTGCACTGGTCTGGTTCCAGTATTCACTGTGGTTTGGGAAAAACGGTATCAACGATTACACTCGAATCAGTGAAGATGTCACGGTACAACAGGCGACCAATGCCAAGTTAAAATCACGTAATGATCAGCTATTTGCTGAAATTGACGATCTTAACGGTGGGCAGGAAGCGATTGAAGAACGGGCTCGCAACGAATTAAGCATGATTAAACCCGGTGAAAATTTCTACCGTCTGGTTCCGGATGCCTCTAAACGTACCTTGAATAATGTTGGTACCGGGCAAAATAATCGATAATCCTCTATAAGTGAAAGGCATGTACAACTCCTCTCAGGATGTTATTGCCGTGGTTCCGGCTGCGGGTATTGGCAGTCGTATGCAAGCGGAATGTCCTAAGCAATATCTAAAAATTGGTGATCAGACGATCCTTGAGCACTCTGTTGCCGCTCTGCTGATGCATCCACGTATTCGTCAGGTTATCATCGCTATCAGTCCCGATGATCGGTTCTTTTCGTCGCTCCCCCTTGCTGTAAATCCCTGTGTTACTGTCGTCACTGGCGGACAGACACGTGCAGATTCTGTACTGGCAGGTTTACAAGCAGCGGGTGACGAGAAGTGGGTACTGGTGCATGATGCCGCACGTCCCTGCTTACATCAGGATGACCTGGAGCATTTACTCGCTATCACTGCCACCAGTAAGGTTGGCGGTATTCTGGCGGCTCCAGTACGTGACACCATGAAACGCAGTGAGCCAGGTGCGTTACTTATCGCGCATACTGTGGAACGAGAAAACCTGTGGCATGCACTGACCCCGCAGCTGTTCCCGCTGGAGCTGTTACGCAGTTGCCTGCTACGTGCACTGAATGAAGGTGCCACAATCACTGACGAAGCCTCAGCGCTGGAATATTGTCGTTTTCATCCTCAATTAATCAGTGCGCGCGCTGACAATATTAAAGTGACTCGTCCTGAAGACCTGGCACTGGCGGAATTTTATCTTACGCGGTTAACCCAAACGGAGAATCTGTAATGCGTATCGGACATGGTTTTGATGTTCATGCTTTTGGCGGCGAAGGTCCTATTGTGGTTGGGGGCGTTCGTATCCCGTTTGAAAAAGGGCTGATTGCCCATTCAGATGGTGATGTTGCTTTGCATGCGCTGACCGACGCCTTGCTCGGGGCTGCTGCTCTGGGCGATATCGGTAAATTATTCCCTGACACGGATGCGGCCTACAAAGGCGCTGATAGTCGAGAATTACTGCGTGAAGCCTGGCGTCGTATTCAGGCACGTGGCTATACCTTAGGTAACGTCGATATCACCATCATTGCTCAGCTACCTAAAATGGCGCCGCATATTCCACAGATGCGTGTATTTATTGCCGAAGATCTCGGTTGCCATATGGATGATGTGAATGTGAAAGCGACAACCAGTGAAAAACTGGGCTTTACCGGCCGAGGTGAAGGTATTGCTTGTGCGGCTGTGGCGTTATTACAGAAGGCTCGCCAGTGATGGATATGCAAAACCTGACGTGGTTGCACGGCAAACCATCAGGTAGCGGAACGATTAAAACCAGCCCGGAAGACTTTCTGGTAACCGAAGATTTAGGCTTTGGTCCCGACGGTGATGGTGAGCATCTGCTGCTCAGAATACGTAAAAAAGGCTGCAATACGCGTTTTGTGGCCGATGCTCTGGCTAAATTCCTGAAAGTTCCTGCCCGCGAAGTCAGTTTTGCTGGTCAGAAAGACCGGCATGCCATTACTGAGCAATGGTTCTGCGTGCGTTTGCCAGGGAAAGAGATGCCGGATATGAGCATCTTTACTCTGGAAGGCTGTGAGGTTCTGGAATATGCCCGCCACCGTCGTAAATTACGCCTCGGGGCATTAAAGGGAAATGCCTTTACTCTGGTACTACGCAATATCAGTGATAGTCATGACGTTGACATCCGTCTGCAAGCGATAGCAAAAGTCGGAGTGCCGAACTATTTTGGCAGTCAGCGTTTCGGCATCAATGGTAATAATTTGCAACAAGCGCAGCGCTGGGCACAAAGTGATGCGCCCCTGCGTGACCGAACTAAACGTAGTTTTTGGTTATCTGCGACACGAAGTGCACTGTTTAATCATATTGTTAGCACCCGACTGACAGAAAAAGAGGTTAACCAGGTTATTGAAGGGGATGCTTTGCAGCTCTCGGGCCGTGGTAGCTGGTTTGTGGCGACATCGGAAGAGCAAGATGTGTTGCAAGAACGTGTTGATAGTGGCGAACTCTTAATCACAGCATCGTTACCTGGAGACGGCGACTGGGGTACCCAGGGCGCAGCTCTGGCTTTTGAACAAGCTTGTGTTGCGGAAGAAGCGGTTCTGTTAGGTCTGCTGAAGCGTGAGCGTGTTGAAGCAGCACGACGAGCGATTCTGGTTAAACCACAGGCGCTTCAGTGGCACTGGCAGGATGATACGACTGTTGAACTTAAGTTTTGGTTACCTGCGGGGAGCTTTGCCACCAGTGTGGTGCGTGAACTCATTAACACGGGTGGGGAAGAGGTCAATATTTCGGAGTAACCCGTATCCAGCCTACCGACAGGTAATCAGTAGCAGACTTTTGATGCAGACAAGCGGAGAACCGTCCTTCCTCAGGATGTTATCCGCTTGTGTTAATGTGCAAGGCCAGACTTTCCAATATATAAATATCATATCCTGTCCTTCCGGCGCTTGCGGTGGTGCATGTTGCACTGTTGGTTTAGAATGTGAAACCATTAAACCGGACAATAATTAGAGCTCTCATAACGGGATTAATTAAAAAAATAATGGGATGTTGTCTAGATGAGAATTTTGCTGAGTAACGATGATGGTGTGTATGCGCCGGGTATTCAGATATTAGCCAGCGCATTACGTGAATTTGCTGAAGTACAGGTTGTTGCTCCGGACAGAAACCGGAGTGGGGCGTCGAACTCATTAACGCTTGAATCACCGCTACGTGCGACGACGCTTGCAAGCGGTGACATATCGGTTCAGATGGGAACGCCAACAGATTGTGTCTATCTGGGGGTTAATGCTCTGATGCGCCCAAGGCCCGATATTGTTGTCTCAGGAATTAACGCAGGTCCTAATCTTGGCGATGATGTTATCTATTCCGGAACAGTTGCAGCCGCAATGGAAGGTCGCCATCTCGGATTTCCGGCTCTGGCGGTATCACTAAACGGACATCAGCACTATGAAACCGCAGCGGCGGTGACTTGCTTCCTGTTGCGAGCTTTGGTTCGTGAACCGTTAAGAACCGGCCGTATTCTGAATATCAACGTACCAGACTTACCGCTTGAACAGATCAAAGGTATCCGTGTCACCCGCTGCGGTAGTCGTCATCCGGCAGATCAAGTGATTGCACAGCAAGATCCTCGCGGCAACACGGTGTATTGGATAGGTCCTCCTGGGGATCAGTTCGATGCTGCGCCTGATACAGATTTTGCCGCGATAGACGAAGGGTATGTTTCGGTAACACCCTTGCATGTCGACTTGACCGCACATCGTGCGCATGAGGTGGTCACCTCCTGGCTGGCAAAAGCCGGAGTAGAAACTCAATGGTAAGTCGCCGCGTACAAACATTTCTCGATAATCTATATGCCCTGGGGATTAAAAGTGAGCAGGTACTTACTGCTCTGGCTCAGGTTCCGCGTGAAAAGTTTGTGGATGAAGCGTTTGAACATAATGTATGGGAAAATATGGCGTTACCTATCGGCTCTGGTCAGACCATCTCTCAACCCTATATGGTTGCGCGAATGACCGAGTTGCTGGAGCTGACTCCCCAGTCGAGAGTGCTGGAGATTGGGACGGGGTCGGGTTATCAAACTGCTATTTTGGCTAATTTAGTTGAGCATGTTTATTCAGTTGAACGAATAAAAAGCCTACAATGGCAAGCTCGACGTCGTTTAAAACAGCTTGATTTACATAATATTTCTACCCGACATGGTGATGGCTGGCAAGGTTGGCAGGCAAAAGCGCCTTTTGATGCCATTATTGTCACCGCAGCACCGTCAGAAATTCCAGTTGCCTTACTTGGGCAGCTTGCTGATGGGGGGATCATGGTGTTACCGGTTGGAGATGAGCAACAGGTATTAAAACGTATCCGTCGTCACGGAGACGAATTTTCAGCTGATACTATTGAAGCGGTACGTTTTGTACCCTTAATTCGTGGCGAATTATCATAAATTTGGCATCAGCAGTTGAGACGTATCAGGTACAACTGAGAAAAAACTGGCATGTTTTTCCTCTGCTTTTGTATAGTACTTTTATACATATATACCCGGTATCATTCGCGTTGCTTGCAGGTTAGCGCTGAAAGACTGAAGTATGCGGGTATATGTCATGGTTTTTATTTTGGGGGATACATGAGCGCGGGAAGCCCAACTTTTTCTTTATGCCGGGGCCGGGTGGTAATGTTAACACTTGGAAGCCTGTGGTTAGTGGGTTGTTCTAGTAATAACACGCAAGCGCCGATCAGTTCCGTTGGCGATAATAATCATCGCACAAGTTCCTCTACCGGAAGCTTGCTAGTCACCAAACCACCCACAATGACTTCATCAGTACCACAGCCTCAGATACAGCATATACAGCAACCTCAGATACAGAATGTACAGCAGCCTGTAATACAAAGTCAGTCATCGCCTGTTCAGACGCAAGATGGTCGCATCGTTTACAATCGTCAGTATGGCAATATCCCGAAAGGAAGTTATACCGGAGGAAACACGTATAACGTTAAGCATGGCGATACCCTTTTTTATATTGCCTGGATTACTGGGAACGATTTCCGAGATCTGGCGCAGCGAAATAATGTCGCTGCGCCTTATCACCTTGAAGTCGGACAAACATTACAGGTTGTTAATGCATCAGGTGTTCCTATTACCGGTGGAAATGCGATTACTGCCGCGGATACACGTGATCAGGGCGCGATTAAGCCTGCTGTGCAAAATAGCAGCGAGATGGTTGCGTCTGGACCAACAATTACGTATTCTGAGAATTCAGGTGAAAATAAAGTTAACACGGGGTCGCCTAGTAATGGAACTATGCTCCGTCCGGTCACCGCGCCGGTTACTGCGCCAGCTGTTAACAACTCCGAACCGACCGTCAGTAGTACTTCCAACAGTGCAGCGATTTCTTCGTGGCGCTGGCCTACTGATGGTAAAATTATCGAAAATTTTGCTGCCCCCGAAGGAGGTAACAAAGGGATCGATATTGCAGGTAGTAAAGGACAGGCTATCGTCGCGACCGCACCTGGGCGCGTGGTATACGCCGGTAATGCACTACGCGGTTACGGTAATCTAATTATCATAAAACACAATGATGATTACCTGAGTGCCTACGCCCATAATGATAAAATGCTGGTCCGGGAACAAGAAGACATCAAGGCGGGGCAGAAAATAGCTACCATGGGTAGCACCGGAACCAGTTCTACACGTTTGCATTTTGAAATTCGTTACAAGGGAAAATCCGTAAACCCGCTGCGTTATTTACCGCAGCGATGAATCGCAAAACATCTGCTTTTGTTTTTGTTTTTGCTTAGGGATCACGGGTAGGAGCCACCTTATGAGTCAGAGTACGCTGAAAGTTAACGAGTTAAACGAAGATGCGGAATATGATGATAGCAGCATTGAGGTTTTTGATGAAAAAGCCCTTGTAGATGAGGACTCCAGCAACGACGATATTTTGGATGACCAACTATTGTCGCAAGGAGCTAGCCAACGAGTGCTGGATGCCACTCAGCTTTATCTTGGGGAAATTGGTTACTCACCATTATTAACAGCTGAAGAAGAAGTTTATTTTTCTCGTCGTGCTTTGCGTGGTGATGTTGCATCACGTCAGAGAATGATCGAAAGTAATTTGCGTTTGGTGGTTAAGATCTCCCGTCGTTATAGTAATCGTGGTCTGGCATTGCTGGATCTGATTGAAGAAGGGAATCTTGGTTTAATTCGAGCCGTTGAAAAATTTGATCCGGAAAGAGGGTTCCGTTTTTCAACTTATGCGACCTGGTGGATCCGTCAGACGATTGAACGGGCAATAATGAATCAAACCCGAACAATACGTTTGCCGATTCATATAGTAAAAGAACTGAATGTTTATTTACGTACTGCACGTGAGCTTTCTCATAAGTTAGATCATGAAGCCAGTGCTGAAGAAATAGCGCATCAGCTTGATAAACCTGTTGATGACGTGACTCGAATGCTTCGTCTTAATGAACGTATCACTTCTATAGATACTCCACTTGGTGGTGATTCTGAGAAGGGGTTATTGGATATTCTGGCAGATGAAAAAGGTAACGGGCCAGAAGAGGCAACACAAAACGATGATATGAAAGAAAGCATCGTGAAGTGGTTGTTTGAGCTCAATGCTAAACAGCGTGAAGTATTAGCTCGTCGTTTTGGTTTGTTAGGTTATGAAGCTGCAACTCTTGAAGATGTTGGTTGTGAAATTGGCTTAACACGTGAGCGTGTTCGCCAGATTCAAGTTGAAGGCTTACGTCGTTTACGTGAGATATTACAATCACAGGGATTGAGTATCGAAGCGTTATTCAGGGAATAATAGATTAAAGCGAACAGGGCGGTGATTTTAATCACCGCCTTTTTCTTTTTCTGAAATCTAATCCGCTTATTTGGTCAGTTTTTTCAAACGGTAAATCCATTCCAGTGCCTGGCGTGGAGATAAACTATCCGGATCCAGTGCTTCCAGAGCTTCCAGCGCGGGTGAGGTTTCTTCTGCGATACTCAGCAGCGACATTTGTGTACCATCAACCTGACTGGCAGAAGCTCCCCCAGAAAGACTTTCCAGTTCGCGCAGTTTTTGCCGTGCGCGTTTAATAACATCTTTTGGCACGCCGGCCAGTGCAGCTACTGCCAGACCATAACTTTTACTGGCTGCGCCATCTTGCACACTGTGCATAAAGGCAATCGTCTCGCCGTGTTCAACGGCATCCAGATGCACATTTATCACACCTTCCATTTTTTCTGACAGTGTCGTCAGTTCAAAGTAGTGGGTGGCAAATAACGTCAGGGCCTTAATACGGTTTGTCAGATTTTCCACACAAGCCCAGGCCAGAGATAAACCATCATAGGTTGAGGTCCCTCGTCCTATCTCATCCATCAGCACCAGGCTATGTTCGGTAGCATTATGCAAGATATTTGCTGTTTCCGTCATCTCTACCATAAAGGTTGAGCGGCCAGAGGCCAGGTCATCCGCAGCACCGACACGGGTAAAAATTCTGTCTACCGGGCCAATCTCAGCTTGTTCAGCAGGTACAAAACTACCGATATAGCTTAGCAGCACAATCAGCGCTGTTTGTCGCATATAGGTACTTTTACCGCCCATATTAGGACCCGTGATGATCAGCATTCTGCGCTGTGGCGACAAATTCAGTGGGTTAGCAATAAAGGGTTCGCTAAGGACTTGTTCAACAACAGGATGACGAGCTTCAACCAGTTTAATGCCTGGCTTGTCGGTAAATACCGGGCAGCTATAATTCAGCGCATCGGCACGTTCAGCCAGGTTAACCAGAACGTCCAGCTCAGCCAGCGCAGCGGCACTTTTTTGCAAGGCTTCCAGATGGGGAAGTAACAAGTCAAATAACTGCTCGTATAACTGTTTTTCCAGCGCCAGCGCTTTGCCTTTCGAGGTCAGAACTTTATCTTCGTACTCTTTCAGCTCAGGAATAATATAGCGTTCAGCATTTTTCAGTGTTTGTCTGCGAACATAATGGATCGGCACCTGATGACTCTGCCCACGGCTGACCTGAATATAGTAGCCGTGAATAGCATTGAAGCCGATTTTTAAGGTGTCCAGCCCCAGTTTTTCGCGCTCACGAATTTCCAGACGATCAAGATAATCCGTGGCACCATCGGCCAGCGCCCGCCATTCATCCAGCTCTTCATGATAACCAGGAGCAATAACGCCGCCATCACGGATCAGTACAGGAGGCGTTTCAATAATGGCTCGTTCAAGCAGCTCACGTAGTTCGGTAAACTCGCCCATCTGCTGGCGTAATGCTTGTACGGATGCTGGTTCAATCTCCGTCAGCACGCTATTTAACAGCGGTAATTGCTGGAAGGCATAACGCATACGTGCCAGGTCACGTGGCCGTGCAGTACGTAATGCCAGGCGCGCCAGGATACGTTCGAGATCTCCAACCTGACGCAGGGTCGGCTGAATTTCACTACTGTGATCTTGCAAGGCAGTAATGGCTTGCTGACGCTGAGTTAAAATATTGATATTACGCACTGGTGAGTGAAGCCAGCGCTTTAACATCCGGCTGCCCATGGGGGTCACGGTTCTGTCGAGTATTGAGGCCAGCGTATTATCCGTGCCTCCTGACAGATTCTGGGTGATTTCGAGGTTACGGCGCGTTGCAGCATCCATAATAATGCTGTCTTGCTGGCGCTCCATCATCACCGAACGAATATGGGGCAGGGCGGTACGCTGAGTATCTTTGACATACTGAAGTAAACAGCCGGCAGCACAAAGAGCATGGTGGGCATTTTCCACACCAAATCCAGTCAGATCGCGAGTGCCAAATTGCAGGATCAGTTGCTGACGAGCAGTCTCAATTTCAAATTCCCATAACGGACGGCGACGCAATCCACGACGCCCTTCAATCAAACTCATCTCAGCAAAGTTTTCGGCATACAGCAGTTCAGCGGGATTCGTGCGCTGTAATTCGGCTGCCATGGTTTCTCTGTCTTGCGGCTCAGTCAGTAAAAAACGACCTGAGCTAATATCCAGCGTCGCGTAGCCAAAACCATTCTGAGTATGCCAGATAGCCGCTAACAGATTGTCCTGACGCTCTTGCAGCAATGCTTCATCGCTGATGGTGCCCGGCGTTACAATACGCAGTACTTTACGCTCAACCGGGCCTTTACTGGTCGCCGGATCGCCCACTTGTTCACAGATGGCGACTGACTCACCCTGTTGTACCAGTTTTGCCAGATAGTTATCCGCTGCATGATGCGGGATCCCTGCCATCGGAATCGGCTCACCCGCAGAAGAGCCGCGCTTAGTCAGAGAGATATCGAGTAACTGCGATGCCCGTTTCGCATCATCATAAAACAGCTCATAGAAGTCACCCATCCGATAAAACAGCAGGATATCGGGATGCTCGGCTTTCAGACGCAAGTACTGCTGCATCATGGGGGTGTGCGAGTCTAAATTTTCTATTTTACTCATCAGCTTATAATGTCCATTTAATTGTTTTTTAATGAGTTAGTGATATTTATTGTTCTCATTAAGTTTCACGTTGTCTCATCGAATCTCATGAAATCCTACATTTCGTTTAATCAATACGCAGCAAGCATGATAACGGAGTATTTATGGCAGGAAAACAAGAGGCAAAGCCACTCTCATTTAAAGCGATAGAAAGGATGAAGCCAAGCGACAAAGATAAAGATAAAGCGGATGTCGGCGAAAATCGTGGCTTACGTATCTCATGCGGCGTTACCGGGGTTAAGTCTTTTTTCTACCGCCACACGAGTCCTCTGACAGGTAAACTTACTCAGGTTAAAATCGGCAATTTTCCACAGACATCTCTATCGGTCATACGTACTAAACTCAACGAGTTAAAACTTCTCCGTCAGGATGGTCGGTGTCCTGCTTCTGAACTCAAGCAAGATAAACTCCAGCGTGCGATTGAAGCTGAACAGGCTAAGATCCCTGAATTGACCATACAGGGATTAGTTGAACTGTATCTTACTGAACGTATTGAGGATCGTAAAACTGTAAGTATCCCAGCTTTAGTTCCACGCACTTTTTGAGATCCCCGGTTTCTCAGCCATCAGCCGATATTCTTCCGGCGTCAGGGTGTTCAGGGATCCATGAGGCCGCTCACTGTTGTATTCATTCAGCCAGCGCTCCGTGATTTCCCGTACTTCATTCAGCGTTCTGAACAGATAAAAATCCAGTATTTCGGTCCGGTACGTTCGGTTAAACCGTACTATAAACGCGTTCTGTGTTGGCTTGCCCGGCTTGATAAATTCCAGCATCACGCCATGCTCTTCGGCCCTTGCGCCAGAGTAATTGACACAAGTTCTGGTCCGTTGTCCACCCTCATCTTCACTGGATATCCACGGTTTGCCACTATCCTGTCCAGTACCCGGACGACAGGCTGTGCCGGGATATTCAGGTCAATTTCGATAGCCAGTGCTTCACGGTTAAAATCATCAACGACATTGAAAGTTCGAAAACGTCGGCCACATGTCAGCCGCTTCCATACCGCCATATTTTGCCTTCCAGTTATAATAACTGGCTTCTGAAATGGCGGTCTCACGGCAAACATCTTTGACTGTTCGACCGGCTTCGACTGATTTCAGAACGGCGATAATCTGGTGTTCGGTGGATCGTACTTTACGCATGGCGATCTCCTTCTGGGGACATATTCAGTATGTCGGAAGATCTCTAAAAGTGAATGGTTCTTTTTGCAGGAACACTTACACTGCGACAGAGACAAAAAATAGGCCAATACTGATTTCACTGATCATAAACGATGTCGTAATAAGGTATCTGCTAAGGATGTTGCCCGTTTAGCCAATCGGTTCATATTTGATGTATTGCTTAAAGGGCTCGGTTGATCAGTGAGTCTTTGACGGGGCTTGATATGAATGCGCGCAGAAAGTTTGGTATAATGTTGTGAAGATGTTTTCAGCCCAGATTATGCTTTTCAGGAGTAATTATGAGCAACAACAAAAAAACGCAGGCAAGCTATGCTAAGCCGTCTCGTGCTGACATCGTTCGTTCAGTAGCAACATCTACGGCTGTTGAAACAGGGCAGTCCTCCGATAAGATCGAAGCTTCCCTTGAAGCTACGCGCAAAAAATTCGCTCATTTACGTCTTGCTGTTTAATCCCTTCTTAATGCTTCTCTTACTAAGTGTCCCATCGGCTTGTAGTTCATTGAAATACCTGCATGGATAGCCGAGATATACTGGGTTTTGTTTTGCTCCCAGCTTTGATAATCCAGCGGTTTGTAACCTCCCTGAACGGCCATCACGTCGGCTAGCAGTCTTGACAAGCGCCCGTTTCCCTCTCTGAACGGGTGGATGAGTATCAACTCGACATGGGTGATGGCGATAGCGGTGGTGAGTTGTTCTTCGTCCATGCCGCTACACGGCGTGTATTGAGCCAGATACCTGATGTCGAATTCGTTCAGCAGTTTTGACAATTGTGCTGAAGGGGCAAACATAAACCCGCCTTTGCTGATATTGACCGCTCTTTCTTGTCCAGCCCACTCGTAGATGTTACCTAACCAGCGGCGGTGCCAGCTTTTTAGCATGGCTACGCTGAGTAGTCCTTCCGGGAACTGTTCTTCAAAAACGGACTGGTAAAGTTGTTCTAACAGGACAAGTTCCGCTTCATCCATCTCATCGGAAGCAGCGATACCCAGTTTATTAGCCAAAACCTGCTCGCCAGAGTCTCTTTCATACTGTCCTTCACTACTGGATACATGGTATCGGCTCATGGAGATGCCCTGTGTTATTAGAGGAGTGGAAAAACAGAGGGATTATAACGCTGGATGAGTATAACAAACAATATTCGTAAAATCAGGCAGTTACTAAGGTGCAGGTCAAAATATGGTTTTTATATTTTGGTGTAAAATAATCTTTATTAATCAGTATTAACACACCAATGCATCATGGGGGTGTGCGAGTCTAAATTTTTGTTGTCAGTCATCGACATGATTTAATTAATCCATTGAATTTAAAATTTATTGTGATTTTAGTTATTGTTATTAAGTATCAGACTGCCCTATAAAAAAATAGCCAAATAACGTTTATGCGAGGGGCTCAACCACCTCGTCATTTTTTGCTATCGCTATACTAGCCTGGTGACTAATCGGCTGTCACAGGTAAAAGTGGGCTTGCTGTAAACTCTTTGCGAGTGGCAGACACAAGGAAGAGAGTGGGTGCAGAACTATCAGCAACAGAAAAACGTGATGCAGTCCCCTTTACGTAAATGCCAGGCATGTGATGGTGGCTGGGGTCTGATGGGATAGCGCTCTACGGGAGAGTACTGAGCAGTGGCAGGCTAGAATTTCACGACCGTTCTCTTTTATGTTTTTTTGAACTTGATCACTCACCCCCTTTAATCCTCCCTGGAAAACCACGGGTAGGATGAGTTCATCACTCTGAGATACGCGCAAACTGAGTAAAATACCCTTCACAGGACTCTGAAATGAAACTCACTGTGCTTGCGTCATTATTCTTGCCAGGAATGGCTTTCGCCAGCTGGACCAGTGCGGGTTTTCCCGTCTTTACTGAACAAGGTACGGGGCGATTTATCAGCCAGAATGAGGTCACAAAGGGCACTCATCCCTTGGCCATTCATTTTAACCAACAGTGCTGGCAGCCTGCCGATGCTATCAAACTGAATCAGGTTCTTTCGATGGAACCCTGTCATGATGACGCGCCGCAGTGGCGAGTATTCCGTGATGGTCGTTACATCCTGGAGGTTGATACCCGTTCGGGAACGCCAACCCTGATGGTCTCTCTGAAAGACAAGCCGGTTGCCGTTACTGCGCCCCAGCTGAAGCAGTGCCCGAAATGGGATGGCAAACCACTGACGATTGATGTCAGCCAGTCTTTTGCTGAAGGCGATAACGTCCGCGACTTCTACAGCGGAAATATTGTCAGAGTCAGCGGGGGAAAAATTACTCTACAACCTGCACCTGACAGTAATGGTCTGCTGTTACTTGAGCGTGCGGAAATTAAAAATAGTGCTCCGTTTAACTGGCATAACGCCACGGTTTATTTCGTTCTGACAGACCGCTTTGTTAATGGTAACCCGGACAACGATAACAGTTATGGTCGCCAGAAAGACGGTATGGAGGAAATCGCTACCTTCCATGGCGGTGATTTGCAGGGTTTAACCAGCAAGCTGGATTATCTGCAACAGCTCGGCGTTAATGCTCTGTGGATCAGTTCGCCGTTGGAACAAATTCATGGCTGGATTGGGGGAGGCACTCAAGGTGATTTTCCACATTACGGCTATCACGGCTATTACACCCAGGACTGGACCAAACTGGATGCGAATATGGGGACGGAGGACGATTTACGCCGTCTGGTCGACGAAGCGCATAAGCGCGGTATTCGTATTCTGTTTGATGTGGTGATGAACCATACCGGGTATGCAACCTTAGCGGATATGCAGGAGTTTCAGTTTGGTGCGCTGTACATTCAGGGTGATGAGCTGAAAAAAACGCTCGGTGAACACTGGACAAACTGGAAGCCTGGTAAGGGGCAGAGCTGGCATGCCTTTAACGACTACATCAATTTCAACGATAAAACCGGATGGGAAGCCTGGTGGGGGAAACCATGGATCCGCACCGATATTGGAAATTACAACAGCCCAGGTTTTGACGATTTAACCATGTCCCTGGCCTTTTTGCCTGATCTGAAAACGGAATCCACTGAGCCGTCTGGTTTGCCCAATTTCTATCGCCATAAGCCAGACACGCTGGCAAAAGAGATCCCCGGCTATACCCCACGTGATTATCTGACGCACTGGCTGAGTCAGTGGGTACGCGAGTACGGTATCGATGGCTTTCGTGTTGATACAGCCAAACACGTTGAGAAAGCGGCCTGGCAGCAGTTAAAAAACCAGGCGACAGAAGCGCTGGCTGAATGGAAAAAAGCGAATCCGGATAAAGCGCTGGATAACGCGCCATTCTGGATGACGGGGGAGGCCTGGGGTCATGGTGTGATGCAGAGCGATTACTATCGCCACGGTTTTGATGCGATGCTGAATTTTGATTATCAGGATCAGGCGGCAAAAGCAGCAAACTGTCTGTCCAGTATGGACTTGAACTGGCAACAAATGGCGGAGAAATTGCAGGATTTTAACGTGTTAAGTTACCTCTCCTCACATGACACGAGTTTGTTCCGGGAAGGTGATAGTACGGCGGCAGAGTTGCTGTTACTGGCGCCTGGCGCAGTGCAGATATTTTACGGCGACGAATCCTCCCGACCATTCGGCCCGACCGGATCCGATCCGCTACAGGGCACCCGGTCAGATATGAACTGGCAGGATGTCAGCGGTAAAGCGGCTGACAGAGTCGCTCACTGGCAGAAACTGGGGCAGTTTCGCGCTCGACATCCGGCAATAGGTATGGGTAAACAAACCACGCTATCGATGCCAGAAGGTTACGGTTTTATCCGCGAGACCGATGATGACAAAGTGATGGTCGTTTGGGCTGGACAATAGTGACTGGCTGACGAAAGCTCCTCTGATTATCCAGGGGAGCCAATATTTATTTTTTGTTTTCCTGTTTTTATACCCTCCTCACTGTTATGAGAAACAGTTCTTTTTTCCGTAAGACCATCTCGAATAGATCAAAAAATGATCAGCCTTAACCTCCTATAGTGGATTTTTGTGAGCTAGAACGACGGTTTATTTAAACTCTAAAAGGGGCTAGTTATGGATTTTATTATCCAGCTGATTGTGGTGTTGATCTGTCTGTTTTACGGTGCCAGGAAAGGGGGGATAGCGCTAGGATTATTAGGAGGGGTGGGGTTAATTATACTGGTTTTTGTCTTTCATCTCGCACCGGGAAAACCACCGGTGGATGTGATGCTGGTCATTATTGCTGTTGTTGCCGCTTCCGCAACATTACAGGCTTCCGGTGGACTGGATGTTATGCTCCAGATAGCTGAACGACTGCTACGGCGTAATCCTCGGTATGTTTCCATTGTCGCTCCCTTTGTTACCTGTCTGCTGACAATCTTGTGCGGTACCGGGCATGTTGTCTATACCATATTACCTATCATTTATGATGTGGCGATTAAAAATAATATTCGCCCAGAAAGGCCGATGGCAGCCAGTACCATAGGTTCCCAGATGGGAATCATCGCCAGTCCAGTATCGGTCGCAGTGGTATCATTAGTGGCCATGCTTGGCGATGTGACATTAAATGGAAAGCATCTTGGATTTGTTGATTTACTGGCAATTACCATTCCGTCGACACTGATTGGAATATTGTGCATCGGAATATTCAGCTGGTATCGCGGTAAAGATTTGGATAAGGATCCCGATTTTCAAGCGTTTATTTCAAAACCTGAAAATAAAGAATATGTCTACGGTGATACCGTTACCTTGCTGAATAAAAAGTTACCTCGTAGCAACTGGATAGCGATGTGGATATTTTTAGCCTCCATTGTTGTTGTGGCATTACTAGGTGCATTTCCTGAATTACGGCCTGTATTAGATGGAAAAGCGCTCTCGATGGTATTAGTTATTCAGATATTTATGCTATTTGCGGGTGCACTTATTATTATTTTCACTAAGACGAAACCCGCTGATATTTCAAAAAATGAAGTATTCCGTTCCGGGATGATTGCGATTGTCGCAGTCTACGGTATTGCCTGGATGGCAGAAACCATGTTTGGTGGCCATCTTGGCGAGATAAAGTCAGTACTCGGGACTCTGGTTACCGAATATCCTTGGACATATGCGATTGTCTTATTGCTGGTATCAAAGTTTGTTAACTCCCAGGCTGCAGCACTGGCCGCAATCGTTCCTGTTGCGCTGGCTATTGGAGTGAATCCGGCTTATATCGTTGCATCCGCACCTGCCTGCTATGGCTACTATATTCTTCCCACTTACCCGAGTGATCTTGCTGCTATTCAGTTTGACCGCTCTGGTACGACGAAAATAGGGCAGTTTGTGATTAACCACAGTTTTCTATTTCCGGGGCTGATTGGGGTGAGTGTCTCCTGTGTATTTGGTTGGGTTTTCTCCGCGATGTACGGATTTTTGTAATTTTTCTGTGTAATAAGCCGTATTTCATACTCAGTTTTTTAACGGCATGCCGTGATTCTAATCTGCGCTATGACTGAATCTGACGTTAAACAGAACTAATGATGAACTCCGTTGACTGGCAAACAACTCTTCCCTGTGGCTGATTTGTCAGAAAACGGCTGCTGATCGACTGCAAAGCGAGTCAGATTGATAACCGTTTCTGAAAATTTCTATGGTTGTTTTTTGACATAAGGTAAGGCTTGAGCGGTATTTAAAATATACCCGTATTATTTTATCTCAGCTGTAATAATTTTCTTCTGCACCATAACAAAATAATATTGATTCTTAATTTTACACATTGCTGCCTGTTTTTATTTCAAGAGATAACAGATTGTATTTTTAGCTATTGCTATTATTGCTGATTATATCTATAGCTATAAATATGCAAGAAAAACACGACTTATTAAGCTATTTGTTTTTTCGCTAATAACGAATAATGACATGAGCAGCACAGTTATGAATGCATTATTGTGAATGAAGTCTATACTCATAATCATCAACCGGCGAGAGTATTAAAAAGGAAGAGGCGCTAAGGCTTACGGAAAGCCTTTCAGAATCTGCGTATTTTAATTCTGAGTGTAACTTGCAAAGACATGAGTTGTCTGGCGGCATCGCCAGTCCGTTAAATGGTTCTGTTTACGATTGGGTTATTTGTAACTACATGTAATATAATGACTTGATTGCGTGTTGAAATTATTAGTATGTTTTCATTTTCAGTTAAACATTATGAAATAATGTTTTTATATTTTTATTATATTTCTTACCTCATTGTTATTTAGTCTGGCAGGTGTTGTATTATTATTACAGACTGACACTTATTATTACTTATAAATATATTTATCTGATTTTATTGCGTTAAATATGTCATTTTATTTCTAGTGTGTTGCTTTTAAAATATCTATGGAGGAAACTTGCACCTGAATAAAAAAATAATAATAATTAAAAAGAGTTATTAAGTGCTGCGGTGTTTAATTGGAAAGGGTCATTTAAAAGACCTGTGCTATCTTGAATGAGACACCTAGGTTTAACCAAAAATCACTTAGATAAAGATGAATCAAATGGAAACTAGAGATTATAGTGAACAGCTTCAAAGCATACATAATGTCAATCTTTCATATTTATTACTAGCACAACGATTAATTCGGGAGAATAAGTTTCTGGCAACCTTCAGACTGGGTTTAAATGATGCAACGATAGATATATTAAAAGATTTATCTTTACCACAGTTGATCAAGCTTTCATCTACCGGACAACTGATTAGTCGTCTCAGACTGGATAATGAAGATGTGATTGAATGTTTAACTAAGGACTCACGTATTGATGCTCTTCAGCGTATTCATACTGGCATTATTTTATCGACTGAATTACTCGATTCTCTGCCAGAGAACAATCCTTCATTGCCTAACAGGAGAGAGTGATGGAAAATAAAAGCATTCTCCAGGAAATCACCGAAGTGCATATCGCAATGGATTTGATATCTTTTGGGGCACGCATGCAGGTGCTGGAGAGCGAGACCAGTTTAAGCCGCAGACGATTATTAAGATTATATAAAGAGCTTAAAGGTTGCTCACCACCAAAAGGATTATTACCTTTTTCACCTGACTGGTTTATGACATGGGAACAGAATGTTCATGCCTCTATGTTTTATAATATATTTTTATTTTTGAATAAAACTCAGACCGGGAGAACGATTGAACACACCTTAATGGCATATAAGCTTTATCTTGAACAATGTATCAACTACTCGGCAGAAAAACCGGTACTCGGATTTACGCGGGCATGGACACTGATTCGTTTTATTGAGTGTGGAATGATTGAGCATACTAAATGTTGTACGTGTGGAGGTGTATTTGTGGTCACTGCAACCCATATACAATATAAACAGTTTACTTGTCGATTATGTTGTATTCCTTCTCGGGCAATTAAAAAAAGTCAGTACAATAATAAGTTAACAGTTTGCAGCAGTGTAAGTAATTAGTTATTACTTGAGTCTTTTTTGTCTTAGTTTGATGTGATTCATCTTGTTTGCTGTTCAATGAATACAGCGACAGTTGTGATAAATGCTCTTTGTGAAATCGCCATCTGGTGAGTCGTGGCAACATGAATGCCTTCTCAACGGGAGGCGCTAATTATGGCGCTGGAAAACGCCGTTTTTTCTGTTCCTGGTAGTACTGATAACGGTGCTGTTGTCCTGGAACGTGACGCAGTATACCGCTCAGTTATCCGGGCGCGAGTCTTAACGACAAACGACACACCGTATCAGTGTTCTCTGATACGGTGTTTTTAACTCGCAACCAGGCTGTTAATTAATCCTCTTCACGCTCTTTACTGGCACGCTGACGATCATAAAACTCATCTTCTGCGGCGATAATCTCGTCCATCAGAGAACCCATGTCCACTTCATGTTCTTCTTCAACGAACAGACCAGTAAGCTCGACCTCAGGGGTGAGTTTGCCGTCTTCATACAGCTGCCAGATCTCTTTGGCATAACGGGTTTTCAGTAGCTGTGGGGCAAACTGACCGTAGTAGGCCGTGATATTATCCACATCACGCTCAAACATTGACTCAGCGTGGTTGTTAGCGGCAGCATCGACAGCCTGTGGTAAGTCGATAATCACCGGGCCTTGGGCGTCCATCAGCACGTTAAATTCTGATAAATCACCATGTACCAGACCGGCACACAACATGCGCACAATATTACGGATCATGGTATGAAAATCAGTGATGGCATTTTCTTCGGTTAAGGTGACATCGCTCAAACGCGGAGCCACCATACCGTCGGCATCTGTCACCAGTTCCATCAGTAACACACCGTCGAGACAGATATAGGGCTCGGGAACACGTATCCCGGCTTTATCAAGGCGAAACAGCGCCTCAACCTCGGCCATCTGCCAGCTTTCTTCTTGCTGTTTACGGCCGAATTTAGAACCTTTCTGCATCGCACGCGCATTACGCGAGTTACGGACTTTACGTCCTTCCTGATATTGCACAGCTTGCTTAAAGCTACGCTGGGTCGCTTCTTTATAGACTTTGGCACAGCGCACAGTATTACCGCATAACACCGTGTAAACGTCAGCTTCTTTGCCACTTTTCAGGCGCTGGAGTACTTCATCTATCAAACCATCATCAACCAATGGCTGGATCCTGCTTGGGATTTTCATGCGGCGTTATACCTTATGTCCGCCGCTTTTCGTATCAATAAAATAGACGGCGAGAGTAGAAAGAATTAACAGAGAGCTCATCACGAATTCAATTGTTTTGGACATTCTTTTGAATTTATCTATGAAATAACAAGTTATTGAGTGTTTTTCATATAAAACAGTTGGTTATCGATTTGTATCAGATCATAACCTTGAAACGTTACGGTTCATAGCTCAATAAGCAAAGTGACCTGAACCCAATTATGAAAAAAAATCGTAACAGCGACAACGCATAATCGATAGGATAAAAAATGGGTATCAGCGTTATTTTACGCTAATTCGTCAGTTCGCTTAAAATTCGTTATCATCTGCACCCACTTTTTATTCTGGCCACCTGATGTCTAAGATTATCGATAATTTTATTGCCCCACCGTGCCATGACGAAATCGACATCCTGTGGCAGGATGCGCATTTACTGCTGATTAATAAACCTGCTGGTCTGCTCAGTCTGTCAGGAAAAAATCCTCAGAATTTTGACTCTGTTCATTATCGACTGGTACAGGATTTTCCCGGCTGTACTCTGGTACATCGCTTAGATTTCGGGACTTCCGGGCTCATGGTGATTGCCCGTAATAAGGCTATCAATGCTGCATTATGCCAGCAATTCAGCCAGCGTACCGTTAATAAAGTATATAGCGCATTGCTCTGCGGCCATCTGGAAAACGATGAAGGAATAATCGACGCCGCGATCGCTAAAGATCCGGCGCTATTTCCACGGATGACTATCAGCGCTATTAATGGCAAATCTGCCCGCTCCCGCTATCAGGTGGTAGAGCGCTTTTACCAGCAGCGAGAAAACGGGACGTCACTGCCATTAACCCGAGTTGAACTGACCCCGGAAACGGGGCGAACTCACCAGCTTCGCATTCACTGCCAGTTGCTGGGACATCCGATCCTCGGTTGTGACCTCTATGGTGGACTCTTGCTGCCAGGTACTGAACAGACACCGCGTTTGATGTTACATGCCAGCGAATTACGGTTTGTTCATCCGGTAAGCAAAGAGCCCATCCATGGCCGAAATACCAGTCCGTTCTGAAAAATATCGGGTAACGCAGTAATTACCACATCAGGTCATCAGGAACCTTAAAGTCAGCGTACGGATCGTCTTCATCCTGCTCTTCCTGACTCAACGTACTGTTTAATACAATGCTGTCGGCATCACGCTGGGCAATTTTATCCGCAACAACGGCCGGGATAATCGCGTACTGGGGATCGGCACTGCCATCTACCACTAAACGGGCAATCGCCAGACGACCACTGATTAACTGCGCTTGAGTGAGCTTATCGACCACGACTTTTTTGATTAAGTTATTGTCGGTGAAGTTAAAATCAATATTACCTTTGGCAATAATAATTCTGTTCATCTCAATAAGCTGCTTAACTTGAGCCTTATATTCTTTGGCTAAAGTCGCTTGTTTTTGTTGCTCGCTCAGTTGCTTATCACGCTCAATCTGTGCTTTTTTATTCTCTTCTACTGCTTCTCTGGCCTCACGAGCCTGAACCCGTGACTTTTTAGCCGTTCTCTGGACCTTGGCCACTTTCTTGCTGGTCACTAAACCTGCTTTTAACATCTGCTCTTGTAAGGTGAGTTTTGTCATCTTTGCTTTTAAACCAATCAGGTAATTTGTGACGATTATACCCGTAATTGTTGCGGGTGTGCCAGGTGACGGAGGAGGTTAGTGGTTAATCCCGTATTAACCTTTACGATAAACGCAGCAGAGTGCTGTGGCTGGAATGGATGGCGATGGTAAAAGATGTGGGCGTTCCCCTGCTGAGTAGCGCCGCCAGGACGTTACCTAAACGGCGTTATGGGTTCGTGAATGCAATAGAAGTACCGGATATCAAAGGGTAGCGCAGGATCACTGAACAGTAAGATACGTCTGTTAAGGATCAACTCCAGAGGATACCGGAACAAAGCGCGCTTCAAAATCACAGTGATGTTCCATTCCGGTAGATTAAACATGGGGCTATGAGTCTTCCACCATGACAGGGGAAGATCCCATATGGCGGGTCAATGACTGAAGGTGCGTTTGGATATGTCACTGTTTTGTCATCTCATAGAAACTATAATGAAACAACAAGGCAATAAGTTATAGCTATTTTATGATGAATGTATGAAATAAACCTGCAAAATGAAGATAAGTAAATATAACTTGGCATTATTATTCTGTTTTAGTTCTCAATCGACCAATGCAAGCGATTATTTCAGTAATTTTATCGATAGTTTTGGTATCTCAGTATATCCGTCAAGTATTGCGCTAAAAGGACTCCTTCAATACGATACCGTCAACTTAAAAGGCTATGCAGCAGCCAGTCAGAAAACTCCCTTTAAAGATACTATTAATAGTATTGTCAGATGCGGAAATATTGGTGTTGAAGACACTCTGGTCTCCAGAACTCAAATCATATTTTAAAAGGCCCACAATGAAATACTTAAACTATGTTTTATTATCTCTATTAAGTGTGACGGCTCAGTCTTGGGCTACTGAAAATGTTGCTAATACTCCCTCGGTGATACAATTAAAAGCAGCGGAGCTGAGACCAACACAACCCAGTATTGGCGAGCAGCAAGTTAATTATAAAATTGCCAACTATGCCTTAAATCCTAAAAAGTTATATGATGATTATTGCGAAGATAATGGGGCTGAAGGTGTTGAGTCCTTTACCGAAAAGTCATCACTTCTCGATCTTAACTCTTTTAAATGTCTTGAAGCTTATGGATCCAACATTAAGGATCTTAAAACTGCCGTGATGGGACCGGATAAGCAATATTATTTAACTGACGGTCACCACCTGGTCAGTATGTTAAATAAAGTTTCTGGCGGAAACACCCCCGTTTTTATCCGTATTACGGATGATAAATCTGCTATGGGGTCGATGGATGAGTTCTGGGACTTCCTTGCAGAAAATAACCAGACATGGCTAAAAGACGCTCACTTTAAGCCAGTAAACTACCAGTCACTGCCGCAAACCGTATCGGCGGAAAGTTTACAGAATGATCAGTACCGCTCAATTATGTATTTTCTCCGGGGCGTCTCTTATAAAAAACCTAAATCAAACAATATTCCCTTCTTTGAGTTTTATATTGCTGAGTGGTTGAATAAAAAAGTCCCGGTAGATTCACTAAAACTGGATACCAGAGAAGATTATTATCACTCACTACAGAAAGTGGCTAATGCTATGATCTCCGCCCCTGCAGATGAGGTTGTCGTTGAGTTAGAAGGTAAAAAACTGACCGCCAGTGATTTTGGGATGTTTAAAGCCATCAACCAAAAAGAGATGAATAAACTGATTGACCAGGATGGCAAGTTAACCGTTGTATTTAGCGCTGGACAGTAATAATCATATTATCCTGGACGTTGCCGCCAAAAAAATCACCAAAAGACAGGGTACTCCTGCTTTTGGTGATATCTGCGTTTCAGGCTAACCGCTTCTGACTTAGATTTACTGTACATTTCAGAAGACACCCTGACTGGTACCCTGCACAACTGCCGCCAGTAAACATTATCCTTGGTGAAGTCGTAACAATCAGTTGTACTCGAACCAGTCGCTATTCTGTTGTGCAATCGGTGTGATGGAATAGATAATCTCCTGTAAATGCTCCCGAGTCGCTTTTTCTGCAGCATCGGGGTCGCGTGCTTTTAGGGCATTAAAAATCAAGTAATGCTGCTGGATCAGGCTGGCTGGTGGAGAAACCTGGCTCAGGCTGAGAAAACGCACCCGATCCATCGTGGCTTTAATCGATTCAATGGTTTCCCACGCCAGTGAACAGTTAGCAATCTGCGTCAAAAACTGATGGAAACTGTCATCAAGGTTGAGAAATTCGCGCACCTGATCATTCTGCGCGGCCAGTTCCTGACGGCGTAAGTTATGCTCCAGCGTCAGCAGTTGTTCCTCGGTAACCATTTCAGCCGCCCGACGTGCAATGGCGCATTCCAGCGTCTGACGAATAAAGCGGGCATCCGACACGCGCTGTTCGGAAATTTTCATGACAAAGGTGCCGCGCTGCGGCAGGATCTGCACCAGCCCGGATTCTGCTAGTTTGATAAACGCCTCTCGAACCGGCTGACGAGAAACATCAAAACGCAGGGAGATTTCTTTTTCGGACAGCAGCTTACCCGGTGGAATCGTGCATTCCACAATGTCTTTACGCAATATGCGATAAATTTGCTGATTGACTGGTTCGTTGTTGTTGATCTGAAAAATGGTATCCATATCGTTGTGCTTACCCAATAAATTTGCCGCTTATAATACATGCTAACTCATGAATATACCCGCCATACTTGCCTGTCATACGCTAAACTGCGCGTTCTCCCGCATATTTACGTCAGTCGAATCTTTCCTGCGTAAATAGCCAGAAATATGACGAGTATATATCCTCTGCTTAAAAATACGTCATTAACATTATATTACTTTATGGCATGAGTAAGTTAGGTAAAAACATGACTGTTTGTGGGAATACAAATAGGATCGCGGTGAAAATTAAAAATGCGATTAAATAAGGTACTGAAGCTTTTATAAAATGCACTGTATCGCATTTTAAAATACCACAAACCGTATACATACATATACCCACTGGCGGCGTATTCGCTCCCAATAACGTTAAGGTAATGAACATAATGCCGAAATGAATGGGGTCATAACCGATTTCAGTGACAATAGGTAATAAGATAGGCGTCAGCAGTAAAATCAGAGGACTGGCATCCAAAACCATACCAATAACGAGCACCAGGGCAAAAATCAGCAATATGATACCTGTCGGATTGTCGGTGAATTCGGTAATGAACTCAGTCATCGCTTGAGGTAACTGATCCAACACGCTGATATGCCCAAGAATGAAGGCGGCCATAACCAAAAGCATGACAATACCCAGGTCGCTTAGCGTCTCAGTTAATGTATCAAGGATCCCTTGCCAGGTCAGTTCTTTATAAATCAGACCGCCAACAATAATGGCATAGAGAACGATAAATGCCCCAGCCTCTGAAGTCGTGAACAAACCTAAACGAATGACGACAATAAGGATAATTGGAAACATCAGAGCCCAAAAACCACGACGGAAACTCACCGCTACTTCTTTAAATGTTGGCTTTGAGAATGTTTCTGGTTGAATTTTCATGCGACGAGCCATGATGTAATTCGTTACCATGAGCGTTATCGTCAGTAAAATACCGGGGATAATGCCTGCAAGGAATAATTTTCCAATAGAAACATTACCAACAAAACCATACAGGATTAATAATATACTCGGAGGTAATGTCGCAGTGATCAGTGATGCAAAAGCGATGACTACTGCGGTGTAAGCCCTGGGATAACCTCGCTCAATCATAGAGAACCCAAGCATGCGTGACTGCATAGATGCATCAGCGACTGCGGAACCTGCAACTCCCCCCATCAGCATTGCGAGTAACACGTTAATTTGCGCCAGTCCACCAATCATCCATCCGGTCAGTAGACGAGCAAAATCTAATAAACGCTCAGTAATACCTGTTCGTGTCAGTAAATTTCCAACCAGGATAAACAGAGGAACGGCAATCATCGGAAATGACTGTGTGGGGGCTGCAAATTTTTGAAAAGCAATGCCAAGAGGAAGAAAGTCAGATGTGAAAAAATAGGCCAGACTTGATATGGCAATGACGAATCCTACCGGCATGCCCATCAGCATAAAGACAATAAATAATACACCGGTCAACCATATCATGGCAGGTTTCCTCTAATAGATAATGCTCGATTAGAATTAATTTTATCAATCAATTGTCTTACACAGGTGAAAATCATTAATAGACACCCAGTCGGAACAGCTGCACTTAAAACAACATGGTTTATCTCGGAAATAGGTAATATATGTGAGCGAGTATCCCACATGAAAACATATCCAGAATACGTCCCAAAACCCAAGAAGGAAATAATTAAAATTTTGTTAATATAATCAACTAAATTCTGTACCTTCACTGGCAGTCGCTTCGATAATATATCAATCCCCATATTACGCTGGTTGACTTGAGCATAGTGGATAGAGAACATACTCACCCAGGCGAATAAAACCATTGATATTTCTATAGACCAAATCAGGGGATATCCCATTGCCCGCCCAATAGCGGCAACCAAAATAAGAATCACCATGACGATGAACATAATTTTTGCAATGGCTATTTCTATTTTAATCATTGTATTCATCTGTAATATCTCATTCAACGTCCCGCCCTAAGGGCGGGAGTAGTACAGAAGTTATCAAGCTAACCTATTTGATATCCAGCGCTGTTTTTAAGCTGTCTTGAGCCTGTTCCAGTCCAAGTTTAGCAGGCACATTAGCGCATGCTGTTATAAACGGAGTGAGATCGATCTCTGCCACTTCCGCACCACTTTTAGACATTTTTTCTAAAACAGCATTACTTTGCTCTATAATCTTTTGAGAGGCGAACGCACCTGCATTATAAGACTCCTCCTGCAGGATCTGCTGATATTCGGCTGGAAGCTGATCAAACCATTTGTTTCCCACGATAATCGACGTCATTAAATGGTAGTGGTTAGTTTTAGTAATATCTTTAGCGACTTCATTAAGCTTAGAACCGTATAACGCCGTTGGATGTGCCTCTGCAGCGTCCACTACACCTGTTTGAATCGCGGAATAGACTTCGGACCATGCCATCGGCGTTGGTGATGCTCCCATACAGTTGATTGTTTCGATAGCGATGGAGGAGTCAGGTACTCTCACTCTGACACCTTTTAAATCAGACGGTTGCGTGAAAGGTTTTTTCGTCATCATCATCCGAGAACCTTGATACCAGTTGAAGGATAAACTGACTAACCCCGATTTATCTTGTAACTGTGATTCCCATTCTTTAAATACCGGTGTTGCGACAAACTTTGATGCCTGGTCATAATCTGACAATAAGAAGGGGGCATTCAGAATTGCTAACTCCGGCACAAATTGTGCCAGTCTGCCGCCATCAGTCAGTACGCCAACATTACTTCCAACCTGGGCCTGTTGAATCAACTCGCCATCAGCCCCTAACTGACCACTGGGAAACAGTCTGACGCGCACATTTTTATCCGTGCGTTTTTCAACATTTTTCTTAAATTCCTTAAATCCAGCATAAACAGGATCATCTGGTGATAAAGCTGTGCTCAGATTAAACTCATATGTTTTAGCTGCAAAGGAAGATAAGGTGAAAAGGGAAAGTAATGAGCCAATTACTATTTTTTTATATGCGCCAGATTTCAGTGCGTAAAAATATTTCCTTTCAAAATTTAAGGTGTGTTTTGACATGTTGTTCTATCCTCCAAAGGAAAATTTATGAATGTAAAAATACGCGTTAGACTATTTGTCATCTGTCAAAGATTAACGCTTTCCTTAGCCAGAGCATCAGGAAGGATAACTGTTGATGTCATTACTTAAGGTCTATTTACCCTTGAGTATGCTCTTGGTTTAACTCACCTTGCATGCTATGGGAAATAGGTTTTTGTTCCTGTTTCTTTCATAACAATACACATCATTATTGATAACAAAAGTACGCTAGACATAACTGCCATACAAGTAATCGAGTTTTATTTTTGACGCCAAATGATTATTTTGAGAGATTTATCACAAAGCCATTGTTTCTATTTTAATACTCATGGAACGTTAACCATTTCATCTTGTCACCAGTTTAAACAGATAGGATTTAATAAATAAAAACAAGCTCAAGATAGTATTATGAGTCTCTTAATTAAAGCTGAGTTATTCTTTATAAAATATCGCTCAGCGACTTGTCAGCCCTATTTTTATCGTTAAATCATTGCGAAATATTCCCCATAATCATTCCTCCACCTCTTGTGCCAGTTTAATCACTTCCCCCCAAACACCGTCGTCAACGGGGATGCCACTGATGAGATTTTCTCGCCGATTTTTAGCGGAATGTTCGCCGGGGTAATAAACTTCTTTCTGGCCTTCTGCCACTGTGGATGTCTTGACATAATCTGCCACGCTGTCAGCCATTCGATCGCTAAACTCGCTACCCCCAAGCTGGGCAGGATCGAATACCATGAAAATTTGACTGGCGCCTGTGCAACTTCCTTTACCTATTTTATCTATCTCATTGGTTGGATGTCCTGCGGACAATAACGCAGCCATCGCATCTAATAAAACAGCCATTCCGGAACCTTTCCAGTATCCGGTCGGAAGGATCCGCATAGATTGTTCAATTGGCCCGGGTTCGTCAGTTAAATTTCCCTGCTGATCGAAACCGCCGGGGAAGGGCAAACGTTCATTTTTAAGCCGTGTGACCTGCAATTTACCGTATGAGTATTGCGACATGGCCATATCTAAAACGATCGATCCTTTTTCTCGTGGTACAGCCATCACAAAGGGGTTATTACCTAAGCGGGTATTTTTACCCCCCCAGGCTGGCATACACGACTCCGTATTTGTCCAGCAAATGGCGGCGAGACCTTTTTCCGCTGCTTTCCAACCGTATGTCCCGCCTCGCATCCAGTGAGTTGTATTACGTAAAGCAACAATTCCTATACCATTCTGGCGCGCTATCTCTGCCGCTTTTTCAACGGCAAATAAAGCATTAGTAATGCCAATCCCCTGATTACCGTCATAGATTTCAATCACGCCTAATGACTTAACCTGAGTCGGCTCTGCCTGAACATTGATCCAGCCTTTTTTGACGTAGTCTATAAATCGCGGTACACGGTTTAAACCATGTGAAGAGACTCCATCACAGCTGGACTCCGTGTGAATCTGTGCGCAAATATCCGCTTGTTGTTCACTTAATCCCGCCTTTAAAAATGCATTTTTTACCGTCTTTTTCATGATATCAAAGTTGATTCTTTGCATATTTTTCATCTCATATTGAAGACCAATATTTCACGATAGACGTCATCATGCCTGAATATCTAAAATGACTTTGCAGCAACCTCGAGGGTCTTGTTCAAACTTGCTCATCGCATTTTCTGCTTGAGAAAGTGGCAAATAATGGGTGACTAATTTTTCAGGCGCGAGCAATCCGCGCATCAGCCAGTCAATCACCACGGGAAAGCGTTTGCTATTAAGGCGCGAGGTAAAGAGTGACAACTCCTTGCTGGTGAGACTCTGCTGGGTAAAATGACAGGGCTCGCCTGAAAAACCGAGAAGCCCAATACGTGCAGCAGGAGAAGCCAGTGCAATAGCTTCTGACAGAATAGAAGGATGACAAGCGGCATCAATAATCAGGGTAGGACGTATACCCGCTAACTGTGTCGACAGAGGAATTTGGCTATTATTTAACGTCAGATCGGCACCATTATCACGAGCCATCAACAACCGTTCCGGTAAACGATCTGCAACAATGACTTGTGCTACCCCATAAACATTTTTCAGTACCTGAATCGCGGTTAATCCCATTGGGCCTGCGCCATAAATCAAGGCGATATCATGGGGTGCTGGCGCGAGAAAGGCGCTGATATTCGCTGCAATCGTAAAGGGTTCGATAAGACTTGCTAGCTTATCCGGGATTGCATCAGGAATATGATAAGCATTAGAAGCCGGTACGCAGGTATATTCGCTAAATCCCCCATCCCGATGTACGCCGATAACATGTAATTCCGTACATACATTAGGACGGTCAATGGAGCAGGGGTAACAATGACCACAGCTCACTACCGGATCAACCGAGACACGCTCTCCAAGTCGGGATGCGTCTATGCCTTCTCCAACAGCATCAATCACGCCGAAGAACTCATGTCCGATAACACGCGGATATCTGGCAAAGGGGTTATGCCCACGCCAAATATGGACATCAGAGCCACAGATACTGGCATAACGCACTTTCACCCGAACTTCGCCTGCCGCAGGTTGCGGAATAGGGCGTACTTCAATCACCAATTTATTTGGCTGCTGTATCACAATACTTTTCATGCTTTATCCTCTGATTACTTGTTCCACCATTACCAGTTCCAGAGTGTGCCGTCTTCCAGACGAGCAACCGGTAAATAGGCAGGATCATAGGGATACTTCGCAGCCAGCTTTTCATCAAACTCAATGCCTAATCCTGGCTTGTCGCCCGGGTGCATATAGCCGTTATCGAATGTCCAGTTATGCGGGAATACTTCCAACATTTGCTCCGAATAACCCATATATTCCTGCACGCCGAAGTTTGGTACCCAGAGGTCAAAATGTAGCGCCGCTGCCATACAGACAGGAGAGAGGTCAGATGGCCCGTGTGAACCCGTGCGCACCTGATAGAGCGAGGCAAAATCAGCGATGCGACGCATACCGGTAATTCCACCTGCATGGGTAATTGTGGTACGGATGTAGTCGATGAGCTGCTCTTCAATCAGCTGTTTACAATCCCAAATGCTGTTAAACACTTCCCCTACAGCAATCGGCGTGACGGTGTGCTGACGAATTAAACGGAAGCAGGCCTGATTTTCCGCTGGTGTCGGATCCTCCATCCAGAACAGGCGATAATCCTCAATGCTTTTACCAAAGCGCGCGGCCTCAATAGGTGTCAGACGATGGTGCATGTCGTGTAACATATGCTCGTTGAAACCAAATTTTTCGCGTACCGCCTCAAACAGCTTCGGCGTAAAATCGAGGTATTTTTCTGTCGACCACAGTTGTTCTTCCGGAAAGTTGCCTTTTGTCGCGGGCTCATAGGCCAGTCCTTTGCCTTTCGCCATGCCGTAAGTGGTTTTCATACCCGGTACACCACACTGCACTCGAATTGCCTTGAACCCCTGATCACGGTGTCTGGCATAATCATCCAGCACTTCATCAATCGTGTGACCCGTTGTATGGCAATAGACCATGACGCCGGTGCGTGATGCCCCGCCCAGCAACTGGTAGAGCGGCATATTGGCGGCTTTGGCTTTGATATCCCACAAGGCGGTATCCACTGCTGAAATCGCGGACATAGTCACGGGGCCACGGCGCCAGTACGCCCCTTTGTAGAAATACTGCCAGATCTCTTCGATCTGGTGCGCATCACGTCCAATAAGCTGCGGACAGATATGATCTTTGAGGTAAGAGGCGACCGGTAGTTCACGTCCGTTGAGCGTTGCGTCACCAAGGCCAGTTAATCCGTTATCTGTTGTAATTTTTAGGGTGACAAAATTACGGCCCGGGCAGGTAACAAATACTTCAGCACTGATGATCTTCACGTTATTTATCCTTTTATACGTACAGATATTCTTTTGTGGCTACTACCATACAAGAATGCTTATGGCGATAAGTTGAACAACTTCACATTTCATTTACATCATCAGGATTTATTTGAAGTCTGTGAGGTGTGAGCTGGGTTATGGCTTATGTCATGCAGGAAGTATTTAGGCTGTCTGGGTAGTGGGCAAAAAGAGATGTACATGCTTATTGGTATGAAGCAGCAACAGCATCAGCATGTTGATATGGGGAGTGATCTAAAATTATCAATCTTACTCAGGTTATTTGAAATAAACTTACAGAATGGGCTCCGTAATTTAGCAAGTAGAAAATAAAAAGCGGCAAATATTCTATCTTTCCAAGATAGGTTGCTCAATTACGTTATTTCATTTACTGATTAAGAGAATACTCAAATGTGAACTGTCTCGCAAAAAATATAATGTGTTACTGGACATGAAATATTCACCTGCTGCGGATGGTTTTTTGTCAGTAGCTAATCAAAACTTTGAATTTGAGGGCTATTTATTGAGAATATTTGTTTCAATGGTCACAGAAGTAAAAAAACATAATTAACTAATATAAAAACGTAATAGCTAATACTAGCTCATCTGTGTCAGAAAGTGTTTTACATTCATAAAAGAGATCGGGGATCTGATTATAATGAACAATGACAGGATACAAAACCGGCATGATGAATATCACAAATTAACACTCAAAGAACGTATTGCTTACGGAATGGGGGATTTTGCCCAAAACCTTGTTTTTGGCACTATCGGCGGTTTTCTTGCTCTTCACATGTTGACAGTTAATACCATTGCCACAGCCACAGCAGGGTTTATATTTCTTTTCGTCCGCATCATCAATGTTATTTGGGACCCGATGGTCGGAACTTATGTTGATAAAAGGACTTCAAAAGCTGGAAAATATCGCCCTTGGATTTTAAGAGCTGGCATTCCACTTGTTATTCTTTCTGCCTTACTTTTTGCACCAATACCCGGTGTCAGTGGTTCAGTTTTTTTTGCATTTATAATTTATTTGGCACTGGATTTAGTTTATTCAGTGGTAAATATTCCTTATGGTTCTCTTAATGCTTCATTGACAAGAGACCCTGAATCTATTGATAAACTGACCAGTACGCGAATGATGCTGGCGAATAGTGCCAACCTTCTTGTTTACACCTTATTCCCAATGTTTGTACAGATGGCCTCACCAAAAGATCGTAGCCTCAAGGATACTGGCTTTTTTGGACTTGAGCTCAATATGGGAAACTATACCGATCCATCCGCTAAATACGCTTGGTTTGGTGTTTATTCAATTTATATGGTAATAGGCGCTGCTGCACTTTTCTTCTGTTATAAATTTACCAAAGAACGTGTTGTCGCTACGGCAGAACAAACGGCCAACGTCAAAACGACAGATCTATTCCTTGAACTCAAAAATAATCGACCGCTTGTCATCCTTGGATTATTTTTCATGCTGGCCTTTACATTCATGTTTTTCATGAACACCGTTAATGGATTTTTTAATCAATTTGTTGTCGGTCATTCAGAATGGATGGGGGCTATTGGCCTTGTCGCCTCAATTCCAGGTATTTTATTCCCCATTTTTTGGCCAAGAATCAAGAAGATTTTTGGCAAAAAAGGTTTCTTCCATCTTTTCCTTGGTATGTTTATTGTCGGTGAATTATTAACTTATGTTTGGTCTCGCGAAGGAATGCATGATGCACTTTGGCTTGCTTACATCGCAACATTCATTAAACAGTGGGGCTTAACCTCGGCTACCGGATTCATGTGGGCGCTGGTTCCTGAAGTTATTGCTTATGGCGAATTAAAATCAGGCAAGCGAAATGCCGCAATTATTAATGCTATTATGGGACTCTTTTTCAAGATTGGTTTTACTATTGGTGGCGCTATTCCACTTTGGTTACTCGCCGCTTATGGTTTTAACGAAACCGGCGCACAACAAAGTGCAAGTGCTATCGATGGAATAATACTTACTGCAGTTTGGTTGCCAATAGCTTTAGCTATTATCTCGATGTTCATCATTCAATTTTATCCAATCTCAGACAAAAATGTTACAGACATTAACCGTCAGCTGGATAAGATACGTCAGTAATTTAAAGATTAACGAGAAATCGCTAGAAAGATATCACTCAGGAAACTTTAAGAAAAGGTGGAATTGTATGACTATTATTCAAAACCCTATATTACCCGGATTTAACGCAGACCCAAGTATTATTCGTGTCGAGGATACCTACTATATTGCAAACTCTACCTTTGAGTGGTTCCCAGGTGTACGTTTACATGAGTCAAAAGACTTGGAACACTGGAATCTTCTTCCAAGTCCATTGTCCACAACAACCCTCTTAAATATGAAAGGAAACCCTTCATCAGGTGGGATTTGGGCTCCGGCTCTTTCTTACGCAGATGGAAAATTCTGGTTAGTTTACACTGATGTAAAAATCACTGAAGGTGCTTTTAAAGACATGACAAACTACCTGACCACCGCAACAGATATTCGTGGTCCATGGACAGATCCCATTAAACTAAATGGGGTCGGGTTTGATGCTTCACTTTTCCATGACGAAGATGGTCGTAAATATTTAGTTCAACAAACCTGGGACCATCGAGAGTACCGTCATCCCTTTGATGGCATCACTTTAACTGAGCTGGATACAGAAACACTGAAATTAAAACCAGAAACAGCGCGTACTATTTATCGAGGCACTGCCGTTGCACTTGTTGAGGGGCCACATATCTACAAACTGAACGGATATTATTATCTTTTCGCCGCTCAGGGGGGGACCGTTTTTTCCCACCAGGAAGTGGTTGCGCGTTCAAAAACCTTAGATGCCAACAGCTTTGAAACTGAGCCAGGGGACGTTTTCTTAACTAACGTTGATACTCCAGACAGCTACATCCAAAAACAGGGACATGGCTCTTTGGTTTCAACCCCCCAAGGGGAATGGTATTACGCTTCGCTCTGCGCTCGTCCGTGGAATCGTCCGGGTGAGTCTGTCTATGATCCTCGTGGCTGGTCAACACTTGGCAGAGAAACGTCTATCCAAAAAGTTTATTGGGATGAAGATGGCTGGCCACGTATTGAAGGAGGCCACGGTGGAAAAACGTTTGTCGAAGGACCAAAAGATGCCATTTACACCGAAAGTGCAAAAGATAATAGCCAGTATGATGAATTTAAAACGCCAACACTCGATCTCAATTGGAATACACTTCGTGTCCCTTTCACTGAAAAAATGGGCACAACCGGAGATGGAAAGTTAACGTTAATCGGTCAAGGTTCTTTAGCGAATACTCATGACCTATCGTTAATTGCCCGCCGTTGGCAAGCCTTTTATTTTGACGCGCAGGTCAAAGTAAAATTTAATCCATTTAATTATCAACAAATGGCAGGACTAACGAATTACTATAATGATCGTCACTGGAGTTTTGTGTTCATCACGTGGAATGAAATTAATGGTTCAGTCATCGAAATAGGTGAAAATAACCGTGGAAAATATACGTCATATTTGAAAGATGATGCAATTAAGATCCCGGAAGGCACTGAATTTGTCTGGTTCCGCACGAAAGTCAGAAAGGAAAGCTATAGCTATGAATATAGTTTCGATGGGATTAATTTCACTGAAATTCCTGTCAAATTAGATGCTGCAATGCTTTCAGACGATTATGTACTGCAAAGTTATGGTGGGTTCTTTACCGGGGCATTCGTTGGCCTTGCGGCGGTCGACTACTCTGGTTATGCCGCCAGCGCAGAGTTCTATAATTTCGATTATCAGGAGCTTGGTGATTCGTTAATTGAAAATAACACCTATAGCTGGAAAGCCAGCGAGTTACGTATTAATTAAAAAATAAAAAGCTACGTTATCGCTAAGATAACGTAGCTTTTATATTGTGATTCATCGCCGCAGGGAGTCGGCTGATCGCGCGGCAACGTTAAATCACCGCCATGTAATTGATACGATGGAAGGCGGGGAGGGCAAAACAATGCCGCTCCCGTAGTGTGTTCAGTCGTGGAAAGTCACGCTGGTGTCGACCGGTACGCGATCCATGTGGATCCGATTGCCGGGAGCTGCCTCGTCCGGGTAGCCAAAAGAAATAGCAAACAGCAGCTTGAACTCGTCAGAAATACCGAGGAATTCACGGATGGGATCGGCAAAAAAACCGACCGCAGTTTGGGGAATTCCACCGAGACCGCGTGCCGCGAGCGATAGCAGGAAGGTTTGTCCATACATACCGATATCACCTGCAACACGAACATTGTCGCCAAACGTGGGCATGAACAGGAACGCGACCTGCGGGGCGTTGAAGAACGAGTAGTTCATCGCACCCACTCGATGACGCCCTTCCTTATCTTCACGCATGACATTCATGGCTTCGTAATAAGCCTTGCCCAGCGCATCGTTACGCTTACGATATTCGCCGTAGAAGTCGTTCTGGTCGAAAGAGAAGTCCGGAGTGAACTCTCCTGCGTCGTTTTTAGAATGCAGAATTTTGGAAAGCTGCTTAAGTTTCTCACCGCGGACGATGTGAGTATTCCAGGGCTGAGTGTTGCAGTTGGACGGCGCGTACTGGGCATCCTCCAGCACTTCACGGATAATGTTTAATGGGACGGGCTTATCGAGAAAACCGCGGATAGAGCGACGCGTGCGGGTTGCCTCTTTGAACGACAGCGTCTCATCTGATGATATTTCGGTTCCGGGGTGGGCAGGATTCAGAATCATAATGGTTTCCTTTGGTAAGTGGTTATTGTCATTTTTAATAAATATATGTAGCTGACTATATTATAGTGCGCTAGATAAATTGACGTATAAAGATTGTAATCGGTCTCTTTAACCCCGCTGTGGTCTACTGAGATCCCGCAAGGTGTCACGAAGTTCGCTCAACTCCGCCTCGTCCAATTTACAGGCACTTTTGATTTTCTGACTAACGCTCAAGATTTCTTCCCGGATGCTCTCGGCCCGAGAGGTCAGATTGACCAGCACACGTCGTTCATCGTTCGGGTCACGAGTACGAGTAACAAACCCCGCTGTCTCGAGGCGTTTGACAAGGGGCGTGATAGTCCCCGTATCCATGTCGAGACAGGCGCCAAGAGTGCCTACAGATAACGGCGATCCGTTCAGCAGTTCGAGTATCACCAGATACTGCGGAAACGTCAGGCCTAACGGTTCAAGGAACGGTTTGTGCATCCGGGCCATGCGGTTAGCAGCGCCATAAAGAGCAAAAGAGAGCTCCATACCAACACTATGGGATTTTGTCATTATCAACTCGACTAGATATCTTCTAGTGCACTAGATTAAACCAACATAAAATAATTTCAAGTGCCATGGTCACTAGCCGGGGGAACCTCGGCTGTGTAGTGTTTTATACGCCAGGAAACTTTTTCAGGTCATTCGCAGGCAGGGGGAAGTTGATTTTGTTTTTATTGATGTATCTTCCTCTGTACCCATTCCTTACGGTTACCCCTATTTTTCTCCCAAACAGGCCCTGGTTCCTCAGTGCCTAACCCATCTATCCATCTATACAATTACAACTAATATGTTGTTCAAGTTGGTTGGTACAACATATTAGTTGTTTGAGGTGTGCGGTGAAGAATATTGAT
>CANRKT010000002.1 GCA_947631255.1 uncultured Enterobacteriaceae bacterium
TACACCGATGCAGCATATTCATCGTCTGAACTGATTCTACTTATCACCTCCGCTAAAAATGGGGGGATTACCAGCGTTTGTTTGTGCTGTTACCATCGCATTTTTTTCTGCCCCCGTTTCGCTATTTGCTCAAACTGAGAAAAGTAGCACCCAGCCCGGCGTATGCGGTGAATTCACTATCGCTGCCTTACCTGATACCCAAAACTACTTGGACTTCAGGCATCAGAAGTCGAAAGGATTTCCGGTGAATGGCTATGAAATGTTCTTCGAGCAGATGCAGTACATCGCTGACAATGCCGTCAGCAATGGCGGTGATATTGTGTTCGCCACCCATCTGGGCGATGTCTGGCAGAACCGCGTGCAGCGGATGGATCCGGGGCATGAGCTGCGCGGCTTCAAGGCAGCAACGGAGTCGGAGACCGGAGGGATCCCGCATATCTTTCCTGATGGCGTAAAGGAGTATGAGATCCCGAACGCAATCAAGGGCTTTGAGATAATCGCCGGCAAGCTGCCGTTCTCAGTGGTTCCTGGCAACCACGACTACGATGCCGTCTGGACTGATGCCGCTCACCCGCCGCAGCCGGACCGCGACGATAGCCTGCGTCAGGGCATCCGCCACTTTGGTGGGCTAGAGGGTTTTCGTTCGGCGTTCTCAGACCAGTCTGACTTCTTTCGGGATCAGCCGTGGTACATCGCCTCTAACGATGGCGGTAGTGACAGTGCGCAGGTGTTTACCGCCGGGGATTGCAAATTCCTGCATATTGGCCTGCAGTACGATGCCCCAGACAGCTCTCTGGCCTGGGCCCGACGGGTCATCAAGCAGAACCCGGGGCTGCCGACTATCGTGACCACCCACAAATACACTGATCGCGATGGCAAGTATGCCGTTGGCGGGTTGGATATGAGTCTCATTGATCAGATGGACAACAACCCACAGATGGTCTGGGACGACTTCATTAGCCAGCACGACCAGATTTTCCTAGTACTCAGCGGTCACATTGGAGGCCAGGGCTACGGCGTCGACTACAACGACACTGGATACGAAGTGCACCAGATGTTGTCGGATTATCAGCCGCGCTGGCGTGCTGCGAAGGAACAAGATCCAGACAACACCTATTCTGGCAAACCGTTGACTGGTGACGGCTGGCTGCGGCTCCTGACCTTCAACCTCGACGGCTCTAAACCAAATATCAAGGTGCGCACTTACTCCACGCATTTCGACAAATTCAGCTCGGAAATGCCCAACTATGCGGCCTGGTACAAGGCTGGTGAGGGGCAAGCCGATCTGAGCGATGCCGAGTTTTTGGCGCGCGATGAGTTTCAGGTTGAGCTGACCGATTTTAACAAACGCTTTGGACGTACGGCGAGTAACCTGTAGGGTATCGTCGGAAACGACTTCATCCCTCTGCGTTGTTGCATAAATCAGGTTTGGTGGAGGCTCGTTTGTTGAAGTGCAGACGTTAACCCGCATAGACTTGGTAATTTGCCGCCAGTAGTTTGCCTCTGCTTCTGCTGGCGGTATCTGCCCTATGGTTCCCATCAATTTTTGACGGTATTAGCAAACGGGTAATATCTTCATAGATTACGATATTTATCTCTGACGATCCTTATTTCGATAAGACGACTTTGCTTAGGATCGTGAATATATTGATGGTAATAAGGTGTATGAAGCTCAATAAGTTATGTAACAGCCGCGATGATGGCCAGACTCAACACAAGAAAATCGCCCTTTAATAAAAGGGCGTTGTTTGGCTTATCAGGCGAGCACTAAATCGCTCACAGGGTGGCAGGAACAAGCCAGGACATAGCCATCCGCTATTTCCTGTTCAGTGAGAGTCATTGTGCTACTGACATTGTACTCTCCAGAAAAAATCTGTGTTTTACAGCAACCACATACCCCTTCACGGCAGGCGGCATTCACCGGTACTTGATTGCTTTCCATCGCTTGCAGCAGAGAATGACCTCGTGCAGCGAAGAAGGTTTTTTCAGGCGAGAGTTTAGTGAACTTTATCCCTTCGCTGACGGCGGGAGCCGCAGGCGTAAAGAACTGTTCTTTATAGAAGTCCGTTACACCCAGTTTATGTGACGCATTTTCAACCCAGTCCATATAAGGCGCAGGACCGCAGCAGAATAGGGTACGCTCAGTGAGTTCTGGCACCGCGCTTAACATCGCTTCTGTCAGACGCCCTCGTAAAAATCCCTCGCAGGCATCATTTTCCGCGATCAGTGTCACCTTATAGTTTTGCCACTCATCGGCGAAAATAACATCCTGTGGAGAACGTACACTGTAGATAACCTGGACATCCACCTCAGGACGAAAAGCGGCCAGCCAGCGACGCATTGACATTACTGGAGTCACGCCACAACCCGCAGCCAGTAATAATATTTTATTGCTGGTGGTATTATCGCAGGTAAACGCGCCTTGAGCATCGGATAACCAGAGGTAGTCACCCCGTTTTACATTCTGGGTCAGCCAGTTCGACCCCGCGCCATTATCAATACGTCGTACGGTGAGAGTGATGTACTCGCTGACACCTGGCGTTGACGATAAGGTATAAGCTCGCAGGGTATCTTTACCCTTACCGATGCTGACCATCGCGTACTGGCCTGCACGATAGGGATAATAATCGTGGCAGAGCAGCGACAGAGTCCAGACATCAGGAGTCTCCTGATGAATATGATGCACCTGCATACGCCACGGGCACAGGGGAGTCGGCATAGTCATGATATCTCCTTATGCACTCAGCATCTGTTGCATATCTTGCTCAACGGTAGTGACAGGACGCAGGCCAAATTTCTCATTCAGCACCGCGAGTAAATCGGGTGTCAGAAAACCAGGTACGGTTGGGCCGGTGACAATATTAGTGACCCCTAATGACAACAGTGTCAGCAGGATAACAATCGCTTTTTGTTCAAACCACGATAGCACTAATGACAAGGGTAACTCGTTGACACCGCAACCCAGTTTTTCTGCCAGTGTGACGGCCAGCATGATGGCGGAATAGGCATCGTTGCACTGTCCGGCATCAATCAGACGTGGCAGCCCTTCAATGTCACCAAAGTCGAGTTTATTAAAGCGATATTTACCGCATGCCAGCGTCAGGATCAGGCAATCTTCAGGGACTTGAGTCGCGAAATCAGTAAAGTAATTACGCTCACCGCGGGCACCATCACAACCACCGACCAGGAAGACATGACGGAGTTTTTCGCGAGTAACTAAATCAATCAAGGTATCGACAGCACCAAGCAGTGTCTGGCGGCCAAAACCGACGGTTATCAGGTGCTCTATCTCGCTGTAGGGGAATCCATCAAGTTGCAACGCTTGTGTTATCACTGGGCCAAAATCATCGCCTTCCAGATGGTTCACACCAGGCCAGCCGACAATACTGCGAGTCCAGATACGATCCTGATATGAACCGACGTGAGGATCGATAATGCAGTTGGAGGTCATCACAATAGGGCCCGGGAAGCGCGCGAACTCAACTTGTTGGTTCTGCCAGCCGCTGCCGTAGTTACCTACCAGGTGTTTGAATTTACGGAGTTCAGGATAACCATGTGCAGGTAACATTTCACCGTGAGTATAGACGTTAACGCCCATATTTTCAGTTTGTTGCAGTAGATGGTAGAGGTCTTTCAGGTCATGCCCGGAAATCAGAATACATTTTCCAGCGACGGTTTTGACGTTGACCTGAGTAGGGGTTGGATGACCGTAGGCATCGGTTTCACCGGTATCAAGAATTTGCATTACGCTAAAATTCATCTGACCGATTTCCATTGAGCACTCAAGTAGCGCATTCATATCCGCAGGCCAAGTACCGAGCCACGCCATAATCTTGTGATAGCGTGCGTAGATAGCATTGTCATACTGACCCAGCACGTGGGCGTGTTCCATATACGCAGCCGCACCTTTCAGGCCGTACAGGCAGAGCAGGCGCAGACCCAGAATATTATCGCCAATTACCGCCTTGTCACGGTTAGGGACAAACTCTAGCGCCTGTTTTTGCAAATCGCCGAGATCGCCACTCACCAGCTGTAAGTCCGCCATTGGATGGTCAACCTTGGCGTTAGCGTCAAGTGTCAGGCAGAGAGTTTTCAGCATCTCGCGTTTAGCGATGGCTTCGCGAGCGTAGCCGACGATACGTATAGAATCGAAGTTGACGTTAGTTAGTGTCGAGAAGAAGGCACGCGGTGCGAAACTGTCGACACTATGATCAATAAGATCATATTCGCGCGCTTTACAGGCCCAAGCGGAAAGCCCTTGTAGCGCAGCGATCAACAGATCTTGTAAGTCGGATGTCTCGGCGGTTTTACCGCACATACCTTGCGCGTAAGCACAGCCGTTAGCAGCTGGCGTACGAATAGTTTGCTCACATTGCACACAAAACATAATCTCACCTGTTATAAGTTGTATTTTAAATACATCTTTAAGCTAGGCCTAATTTTGAGTGCTGACCAGTGGATTTTAGGGTTACTTACCGTGAGTTTGATTTAGCGCAATTTTAGGGCGGAGTGAGCAAGTGAGGGAATACCGTTCCACGCAGACATAAGTCGATGATAGTCGCGTGCTCTTTCATTGTTTGCGGATGATGATTAACAAAGTTGGCTGATCAGTACTGATATCGACCTCATCGGCTATTTTTCAATTAATACTGACTGACTTTGGTTCCAGATGAGGTTCGGTGATGTTTTCTATGGCCTGGTGGTGTGATTTTCCTTATTCAGGTACTCTTCAATGACCGTCAGCAGTTTACCGGTACCACAGCAATTATCATTATAATTAGCAGCATGTCGTCGATTAATAACACGATCGTGCGGGCATCCTCCCTGGCAGAGAGAAAACCAACGGCACTGGCGCATTTTACTGAAAGCCTCTTGTTCCTCACGTTTTGCTGTTTGGTTATGAACCGAATATGCCAGGAGTTCTGCCAGGTCATTTTTCATCAATGAACCGTAATGACTCCCCACATCCCCCACATATTTATCGCAAGGGGACAGATCTCCGTTGGGCTCAATAGTAATCACTTCTTGTGAACAGTTTTCTGACCAATAACAAGCCACTAATTGCGTACCAGGGTTCTGTATTCCGCGAATAAAATCACTGAATTGTGGAATATTTAATAGAGTACGGTACTCATTCCACCAAATAATGAATGCCTGAGTTAGAAACGAAATAAAATCAGCATAATTAATATAATTTTCATCAACTTTATCTCCTGCAGCGATGCGATTGTCGGGTACGATATTAAGAAATTCAATATCATTCAGGCCTGTCTGGTCAAAGTAATTGAACATTTCTCGAAGGTCTGTTTTAGACACCGGGCGATCAACCACGATTAATGCACCAAAAGGAATACCATATTGTCTGAGTTTCTGAATACCGGATGCGACATGTTGTGACGTGCCTCTGCCTCGGTAATCGACCCTGCGTAAATCATGAATGGCCGGAACACCATCCAGACTGATCCCAACATGCATTCCTATTCCTTTGATAAAGGATAACCATTCATCGGAGATATTCACTGCATTTGATTGCATTGAGTTAGTGATATAATGTTCCGGTTGCTTAAATTGTTGCTGTAGCCAGATGAGTTTCTGGAAAAATAGGGGCTTCAGTAGCGTCACTTCACCGCCATGCCAGACAAATTCAAATCGTTTTATATTGGGGATGGCTAAAATTTTACGGATAATACGTACCATTACCTCAAACGACATCGTTTGGTTTGGGCCTTCAGCCCAGGAATGACAATAAGTACAACGTAAGTTACACAAACGAGTTGCCTTTAATACGATGACTAATTTTTTTGCTGCCAGTGGCTGTACAAGGAGCTCCCGTTGCTGTTCCGCATGAAAAATATCTTGCTCATGGGAGTCTAATAAATCTTGTGCAGGAATTTGGCCAATTAACCAGGCACTCATTTGTCGATAGTCTTGAGTGGTGATTTTTTCTATTTCGGTGGTGTTGAGTGTGGAGGTGATATCTGATTCAATCAGGGTAACAGGTATGATTCCATTCATAAATAGTCTCCATATTATGTGATATCCCCATACTTTAAGTTGCCTGGATGTTCGGCGTTCTGCGTGTCGAATCACATCGTTTGTTTATGCGCATCTTCACACTTCGCTTTGTGCCTACAAGCAACTCAAATTATTTAGGGTATAGATAACCGTCCTTCATTATAAGGTGCCGTTTGGCGTAATCCGCTGCTTCTGGTGAATGAGTGACCATGATAACGGTGGTGCCAGTCTGATTAATTTCTTTTAACTGCTTTAAGACGATATTGCTGTTGTGACTATCCAGATTTCCCGTCGGTTCATCAGCTAAAATGAGTTTTGGGTGTGAAATCATGGCGCGAGCAATAGCTACTCGTTGTTGCTGGCCTCCTGAAAGCTGCTCAGGGTAATGGCGACTTCGGGCGGATAATCCAAACTGTTCAAGTGTTTGTGTAACCCGTATTTTACGTTCTGCTCTTGGAGTACTACGATACTTAAGGGGGAGTTCGATGTTTTCGTATACCGACATAAAATCAATCAGATTAAATGATTGAAAGATATAACCGATAAGCTGGCGACGCAGGGCTATTTTTTGTCCATATTTCATCTGCGTAATGTCTTGTTGCGCCAGTTGCAATAGGCCTGTATCAAGTGTTTCAAACATCCCCAGTACATTGAGTAATGTCGTTTTCCCTGAGCCGGAGGGACCCATAATAGAGACAAATTCTCCTGCTTCGATATGCAGGTTGATGTCACGTAGTACCCGCGTTTTTATCGTTCGCGTGGTATAAGATTTTTCGGCATTTTCCATCTTTATCATATTATTCAAACTCGATGATGTCTGGTTTATCAATGTGAATATCAGTGAAGACGACGACATGTTGTCCTGCTGACAAGCCGCTCACCACTTCCGATTGCGTTTCCCCCTGACGTTTAATCACCACGGGTGTTTTCATTGCCCGTCGATTTTTTTCATCAATGAGATAGACCCAGGACTTCTCTTCTGTGACAAAAATAGCCTTAGAAGGGATATGTAATGCATGTTGGATTGTGCCGAGTGAAACGCGTAGATCGATTGATTGCCCACGTTTTAATGACAGGGGCTGAGGACGAGTGAGTGTCAGTTTTACAATAAACTTGCCATTTTCTACCACTGAAGAAATAGAGCTGATAGTGAGTGGGATATCGATACCCGCATAATGTCCAGTGACGCTGTCATTCGGCTTGATCTTATCCAGATAGTATTCGCTAAAGGAGGCCTCAAAGTAATAGCTATGGGGATTGTCTATACTGGCGATTTTTTCACCTGGTTTGACTTGCTGGCCAATTTTGATTGCTAATGGAGAGAGGACACCGTCAATTGGCGCGCTGATAGTCAGTTTCTCCAGACTTTTTTCTGTCTGCTTTGTCAGCTTTTCAAGATGTGCGAGTGATGAATCTATTTCAGCAAGCTGGGAGGGTAGCCTGTTCGCTTGTCGTTGCTGATAAAGGGTTAAAATAGCGTCGCGTTTTTTCCAGTATGCCAATTCATCCAGCAATTGTTCATACGAGGCCTTTTCCATAATGCCACGTTCGTATAACGTTTTTTTGCGCCTCGCTTCTTTATTACGTTTTTCCACCTGATAATGGGCATCTTGCAAGTCCAGATGCGTATCAAGTTTATCCTTCTCCAGTAACCTACGAATATTACGCAGGTTATTGAGTTGTTCAGTCGTATCGGCAATACGTGATGTGACTTGCAAAATAAAATCATCGTTTGATAATTGAGCAATAACATCGCCTTTTTTCACGTTACTGGAGGCATTCTGGTGGATCTTCGTCACTATGCCACCGCATTCTGAGGTAATAATGACACTTTCGCTTGGTATCGCCACTGCGCGAGTGACGAGGGTGTCCGTAAATGTCCCGATCTTGACGGAGTGTAACGTCACACTGGTAGCAGGAATACGTGTCACTTTTTCTGTTGTGAACAGCATAAAAAGATACAGGCATAACAGAGAAAATATTATCAGCGCCAGAGCGACTATCCCTTTTGCCAGGTGATGTGCCGTGTTTTTTTTGTCCAGTTGAATATCCATAGTGGCTTACTTTCGCTTAAGCCAGGACTGAGAGTCCCTTCCACTGGATAACACCAGTGACAATGTCATGATGGCAGTGACCAGCAGACTCAGTAACAGTAGTGCGGCCAGGGCATTGATATAGGCCAGACCTGCTACGGATTCATACTGCTCTAACCAGCGCCTCAGTAGTAAACAACCTGTAGCCAGTGCGGCCAGCAAAGAGAGCAGCATCGGCAGCACATTTTGTTGCAGAAAAAAAACCAGACTGGTCGCGACAGAACCTCCCACTGCCTCCATAATTTTTAGTGTGTGATTTAATCGCTGGGCTTCTGAGATACTGACCACCAGAGTGCTTATCACCATCAATATCAGCGACAGAACAGTGGTTAGCGTGATGATATTGAGTATCTGTCTGTCGTTATGGAAATGGCGGTTATGCAGTGTTTGCACACTATGTACAGATAGCCCCGGCGGACCATAGCGTTTCAGTAGCGTAATAAGTAATTCTTCGTTTTGTTCTTTGGTGTATGAGAGTGTCGCGAATTTTTCCAGACGATCGTTGATAAAAATGATCAACGGCTGAGGTGATGAAAGGTGTTCTCCGAGGTCAAAATCTTCCACTATCTGTAACACCCGCAGTTCCTGTTGTCCTTCAGGAAATGGGATGTAATAGCGAGTATTCAGTACTTCGTCGAAAGTTTTCTGCCCCATAGCCTGCATAAATGCACGTGTGACGACAGCGTGGCATATCCCCTTCTCTGAGCTTGCTTGCAGAGTATTTGCTTGACCAGCTAATAGGGTTAATCCCCAGACATCGACAAAATATTTGTCAGCGGAAAGTGCATTGATGGTAGTAAATTGGTCATGTACGGGCTGCTGGGCATGTTGCACGCTGAGTATCTGGCGCGACATATTAAACGGTTGCCAGCTGCTTAAGCTGATAGTGATGGTATCCGCGGTTTCCTGAAGCCGGTGCTGTAATTCACGCACACTACCCAGTGAATAAAATTCCTCATCAAGGGAAAATGTCAGGCGCTGGTTTTTTTGATAGCCCAAATCGGTATGCATCGCAGTATAGTTTTGCGTCATCATCCCGGCAGACAGATACAGGGTTATCCCGGCGATCATCAGCTGTACCACTAAGATTATTCGGTTGAGATAATAAGTACGGATATTTTCATTGCGCCTGGTCGCGCGTGAGGTCTGTTTGCTAAAGATAAACAGGGAAAGACTGAGCAGATGTGAGAGCAGCATAATCAGACCTGTCAGAAACGTAACACCAGTAAAGACCGTGATCAGACGAGTTAGCGACTGATGGGTGAGTAGTTCACTGATATCAGAAGACAGTGGGAAGAGTATGCACAGGAAAAGGATAGCCAATGACACCGTGGCCAGGAATTGTGGCAAAAAGACACTTAATGATTCCGCCAGAATTTGAATGTTTGAGGCCCCAAGACTGAGTTTGACAGACTGAGCCGGGCGTCTGGCGGCATTAAGAATGCCGTTAATATTGAAAAAATTCGCCACAGTTGAGAGCAAAACAAATAGCGTAGCGGTATACAGTATATAAAGTAACGAGCGGGCTCGTGTGGTGATGAATTCATCGGCATAACCATTATCGTAATGCATATCGAGAACATTTCTGGCACTGAATGTAAGAAATGACGAGGCTGTAAAAGGCGAACCGGGTAACTGCGGCGCATTATGGGTGACGATTTGCGCCAATATTTTTCTGTCAAAATGTGAGAGAGAAGGCTGAAGGCGAGCAAAGGCGTAGACATGAGTGTCATACCAGTCCAGACGTTTATCAGCGTATCCTGCTACCCGTTCAGGAGTGAAAGCGATAATGGCTGACAGGTTCAGACTGCTGTCAGGACGAGGCTCAACAATCGCCTTGATAGTGAACTGGCCGATTTCTCCCAGATCAACGGTTTGACCCAGCGGATCAGCTAGCCCAAGATACTGACGATTAAAATCGGCGGTGATGTAGATATCATGAGGCCCCGGAGCAGGTAGCGGATGACGAAATGGATGCAGTTGTTCCATAAATGCGGGTGAGACAGCAAATACGGTGACTCGAGGGGTAATATGAGCCTGAAGATGCAACTGAGTCTCCAGGCGAAAGGCATAGCTAACACTTTCGATGTTGGCATTTTTTTGTAATGCGTCAACTAACGGAAAAGGGATCTGTGCTGAACGCACTGTGTCACCGTTAGGGAGATTAAATTGGCTTTCGATACGATATAAGCGCTGATGTTCAGGTATTCCTTGTTCCATATCGCTATCAGCAGCATAAATGATAAGAACAAGAAATAGGGTAACAAAACTTATCGCCGTAATCATAACGGCTAAAAATACCGCAGCTGGTTTCTGTTTGATATCGTTGGTGAATATATTTAATGTCATCAGCAGCGGTTCTCAGTGTGGAAATGATTTTATGGGCGAAAATTGATAAGGAGGTGTTTATATATTGATATTAATTCAATGTTATTTATTTAATGCGTATATATTGCAGGTATACAAACAGCAATGCTGTAAATACCTCTGGATACCTACAATATAATTATGATACATATTATTTATGTTGATAATTGAAACTCTTCGACCAGTTCCATGCCAATGCACTTGAGGTAATGGTTAACTTTAAAATAGCATCTACGTGCTGGCTTGTGATGATAGGAATGATCCCTTTTAGGCTTTGATTTAACATGGTTAAATCTTCGGTTAACTGCTCAGGAGATAAAGCCGACTTATTATTAATGGTTGAACTCATAAAGCCTCCATATATTCATTCGGTATATACCTTAAATAATTTGAGTTGCTTGTAGGCACAAAGTAAAGACAACCGATGGACAGAGATAAACTATGTGATTCGGTTATCTGAACACTGGCAACACCCAAGCAATATGAAGTATGACGGATATAATATAAAAGAGATAGTTTTAGACATAACGTACAGTAACTACTTTAACGATGATTTTACTTTAGTCAACTTTATTTGAGGATTTTTAGTTTCACTTGAAATATATTTGATTGTATATTATTTATCTTGAGTTGAATAACTCCTGATATTATGTAACTTAATTGTATGACTGTTTTTTATTTTAAAAGTTTATTTTTAATGAGAAAGGATACAATTAAAAGAATAGGGCTCATGACACTTAACCGTATCCTGAATAATTCGCATGACTTCCAGGTACAGAGTTCAGGTTAGTCATACTGCCAAGGGTTACAGGCAACTAGCCTAAACCAGGGGGCAACTCCAGCAATGGCTATTCCACAAAAACCGTGACCACCGGCGATGGACTCCGGGCCCGCATCCTTCGGATATTCTTAATTTACGCTGGGATGTACTGGGCTGGAATGCAGCAGTGGATCCTCTGTTTGGTTTCACTGAACACCCGGGGTCAGAAACAAATAGGCAGTGGATGTATTTTCTGACGACCCGCTAAATAGCAAGATAGTTGACTTGTGGGTTCAAGCGCCTCAGATACGGGCGAGATTTCTGGTGATGTTAAAACGTTGTGGAGCCAGTATGATGTTTATGGACGCTGCGAAGGTCGACGAATATTCAGAACACCTGATGAGGAGAAGTTATCGTTAACCATACTTCATTTGTTGTCGCTGAAGACAAACATCTGAGACTGGTTTTTTATGCGAGAACGCTTAAGGACTATCTGGAAAGCACAGCCTAAAACTGAGAGGATTTATAGCGCATTATCACGTTCTACGGACTGACTGCTTTGTTGAGACTGCTGATTTTGTTCTCTTTTATCCTGATGGTGATACCAGGCACCAATCGAAGAATATACGAAACGACCAAATAAAAATAAGAAACTAATCAAAAGGATAATGCGCGTCATTCGATTATTGAATCTGTTGCGGTTTCGCATCAATGTATCCTGTGCCACATAAAGGGCGCTGAGAAATAATCCAGTGTTCTGGGGGTATGGGTATTTAGTCACAGGGAGCATCTCAGGTCAATTTTTCGCGGGTCTGGGATGATAAATCTTCCTGTTAATTTTTAGTCCGGGAAAAATGGCATGCCAGAATGCGTTCCTTCTGACAAAACTTGGGCATATTTGGTAATACTTTTAATTTATTATAATCGCACTTTTCCGGTTAAAATTTTTTGCCTCTAATGTATATCGCTATGACATGGATTAAAAATGATCCTGTGTTTCTTGTGGCACGAAACCCAATCAGGAAGGGGCTGTGACGTATGACTGTACGTTTATTTCTTTGGTATCAACGTTCAAAAAATAAATGGTGGGCACTACCGCTTATCCTGCCAAGCCTCTTACTGCCACTGGTCACTGATCTGAATGTTCAGACACTTCTTGATGGTAGTCGTGTTTTCTTGCTCTATATGCCACTGGCCTTGATGACTGCTTTTGTCATGCTCTTCGGTTGGGCCGCTTTCCCCGGCATAATGCTGGCGCTATTGATTCGTTATCTGCCTGTCAAAGGCGAACTGATTGCTTTTATCTATACACTCCATTGCGTAGTCCCGCTGAGTGTTAGCTGGTTTTGTTATCATGTTTTTGTGCCACGGCGTCGTGCCATACGATTCGACATGATAAATCTGGTGATGGCGCGAATGTTCTGGCTGGTCTGGGTCAACGGAACCCTATTTTTACTGTTCTATGAAGCGGGCTTACTGCTGGGTTTGTATGACCGGGATTTTCTCACTTTCCCTGAAATGCTGTGGACTGTTCGTACACTCATCAACTACCAGGCAGTATTAGTGGGCTGTCTAACGGGATTACCATTTTTTTATTATCTGCTTCGTATCATTGTTAATCCAATGTTTGTGAGGAGTTTTTGGTGTCGCATGCTGGCACAGAAACAGCAGGGGGTAACATCCAGTGAAATACTCCTCTGGTGTGCTCTGATTGTGCTGCTAATGGTATTACTCCTGAACCCCATTAATGAAAATAGTACCATTTTTAATACCGATTACACTCTGATTCTGATGCTTCCGGTGATGTTGTGGGGAGCTATGCGGTTTGGTTTTCTCTTTATTATCAACACCTGGACTTTATTACTGATTCTGCTTTCGTCAAAATTCCAGCACTATCTTTCGCCTGATATCGGCATTGAGCTACATTTAGCGATAGTTTCATCTTGTAATGCTGTTTTTTCTATCACTATTTATCTGATGGCCGCAGTCACGACAAATCAGCGCATCTTGCATAATAAAGCCAGGCGGCTGGCCTATATCGATCCGGTGTTACAGATGCCCAACTTACGCGCATTGAACCGGGATTTAGAACTGCATACCTGGTCAGTTATTGGTTTAATCACGATCCCAGACCTGGAATTGCTGGGACGTAATTATGGGGTGATGTTGCGTATTCAGTACAAGCAACAGTTGGCGGCATTTTTACGTAAAGAACTGGCGACAAAAGAGATGGTTTATCACTTGTCGGGATCAAGCTTAGTCCTGCGTTTGAATCATAGCCATCACTCAGCACAACCTGTATTTGCTCCGGATGAAATGGAGACTCTCTATCAGCGAGCCAGGCAGTTCCGATTTATCTGGAATGGGTTGCCACTCCAACCACAGATAGGGATGAGCTATTGCTATGTCCGTCATCCGGTTTCTCATCTCTCTTTACTGCTGGGTGAACTGAGTTCTATCGCAGAGAGTTCACTGACGACTTTCCGTCCGGAAATTTTGCAAAAAAAAGGTCCAAATCCGGTTCAGAATGATGTGAAACACAAAGTAGACATGATGAATCGCCTGCAATATTCCCTGGATAACGGGCATTTTGTGTTAATGGCACAGTCAATTGAAGGTGTCAGGGGGGATATTTATTATGAAATTCTGCTGCGGATGCAGGGGGATAATAACGAGCTGCTGACGCCGGATAAATTTATGCCGATTGCTCATGAGTTTGGTTTATCTGCACGGATTGAACGCTGGGTACTCAATGCGACTTTAACATTTATGGCGATGCATCGTAACCAATTGCTTGGCTGTCGTTTTTCTATCAATCTGACGCCGGTATCAGTATGCCGGGAACATTTTCCACAGGAAGTTAGGCGGTTGCTCGCCCATTATCATATTGAGCCGTGGCAGATTATTTTTGAAATTACAGAATGTGATTCTCTGGTCAATATGAAACAAGCTAATATCACATTAATGGCTCTGCAAAGTATGGGATGCCGAATAGCCATCGATGATTTTGGTTCGGGCTATGGCAGCTATGCCAGTCTGAAAGAGCTGAACGCTGATATGCTAAAAATAGACGGAGACTTTATCCGTAATATTCTGAGTAGTAGTCTCGATTATCAGGTAGTCAGCTCTATCTGCCAGCTGGCACGGATCAAGAAAATGCTGATTGTCGCGGAGTGTGTGGAAACAGAGGCAATAAAAGAAGCCGTGATGGTATTAGGGGTTGATTATATTCAGGGTTATCTGAACAGTTATCCGCAGCCACTAGAGAGTCTGCTGAAATAGCAAAGGCCCGTCGCAATAAAGTACTGCGACGGGCCTGAGAGTCGTGCTGATAATGAAGCGCTGATCAGAAGTCGAGAATGTGAGGGGCTTCCTCAATACTGAGTTTCCAGTCAAGAACCGTTTCCCAGTACTGCTGCTCTCTTTCCAGATCTAACTGAACCAGTGCATTCTGACTGAACCAGTCATGAGGAAAACGCAGTGTCCAGTGGTTTTCATTAGTCACGAGTGTCAGCGAGGGTGGCGTTGTCGTCGACTGGCGTTGGTTATTCAGTAATACAGCCAGACGCAGGATCTGAATCAACGGCAGAAAATACTTTTTCCTGAATAAGGTAAAACGCGGAAAATCATCCAGTCTGACAACGCGACGATGATAGCGCACCATCGTTGCCATCAGGAGTTGCTGTTCCTGGGTGAAACCCGGCAGATTACTGTTTTGCAGGATATAGGCCGAGTGACGATGTAATCCGCTGTGATTAATACTCAGACCGACTTCGTGCAGCATGGCTGCCCATTTCAGCAGGGCAGTCAGTTGCACGTTAACTAACTTTGGATTTTGTATTTCCCATTGCTGATGCAGTTTTTCAACTGTTTCCAGCACGCGTCTCGCCTGATCGCTGTCGATATGATATTGATCCGCCAGACTTTGTGCGGTACGAATACGCACGTCCTGATGACGGAAACGGCCTTCCATTTCGTAGAGCACACCTTCACGCAGCGCACCGTCAGAAAGACGGAGTTCACGGATAGCCAGAGCATCAAAAACACCACAAAGAATAGCCAGCCCAGAGACAAAGACCGACTTACGATCTTCAGAAAGACCAGGCAGGCTTAATGAGGAAACGTTTTTAAACTTCAGGACTTCACGTTGCAGCATTTCCAGACGTTCGATGGTGATCATGCCATCTTTTTCACCCATTTCGACCAAGATTTCATGGGCGGTTTTGATGGTGCCAGAAGCCCCCAGAGCGACTTTCCAGCCTTTAAGGCGGAATTGCCAGGCCAGGTTTTCCAGCTTTTGTACTGCAGTGATCCGTGCGCGTTTAAAACTGGACTCGGTGATATTACCGTCAGGAAAGAATATTAGGGAGAAACTGACACAGCCCATACGACGGCTCTCGACTAACAGAGGTTCAAAATTCTCACCTATTACTAACTCAGTGGAGCCTCCCCCAATATCAATCACCAGTTTACGGCCGCGCTCAGGCTGAGTGTGCTCAACACCCATAAAGATGAGTCGGGCTTCTTCATTCCCGGAAATTATCTCTATCGGATAGGGGATGACTTGCGCTGCACGTTGCAAAAATTCATCAGCATTGGTGGCTTCACGCAGAGAGTGCGTTCCCACGATACAAACGTTATCGGGATTAAATCCTTGTAAACGTTCAGCGAACAGTGCCAGGCATGAAAGCCCACGCTCCATGGCCTCTTCATTTAATTGGCCATCTGGACCCAGACCATCGGCCAGATGTACGCGTTGTTTGAGGCGACCAATAATTTGCATCGCTCCATCAACCACACGGGCAATCACCATGTGGAAACTATTGGAGCCTAGATCAATTGCAGCAAATTCCTGCGGTCGGGGAGTTGGGTTTGATAGCGGCATAGTGCGTTATTCAGGTTGTTCCAAAGATTTAAGGTAATCGTAAATCGCTAGTTGTGAACGTACTTTACGACGGTTGCCGCGAGGTACATAGCGATTACTCAGTTCTTTATCGACGATGCGTGCTTTCACCGTGTCGCTAAACAGAATATCCATGATATCCAGCATCTTTTTTTTCAGGCGAGGATCGAGGACCGGAACAGCAACTTCTATACGATAGTCAATATTACGTGTCATCCAGTCAGCTGAAGAGAGGAATACGTTTTTATCGCCACCGTTTTCAAAGATATAGACTCGGTCATGTTCAAGATAACGGTCAACAATACTGATAACACTAATGTTATCACTGACACCGCTGAGCTCAGGAATTAATGAGCACATGCCTCGGATCAAGAGATTAATCTTCACCCCGGCGGTTGAGGCGGCATACAGTCTGTCTACCAGTCCTTTATCGACCAGATTATTGAGCTTTAGCGTAATTCCGGCAGGCTGTCCATTTTGTGCGTTGGTAATTTCGCGGTCAATCATATCATAGAGCAGGCGACGTGAATTTTGCGGTGAAACAAGCAAATGGTCAAAAGTGACAGGACGATAAGGATTCTCTATAAAGTTGAATACTCGACGAACTTCGTTAGTAATACGTGAATCAGCAGTGAGTAACGAATAATCGGTATAAATTCGCGCGGTTTTTTCGTTAAAGTTACCGGTACCGATATGCGCGTAACGTACGATCTCGTCATTTTCCAAACGTGATATAAGGAACAGCTTGGCATGAATTTTCAGACCCGGAGCAGAGAAAATAACATGTACTCCGGCTTCAGTCAGACGTTTAGCCCAGTGAATATTGGCCTCTTCGTCAAAGCGTGCCTGCAGCTCGACCACGACCGTTACTTTCTTACCGTTATGGGCGGCGTGAATAATTGACTCGATAATGCGAGAATCTTTTGCCACACGATAAATATTAATTTTAATGGCTAACACGCTAGGGTCGAAAGAGGCCTGGCGTAGCAATTCCAGTACGTGTTCAAAAGTATGGTACGGGTAATACAACAAGACATCACGCTCCCGAATAGCATCAAAGCCATTGCGGAAGTTATCGAACCAGGTATGGCGTAAACGAGGTAGCGGCTTGTTTATCAGATTGGCTTTGCCGACATTCGGGAAGCCAATAAAGTCTTTAAAATTATGATAACGACCACCAGGAATGATGGAATCATAATTTGAGATGGACAACTTCTCGCAGAGCATTTCAACCAAGGCTTTTGGCATATCACGTTGATACACAAAGCGCACTGGCTCAGCGGTTAAACGCTGTTTCAGACTTGAAGACATCAGTTCCAGCAGGCTGGACTCCATTTCAGTGACCAGGTCATACTCTGCATCACGGGTCATTTTCATCGAATACGCATTCAGTGAATCGTAATCAAAGAACCCTTTAAAGATATCGTCAAGACAATAGCGCAAAATATTATCAAGTAAAATCATTGGCTTGCGTCGTCTTGGCGTTTCCGGCGGTAAGTTAACAAAACGCGGAACTTTATCTGACGGAATTTCAAGCAAAGCATAACGAATATCATCGCCACGCATAATTTCGACGGCCAGGTAGGTGTAGTCATCTTTCAAAAACTGCACCAAATCGGTATCACTATTGATCAGAATAGGGGTGATGTAAGGACGCAACTGGTGTTTGAAGAAGCTTCGTAACCACGCTTGCTGGTTGAGCGATAATTGACGTTCATTGATCAGGAAGATTTGGTTGCGTGCCATTTCCAGCAACAGTTCGTTATACAGACCGTCAAATTCCTGGTCGGCTTTCAGTACGCGGGCTTGAATTTTATTCAGTAAATGACGTTGATTAGACGACAAACCTTGTTCTTCGCTAATCAAAATTTGCCGTTTTAACTCAGCGAATCGGACTTTGTAGAACTCATCGAGATTATTAGAATAGATGCCGAGAAAGCGCATTCGCTCAATAAGTGGATTGGTTTTATCTGCCGCTTCCTGTAGAACTCGTTCGTTAAAGGTTAACCAACTCAGTTCTTTTTCGATATACAACTTATCCTGACCCATTGACCCTCACATTCTCTATACGCAAACATGGCAATACCATCATCGTCACGTTACTTATTATGGCTAACTTTCATAAAAAATGTCCAACTCCATCGATATATCTATCTGACAGAATTATGACAGCAAGATGAGAACAAAGTAAAAAAATGAATTTGTAATGGATGAAAGCCTTGGTGAGTAATTGGGGAGGATAGCAACAGTGAAAATAAACTTATCAGTTAGCAAGATATGATATCCGAGGAAAGGTTGCCTCCAAAAAATGGAAGCAACAAAGTATCAGATGTATTAGTCAGCAGCGTGACCTTGTGGTGGAAGACGTACGTTATCCAGCCATGCCGCATTCTCTCGCATCGCTAAACGACCCTCGACAAACCAGCTAACCACTAAGGGATAAATGGCGTGTTCCTGATGCTGAACGCGTGCAAAAATGTCACTTTCTTCATCTTCAGGAAATACGGGAATTTTGGCTTGTAAAATAATCGGCCCACCATCGAGTTCTTCAGTCACAAAATGTACTGAAGTACCGTGTTCCTTATCACCATTTTCCAGCACCTGGCGATGGGTATGAAGCCCCGGATATTTCGGCAACAAGGACGGATGAATATTCAGTAACCGTCCACGGTAGTGCTCGACAAATCCAGGGCTCAGAATACGCATATACCCAGCCAGGACCACGAGATCGGGGTTCCAGGCATCAATTTCAGTGATGAGCTGATTATCAAAGGCTTCACGGGTTACGTAGTCACGAGGCAGTAGTGAAAAAGCGGGAATACCCGCAATACGTGCTCGCTCAAGGCCGAAAACGTCTGCCTTGTTACTGAACACCGCACGAATGGTGCCGTTAATCTTCTGTTGCTCACAGGCATCAATAATCGCCTGTAGATTAGATCCACTACCGGATACCAGCACCACAATATTTTTCATTACTCAATAACCACACGCTCTTCACTATCAGATGCCTTGATGATACCGATTTTCCAGGCTTTTTCACCTTTGGCAGTCATCATCTCAACCGCTTTATCGGCTTCTGCTGCGGACAGAGCGATAATCATCCCGACACCACAGTTAAAGGTACGGTACATTTCATGGCGGCTGATATTACCGGCTTGTTGCAACCAGCCGAAGACCGCTGGCCACTGCCAGGAAGATTCATCGATAATAGCTTGAGTATTATCTGGCAGGACACGAGGAATATTCTCCCAGAAACCACCGCCGGTCAGGTGAGCAATAGCGTGAACATCAACCTGTTCAATCAGCTCAAGAATATTTTTAACGTAAATGCGGGTAGGTTCCAGCAGATGGTCGGCCAGAGGCTTACCTTCAAGAATGGAGGTCAATGGATCTGCACCACTGACTTCCAGTACCTTACGGACTAAAGAGTAACCGTTGGAGTGTGGACCGCTAGAACCGAGGGCAATCAGCACATCGCCATCGGCAACTTTAGAGCCGTCGATAATTTCTGATTTTTCAACCACACCGACACAAAAACCGGCGACATCGTAATCTTCACCGTGATACATGCCTGGCATTTCAGCCGTTTCACCGCCGACGAGGGCGCAGCCTGATTGCAGACAACCTTCAGCGATACCCGTAATCACACTAGAGGCAGTGTCGACATCCAGTTTTCCGGTAGCGTAATAGTCGAGGAAGAACAGCGGTTCTGCACCCTGAACCACAAGATCGTTGACGCACATGGCAACCAGGTCAATACCAATCGCATCGTGGCGTTTTAAATCCATCGCCAGACGCAGCTTAGTGCCGACGCCGTCGGTGCCAGAAACCAGAATGGGTTCACGGTATTTCTGTGGCAGTGCACATAGCGCACCAAAACCGCCCAAACCCCCCATCACTTCAGGGCGGCGCGTTTTTTTTACCACGCCTTTAATTCTGTCGACCAGAGCGTTACCAGCATCAATATCTACGCCGGCATCTTTATAGCTGAGAGAGGTTTTATCGGTCACTGCGCGTTCCCCGTGGGTGGTATGAAATGAAAACGCGGCAATTCTAACAGTGGAAGCAAACGTTTGCGAGCCTCTTATTGATCGCTGGTGTATTATTGTGCAATCTCTACGATACCTTAAATAATTCGCGTTGCTTCTAGGCGCTGAGTTAATTCTGTCGACGGGCATAGACATACTATGTTATTCGGGCTGGGTGAGAATAATATCCAAGCAATTTGCAGCATGACAGGTATATTTTGAATGATTAACCATGAGCAGACGCAATATCTGTGGCACAGCCATCAAAAAGCGGTATAATCCGGCGATTTTTTTTATGCCAGACTATCTCGGGGAGAAAGAGTATGAAGATTGTGGAAGTGAAACACCCACTCGTCAAACATAAATTAGGCCTGATGCGTGAGAATGACATCAGTACTAAGCGCTTTCGTGAATTAGCCTCAGAAGTTGGCAGCTTGCTAACTTATGAAGCTACGGCGGGGCTGGAAACGGAAACCGTTACTATTGAAGGCTGGAACGGCCCGGTCGAGATAGAACAGATCAAGGGTAAAAAAATTACCGTGGTACCGATTCTGCGCGCTGGTCTGGGTATGATGGAAGGCGTACTGGAAAATGTACCTAGTGCGCGCATCAGTGTTGTCGGCGTTTACCGTGATGAAGAAACGCTCAAACCTGTTCCTTACTTTCAGAAACTGGTTTCTAATATAGAAGAGCGTATGGCATTGGTTGTTGATCCGATGCTCGCTACCGGCGGCTCGATGATAGCCACTATTGACCTGTTAAAAAAAGCAGGTTGTGTCAGTATCAAAGTCTTGGTGCTGGTTGCTGCGCCAGAAGGTATAGCTGCACTGGAAAAAGCGCACCCAGATGTGGAACTATATACCGCATCAGTTGACCAGAAGTTAGACGAACGTGGATACATTATCCCTGGCCTCGGTGATGCAGGCGATAAGATATTTGGTACTAAGTAATTCAATAAGCCGACTGAGAAGTCGGCTTTTTTTTGATTTTTATACCCAAAATAATTCGAGTTGCTTATGGGCGTTGAGTTCAGACAGGCGATGAACATAGACAAACTCTGTGATTCGACTGTCTGGATGAAAGCAACACCCAGCCAACTTGAAGTATGACGGCTATATAACAACCATACTCATCATAATAATACGTAGAGGAAAGTATCATGGCCCGCCGCGCTATCGGGGTAAGTGAAAGACCCCCATTATTGCAAACGATTCCGTTGAGCCTTCAGCATCTGTTTGCGATGTTTGGGGCTACCGTTCTGGTTCCCATTCTGTTTCAGATAAATCCAGCAACAGTGTTATTGTTTAACGGGATTGGTACTCTGCTGTATTTATTCATTTGTAAGGGCAAGATCCCGGCTTATCTGGGGTCAAGCTTTGCCTTTATCTCTCCGGTATTGTTATTGCTGCCACTCGGCTATGAAGTCGCGCTCGGCGGTTTTATTATGTGTGGTGTGTTGTTCTGCCTGGTGTCGCTTATCGTTAAAATTGCCGGTACTGGCTGGCTGACGGTGATGTTCCCGCCAGCAGCTATGGGGGCTATTGTAGCGGTTATCGGTCTGGAACTGGCGGGCGTTGCGGCTAATATGGCGGGTTTATTACCGGCAGACGGTGTTGCCCCTGATGGAACGACGATATTTATCTCGCTGGTAACGTTGAGTGTAACGATATTTGGGTCAGTCTTATTCCGTGGGTTTATGGCTATTATTCCTATTCTTATCGGCGTATTGGTTGGCTACGCGCTCTCTTTTGTTATGGGCATAGTCGATACCACCGCAATTCGTGAAGCCCACTGGTTCGCGCTACCGACTTTCTATACACCACGCTTTGAATGGTTTGCGGTCTTCACGATTTTACCCGCCGCGCTGGTGGTGATTGCTGAACACGTCGGGCATCTGGTGGTGACGGCGAATATCGTGAAAAAAGATTTACTCCATAACCCAGGCCTGCATCGCTCTATGTTTGCCAACGGAATTTCAACCGTGTTCTCTGGATTCTTTGGTTCAACCCCCAACACCACTTACGGTGAAAATATCGGCGTGATGGCCATCACCCGTGTTTATTCGACCTGGGTTATTGGTGGTGCGGCAATTTTTGCGATTCTGCTTTCCTGTATTGGTAAGCTGGCGGCGGCAATTCAGGTGATCCCGGTTCCGGTGATGGGCGGTGTTTCGCTGCTGTTGTATGGGGTTATCGGCGCTTCGGGTATTCGGGTCTTAATTGAGTCTAAAGTCGACTTCAGTAAAGCCAAAAACCTAATCCTGACCTCGATCATCCTGATTATTGGTGTCAGCGGCGCTAAAGTGCATATTGGCGCAGCGGAGCTGAAAGGAATGGCACTGGCGACAGTTGTCGGGGTTATTCTTAGCTTACTGTTCCACGTTATTAGCATTGTTCTTCCAGAAGAAGAGGTTCTGGATGCGCATGATGCCGACTAATGTATTGCTTTGACATTCATTGACGATAAGGCCCCGTAAAGTGACGGGGCCTTATCTGTTGGTGATGATAAGCAAAACCTTACCTTTCTCGAATAAAGGGCTGATATTGATTCATCTGCTGTAGAATCCACCTCATATGGTGTTACACGGTTCAAAATCGCGTGGGTTCTATGGTAGACTCCTTGGGTTTTCTGCCTGTTATGGTTGAGGTACTTCTGAATACGCCAGCGCAGCTTTCACTGCCACTTTATTTACCTGATGACGAGACATTTGCCAGCTTCTGGCCGGGGGATAATCCTTCTTTATTAGCCGCGCTCCAGGCGGTGCTTCGTCAGGAGCACAGTGGGTATATTTATTTTTGGTCGCGGGAAGGGGCAGGTCGTAGCCACTTGTTACATGCAGCTTGTGCTGAACTCTCTCAGCGAGGCGACGCCGTTGGTTATGTTCCGCTGGATAAACGGACTTGGTTTGTACCTGAAGTACTTGATGGCATGGAACAACTCTCGCTGGTGTGCATCGATAATATAGAATGTATTGCCGGGGATGAGCCATGGGAAATGGCTATTTTTGATCTTTACAATCGTATTCTTGAGTCCGGAAAAACCAGGTTACTGATAACCGGTGATAGGCCACCTCGTCAGCTTAATTTGCAGCTAGCCGATCTAGCTTCTCGTTTGGACTGGGGGCAAATTTATAAATTACAGCCTCTGTCAGACGACGATAAACTTCAGGCACTCCAGTCCAGAGCCAGACTGCGTGGATTTGAGCTACCCGAAGATGTTGGCCGTTTTCTGCTTAAACGTTTAGACCGAGAAATGCGGACTCTGTTTACCACGCTAAATCAGCTCGATCATGCCTCGATTACCGCTCAGCGTAAACTCACCATACCCTTTGTGAAAGATATTCTCGGACTCTGATCCTCCCCATCGTTTAGCGACAGGGAGAGAGCGGATCACAAAGTGCGTAATCTTTCTGCTGCTGCGTCCAGCGTGGTTTCTTGCTTGGCAAAGCATAAACGAATCAGTTTATGGGGAAATTCTCCATCACAAAAAACTGATAGTGGAATAGCCGCAACACCCACTTCTTTAGTTAACCACTGGCAAAAACTGACGTCATCACTGTCTGAAATCGCACTGTAGTCTGCCAGTAAGAAGTAGGTTCCTTCACAAGGCAGAATTTTTAAGCGACTGTCGGCGAGTGCGTTAATAAAACGATCACGACGAGCACGATAAAACTGCGGTAATTCCCGGTAATGTTCCGGGTGTTCTCGTAGCATATCCGCGATGGCTAGCTGGGCCGGCGTATTCACTGAAAACGTCAGATACTGGTGTATCTTACGCAATTCTGTACTCAGAGCTGCAGGGGCAACACAGTAACCTACTTTCCAGCCGGTCATATGGAAGGTCTTACCAAAGGACGATACTGCAATCGCTCGTTCACGCAGTTCAGGGTGGGCAAGAACACTGGCATGTCCCTGGTCATCAAAACAGATATGTTCGTAGACTTCGTCACTTAGCACATAAATTTCTTGCTCAGCAATCGCCTGCCATAAAGCCGCAAAATCACTTTTCTGCCAGACAGTTGCCGAAGGATTATGTGGCGTATTGATAATCACCAGACGAGTACGAGGGCTGAGTTGAGCGGCAAACTCCTGCCAGTCAACACGGAAATGAGGTGGACTCAGAGTAATACGCTTCATGACTCCACCCGACAATGCCACTGCCGGAGCATAACTATCGTAACTCGGGTCGAAACAAATCACTTCATCACCAGGACGTACCAGCGCAGTGATAGCAGCATACAGTGCTTCAGTCGCTCCAGCAGTCACGGTTACTTCACTATTCGCATCAGGTCGATAGCCATACAGTACGGCTGTTTTTTCCGCAATCGCTTCACGTAGCGGCTGTACACCCGTCATCGGAGCGTACTGATTGGCCCCCTGGGCGACATGGTGAGCCAGGCGTTGCTGTAGATATTCAGGACCATCAAAATCAGGGAAACCCTGGGAAAGATTGATTGCCTGATACTGCTGTGCCAGCATGCTCATTTGGGTAAATATAGTGGTTCCGAGCGCGGGTAACTTACTTTCAGGTATGAAAGATGAATGACTCATGGCGTAACGACCTTACAAGGAATTCATGGCTATCTGGATGTTATCAAAACTATAACATGATGTTAGCGGACATTTCGCCAGAAAGTGGCCTTGAATGGTGTTTGCTCAGGTTTTGGATGTGCAATTTATTGATTAGTGAAGATGTCATTATTGCTACTCTGATAATCAGGCACGATAAAATGTCGGTTAAAGACAGAAGACTTTCTAATTCGCTTTTGATAAAACAAAGTAAATGTAGCCTGCCTGCTGGAGAAATTATGATTCGCGCTATTGTTACCGATATTGAAGGGACTACCACGGATATTCGCTTTGTTCACAATGTATTATTTCCTTATGCCCGTGAAAGACTGGCAAGTTATGTCCGTGAGAATCAGAGCGATATTCAGGATATTTTAAACAACTTACGTACAGAAGCTGGTGAACCGCAGGCAGATATTGAACGGCTGATTGAAGTGCTGTTTGGATTTATGGACGAAGATCGTAAATCTACCTCGCTGAAGGCATTACAGGGTTTTATCTGGCGTCAGGGCTATGAGAAAGGTGACTTTACCGGTCATCTTTATGCTGATGTGCTGCCAGCACTCAAGATCTGGAAACAGCAAGGTGTGGGCTTATATATCTATTCTTCCGGCTCTGTAGCATCGCAGAAACTGTTAGTGGGTTACAGCGATGTCGGTGATATCACTGATTTATTCAGCAGCTATTTTGATACCCATGTTGGTGCCAAGCGTGAAGTGCAGTCGTATCGTAATATCGCTGAGCAAATCGGTCTGCCACCGGAGTCACTGCTGTTCCTGTCTGATATTTATCAGGAGCTGGATGCCGCTGAAGAAGCTGGCTGGCATACTTTACAGTTAGTTCGTGGGGAGCCTGATGAAGTCAGTCATCATCAGCAAGTAAAGGGTTTTGATAACATCAATCTGGAGTCTATTTCTTCATGAGTGCATTAACTATTTTTACTGATACTGAAGCCCATGAGTCTGTCTGGTACAGCACTGATGCAGAGGCTATTCGTGAGCAACTGAATGCCAAAGAAGTGCGTTTTGAACGCTGGGAAGCGAGTCAAGACTTAGGCAAAGATCCGACCCCAGAAACCGTAATTAAGGCTTATCAGCATGCGATTGATAAGCTGGTGGAAGAAAAGGGCTATCAGAGCTGGGATGTTATCAGTATGCGTGCTGATAACCCGCAAAAAGAGGTCTTTCGGACCAAGTTTCTGGCTGAGCATACTCACGGTGAAGACGAAGTTCGTTTCTTTGTGGAAGGTGCCGGATTATTTTGTTTGCATCTTGACGATAAGGTCTATCAGATACTGTGTGAAAAGAACGACCTGATTTCAGTCCCGGCGGGAACACCGCACTGGTTTGATATGGGCTCTGAACCAAACTTCACCGCGATCCGTATTTTTGATAACCCCGAAGGCTGGATTGCCAACTTTACGGGTGATGCAATTGCAGATGTGTATCCGAAACTGCCATAACGGCAGAGGGATATTATCTGGCAGGTGACTGCTCCTCACCGCTTGCGGCGAGGCTTCCAGGATGGTTGCTGTCGCTAAAAAATAATCAACCTTTATCCTCCCGCTTTTGGCGATGGAGTGCCAGGGCAGGTAAGGTATGAATGATCAGCATTCTTATAATATGGTTCGCCATCACAAATCCAGCGTCGGCTTTTAAGGTTAATGCAGCGAAAGACATTGACTCTACGCTGCCAGGAACCCAGGAAAGTATTAACAAGTACAGTGGATAACCGAGCAAAGTCGATGCACCAAAAGCGATAAGGAATGTTACCGTGAGACTCAGGACGATAAGTTGAACAGATGCCCATAGGTGACGCATAAATTCGACTATTGAAAACGCGGTAAAATGATACCCAATAAGTATCCCCATTAATCCCATACTCAGTTGATTCAAAATATCTGGGAAATGTAGCGGTTGAGGGGCCAGGGTATGAAAGTATGCCGAACAAAAAAGAGAAGTTATCATAAATGGAGCAGGGAGATGCCAGCGCTCCAACAACTTACCAGAAATAAAGGCAATTATGCCTATACCTCCTAACCATAACGTATTTTTCGTGGAACCAAAATCCGTCCATGATAAGGAAAGACTGGAATGCGTCCCCCCGTCTGCAATAAAGCCTGCAAGTATGGTTAGTGTGATAAGCCGTAAGGCGTGCGAGATAACTATTTTCTGCGGTGGTGCATTGATGTAGGTTGCCAGGGCCAGCACTGCAGCCATTGCTCCCGGAACTGAGCCCAGAATTGCTTCGTTTTTGCTCCAACCTAAGCGGCGGATACACCATTGATAATTGGTGATAAATTGCAATAATAAACACAAGCACAATAGACCGAGTAGCGCAAACAGGCTACCCGTTTCCCCGAAAGACATTCCGCGAAACAGTAGGCCGATAGACATGCCCAGTGATAGCTGGATAAAGGTAATACTGCCGGGTATGGCACGTATGGGTATCCGCCAGCGTTTGAGTACTATCACCACGATGAGAGACCCGAACATCATACCCAAAGGTACGCCGTATAACGTTAAAAGCCAGCCAGCCAGCATACACAGCAGAAAGCTGCCTATAAATTTCATGCTACTCTCCCACTATAGCCATTCTCGAAGGATCATCGTGCCAGCGGCTTTCCACCGCCAGTTTGGCCTGACTATGAAGCACATCAATGTTTCCTACCGCGTAATATTCGCCGACTGTCAGTTGGCCAATGCATTTTATTCCAGGCACAACATGTCTTCTGCATTCAGGAGACAGAGAGAATCAGGGCAAACCTTAATACCGCCAAAGGGGTGGGCAGCAGCAATAACGATATATTTATGGAGATGTTCCAGTTTGCTGTTGCAATGCATGCCATTCGTTTTTTATATGCTGAAGGATAATTTGGGGGGCATAATAGGATATTCATACGGGCTCCTGTTCGCTATCAAAGGTGATCACAAAAACATCTTGATAATCTTTTCCTGTAAGATGTGTAATACTGATAATTGATGTCATTAAATATTACAGCAACACCTTCTTTGAGCTTAAAGGTAATATGTTCATTGCTACTAATGTGTTAAAGGATGAGAGTGCATTTTCACATACCTTAATGTAAAAGATAACATGAATGTAAAATAAATATTTAAAAAGTGGTGTGTAAATAATTTGGGTTTACGATAGATGTCACAAATAATATTCGATTAACATCCAATAAATATAGTTATTAAGTGGGGGTAACAGAGAGATTAAGTGCTTATTTATATAATCATATAATCATATAATCATATAAATTTAAAAAATAATAATATAAAGCTATTTGTAATAGTCCCCATTTAAACTGGACCCTTCGCGTATTTGAATCGTAAGTTAAAGGAAGTGCCGGTAATGTTATCTCACTGAAATCGGATACCCGAAGGTGCTCTGACGGCTTTGAAATCCACTGCTAGAACCGGGAAGCGGTACGTGGGGTGTTTAGCAGTTAATTAGCCGTGTCCGTTTTAACAGGGGCAATTCCAATCCCATGCTTCCCGCCCTTCAGTGGTTGCCAGGAGCTCAGCCTTAACATCAGACAGCGCAACGAAAGCGTAATCATCACTGTTTATTTTTATTTCGGCATCCTTGTGATCATGTTTGATGATGTCATTCCATTATCCAAAAGCAATCAAAAGAGATTACTTTTGGATATCACTTAGCTGACCAATTCGATTATTTTGCCCCGAAAATACCCGCTTTAACCTGTTGTGGGGTAACGACACCGGTATCCAGTACCCAGCCACTGATCAGTTCGGCAGGGGTAACATCAAAGGCCGGGTTATAGACTTGAGCATTGGCTGGTGCCCACTGTACTTCACCGAAACTCCCGGCAACTCCGCTGACTTCACGGGCAGGGCGCTGCTCAATCGGGATAGCATTTCCTGACGGACAATGGCTATCCAGCGTGGTATTCGGTGCAGCAACATAAAACGGGATCTGGTGATAATGCGCCAGTACGGCCAGGCTGTAGGTACCAATTTTATTGGCCACATCACCATTCGCGGCAATGCGGTCAGCACCGACCCAAATCGCATCCACCTGTTTTTTAGCCATCAAACTGGCGGCCATTGAGTCACAAATTAACTGATAAGGGATACCGAGCTCCCCCAGTTCCCAGGCGGTTAATCGACCACCTTGTAACAATGGCCGAGTTTCATCCACCCAGACATGTTCAACCTTACCCTGTGAAAAAGCGCGCTGAATAACGCCTAGCGCCGTCCCGACTCCGGCCGTCGCCAGTCCGCCGGTATTACAGTGAGTCAGCAAGCGGCTACCCGGTTTAACCAGTGCTGCGCCTGCATCAGCAATGTTGTTACACAGTTGCTTATCTTCTTCCACCAGACGCAGTGCTTCTTTACCCAGTGCGCTGACAAAATCAGGCTGCGCCAGCGCCAGTTTCATCTGGTCGAGGTTATTCATCAGATTGACGGCAGTCGGTCTTGATGCCCTTAGGGTTTCTAGCGCCCCCGCCAGCTGCTGCTGAGACTGGCCACTTTCAGCCAGTAATGCCAGTAACAGGCTGGCTGAAAGGCCAATCAGTGGTGCACCACGTACACTCAGAGTGTGGATATGGTGTACCAGTTGCTCGACCGTATGGGCTGGCAACCAGTTTTGCTGCTGGGGCAGAGACTGCTGGCAGAGGATCCACAGTTGATTCTGTTTAACCTCAAGACTGGTGGTTTTTAAATTTTGCATTGATGCGGATTCCATATTGCGTTATTGCGGCATATTGTGCCAACATGCCTTCCAGATGTATAGACGTCCAAAACACAGGTTACTTTATTTATAAGAGGTTACTCAATGTCCCAATATCGCACGTTTACTGCTACAGATGCAGTGGCTTATGCCCGACAGTTTGGCGGGCTGGATAATCCAGCGAGTCTGGTTGACGCGCAAGAAGTGGGGGATGGTAATCTTAATCTGGTGTTTAAAATTTTTGATGCCCAGGGTATCAGCCAGATTATTGTTAAGCAGGCGCTGCCTTATGTACGCTGTGTAGGAGAGTCCTGGCCACTGACTCTTGATCGCGCCCGTCTGGAAGCCGAAACGCTGGTGGAACACCATAAGTACAGCCCACAGCATACGGTAAAAATTCTGCATTATGATGCCAGTCTTGCGGTCATGGTGATGGAAGATTTGTCCGATCACCAAATTTGGCGCGGTGAACTTATTGGCGGTAAGGGCTATCCTCAGGCCACCGGGCAACTCGGTGAGTATCTGGCACAAACGCTCTTCCATACTTCCGATTTCTGGCTGCATCCCCATGCTAAAAAAGCGCTGGTTGCGCGTTTTATCAATCCAGAAATGTGTGAGATAACCGAAGATCTGTTCTTTAATGATCCCTATCAGCAGCATGAGCGTAATAACTATCCTGCTGCACTGGAGCAACAGGTTTCGGCCTTACGTACTGATAATGCTTTAAAACTGGCCGTCGCGCAGTTGAAACACCGCTTTCTGACCCAGGCAGAGGCACTGTTACATGGCGATATTCACAGCGGCTCTATTTTTGTCGCTAAAGGCAGCCTGAAAGTGATTGATGCTGAATTTGGCTACGTCGGCCCGGTAGGTTTTGATATTGGCACAGCCATTGGCAATCTGTTACTGAACTACTGCGCTTTACCAGGCCATTTTGGTCCGCGTGATGCAGCCAGTTACCGCGAACAGCGCTTAGACGATATTCGCGTACTGTGGTTTACCTTTGCCGAGCGCTTTATTACCCTGGCACGGAATAATACTCATGACAGTGCACTGGCCACACCAGGTTATGCTGAACAGTTCTTAGAGAAAGTCTGGACTGATGCCGTGGGTTTTTGTGGTACCGAGCTGATTCGCCGCACCGTAGGTCTGTCACATGTCGCTGATCTGGAGACGATACAGGATGAAGAGATGCGCCTGGCTTGTGTCAGCACAGCGATAGCGTTAGGCCGATTTTTGATTTTGATTGCCGGGCAGATAAATTCTGTGGATGAGTTTATTGCCCGGGTTCGTCAGAAAAGCTAAGACGACAGGCCCTCTTTGTTAGAGGGCCTGTCTTGTTAACCCAGATACTCAATAATCGATAAGCCGCCGTTATAATCGGTGCTGTAGATAATGCCCTGGGCATCAACAAACACATCGCAGGACTGAATGATTTGTGGCCGTCCCGGACGGGTATCCATCATTTTCTCCGGTGCCGCGGGAACCAGTGCGCCAGTCTCAATCGGGCGGTAAGGGTTGGATATATCATAGGCCCGTACTCCCGCATTCTGATAAGTGGCAAAAATTAACGTTGAGCTGATAAAGCTGCCGGGTCTGTTCTCATGCAGATTATGTGGACCAAAATGCGCCCCTTTAGCAATATAATTCGTTTCATTTGGCTGCGGGAAGGTCGAGATACTCACCGGATTGCTCGGTTCGCGAATATCAAACAACCAAATCAGCTTCTCTCCGTCTTCTTGGCTATCCAGTACCGCTTCGTCCAGCACCACCAGTAAATCCCTGTCCGGTAATGGTAAAGCCGTATGTGTCCCACCACCAAATGGCGGACTCCAGTTTTTATGGCTGATAAGCTCAGGCTGGCTGCGATCGCTGATATTCAGCAATGTGAGTCCACCATCACGCCAGCTGGCGTAGGCGGTATCACCGCTGATAATGGCATGGTGCAGAGCATAACGTTTACCTTCCTGCCAGGAAGGCGTCTCACCTGCGGCAGTATGCATACCCGGCAGCCACCAGTTCCCGGCAACTTTAGGATCGCGGGGATCGGCGAGATCGATAGTCAGGAAAATATAATCACTGAAACCGTCGATGAGGGCAGAGACATAGGCCCAGCGTCCACCCACGTACCAGCAGCGATGAATACCGATGCCGCTCAATGACAGAAAGCTGATTTCGCGTGGCCTATCCGGCGTCGATATATCAAAAATTCGCAGTCCGGCACTCCAGCCCTTATCCTTAATATCACCGACGGTTTCACCGATTGAGCGCGTGTAATAGACCTTTTCATCAGCAAAGAGAGTATCGGCAAACAGGTCGCGGGCATTGATAACCAGTAACAAGTCATCATGCGTTTGCAGATGAATATTCCAGGTTCCTGGAGGGGCAGGAACAAAACCAGCGGCCTTGGGTTTGCTGGGATCCCGGACATCAACAATCGAAAATCCCTGCGATACCATATGACCAATATAGGCATAACCGCGATGTACCATAACCTGGACACCGTCTGGCTTTCCGCCTTGATCACTGTGACCAATCAGGCGCATATTGTGGCTGTATTCGGGTTGTGGTAAGCCCATGACTTGCTCCTGTCAATGATGGGTAAAAGGGGAAATAAACTTCATTATTTCCCCTTGGTCTGTCATAGCGATAATCAAATAATGGATTTACGGTGTTATTTGTTTTTAGCTTCCAGGGTTGCAAACCATGGGGCAACAAAATCATCTGTCTGGCCCCAGCCTGGAATAATTTTTCCCAGGCTCGCTACGTTAACCGGTTCTGTCTGACTGACCAGCAGTGCTTGTGGAATTATTGCGGCTTTAAAGTCGTAGATATCCGGTGTGGGTTCCCCGGCAATTTTCTTTGCCAACAGACGCACATTGGTGGCACCAATCAGCTTAGGATCAACCGCCACACTGACTTTCCATGGGCTATTGGCTTCACGCATTAACTGTAAATCCTGGTTGGAAATATCAATGCTATAGAGTTTAATCTCGTTACGACCGTTCTCTTGCAGCGCTTTATAAGCTCCCTGACTGAAGGCATCCCAGGTGCCCCAGATAGCATCAATTTTGCCTTTCGGATATTTAGCCAGGATAGCACCGACTTTATTGGCGGTATCACCCTGAACATCAGAAGAAACAGCGCCAATTGACTCCAGTTCAACAATGCCTGGATTGGCTTTTAGCAGCTCCTGATAGGCGACCTGACGTCTGTCCATTGGCGGAAAACCCGCCACCCAGAGTTTGACGATATTCGCCTTGCCATTAAAGTCTTCTACTAGCTGACCAAAAGAGAGATGAGTCAGAGAGGCATCGTCTTGCTGAGTGACAGTGACTCCCGGGATAGGGCCTTCAACTGCGGTATCAAATACCGATACGGCTATTCCGGCATCAATCGCTTTTTTAATCAGTTCAGTCGAGTAAGGGCTGCGGCCCTGGGACAGGATAATACCGTCATATTTCTGGCTAATCGCCTGATTAATAAAATCCTGGAAACGGGCATCGTCACCGTTACTCAGAAAAGTACTCACTTTAAAGCCCAGTTTTTTACCTTGTTGTACCGCACCGGAAACAAACTGAGTGGTGTTGTCATCAGAGCCGAGATTGCGGATCACTGCAATGCGAATCGGTCCGTCATGCTGAGCAATTTTATCCGGCACAGGTGCGACAACGGCGGCCCCGACGGGCAAAGCAGCAAGTAGGCTTAGCGCCAGTAATGGAGCAGTTATTTTTTTCATCGTGATGTCCTGTTAGCGTCGTTGTTGGATATAAGTGATGGCCAGGGCTGCTGCTAGCACCAGACCTTTAATAATGTCCATGGCATAGTAAGGAACCGATAACATCACCAGCCCGTTCTGTAATACGCCAAGAATGATGGCACCGACCAGAGTACCCAGTGCATTTGGCTTGCCGGAGCCAGCCAGAGAGAAACCAATCCATGCAGCGGCAACCGCATCCATCAGGTAACCGCTTCCGGCGTTAACCTGAGAAGAACCAATACGTGAAGCCAGTAAAATACCGCCAAGACCTGCCAGTAAAGAGGCCAGCACATAAGCTGCGACACGATAGCGGGTGGTACGAATACCTGACAGTCTCGCGGCCTGTGGATTACCGCCAATGGCATACATCCGGCGGCCATATTTCGTTAATGACAGTCCCAGCTGGGCCACCAGCGTGACGACCAGCATAATGATAACGATAGTGGGGACCTGACCGAGTAATGAGAAACTGGCCGGAATAACCCCTTCTGCCATTTCGCCATCAGGTAGCATCATATTGGCGGTAATTGAGCCGCCATAGCTGTAGGTCATGGCGACACCCTGGATAACAAACAGGCTGGCGAGTGTGGCGAGCATATCGGGAATTTTCAGCACGACGATAAGGAAGGCATTAAACAGCCCCACCAGAGTACAGAGCAGTAACGTCACGATAATTGCCTCGGTCGTGCCGAAGCCGTGCCAGACAAACAGTGAAATCACCAGCGCATTGGCCAGCGAGGCTGTCGAGCCGACGGATAAATCAAAGCCGCCCACGGTCAGTGAAATAGAGACGCCAATAGCAATAACCGTCACTATCGCAATCGAGCGTAAAATATTGATGATATTGTTCAGTTCGAGAAAACTGTCAGAAGCAATTCCGAACAGGGCAATCAGTGCCACGACAGTAATCAGCATTCCCCATTTATAGAGAAACTCAAAGAACTGATGGCGGCCAGATAAAGTGGCTTTCAGGGGGGCGTTATGACTCACGCAGGTGCTCCTCCAGTGGAGTAATATAAAAGGGTTTCTTCGGTTGCCTGATGGCCATCCAGTTCTGCCACTATCTTTCCGTCCCACAGAACGCAAATTCTGTCGCACAGGCCGACGAGCTCAGCAAATTCGCCAGAGGCGTAAATCACCCCTTTGCCTTGCCGTGCTAGCTGATCGATTAAGACAAATAAATCGGTTTTGGCTTTGATATCGACGCCTTTAGTCGGCTCATCAAAAATCAGCACTTCAGCTTCATTACGTAGCCATTTCCCGATAGCGACCTTTTGCTGATTACCACCAGACAGTCGTCTTAAGGTCTGAGCCGGGCCAAGGGTTCGAATGGCCAGGCGTTTAATCACTTCTTGTGCCCAGCCTTGTGCCTTACGGTGATTAAAAAAGCCCAAGCGTGAGAACTGGTTATCAGCGCTGACCGCCAGATTCATGGTCAGGGATTCGTCGATAAAAATACCTTCTTTACGGCGTTCTTCAGGCACCAGCACGACACCTCGGCTGACGGAGTCAGCAGGGTTTTTTGGACGCCAAGATTGCCCCTGTAGTTCTCCGCTTTCCAGCTGGCTCTGGGTCGCTCCAAATAAGGCTTTGCATAATTCGGTCTTACCCGCACCGGCCAGTCCGGCAATACCGAGGATCTCTCCTTTACGGAGACGTAATGAAATATTGCGTAGCAGGGCCGCATCATGCAGGCCGGTGACTTGTAGTAGTGGAATATCTGCCACGGGAGGTCGGTGCGGAGGATAAATATCTTCCAGATGATGGCCGAGCATTTTTTCCACGATTTGCTCACCACTCAGCTGTGCCATGGCTTCACTACAGATAAATTTGCCATCACGCAGCACTGTCATCTGGTCACAAATCGCTTTCAGTTCATGGATACGGTGTGAAATAAAGACCACCCCGATGCCTTGTTGCTGAAGGCTCCTGACCACCTTAAAAAGATGTTCACTTTCCTGAGCGTCAAGCGGTGCTGTCGGCTCATCGAGGATCAGAAAACGGCAGTGATGAGACAGGGCTCGTGCCAGCAGAATTTGTTGTTTCTCAGCAAGCCCGCACTGCTCAATTCGTTTACGAATATCAATATTGACTTCCAGTGGTGCCAGCGCTGCGCGAGCCTGCTGATAAATCTCTTTCCAGCGATAAACATGGCCTGATTCTGCCAGCTTATCGAGCATGATATTTTCTGCCACACTCAGACCCGGAACTAAGGCAACATCTACCTCCTGCTGAACCAGATGGATCCCGGCGAGCTTGGCGTCACGCGGGGTACGGATATTGACTTCTTCGCCATTAATCAGAATCTGTCCCTGATAATGATTATGGGCCCCGGAAAGCACTGCCATCAGCGTCGACTTTCCGGCACCGTTCGCACCTGTCAGGGCATGAGTCGATCCCCCCTCGAGCTGAAAGCCCACTTGTGTCAGAGCATTGAAGCCAGCGAAGGCAATAGAAATATCACGCATTTCAAGACGGTCTGGTGGGTTCATACTTGGACCTGCTTTTGAAATATTAAACTGATTCAAATTTTTAACGGTCTTCCGTGTTGCGTGCAATGAGTGAAAAAGCATAAGATAAAACCAAATATTATTAGACGTCCAGAAGTCTGGACATATATTGGGAACAATCGTTTCTGCGACAACAACATGTAAAGGAAATAAATTATGTCCAGCACCGCCATCCGTGTTGTTACCGGCCCTGCTAATTATTTCTCTCATTCGGGGAGTCTTTCCCGTCTGAGTGAGTTTTATTCTGAAGAACAACTGAACCAGGCGGTATGGATTTACGGTGAACGGGCCTTGGCGGCAGCAAAACGGTTTCTGCCTGCGGCTTTCACTCTGCCTGGGGCGAAACATATTCTGTTTCGTGGTCACTGTAGCGAAAATGATGTTCAGCGCCTGGTTGCTGAGGCAGGGGACAGTCAGGTAGTGATTGGCATTGGGGGTGGTGCACTGCTGGATACCGTAAAAGCCGTTGCCAAAAGAGTGAAGGCTCCGCTGGTGGCCATTCCCACCATTGCGGCAACCTGTGCTGCCTGGACACCACTGTCAGTCTGGTACAACGATGCCGGACAGGCTCTAGGTTATGAAATCTTTAACGATGCTAACCATCTGGTCCTGGTAGAGCCTGAAATTATTCTGCACGCCCCGGCTGAGTACTTGCTGGCGGGTATTGGCGACACCCTGGCAAAATGGTATGAAGCCGTGGTGCTTAGTCCGCAGCCCGAAAATCTTCCGTTAACAGTACGGCTAGGGATCAGTGCAGCACAGAGCATACGGGACGTGTTGCTGGAAAGCAGCGAGCAGGCGCTGGAGGACAGTGCGAATGGTCTGCTCAGCCAGAAGTTTCTTGATGTTGTCGATGCCATTATTGCAGGTGGCGGTATGGTGGGCGGTCTTGGAGAGCGTTATACCCGTGTAGCGGCAGCCCATGCGATACATAATGGCTTGACGACCTTGCCACAGACTGACCGTTTTCTGCATGGCACAAAAGTGGCTTATGGTATTCTGGTGCAAAGTGCCCTGCTGGGTCAGGATGATGTCTTGCAACAGCTCACCCAGGCTTTTGCCCGTTTTCATCTGCCAACCAAACTGGCGCAACTGGATGTGGACATTCACCAGACAGAACAACTGAATCAAGTGATCACCCGTGCGTTACAGCCGGGGGAGTCGATTCATGCTTTACCGATCACACTTTCTCCCGAAGTATTATTGAGGGCTATTGAGAAAGTCGAATCTCTGCCATAACCCTTTGCGAACATGTAGTGTACCCCGACAGACAGTCTGATGCCTGAATCAGATTGTCTGTGGTTATTAAATTCGCCAGAAACACGTTAGCATCACGATCGTCAATCAGCATCTTCCATTCTATCCTGCTGCCAGAACAATCGGCTGTGCAGTCCAGTGCACCATATCCTCGCTTGTGGCATGCCCCCGTTTTCATCAAACGGATGATGCAGATAGAAAATTAGCTTTTCATGGGCATTACCAGATTTGTAAATTAAACGGGGCTACGGGCTAATGCCGCTCACTTAAGGTGCCCGGTATTAGGGGGAGGGGGGCTTTAATTAATATGACGGGGAATCGATGACATAGGAACAGTACCTGGAGGCTTGCTTTTCGGGTCAAGTCACTTTAAGGTAATGTTATACTATAGCATTAAGGAGGGGCAATTATGCAGCATGGCATCCATCCGGACTATCGCACCGTAATGTTTCATGACACCAGCGTTAATGAATATTTCAAAATGGGTTCGACGATTAAAACAAAAAGAACGATTGAACTTGAAGGTGTGAGCTATCCGTATGTGACGATTGAGGTGTCATCTTCATCACATCCGCATTACACCGGTAAACAGAAGGTTTATACCAATGAAGGCGGGCCGGCACGATCCCAGCAACGCTTTGGTCATTTCTTTGGTGGGAAAAAGGACTAAATCATGCAGGTATTAAATTCTTTGCGTAGTGCAAAAAAACGTCACCCCGATTGTCAGATAGTCAGACGTAAGGGGCGACTTTATGTTATTTGTAAATCCAACCCGCGTTTTAAAGCTGTTCAGGGAAGGAAAAAGCGTCGCTGATTGCTAACGACTGGCAACGGATTATTGGCGAGTTAATGAATACACATCATAAAATGATAACTCCCCTTTTCGGTCCAGCATGGTGTTCAGTAAGGATTTCTGTTCATCATCGACCAGAGGGGAATGCAAAATATCGTTAATCAAGGTGGTGGGTACATTGCGCGTGTTATACCACTCACCGTTGTAACAGACCCGCAAATCAAGGACATCAATATCGCTGTAGCGATAGCGCGGGTTAACATCAAAAAAGAAAAATACATTCAACACGGCAAACAGAACAATCAGTAACCAGGCTTCATCAGCCAGAGTCTCTGAGGCCATCATTACCCATAATGTTGCAAACAGCCCGATATACATACCGATAAACAGGGCCGGATGCTTACGAATAAAACTGATACTAAAGCGTGGTTTGTTATCACGCTTCTCAGTGACGTTTAATTTTTCAATGGTGTTGGTCAGCAGGCGTTGGATTTCATTCATGGTAAGCCTTTTAATGTTCAGAGCTGTTCGAGTCAGATATAGGACAACACTATTTTAAGAAGCTCATGCCGGGCAAGAAAGTAACAGAAAGACTAAAAAAAACCATAACAGTTGCAGCATCTCCCTGGGAAGACGCCTTTTGTCATTAATCCTGGATTATCACCTAATGCCATTCTGCTTTTCGTAGCCCAGACCTGGGACCAGCGCATGAAGTGAATAGCATTTTTACAGGTCATATTGATTTAAAACAATCACTTACCGCATTGAGACGTTAGCATCTAAAATCAGGGAAGAGTTACAGGGAAATATGATACTACTAATTCATCCGAACCGGGGGGATAAATTAGCGAATGAATTTCCATACTGAAGCTGGGATTTTATCGTAAAGCTTATTCATCGTTAGCTCAGCAAGACGGTGGTCAGCAGCAGAATAGAACACTGCTAGTTCATTATCCGATAATTCGTATTTATTTTTTTCAATCACACGCTCCAGCGTGTCAATTGTCTGGCATCGCCGCAAGCGCATCAAATAATCAATTTTAGTTAAAGGTTTATCTGTCATAAATTAGCCTTAAGTATTTTTAATATTTTTTTCTAACGAAATGTTCACAGAGTTTATCATGATCCTCATTAATGAGGCTTTGGAACAGTCGATGCTCCGAACCTTGCCACTTTTGGAGATCCTGTCCACTTATACTGTAGTTACTGAACAGCATAAAACTATCATCGAGGTATTCATCAACGAGTTCAATAAGCTTACTGTCATCAATGTACTTAATTTTATAATTAAGCGCGAATGCAGCGATGTGCTCAATCAATTCATTTAATTGCAAGTGAGTCACAGATGTCGGGTCATTAACCCAGCCGTGATTGCTGCCATCGAGATTGAGCAAGCATTCTCGCTGCAAACTCTCACATAGGAACTTCAATTGTGCAATATCATGCCGCTTTGGTGAATACTCATCCATATAACAGCCCCTTTTATCGACAACAACAATAAACGTAATCCGTTGGAGTGGACAAAACCTAAACAGGTGAAGAACTGTGGTTGTGATTATTACATGCCGATTCATTATAAAGCAATAACGATAAGATTTCATGGTGTGAGGAAAGAAAAGAAAGATGTATAGCTAACAAGGAACAGCTAAGCACGTTAATTAACTCTTTGATATTAACGTTAACTTAAACTTACAAATAATTATTAAAGATGATTGACGAGGCATCTAATGCTAAAAGCAGTTATTTTTTTGGTTGTTTTTTGCTCGCTTTTTGAGTTATTGGTACTGAATACATTGTTAAGAATGTTCCTGAAGCTAGCGTAGTAATAACGAGGGCGAATTAAGGAGTGTACAATTTTTATCAAGACTAGTAGTTAGATTTATGTAGATTAAAAATTTTAATAAATTGTGATATCAGCAGAGTTATTATTACAAAACAGAAGGGAGAAATAAAGCGCTGAAGCGTCCATTCACCTTAAAATAGTGAGTGGTTTATTTATTATTGAATAATATTCAATAATAAATAAACGATCATTTAATTCTGGTTTCCCCTCTCAATCAGAAGCTTAAGGCCGTAGGTTCTCTACGGCCTTTGCGTTAGTTAGTTTTTATGTTCAACAGGGTGCGCGTGTTCAATATCTTCGCTTTTACGGCTAAAGCGACGACGAATGACGACAAAGAATAATGGTACAAAGAAGATGGCGAGGGTCGTTGCAGTGACCATCCCACCCAGTACACCTGTACCTACAGCATTCTGTGCACCACTGCCAGCACCAGAGCTGAGAACCAGCGGCATGATACCAAGCATAAACGCCAGAGATGTCATCAGAATCGGGCGCAGACGCATACGAACAGAGTCGAGTGTGGCTTCAACCAGACCTTTTCCTTCTTTCTCCATTAAGTCTTTGGCGAATTCTACGATAAGTATCGCATTCTTCGCCGACAAGCCAATGGTTGTGAGGAGACCCACCTGGAAGTAAACGTCATTAGTCAGACCGCGCAACATAGTGGCTGCCAGGGCACCAAATACCCCGAGTGGAACCACCAGCATAACGGAGAAGGGTATCGACCAACTTTCGTATAAGGCTGCCAGACATAAGAAGACGACAATCAGCGAGATAGCATACAGGGCCGGAGCCTGGTTACCCGACAGCCGTTCCTGATAAGACATACCCGTCCAGTCGTAACCAATTCCGGCTGGTAGCTTGGCGGCCAGCTCTTCCATCATCAGCATGGCTTCACCGGTACTCTTACCTGGTGCTGCCTGACCGAGAATTTCCATCGATGGAAGACCGTTATAACGCTCCAGACGCGGTGAGCCATACTCCCAGCGTGAACTGGTGAATTCTGAGAATGGAACCATCTGACCAGAAGAACTGCGTACGTACCATTTATCGATATCTGACGGCAGCATACGATAAGGTGCATCAGCCATAACATAAACGCGTTTCACACGACCACGGTCGATGAAGTCATTAACATAATTTCCCCCCCAGGCCGAGCTGAGAGTGGTGTTAATGTCAGTGATAGAAACACCTAATGCTTGTGCTTTTTCCTGATCAACTTCAATTTTGAACTGCGCTGTATCTTCCAGACCATTCGGACGCATACCGACTAATAAGTCAGGATGCTCAGCAGCCATACCCAGTAGCTGGTTACGTGCTTGAGTCAGTTGCTCATGGCCGAGGTTTGCCTGGTCGATTAACTCGAAGTCAAAACCGGTTGCGGTACCCAGTTCAACAATTGCTGGTAAGTTAAAGGCAAAGACCATTGCCTGGCGAATTTTCGACAACGCAATATTCGCACGTTGAACAATTGCAGGAACTCTATTTTCCTCGCCTTTACGTTCATCCCAGTTTTTCAGTGAGATAAATGCCAGACCCACGTTTTGTCCGCGACCCGAGAAACCAAAGCCGTTAACCGTAAATACGGAGTCAACGTTGTCTTTTTCTTTGGTCAAATAGTAGTTGTTTATATCATCAAGTACTTTCTGAGTCTGTTGCTGAGTTGCGCCAGAAGGAAGCTGTGCCGCCGACAACAGTACGCCCTGATCTTCTTCAGGTAAGAAGGAGCTTGGTAAGCGGACAAACATCAGTGCCATGCCGGCAACCAACACCACATACAGCACTAAATAACGACCCGTACTGCGCAGAATTCTGGCAACGCTGTCGGTATAGTGATGTGTGCACTTCTCGAACATGTTGTTGAACCAGCCGAAGAAGCCTTTCTTGTGTTCATGACCCGGCTGAAGAGGTTTCAGCATAGTCGCACACAGTGCCGGGGTCAGGATCATAGCCACCAGAACAGAAAGGATCATCGCCGATACGATAGTTATCGAGAACTGACGATAGATAGCACCGGTTGAACCACCAAAGAAGGCCATCGGTACAAATACCGCTGACAGAACAAGGGCGATACCGACCAGAGCTCCCTGGATCTGTCCCATCGATTTACGGGTAGCTTCTTTCGGTGACAGGCCCTCTTCAACCATTACACGTTCGACGTTCTCAACGACGACGATGGCATCATCCACCAGCAAGCCTATCGCAAGCACCAACCCGAACATCGTGAGGGTGTTTATCGAATAGCCAAACATGGCAAGAACGGCGAAAGTACCAAGAATAACAACCGGAACCGCAATGGTTGGAATCAATGTTGCCCGGAAGTTCTGTAAGAACAGATACATGACCAGGAATACCAGTAAAATCGCCTCCAGCAGTGTTTTCACTACTTCATCAATAGAGATCTTAACGAACGGAGTGGTGTCATACGGGTAAACGACTTCTAATCCAGCAGGGAAGAAGGGTTTCAGTTTCTCTACCGTCTCACGGACGGCTTGAGCGGTTTCCAGCGCATTCGCACCGGTTGCCAGTTGAATGCCGAGTCCTGATGCTGGTTTACCGTTATAGCGCGCAATAATGTCATAGTTTTCAGCGCCCAGTTCAACTTTTGCTACATCACGCAGCAATACGCGAGAACCATCAGCATTGACTTTTAACAGGATTTTGCTGAATTCATCGACAGATGTCAGACGTGTCTGCGCGATGATTGAGGCGTTTAAATCTTGGCCTTTAACCGGAGGTGTACCACCTAACTGACCAGCTGCAACCTGGGCGTTCTGTGCTTTAAGTGCAGTAACGATATCAGTTGGTGTCAGATTGTAGTTGTTCAGTGCATGTGGGTTCAGCCAGATACGCATTGCGTACTGAGAACCGAACAGTTGCACGTCACCCACGCCATTGGTTCGACTAATAGGATCTTTAACTGTGGCACTGAGGTAGTCAGAAATATCTTCCTGAAGCATGGAGCCATCGGTACTGATCATACCGAGAACCATCAGGAAACTACTGGATGACTTACCTACGTTAACACCTTGCTGCTGAACTTCCTGAGGAAGTAGCGGCATAGCGAGTTGTAGTTTGTTCTGAACCTGAACTTGTGCGATATCAGCATCGGTATCAGCGTCAAAAGTTAAGGTGATTTGTACTGTACCGGAAGAGTCACTGGCCGAAGACATATAGAGTAGGCCGTCAAGGCCATTCATATTCTGTTCTATGACCTGGGTGACAGAATCCTGTACCGTTTTTGCATCCGCACCTGGATAGGTAGCCGAGATAGTTATAGCTGGTGGCGCAATCGTTGGATATTGCGCGACGGGTAGCTTTAAAATTGAAAGCAATCCCGCCAGCATAACAATAATGGCGATAACCCAGGCGAAAATAGGGCGATCGATAAAAAACTTAGCCATACTTTAACGGCTCCTGTTTAACTTAAGACTTCTACTATTCAGACTTCGCACCGGTCGCAGAATTCTGTTGACCTTCATCACTCTCCGCAACTTCCTGCGCATTAACTTGAATGCCAGGCTTTATTTTCTGCAGACCACTGACAATGACACGATCGCCATCTTGTAATCCTTCAGTCACTAACCATTTGTTGCCAATAGCAGCACCGGTTGTCAGCTGACGGACGGCAACTTTGTTATCTTTGTCCACAATCATTGCTGATGCGTCACCACGAGGAGTACGAGTCACACCTTGTTGTGGCACCAGAATAGCCGTCGGATTAATACCCTCTTCAAGCTCGGCACGAACAAACATACCAGGCAACAGGGATTTATCCGGGTTAGGGAATACGGCGCGCAAAGTGATAGAGCCGGTAGATGGGTCGACGGTCACTTCAGAAAACTCCAGCGTACCTTCTTGCTGATAGGCCATTCCATCATTGGTCACCAGCTTAACTTTAGCCTGGCCATTTTCTTGTTTCAGCTTACCTTCAGCCAGTTCTTGCTTTAAACGCAAAAACTCACTGCTGGACTGTGTAACATCAACATAAATTGGGTCTATTTGCTGAACAGTCACTAATGCATTTGCCTGACCACTGGTGACCAGAGCACCTTCAGTCACTGTAGACATACCAGTACGACCATTGATAGGAGAGGTCATTTTGGTATAAGCAAGATTAATGCGGGCACTTTCAAGCGCGGCTTTAGCTGCGATGACGGTTGCATTAGCCTGCTGGGCAGTAGCGACAGCCTGATCGTACTCTTGCTGACTGATGTACTGAGTGCCGAGCAACTTCTTATAGCGATTAACGGTGAGCTGGGCAATATTTGCACTGGCTTGAGCTTTAGCCAGTTCGCCATTCGCACTATTGTAAGCAGCCTGATAGGGCGCAGGATCGATTTGGTAAAGTGATACACCAGCCTGAACATCGCTACCTTCAGTGAAGTTACGTTTGAGAATGATGCCGCTTACCTGTGGACGAACTTCTGCAATACGATAGGCGCTAGTACGTCCCGGAAGTTCATTGGTGATTTGCAAAGGTTCGCTTTTCAAAGTCACTACACCCACTTCAGGTGGAGGGGGCGCACTTTGTTGACTTTCTGTTTCGTTACATCCTGTAAGTGCTAAGCTGCCTGAAAGCACCAGAACGGCTGCCAGAGGCGTAAACCCCCTGTTTTTGTTCATATGTAAACCTCAAGTGTCCGAATTCAACGTTATTTCAATGGAGCAAATGCCCACAATCCCACTACTGTGTTTATATTCTCGTCGTGCTATGTTACATACATTCATAAATGTATGTAAATCTGACACTCACATATTCACTGACATATGGCACGAAAAACTAAAGCGCAAGCGCTTGAAACTCGAAAGCATCTCCTCGACGTGGCAATTATTCTATTCTCGCAACACGGCGTATCCGCGACTTCGCTTGCAGATATTGCAAAAGCGGCAGGTGTCACGCGCGGAGCTATTTATTGGCATTTCAAAAATAAATCGGAGTTGTTTAACGAAATCTGGAAACTTACAGAGTCAAGTATCAGCGATATAGAAATGGAGTATCAGATAAAATACCCGGACGATCCACTTTCTGTCGTCAGAGAATTACTTATTTATATCCTACAGGCGACCGTTTCAGAAAAGCGCCGACGGTTAATGACAGACATTATTTTTCACAAATGTGAATTTGTTGGTGAACTTACCGTATTGCAGGAAGCTCGACGCGTTCTTTATATGGAAGGGAATGAACGCATTGAAGCCAGCCTGCAACGTTGTATTGATGCAGGGTATCTTCCTGTTAATCTTAGTTTATCCCATGCTGTTATCATGATGCGTAGTTATATCACCGGTTTGATCGAGAACTGGCTGATAGCTCCGGACAGCTTTGATCTACATAAAAACGCGGCGGATTATGTTGCTATTTTGTTGGAAATGTTTCTGTTTTGTCCGACACTTCGCCAGACAAAACAGCGCGCCGAAAGCCAACCGTAAAATTATGTAAAAAACAGTCCGGTCACGCTTTTGGCTGATTATTGCTCAAATAACAGTACCTTGTTCTCTGGTGGTTTTTTCTTTTTTACGCAAAAAATCTTGTTCAACTATTTCCAGCGCTTTTAGCACCGTATCTGTCGGGATAGCGTGTTGTTCTAACAGCATAATTAAATCGACCGCTAATTTGATTTCATCCGCAGCATTTTCTAGTGACATCAGTTTATCTCGAACAAATAAAATTTAACCCAGACCCCGTTCCTGACGTTCGATAATGCGTTCCAGTCGAGTCAGTGCCTGTTTGCAACGTTGTAATCGACCTTCCAGTGCCAGAATTTCACGCTGTAATTGCTGCTGGCCAGCCAGCGTCGTTTGAAGCGCATGCTGATTTTCTCTGTCATTAATCATTGCTTGCAGACGACGTTCATAATCCTGATGTGTGGCCAGCTTCTGATAAAAATTTTCCGCGGCAGGTGGCTGCCGTTCGCTTTTACGCAGCCCTTTGGTTGCCAACTCTCTTTGCAGGGCGGCGAGCTGCCCAGCCAGCTTTTCAGCCAGAAAAGCGACTTGGTCCGTTCTTGCCTGTTCGACACTGTGCTGAAGCTTATCCATATTCGCCCGAACCTCCAGCAAATAATCCTTTAACTGTGTGCTGTGGGTGGCAAAAAGCGTTTTATCAAATCTGGCCTGCGAAGCGCGTTGCAGGGAGATGGGCGCAATAGCTACCGCCAGTTCGTCAATTCGCGTACGCAGTACTTGTAACAGTGACGTGGTGTTCACCTGGAAACCTCTCTTAATCGCTCCGATTATATTCGATAGCGAAAAATGGATGCTATTCTTTAATTTACAGCTCGGCAGTAGATGAAAAGCAATAACCTTCGCCAACGAAGTTGCAATTATTGCCGTCACGCAGTAAATTCGAGCGTTTTCGGGCATGGGTACGGCAGGTTAAAAATAGCCGGGTTCAATAATGAACTGAAAGCGTACCCTGACTAGTATCATGTTTTTAGCAGGCATAAATCGATGACCGCGACCGCGCAGCAGCTTGAGTATCTCAAAAACAGTATTAAAAGCGTCCAAGACTACCCCAAACCGGGCATTTTATTCCGTGACGTTACCAGCTTGCTGGAAGATCCGAAAGCCTACGCGCTCAGTATTGAGCTGTTAGTGTCCCAGTTTAAAGATTCGGGTATCACTAAAGTGGTCGGTACTGAAGCTCGTGGCTTCTTGTTTGGCGCACCTGTTGCGCTTGGACTGGGAGTCGGATTTGTTCCAGTACGTAAACCGAATAAATTACCCCGTGAAACACTGTCAGAAAGCTACGAGTTAGAATACGGCACTGACAAGCTGGAAATTCATACTGATGCGATTAAAGCAGGCGATAAAGTCTTGGTAGTTGATGACTTACTGGCAACAGGTGGAACGATTGAGGCTACTGTTAAGTTGATCCGTCGTCTCGGGGGCGAAGTTACCGAAGCCGCTTTTGTTATCAATTTATTTGATCTTGGCGGTGAACAGCGCCTGGAGAAAATGGGTCTTAATATCTTTAGTCTGGTGCCATTCCCAGGCCATTAATCACAAAGACGAAAAGTTCTCATTTTTCCTTCTTTGCCAGTATGTTAAAAGCCTCCCGTAAGGAGGCTTTCCTGACAGATATCAACCAGGTTATGCGGGCAACTGCCAGTCACTCCGTTCAAAGTGGCAGGTGTAGCCATTTGGATTTCTCTGCAAATAATCCTGATGCTCAGGCTCAGCAGACCAGAATGGTGTGGCTGCTTTCACCTCTGTTACCACGGGGCCGGGCCAGATCCCTGAATCATCCATTTCTGCTATCAGTTTTTCAGCCTCAGCTTTCTGTGTTTCTGATAAGTAAAAAATGGCTGAACGATAGCTGGAGCCGATATCATTGCCCTGACGAAAAGGTGTCGTCGGATTATGAATCTGGAAAAAATACTTCAGCAGATCCCGGTAGCTCAAGGTATCGGGTAAAAATTCTATCCTGATTGCCTCGGCATGGCTCGGATGATAGCTATAGGTAGGTGAGTCATTACGCCCCCCCGTATACCCGACTTCTGTACTGGTTACTCCGTCGAGCTTACGCAGCAGTTCCTGAACCCCCCAAAAGCAACCACCGGCAAGAATTGCCACTTCAGTTTTCATGCTTTTTCTCCTTTATAAAATAAAGGTAAGTAATCGCTATAGCCTTCCGCTACCAGCGCTGCTTTAGGAATAAAGCGTAATGCTGCAGAGTTGATGCAGTAGCGCAGGCCGCCTGTTTCCTGTGGCCCGTCCGGGAAGACATGCCCCAAATGGCTGTCTCCGTGACGAGAACGGACTTCAGTACGAATCATGCCGTGACTTTTGTCGCTGAGATTACGGACGTTGTCATCCACTGGCCGGCTAAAAGCTGGCCAGCCACAGCCTGAGTCAAATTTATCGAGTGAAGTAAATAGCGGTTCACCAGAAACAATATCTACATAGAGTCCTTCCTCAAAATAGTCATCGTAAACACCTGTGAACGGACGCTCTGTGGCATTGTTCTGCGTGACGTTAAACTGAATTTCATTGAGTTTTTCAATTTGCTTTGGATCTTTGCTGTACTGTTTGCTCATGGTGGTTATCCTTTTTTTCTGTGCTACTTTTTACCCTGCCTTTAAACGAAAGCAATCATGCTCTACTTCAGACCCCCACCTTAACTCAGTTGGGCATCCTATTTTTGGGTGCAGTCACGGCATACATACTGTATCAGAGTCTGTAGCGTACGTTCGCAGGCGTTGTGAGGCGGCATGGGGTTGAGTAGAAGAGCGCCTTTGAGCGAGTGACCGATTAAGCGCACCAAGCCTCGCTCAATGTGGCTTAGCCTGGACTCTGTGAATTGGCCATTCTCATCGTTTGCGACGGGGAGCAGTCAACAGCAGCGTTTTATCATCTTTTTTCGAAATTCGCCCATCAGGTAGGGCTTGTGGTAGCATAACTTTCTTTGAATTCCCTTTCCCGCGTATCAGAGCTGAATTCCAGATGAGCTACCAGGTCTTAGCCCGAAAATGGCGCCCACAAACTTTTGCTGATGTTGTTGGTCAGCAACATGTCCTGACCGCGTTAGCGAATGGTTTAACGCTGGGACGAATTCATCATGCCTATCTTTTTTCCGGCACCCGTGGGGTCGGAAAAACGTCCATTGCCCGTTTACTGGCCAAAGGACTGAATTGCGAAACAGGCATCACCGCGACACCTTGTGGTGTCTGCGATAACTGTCGTGAAATAGAGCAAGGGCGATTTGTCGATCTGATAGAGATCGATGCCGCCTCGCGCACGAAGGTCGAAGACACCCGTGACCTGCTGGATAATGTCCAGTACGCCCCCGCAAGAGGGCGTTTTAAAGTCTATCTGATTGACGAAGTTCACATGCTTTCCCGCCATAGCTTCAATGCGTTGTTAAAAACGCTGGAAGAACCGCCTGCACATGTGAAATTCTTGCTGGCCACCACCGATCCACAGAAATTGCCGGTAACGATCTTATCCCGCTGCTTGCAGTTTCATCTTAAAGCGCTGGATGTCGACCAAATTGGACAGCAACTAGAATATGTTCTTGGCAAAGAAAATATTGACTATGACACCCGTGCAATACAATTACTCGCTCGAGCGGCTGATGGTAGTTTACGTGATGCATTAAGCTTAACAGACCAGGCCATCGCGAGCGGTGACGGTCAGGTTACTACCGCTGCGGTCAGCTCGATGCTAGGAACATTGGATGATAGTCAGGCATTCTCGCTGATAGAAGCGGTTGTGCAAGCTGACGGTCAGCTCGTGATGTCTTTGCTCAATGAGGTTGCTTCTCGCGGTGTTGAGTGGGAAAGCCTGCTCGTTGAAATGTCTTCTTTATTCCATCGACTGGCAATGATACAGCTCTCCCCGGCAGCTTTAGGTAACGATATGGCCGCGATTGAAGTCCGAATGCGTGAACTGGCTCGGACTATCCCGCCTGCGGATTTACAACTTTATTATCAGACGCTGTTAATTGGTCGCAAAGAACTTCCCTGGGCACCGGATCGCCGTATGGGAGTGGAAATGACGTTGCTGCGTGCTCTGGCATTCCATCCACAGAAACCGTTACCTGAACCCGAAGAACGCTATGTGCCACAACCCGCTGTCGGTCATTCGCCTTCACACGCCGCATCGAGTGCTGTACCCGTCACGGCTCCACAAGCGACTTCTGTGGTACGTGAAAGGCCAGTGCTCTCGGACAGCACCAGCCAGATTCTTCAGGCTCGTAATCAGCTCCTGCGTCAGCAAGGAACTGATAAAACAAAAAAGAATGAGCCGGCTGCGCAAGTCGCGCGGCCGGCGAAACTTTCTGCGGTAGAACGCCTGGCATCAGTGACAGAACGCATTCAGGCCTCTGCAGCATCAGCAGTTTCATCAAAGCCCGCAGTCGTTGCGAAACCAGAAGCCTATCGCTGGATATCACAAGCGGTCAGTGACGAGGTTGCAGAACCCGTTGCGACCCCTAAAGCGTTAAAAAAAGCGCTGGAGCATGAAAAAACGCCTGAACTGGCGCTAAAGCTGGCTCAGGAAGCCGCTTTACGAGATAGCTGGTCGGCTGAAATTGAAAAGTTACAGCTTCCCAAGCTGGTACAGCAACTGGCATTGAATGCCTGGAAAGAGCAGCAGGGGCCGCAAATCTGTTTGCATCTGCGACCAGCATTGAGGCATTTGAACTCAACAGGTGCACAAAAAGCGCTGACCGAGGCACTCATGCAGTTGCAAGGTGAGACAGTTGAATTAACGATTATTGAAGACGATAATCTGACACAGCGTACGCCGTTAGAATGGCGCCAAGCTATTTATGAAGAAAAACTTGAGCAAGCACGTGAATCATTGAACAATGATAACAACATCCAAACGATAAAAAGATTCTTTGATGCCGTACTGGATGAGGATAGTATTCGCCCTGTTTAATATGTCGCTTTACAGGCGGCATTGTGTAAACCCCTGATAACCACAATCGCATAACGCGACCAATGGCCCGACGAAAGAGAGATAATTATGTTTGGAAAAGGCGGTCTGGGTAACCTGATGAAGCAGGCCCAGCAGATGCAAGAAAAAATGGCTGAAGCTCAAGAAGAAATAGCCAAAATGGAAGTCACTGGTGAGTCTGGAGCGGGCCTGGTTAAAGTCACCATCAATGGTGCGCACAACTGCCGTCGGGTGGAAATTGATCCTAGCCTGATGGAAGACGACAAAGAAATGGTCGAAGACTTGGTTGCTGCTGCATTCAATGATGCTGCACGCCGCATCGGTGAAGCACAGAAAGAGAGAATGGCTGGTGTATCGAGCGGTATGCAGCTGCCTCCTGGCTTTAAAATGCCATTCTGATATTTGCCCTGAAGATGCTCTGGTCTTCAACAATAATTTAAAAGCGGGAACTCTCAGGTTCCTGCTTTTTGCTTTTCAGCGACCTTGGGAGAGCAATTAGCGAGTCAATTACCCAGTGTCATCAGTGCAGCGCTAAATAATGATGGCGGTTCTTGTATTACGCTGTAACCCTGCTTCCGCCAGAAGAACCGTTTTAATGAAAAATAGGGCGATGAACAGGTTTATGCCCTGTTAAAACAAGAGTATATCTCTAGAGCGATTGAGCGATAAATTAAGTACGAGGGGGAAATCCCGTTAATCTTTTGCTATGGCTGCGAGGCAGATGATACGCTAGAGGCCACTTTGTTATTAGATAGTTGAACCATGCAAACCAGCCCGTTACTTACCGCTTTAATGGAATCATTGCGCTGCTTGCCCGGCGTTGGCCCTAAGTCCGCTCAGCGTATGGCTTTTGCCTTATTACAACGCGATCGCAGCGGGGGTATGCGGCTGGCACAAGCACTGACGCGCGCGATGTCAGAGATTGGTCACTGCGCTGATTGTCGGACCTTCACTGAACAGGAAATTTGCACCATTTGTGCCAATCCACGTCGTCAGGAAAATGGTCAGATTTGTGTGGTAGAGACGCCTGCCGATATTCATGCGATTGAACAGACCGGGCAGTTTTCGGGACGTTATTTTGTTCTGATGGGACATTTGTCACCTATTGATGGTATCGGCCCCAATGATATTGGTCTGGGACGCCTTGAAGAACGTCTGGAAAGTGAGAAAATTAAAGAAATTATTCTCGCCACCAACCCAACAGTAGAAGGGGAGGTCACGGCGCATTATATTGCCGAATTATGTTCACATCACGGCATTGAGGCCAGCCGTATTGCCCATGGTGTTCCGGTGGGTGGCGAGCTGGAAATGGTTGACGGCACCACGCTTTCTCACTCTCTGCTCGGACGCCATAAAATTCAAATTTAGCGCCGTCTCCTTGATAAGCCTCTCAATTTTTCTCCTTTCTATGGGAGGCTAAAAGCGATTTTTTTAGTCGTTCAGTTCAAAGAACAGAGGATTTTTGTTGTTGTATGCTTGAAAAAGCACAAATCGTTACCATATCTCCCTCAACGTTTGTACTACACCCCATTTGATTTTGTTGAGGTATCAATGACCATGAAAGGACAAGAGACTCGCGGCTTCCAGTCTGAAGTAAAACAACTTCTGCATCTGATGATCCACTCTCTTTATTCAAATAAAGAAATCTTCCTGCGTGAACTGATCTCCAACGCCTCCGATGCGGCAGATAAATTACGTTTCCGTGCACTGTCAGATACCAGTCTGTACGAAGGGGAAGGTGAACTACACGTTCGCGTTTCTTTCAATAAAGAGCAGCGCACTCTGACCATTGCTGATAACGGCATCGGTATGACCCGCGATGAAGTGATTGACCATCTGGGCACCATCGCTAAATCTGGCACCAAATCATTCCTTGAATCGATGGGATCTGATCAGGCTAAAGACAGCCAGTTGATTGGTCAGTTTGGGGTGGGATTCTATTCTGCGTTTATCGTGGCGGATAAAGTCACTGTACGTACCCGCGCTGCGGGTGCCAGCGCAGAAGAAGGTGTCTTCTGGGAATCTACCGGTGAGGGTGACTATACCGTCGCGGACATTACTAAAGCTGACCGTGGAACAGAAATTACCTTACACCTGCGTGAAGGTGAAGATGAGTTCCTTGACGACTGGCGTGTCCGTTCTATCATCAGCAAATACTCAGACCACATTGCTCTGCCAGTAGAAATTGAACACCAGGAAGAAAAAGACGGCGAAACCGTAGTAAGCTGGGAAAAAATTAACAAGGCACAAGCTCTGTGGACCCGCAGTAAGTCAGAGATAAGCGATGACGAGTACCAGGAATTCTACAAGCATATTTCCCACGATTTCAGTGATCCACTGATCTGGAGCCACAACCGTGTAGAAGGGAAACAGGAATATACCAGCCTGCTATATATCCCCTCTCATGCGCCCTTTGATATGTGGAATCGCGACTATAAACATGGTTTGAAACTGTATGTACAGCGCGTATTTATCATGGATGACGCCGAGCAGTTTATGCCCAATTACTTGCGCTTTGTTCGTGGATTAATCGATTCCAACGATCTGCCGCTCAACGTCTCGCGTGAAATTTTACAAGACAGCCGAGTGACACAAAATCTGCGTAGCGCGTTAACGAAACGTGTGTTGCAGATGCTGGATAAACTGGCTAAAGATGACAATGATAAATACCAGACCTTCTGGAAGAGCTTCGGTCTGGTGTTGAAAGAAGGGCCTGCTGAAGATAACGCGAACCAAGAAGCGATTGCCAAACTGTTGCGTTTTGCCACCACCCATACCGACTCTTCTGAGCAAACTGTGTCGCTGCAAGAATATGTCGCGCGCATGAAAGAAGGTCAGGAAAAGATTTACTACATCACCGCAGACAGCTATGCGGCGGCGAAGAGCAGCCCACATCTGGAATTGCTACGTAAGAAAGGTATCGAAGTCCTGCTGCTTTCTGACCGTATCGATGAGTGGATGATGAGCTATCTGACTGAGTTCGACGGTAAATCCTTCCAGTCAGTCAGCAAAACCGATGAGTCGCTGGAAAAACTGGCTGACGAAGAAACCGAACAAGCGAAAGAAGCAGAAAAAGCACTGGAGCCGTTTGTTGACCGCGTCAAAACCCTGCTGGGTGAACGCGTGAAAGAAGTCCGTCTCACGCACCGTCTGACAGATACGCCTGCGATTGTGACCACTGACAGTAATGACATGAGTACTCAGATGGCAAAACTGTTTGCCGCGGCAGGTCAGGCTGTTCCTGACGTTAAATATATCTTTGAACTGAACCCGGATCATCCGTTGGTGAAACGCGCGGCAGAGACTCAGGACGATGCCACCTTTGGTGAGTGGGTTGAGTTGCTGATGGATCAGGCTTTACTGGCTGAGCGCGGACAACTGGAAGACCCGAACCAGTTCATTCGCCGTATGAACCAGCTATTGGTTTCTTAACGCACAGTGCTGTTTTTTTATTCCTCTCCCGTCAGGGAGGGGAATATTTGACCAGAAGATAACGATTCAGCAGAGATGAATGGATCTAAACCCACTGTCAGATGCTGCCTTTCTTGTGATGATACCGCCTTTAGTGGTATGGTTTTCGCTTCTAATTTTATCTTTACCCTGAATTATTCAAGTTGCTTCCTGGCTCAGAGCCAAAAACGCCGATGAACATAGACTGATTATGTGATTAAGTGCGCCTAAACTCAGGCCATTTCTTGGCAGTTTGCAGTATGACGGGTGTCAATATTTAAACGTATGGGGAATTACGCAATGCGTATGATTCTGCTCGGTGCTCCGGGTGCAGGTAAGGGGACTCAGGCTCAATTCATTATGGGGAAATACGGTATACCGCAAATTTCCACCGGTGATATGTTACGTGCCGCGGTCAAATCTGGTTCAGAACTGGGTATTATTGCCAAAGGCATCATGGATGCAGGCAAACTGGTTACGGATGAACTGGTTATTGCTCTGGTGAAAGAACGCATTGCGCAGGAAGATTGCCGTAACGGTTTCTTGCTGGATGGCTTCCCACGTACTATTCCGCAAGCTGATGCGATGAAAGAAGCCGGTATTCATGTTGATTTTGTCCTTGAATTCGATGTGCCGGACGATCTTATCGTTGATCGTATCGTTGGTCGTCGTGTTCATACGGGGTCTGGTCGTGTTTATCATATCAAACACAATCCACCGAAAGTTGACGGCGTGGATGATGTTACTGGCGAAGAGTTGACGACACGTAAAGACGATCAGGAAGAAACCGTACGTAAACGCCTGGTTGAATATCATCAGTTGACTGCTCCACTGATTGGTTACTATCAGCAAGAAGCGCAAGCTGGCAATACCCAGTACGCAAAAATTGATGGTACACAAACAGTTGAAGCCGTTCGCGCAGAACTGGAAAAAATCCTCGGTTAATTTTTTGTTAAGGATAACAATACCAAGGGAAACCTTGGTATTTTTTTGCCCAAAATTCGGCAGTTGTTGTAATTGATGGGTAAAACGACCATTTACGCTACAATCATGGCAATTGAATAATGAGGGATGATAATGAGTCAGGAAAAAATAGGTATCTTACTGGCTAATCTGGGGACGCCCAGTGCGCCAACTACATCTGCTGTCAGACGTTACTTATGCCAGTTTCTCAGCGATCGTCGAGTGGTTGATGTACCGCGTATCCTGTGGTGGCCGCTGCTGCGAGGCGTTATTCTGCCACTGCGTTCGGGGCGAGTCTCAAAACTCTATCAGTCTATCTGGATGGATGAAGGTTCCCCGTTGCTGGTTTACAGTCAGCGTCAGAAATACGCCCTGGCTGAACAATTGCCTGACACCCCCGTGGCACTGGGAATGAGTTACGGTGAACCCTCTTTAAAGAGTGCCGTTGATGAGCTGCTGACACACCATGTCAACCATATCATCGTACTGCCGTTGTACCCTCAATACTCCTGTTCGACAGTTGCCGCTGTCTGGGATGCGCTGGGCCGTGCTTTTGCGAATTCACGTAGCTTGCCGTCTATCTCCTTTATTCGTGATTATGCCACCGAGCCGACCTATATCGAGGCCCTGGCAAGTTCGGTAAAACGCTCTTTTGCGGAACAGGGTGAGCCTGATATCTTGCTGCTTTCCTATCACGGTATTCCACAGCGTTTTGCGGATGAAGGGGATGATTATCCTCAGCGCTGCCGTGATACTACCCATGCTTTACTTAATCATCTCGGGCTGCCGCCAGAGAAATTAATGATGAGTTACCAGTCACGTTTCGGTCGTGAGCCTTGGTTGATGCCCTATACCGATGAAACCCTCAAAATGCTGGCAGAAAAAGGCGTGAAACATATTCAGGTGATGTGTCCGGGCTTCTCTGCGGATTGTCTGGAAACGCTTGAAGAGATGGTGGTGGAGAATCGGGAGGTCTTTATTGAAGCGGGTGGAGTGAAATATGAATATATTCCGGCCTTAAATGACTCACCTGAGCATATAAAAATGATGATGACGCTGACAGAACGCTTTCGTTAAATAGGATCCTGAGACGGAGAGTGCTACCATTCTCTGTCTTATTGGTCTGTTTAAAAACAACATCATGAAATTTCCCGGTAAACGAAAGTCCAAACATTACTTCCCGGTAAGCGCCCGCGATCCGTTACTGAAACAAGCTCAGTCTGAGGCTGAAAATAGTACCTCCTGGGTCGTCGGTATTGACCAGACACTGGTGGATATTGAAGCACAAGTAGACGATGACTTTATTCAGCGCTATGGGCTCAGTCTGGGGCATTCACTGGTCATTGAAGACGATGTTGCTGATGCTTTATATCAGGAGCTGACCAGCAATAATCTGATCACTCATCAGTTTGCCGGTGGAACCATCGGTAATACCATGCATAACTACTCCGTGCTGGCCGATGATCGCTCGGTATTGCTGGGCGTCATGTGCAGCAATATTGAAGTGGGTAGTTACGCCTATCGTTATCTTTGTAACACCTCCAGCCGTACCGATCTCAATTATCTTCAGGGTATTCCCGGAGCGATTGGACGCTGTTTCACGCTGATCAGCGAGCAGGGAGAGCGGACATTTGCTATTAGTCCCGGGCATATGAATCAGCTGCGTGCTGACAGTATCCCTGAAGAAGTTATCGCGGGTGCATCCGCGTTAGTACTCACTTCCTATTTAGTTCGCTGTAAACCCGATGAGCCGATGGTGGAAGCGACAATGCGTGCAATTAGTCTGGCGAAAAAACACGATGTTCCCGTGGTGCTGACTCTTGGCACTAAATTCGTGATTGCTGAAAACCCAGAATGGTGGCAGAAATTTTTGCGCGATAATATCTCCATTCTGGCAATGAATGAAGAAGAGGGAGAGGCGCTTACCGGTGAGAGCGATCCTTTGCTGGCTTCTGACAAAGCGTTGGACTGGGTTGATTTGGTGCTTTGTACCGCCGGTCCGGCTGGGCTGTATATGGCGGGCTATACTGAAGAAAGCACTAAACGTACGACACAGCACCCCTTGTTGCCAGGTGTGATTGCGGAATTTAATCAGTATGAATTCAGCCGCGTTAAACGTTTGAAAGATTGTCAGGAACCTCTGCGAGTGTATTCGCATATCGCTCCTTATATGGGCGGACCTGAGAAGATAATGAATACCAATGGGGCAGGGGATGGTGCGCTGGCAGCACTGCTACATGATATTACAGCCAATAACTATCATCGTAATAATGTCCCGAACTCAAGTAAGCACCAGCATAACTGGCTGACTTACTCTTCACTGGCCCAGGTCTGTAAGTATGCTAACCGGGTCAGCTATCAAGTACTTAATCAGCACTCGCCAAGATTAATGCGTGGGTTGCCTGAGCGGGAAGATAGCCTGGAAGAGGCTTACTGGGATCGCTAAATAATAAAGGCGGGTCAATATGACCCGCCTTTATTTTAATTAAGACCGTCGAAATATCAGGATGCTATAGGCTGTGACTGAGGTTTTGGCAGCATGCCCAGCATGGTTTTCGCTATCTCGCGTTCACCCATGACCACATGATTGGCACCACGCTCGGTAATATAATCGACCTCATCGTCATAATGCGCTCTGGCAATAATTTCGATATCCGGGCACTTCTCGCGTGCACCGGTCACAATCTCACCGGCTTCATAACCATTCGGAATAGTCAGTAATAACCAGCGAGCACAGTCAAGGTGCGCCAGATTCATGATCTCTTCGCTGGCCGCATTGCCCAGCACCGCGTTGATACCTCTTTCACGCAGTTCATCAACCCGGATACGTGACATTTCAATCACCAGCACAGGCGTTCCCTGAGCAATCAGTTTTTCAGTCAGTAAACGGCCTACTCGGCCAAAGCCTACCAACACAGCATGATTACAGATATCGACCGGGATCTGTTTTTCGTCTTCTATAGCTTCTTCAAACGTCTGTTCATCCAGACTTCCTGTTTTATCCAGATAACGTTCCAGAATAACAAACAGAACCGGGTTCAGCATGATAGACAGAATAGCGCCAGCCAGAACCAAGTTTTGCCCGGTTTGCGGCAGCAGACCCAGTACCATACCCAAGCCCGCAAGAATAAAGGCGAACTCACCGATTTGCGCCAGGCTGGTGGAAATTGTTAAGGCGGTTCGTTTCGAGTGACCAAACAGTATCACCAGGAAAAATGCAGCCAGAGATTTACCAAAGATAATGATAATCAGGGTTCCCAGGACTGCCAGTGGTTCCTCTATCAAGATTGACGGGTCAAACAACATACCCACGGAAACAAAGAACAAGACTGCAAATGCATCGCGTAACGGCAAGGTATCGTGTGCTGCACGGTGGCTTAACTCAGACTCATTGAGCACCATACCGGCAAAGAATGCGCCAAGGGCAAAGGAGACATCAAACAGTTCAACGGCACCAAAGGCTATTCCCAGCGCCATCGCCAGCACCGAAAGGGTGAACAGTTCGCGTGAACCTGTGGCAGCACTACGTGCCAGAATCCAGGGTACCAGACGACGTCCTACTAGCAGCATCAGCGCGATAAATGCGGCGACCTTACCAATAGTAATGCCCATATCCAGACTCAGAGAGACAAATCCAACATCACCTTTTTCCAGCATATTGGCAACAGCGGGTAACAGTACCAGTGTCAGAACCATCACCAGGTCTTCAACAATCAGCCAACCAATCGCTATCTGCCCGCGCTGACTATCTATGAGTTGTCGTTCTTCAAGTGCCCTGAGTAGTACCACGGTACTGGCTGTCGATAAAGAGAGACCAAATACGATGCCGGTCACCAGTGACCACCCCATCATTGCGGAGAGTGCTATTCCCAGGAGTGTTGCGACGGAGATCTGCGCAATAGCCCCGGGAATAGCAATGGTCTTTACCGCCATTAAGTCTTTTAGTGAAAAATGCAAGCCAACGCCAAACATCAACAGAATAACCCCTAATTCTGCAAGTTCAGGCGCCAGTTTAGCATCAGCAACAAAGCCTGGTGTAAAAGGCCCAGACAATACGCCAGCTAACAGATAACCGACCAGTGGAGAGATACGGAGTCTGTTGGCGAGCATACCCAATAAAAAAGCAAGCACTAGTCCACCAACAATGGTGGTGATAAGCGGTGTAGCGTGATGCATTCCGTCTCCTTTTAGTTTGGCAGGTGATCCAAGATTCTTAATGATAGTTTATGACAAATTCACTCAAAGCGTTTATGAAAATTTAAACAAATTTGAAAAAAAAACACTTTCGAGGAGAAAAAGTCTCTAATTGGCGTTTAAGATAGCTATAACAAGGGGAATTAGCGTGTCCCTGGGGGGGGAAAGCCTGCCAAAGTGAAATTTTGGTCAGGCAGAAAATTAGGCCTTCTGACGGATATTGGGTAGGAAGATAGTAACAATCCCCAGCAATGGCAGAAATGCACAAATTTTATAGACTAATTCAATACTGGTATGGTCAGCTACTACACCTAATACGGCAGCGCCCAGGCCTCCCATACCAAAAGCAAAACCAAAAAAGAGCCCTGAAACCATACCGATACGTCCTGGTAGTAGCTCCTGGGCATAGACCAGAATAGCCGAAAATGCCGATGCCAGAATAAAGCCAATAATGACAGTAAGCACCCCAGTCCAGTAGAGAGATGCATAAGGTAATAATAACGTAAATGGGGCGACACCCAAAATTGACCCCCAAATAACATATTTTCTGCCTATTTTATCACCGACAGGCCCACCTATCATTGTCCCTGCCGCAACGGCGAATAAAAAAGAAAACAGGTGAATTTGGGCATTTTGTATCGATAACCCGAATTTGTCGATTAAATAGAACGTATAGTAGCTACTGATACTGGCCATATAAAAGTACTTAGAGAATATCAGTATCAGCAGAATGGAGATAGCCAGTATCACTTTATTACGCCCGAGCGGGCTGATAACAGTGACAGGCGGGCGGCTTTTAGCAATACGGTGCTGGGCGGCATACCAGCGGCTGATTTGTAATAGCACAACAATGGCCAGTAAAGCAGCCAGACCAAACCAGGCTACATTACCCTGTCCATAAGGGGCAATAAGCAGGGCGGCCAGTAATGGCCCCAGTGAACTACCAAAATTACCACCGACCTGGAAAATAGACTGGGCCAGTCCATGACGCCCACCCGATGCCATACGGGCGACCCTTGAGGACTCAGGATGGAAGATAGATGATCCGGTTCCCACTAATGCCGCCGCCAGTAATACAACCGTGAAGTTTCCTGCCACAGCCAGAAGAATCAAACCACTGAGGGTAAAACACATTCCGACAGGGAGTGACCAGGGGAGTGGATGCTTATCGGTATAGTGACCGACCAGGGGTTGAAACAGCGATGAGGTAAGCTGGAAGGTCAGCGTGATCAGGCCTATCTGCATAAATGAAAGTGAAAATTCAGATTGAAGCAGTGGATAGATAGCCAGAATCAGTGACTGAATCATATCGTTCAGCAGATGCGAAAAGCTGATAGCGCCCAGAATACCAAAGGCGGTACGTGATTTTTTTGCCGGGGAGCTTCCCGGAAGTGTGTTGTCAGAGCTTGCCATTAAGAACCTATCGATATTAATTATTATGACATCATTTTTCTGTTGCCCGGAGGTCACATAAATGATTGAGGTTTGGTCTAGAGATAAGGTGATTTCCCCCCACTGCTATCTCTAACATACCTGTGCATGCTCATTGAATAAAGCGGCATAATTAGCATGGTTATGTATTGAGGTGCTCAAAGGGCTATTGATGCCCGGAAGGATTCTGTTATCAGCAGCCAACATGGACAGTCTGTCAGGAAATCAGGCTCTTTCATTTTAGAGTAATAAAATAGTGCTCTCATCGGAAAATCTATCATAAATCGCGCTTGATGCCATGGTTCTCAATAAATATCCGCGACGATAAGTGGCTTATCAAGATATAGTGCGCTTCCTAATATTTTTGTGGCTAATATTTGTGGAAGCGATATGACTCTGGAGAGATTCCGATGGCCTTATTAAAGAAAAAGGTGGCTACTGCATTTCTGGCGGCTCTGAGCTTAAGCAGTTTTCAGGGATTAGCATGGGAAAAAGATAAAACCTATAACATCACCATTCTTCATACTAACGATCACCACGGTCGCTTCTGGCAGAATGAAAATGGTGAATATGGGCTGTCGGCACAGAAAACCTTAGTCGATAACGTGCGTAAAGAAGTCGCAGAGAAAGGCGGTAGCGTCCTGTTACTGTCAGGCGGTGATATTAATACCGGTGTCCCTGAGTCGGACTTGCAGGATGCTGAACCGGATTTCCGCGGTATGAGTATGATTGGTTATGACGCAATGGCGATTGGTAACCATGAGTTCGATAAACCCATGAGCGTGCTGCGTCAGCAGGAAAAGTGGGCTAACTTTCCATTGCTGTCGGCCAATATCTACCAGAAAAGTACCGGGGAGCGACTGTTTAAACCTTATGCCATGTTTGACCCACAAGGGGTTAAAATTGCTGTTATTGGCCTGACGACAGATGACACGGCGAAGATTGGTAACCCTGCATTTTTGACCGATATTGAGTTTCGAGCCCCCGCAGCGGAAGCCGGAAAGCTGATTGAAGAGCTGAAGAAAACAGAAAAACCGGATGTGATCATTGCCGCGACACATATGGGGCATTATGACAATGGCAATCATGGCTCTAACGCACCTGGTGATGTAGAAATGGCGCGTAGCCTGCCAGAAGGTGCTTTGACTATGATTGTGGGTGGTCACTCACAAAATCCAGTTTGCATGGCGTCGGACAATCAAAAACAAGCCGATTATGTTCCTGGCACAGCTTGTACTCCAGACCGTCAGAATGGAACATGGATTGTTCAGGCACATGAGTGGGGTAAGTATGTCGGACGCGCCGACTATGAATTCCGCAACGGTGACATGAAACTGGTTAACTATCAGTTGCTGCCGGTTAATCTGAAACATAAAGTGACCGATGCAAGCGGGAAAAGTGAGCGCGTACTTTACACCACCGCTATTCCTGAAGATGAGAAGATGCTGACACTGCTGACCCCCTTCCAGGATAAAGGTGAAGCTGCCCTGAAAGGGGTTGTGGGTAGCACTAATGGCCATTTTGAAGGAGACCGCAGCAAAGTGCGCTTTGTGCAGACCAATATGGGACGCCTGCTTCTGGCGGCACAAATGGCACGCACCCATGCTGACTTTGCGGTGATGAGTGGCGGTGGGATACGTGATTCGATTGAACCGGGCGAAATTACCTATAAAGATGTGCTGAAAGTACAGCCATTTGGCAATATCGTGGTGTATATCGACATGAATGGTAAAGAGGTCGTTGATTATCTGACGGCGGTTGCTCAGAAAACCCCAGACTCTGGCGCTTACCCGCAGTTCTCCAATGTCAGCTTTGTCTCTAAAGACGGCAAACTACAGGATTTAAAAATCAACGGACAGCCAGTTGATCCGGCAAAAACCTACCGAATGGCGACGATGAACTTTAATGGTACTGGCGGGGATGGTTATCCAGTGATTGCCGGAAAACCGGGTTATGTGAATACCGGTTTTGTCGATGCGGAAGTTTTGAAGCAATATATAGAGAAGAACTCACCACTGGATAGTGAGCACTACCAGCCAAAAGGTGAAGTTAGCTGGCAGTAATGTTATACTCGCCATACTTCAAGTTGTTTGGGTGTTGTTTTCGCAAATCCTGTCGGATCACATAGTTTATCTATGTTTATCGCCCGGATTTACTTAGCGGCTGCAAGCAACTCGAATCATTTAGGATCTAGTCGCGGCGAGCGACATCGGCAAACTGCGCCGTCAGCAGTGTTGCCAGGTCGCTTGCTGCTATTTCGATATCCAGTCCGCGCTTGCCCCCGGAAATAAAGATGCTGGCAAATTCTTGTGCAGACGCATCGATGACTGTTGGCAGGCGTTTCTTTTGTCCCAGCGGACTGATTCCCCCTACCAGATACCCCGTGACACGTTGCGCGACCATCGGGTCCGCCATTTCAACTTTTTTTGTTCCCAGTGCTTTGGCGACTTTCTTTAAGTCCAGTAATCCGGCAACGGGTGTCACCGCGACTGCCAGAGTTTTCATATCACCGTTAATCGCCACTAAGAGTGTTTTATATACCTGTTCGGCATTGAGGCCGAGCTTACGCACGACCTCATCACCAAAGTCAGTTTCCTGAGGGTCGTGATCATAGGCATGGAGAGTAAATACAATGCCTTTTTTTTCGAGGAGTTTTACTGCTGGTGTCATAGCTTCCTTCTTTATATACCGTCATACTTCAAGTTGCTTGGGTGTTGCTGGTGTTCAGACAGTCGAATCACATAGTATGCCTGTGCTCATCGACTGTCTTCTCTTTGCGCCTATAAACCGCTCAGATTATTTAGGGTGTATGAGGTTAAGGCTCTTTTGCTTTTAATAATGCGGGCACATTTCCTTCGCCAAAAAGATGTAACGCCCCGACTGCTACCACATAATGACCGGGCGGTAGCTGTTGTAAAAAGGTGCACCATTGCTGGTTACGTTGCGTGATAAGAATATTATGCAGTTCATCGCTGAAGGTATCAGGCAGGCTGGTATCGTTTTTAGGCGTGGAAGTCGACAGCCACCAGCTAATCATAATTTGCAGCATGCGTGCATTGGTGTGCCAGTGGTGCAGAGTATCGCTAAGCAGAGTCATTCCGCCGTTGGGCAGGCCGGTTAACAGCTCGACTTGATTTTGAACGCCTTCCAGTTCCTGTACGGCAATATCGTTCTGACGTGCCGCTTCCAGTAACTGATAGTCGATACCATAGTTAGCGCGCAGCCCCAGCTTCTGGGCTTGATGAGTTTGCAGAATTAAGGCAACTTGCCACATCGGGGCGGTATCAATTATGGCCGGTGCAATGGAAAACTCAGAACACAGGGCCATAACCTGCTGATAATGTTCCGCTGTCAGGCGTGTTTCGAGGGGTGCTTCAGGCGTGATTTTAGTAAATGGCGACCCGCTGACACTGATATCAGCTTCGACAATCAGGGCATCTGCTTGTTGCAGTTTTTTCAGTAACCGCGCGGGGAGGGGAGCCATATCCTGAGTCCCCATATGAATACTGCCGACTAAATGTAAATATTGCCGACCAGGCAGGCGAATATCAACAGCCGGCCATGGGTATGCAGTAGCCGTCAGATGAGAAAATATTGAGCTAAGACGTTGAAATAAACCCATGTCGCAAATTCCCGGCAAAAACCCATGCTACTATCGAGCCTCGAAGGGTGCAAATACCTCCCTTTTGAACCCTTATCTTTCAGACTATCTCGATAATGGCTTGCCCCGGAAACAGCGTTGAATCTGCTTCTGGGGACTTCTGTATGACTTAATCTTTTGGTTTAAAACGTAATAATCGGTTAGCGTTACTGACGACCGTAATCGATGAGAGCGCCATAGCGGCCCCAGCGACCACAGGGTTGAGCAACGTACCGGTTAGCGGATAAAGTACTCCGGCAGCAATCGGTATCCCCAGTGAGTTATAGACAAAAGCACCGAGTAAGTTTTGCTTCATATTACTCAGGGTTGCTTTGGAGATAGCCAGCGCATCGGCAACACCTGTCAGACTGTGACGCATCAAGGTGATCCCGGCGGTTTCTATCGCCACATCGCTACCCCCACCCATCGCGATACCCACATCAGCCTGAGCCAGCGCCGGAGCATCATTAATCCCATCACCGACCATGGCAACCTGATGTCCTTTCTGCTGTAGCTCTTTAATGGCCGCCGATTTTCCATCGGGCAGTACACCGGCAATGACCTCGTCGATACCCGCCTCTCTGGCAATCGCATTGGCGGTAATCGGATTGTCACCGGTTAACATTACCAGACGATAACCCTGGCGATGCAGCCGTTGCAGAGCGCTGACACTGTCGCTACGTAGTGGATCCCGAATGGCAAACAAGGCCGCTGGTTTACCGTCAATCGCCAGTAGTACCGGTGTGGTTCCTTGATGGCCGTACTCCTCAATACTGCTGTCAAATGCCAGCGTATCAATCCCCTGGTCTGTCAGTAGCGCTTTATTACCCAGTAACAGACTGTGTCCCTGAACCTCACCACTGACGCCCAGACCTCTGAGGGTGCGGAATGCACTCACTTCTGGTAACTGAGCCTGGTTCGCTTTTTCGATAATGGCCCGTGCTAGCGGATGGCTGGAGCCTTGTTCCAGCGCGGCTGCCAGCTGTAAAGCCTGGGTTTCATCCACCTCTGGCACTGTTTTTATGGCCACGACCTGAGGTTTGCCTTCCGTGAGGGTACCGGTTTTATCAAAAACGATAGTATCCAGGGTGCTGGAGCGCTGTAAGGCGTCCGCATCCCGCACCAATACCCCAAACTCTGCTGCCCGTCCCACACCTGAAATAATCGACATCGGTGTCGCCAACCCTAAGGCACAAGGACAAGCGATTATCAGTACTGTGGTGGCGATGACCAGGGTATAGACAATTTGGGGTGCCGGACCAAAGAAGTACCAGATAGCGGCGCTAAACAGCGCAATCAGTACCACGACCGGAACAAAGATGGCTGAGATCTTATCTGCCAGCTGACCGATTTCAGGTTTACTGCTTTGTGCCTGACGTACCATGCGAATAATACGCGACAGAGTCGTGTGATTTCCGGTTGCGGTTGCTTCAAACAGCACACTGCCATCCTGAACTACCGTTCCTGCATGAATAGTGTCTCCTGGTGCTTTCTGTAATGGAACAGGTTCCCCTGTCAGCATCGCTTCATCAAACCATCCTTCACCCTGAGTTATCTTACCGTCTACCGGAACGCGGTCTCCGGTGGTTAAACGCAGTATCATTCCAGCGGTGACTTCAGCCAGCGGGAGCGTCTTTTCACCTTCGTGACTGACGACCCGTGCCGTAGGTGGGGTTAGGTCAAGTAAGCGTTCCAGCGCTTTTGATGACCGCTGCCGGGCACGCTGTTCCAGCATATGACCGAGATTGATCAGGCCAATAATCATGGTGCTGGCTTCATAGTAAAGATGCCGGGCTTCGATTGGGAAATATTGCGGCCAGATATTGACGGTGATTGAGTAGAGCCAGGCAGCCCCGGTGCCCAGCGCTACCAGAGTATCCATGGTAGCCGTCCTGTTCATCAGACTGCGCCAGGCGCTACGATAGAAATGCCCCCCGGCGAACACCATCACGGCCAGGGTCAGAATACCAATAGCCAGCCAGATATAGTGGTTGCTGGCGGAGAGCATCATATTGTCTCCGAGCATTCCCCATACCATAACCGGTACCCCAACCAGCAGGGCGGCGATAGCCTGCCAGCGAAAACGTTTCACTGCGGCATCGGCTGTCTCTTGTTGACGTTCCCGCCGTTCCTGCTCATCGTCAATGATTTCTGCACTGTAGCCAGCATGGGTAACCGCTTGCACTAGCGATTCGGCGCTTGCAGTGCCCATCACCAGGGCACTGCGTTCTGCCAGATTGACCCGTGCCTGGCTGACTCCCGGCACCTTTTCCAGGGTATTTTGTACCCGGGAGACGCAGCTGGCACAACTCATGCCACCTATCAGTAACTGCTGACTGTCATCTATTTTATTACTGCTTGCCGGAAGGGAAGAGCTATCCGCTGTCAGGGCTTCCGACGGAGTTGACGATTCTGTCAGCGGATCAGACTTTGGGAAGCTTGCCACCTCGGCGTCATAACCCGCTTCTTTCACTGTTTCTACCAGCGCTTCAGGTGTTGCACTACCGGTTACCCGGGCATGAGTTTGTGTGACTTCTGCGTGTTCAACATCGGCACGCTTTTCCAGGCTTTCTTTAACGCGTTTAACGCAATGACCGCAGGTCAGACCATCAAGATCCAGATCAACTATCTGTGACATATGCAAACTCCTGTTGGAAGGTACGGGCAAGGAAGTATTGACCCTCATTAAAACTTCAGCTAACTATAGTGAAGGTTAAACCTTCCAGTAAGGTCAAGGTCAAGGGGAAAAAATGAATATTAGCGAAGTGGCCAAAAAAACCGGGCTTACTAACAAAGCGATTCGTTTTTATGAACAAAAGGGGCTGGTTACGGCGGCTTACCGGGCGGATAACGGTTATCGTACCTATGGTCAGAAACAATTAGATGAGCTGATCTTCTTAAGCAAAGCACGTCAGGTCGGTTTTAATCTGGAAGAGTGTCAGGAACTGCTAAATTTATTTAACGATCCGACACGACATAGCGCAGATGTGAAAGCTCGAACACTGAACAAGGTAGCAGAAATAGAGCAGCATATTCAGGCACTACAGGAGATGCATCAGCAGTTACTGGCGTTGACACAAGCCTGTCCGGGGGATGAGGGTGCAGCCTGCCCCATTATTGATAATCTGGCAGGCTGTGAACATAAAAAGATTAGTTAGCGCGGATCTTTAGCAAGATACCCTCGACCGCCACCACAATGACTTCGCTGTCAGCAGGCAGGTCACTGTCTGCCACTACCGGCCAGCTACTGTCACCGATGCGAATATTGCCGCGACCGTTGACCAGGGCAGACTCCAGCCGTAGCCTGCGTCCCACTAACTGCTGTCCTCGTTGATTGAGAACTTCAGCCTGAGGGGGCTGCTTACGACGATTTAGCCAGCGCCACCAGAGAAAAACGGCTATCAGTGTCAGAATGGCGAAGCAGACGCCTTGCGCTTCCCAGCCCAGTGGCAAGACCCAGACTAACAGGCCCGTCACGACTGCTGCGATGCCACTCCACAATAAATAACCCGAAGTGCCGAGCATTTCTGCCGCCAGCAATATGCCTCCTAGCGCCAGCCAGAAAACATGTGGTTGGGCAAGAAGGTCATTCATCATTTTTTACGCTCAACCTGACTTTGACCCAGCAGTTCACTAATGCCAGCGATGGAGCCCATCAGGCTAGTTGCATCCAGCGGCATCATTATCACTTTACTGTTATTGGCAGAACCAATCTCTTGCAACGCATCGGTATATTTCTGGGCCACAAAGTAGTTAATTGCCTGAATATCTCCTTTAGCAATCGCTTCAGAAACCATTTGAGTTGCTCGCGCTTCTGCTTCGGCACTACGCTCACGGGCTTCTGCTTCTAAGAATGCTGACTGCCGCTCACCTTCGGCTTTCAGGATCTTCGACTGCTTTTCACCTTCTGCTTTGACAATTTCTGCCTGACGAATACCTTCCGCTTCCAGAATATAGGCGCGTTTCGTACGCTCGGCCTTCATCTGGGCATTCATCGCATCAATCAGTTCTGCTGGTGGACGCACATCGCGAATTTCGATACGGGTGATTTTAATCCCCCATGGGTTGGTGGCCTCATCGACAATATGCAGCAGACGGGTGTTGATGTTGTCACGCTGAGAGAGCATTTCATCCAGTTCCATGGAACCGAGTACGGTACGAATATTGGTCATGGTCAGGTTAATAATAGCCAGTTCGAGGTTACTGACTTCGTAAGCTGCTCGTGGCGCATCAATAACCTGAATAAAGCAGACGGCATCAATGGCGACATTGGCGTTATCTTTTGAGATAACTTCCTGAGAAGGGATATCGAGAACCTGTTCCATCATATTAATTTTGCGGCCAACGCGGTCCATAAAGGGGACCACCAGATTTAAGCCGGGCATCAGCGTTTTGGTATAACGACCAAAGCGCTCCACCGTCCACTGAAATCCTTGAGGAACAATTTTGACTCCGGAAAAGACGATAATCAGTGCCACAACAATAAAAATAGGGATCACGGCTAACATTAATACCTCCTGGTTATTTCTTCACAATCCAAGCCACTTGTAGCATGACGGGATATGCCTTGATGCCGAAACAATCATCCTCTGTCCTGGCAACATAAGCCAGTTAAAAAGAGGCATCGGGAGAGTTTTCAGCATAAAGGGAATGTTACTTGATGGTTTTTTATAAACTATGGTCGGTTTTCTCTTTTTCGGCAAGAAGAACTGTTTTACTATCGCGATAGTAACTGTCTTAACGTGGCTACCTTAATATCCGAGAGGTACAGTAAATCTGATGGCTTCTCCGAACGTCCCGGCGCATCAAAAAGCGTGCTGAATACGGAAAATATCATGGATTGTTGATATGTTTTTTTATATTTTAAAAAATTAAAATGAAACATAATAAATGAGCTGACAATAGCAAAGGAGATAATCAGGAATGAAAGAGTAAATACTTTATTTTCTTTAGATGTGTTGTTTATGATTAAAACAGTACTGACTGACGATCCTGAACCCAGCGAGCAGCCAAGAAAAACCAGCCCTAATAATAAAACGACAACGCTACCAAAATCACAAAAATAAAGGGTGCCTGCCATCCTGCGAGATCATTTAAGGAGCCAGCAATACCTGGGTCTAAAACAATGCTGCTGGTCATTCCTGGCATTACGAACCCCATCGCACCTGCCTGTTTATCGTCTGGAACAAAATCTGAAATCAGAGATTAAACAGCAGGTATTATAATTGCAGAAGATATGCCGCCAAAAAAACGTAACGCTATAGCAAATTTAAGATTAGGAGAAATAACAATATTATCTAAAGAATAAAATAGAATGGCTAAGGAGAGTCATTTTATACGATTAATGTTTTTTGAAAAGAACTAATTATCGGCGCAGCAATAATATAGGATAAGGTCCGTAATCAGCCCCATGCCCCCTATAAGGGGCCATGGGTATTTAAAAACCCAGGGCCCCGTAAACTAAAACCTTTTAAATAAAGGGGGAGGGCGAGGGTCGCTTGCCAGGATTAATACAGCAGAGCGTAAATATAACGGCGATATTTAGAGGCCAGTGCATCTCCAGTGCCGAGTGCGGCGAGGATATCCATAAAGACTTTACGTATCTGACCTTCTCCGGCAGTTAAGTCTTTCTGTAAATGGCTGTACAGCAGTTCCAGGGCTTCTTCATTGCGCCCGACTTGATGCAGTTGCAGTGCCAGCTGGCTGGCAATCACGGTATTATCCGGGTCATCCTGAATTTGCTGTTGCAGCAGCTGGATCTCGGGAGTATCAGCGGCTTGTTTAAGCAGTTCAATCTGGGCCAGCAGCCCTTGATAACGGCTATCCTGATCCTGCATCGGAATGGTTTTCAGCACAGCCTGGGCATCTTCGCTGCGATTCAGGGCGATTTGTACTTCTGCCAGCATCAGGCCGATTTCACTGTTCTGGTTAGAAAGCTGCCAGGCATCTTTCAGCAAAGGTAAGGCTTCTTCATGATTTCCAGCAGCCATCAGCTCTGCTGCTTGCTGCGCTTTAATCTCTTCTTCACGGGGTAACACTTTATCGAGCAGGGCACGAATCGCTTCTTCTGGCTGTGGTCCCTGGAAACCATCGACGGGCTGTCCGTTCTGGAACAAATACACTGTCGGTATAGCACGCAGGCCAAATTGCGAGGCCACCATTTGCTCGGCATCACAGTCTACTTTGGCAAGAATAAACTGGCCCTGGTACTGTGCGGCTAAGCTGTCAAGGACCGGAGTCAGCTGCTCACAATGCTGGCTGCGAGCAGACCAGAAATAGAACAGGATCGGTTTCACCGCCGACTGCTCAAGGATTTGATGTAAGTTCGCTTCAGTAATATTGATAATGTGTTCGGTAGACATAAGCGATTCTCTGTTCAGTATTTAGGTTCTAAATGGGGACGAGTGAGCGGTCTTCAACTCATCCCCGTAAAATTTTATCCATAAGGCAGGCCGGTAGCAGACGACGCAGCCAGCTTAAGGCATGGGCAACCAGCGTCACCGGGTAACGTAATTTCGCTTTCGGGCTGGAAAATGCGTGGTATACCTTGCTGGCAACGGCATCCGGACCTAGCGTAAATCGGGCTGCAATACCGGGGTTATGAACCGGTTTATCCGCCTGGGTCTGATTAACGTTAGCGGTAAAATGGGTGCTGATTGGGCCGGGTTCAATCAGGCTGACCTGAATACCTGAGTGATGTAATTCCATACGCAACGTATCGGACCAGGCTTCCAGAGCATATTTACTGGCAGCATAAGCACCACGTCCGGGAGTCGCCACTAAGCCCATCACCGAGCTAGTCATCACAATACGGCCCTCACGGTGTGGCAGCATAGCCGGTAACAACAGGATAGTCAGCTGATGGAGACCAAAAAGGTTGGTCGAAAATTGCTGCTGAAATTGTTCACGGCTTAGAGACGTTAACGGGCCGTAGACGCCATAACCGGCGTTATTAAACAGACCATATAACTGATTACCGGTCAGGGTTATAACCTGACTGGCTGCCTGCTGGATACTCTGCTCCGAGTCCAAATCCAGCAAAATACCCGTGTATCCGGCCTGATTCATCCGCTCAACATCTTCAGGTTTACGGCAAGCTGCGAGCACTCGGTATCCTGCCATTTTGAGTCGTTCGGCACTTGCAAGACCAATACCGCTTGAACAGCCTGTGATTAAAATAGATTTTTGCATAACTTTACCAGAAGTATGCCCCGTTAATGTATTAGTCATGGTTAACTATTCCGACCTGGTTTTGCAAATATCCGAATCGGTTGCACTGCCAGACCAGGGGGAATGTGGCTTTCAGTAACGTACTTTATTTACTGAGTAAAGGGGTCAGCTCTTTTGCCATTAAGTCGGCGATAAAAGGCTGTGCTTCAGCGGTTGGATGGATCCCATCATCCTGCATCCATCCGGGTTTCAGATAGACCTGCTCCATAAAAAAGGGCAACAAAGGAAGGGCGTATTTTTGAGCTAATTGCGGATAAATGGCGCTAAACGCTTCATTATAACGGCGGCCATAGTTAGCGGGTAGTCTGATTTGCATCAGTAACGGCTTGGCACCAGCAGCCTGTACCTGAGTGATTATCTGCTGCAAAGTGGTTTCGACAGTCTGCGGAGGAAAACCGCGCAGACCATCATTACCGCCAAGCTCGATCAGAACCCATTCCGGTTTATGTTGTTCTAGCAAGGCAGGCAGGCGAGAAAGCCCTTGTGCTGCGGTATCACCACTGATACTTGCGTTCACGACCTGAATATTTTTCTGCGACCATTGCTTATTGAGCAGAGCAGGCCAGGCGCTATTTGCTGCCATGCGGTAACCGGCACTCAAACTGTCACCCAAAATTAACAACGTGTCAGCTGCGGCGACACGAAATGTCATCAAGGTTAGAAACAGGAAGGGCAAATGCCAGCGGAATACAGTGTTGAAGTTCATCATCTTAGCAAGTCCGTAGGTCAAGGGGAGCATGAGCTGTCCATCCTTACCGGAGTTGAGCTACTTGTCAAACCGGCACAAACTATCGCCCTGATCGGGGAGTCAGGATCAGGTAAGTCTACATTGCTGGCGATCCTTGCCGGTCTCGATGATGGTACAGCCGGTGAAGTTTTCCTGCTGGGCCAGCCGTTACATAAAATGGATGAAGAACAACGTGCTGCTCTGCGTGCACGTAATGTCGGGTTTGTCTTCCAGTCCTTTATGTTGATTCCGACGCTGAGCGCGCTGGAAAACGCTGAATTACCGGCACTCTTACGCGGCGAAAATGATGCCGCCAGTCGTGCTCAGGCGAAAGCGTTGCTGGAAGAGTTAGGTCTCGGCAAGCGTCTGCATCACTTGCCTGCCCAGCTATCAGGAGGAGAGCAACAACGGGTGGCTCTGGCGCGTGCGTTTAATGGTCGTCCTGGCGTGCTGTTTGCCGATGAGCCCACCGGAAACCTCGACAGACAGACGGGGGATCGTATTGCCGATCTGCTCTTTTCATTGAACCGTGATAACGCGACGACGCTGATTCTGGTTACCCATGACGAACACCTTGCTGCACGCTGTGACCGACGGTTGCGTGTCCGTGACGGTAAGTTGTGGGAGGAAGCATGATAGCACGTTGGTTCTGGCGTGAGTGGCGCTCGCCAGCGCTGCTGATTGTCTGGTTAGCCCTGAGTCTTGCCGTCGCTTGTGTCCTCGCGCTGGGCAGTATCAGCGATCGTATGGAACAAGGCTTGACTCAGCAAAGTCGTGATTTTATGGCGGGTGACAGGGTTCTGCGCAGTCCACGAGCGGTCCCGGATGAATGGCTGAATGAAGCGACTAAAGCTGGTCTAACGGTAGGAAAACAGCTGATTTTTGCGACCATGACGTTTTCCGGTGAGATGCCCCAACTGGCGGATGTTAAAGCAGTTGATGAAACCTATCCCATCTATGGCGACCTGAATACTCAACCACCTGGACTGAAAGCTGAACCTGGCACGGTGCTGCTGGCTCCTCGTTTAATGGCTCTGCTGAATTTAAAAATCGGTGACAGCATTGATGTGGGGGATGCGCAGCTACGCATTATTGGCGAAGTTTTACAGGAGCCTGATGCCGGATTTAATCCGTTTAAGCTCGCACCGCGTCTGATGATGAATATGGTTGATGTCGAAAAAACCGGCGCAGTGCAGCCCGGCAGCCGTATTTCCTGGCGCTATAAGTTTGCCGGTACTCCGGAACAATTAGCGCAATATGAAAACTTTTTACTGCCGGTATTACAGCCCGAACAGCGCTGGGTCGGCATGGAGCAAGATGAAGGAGCGCTGGGTAAATCGCTGCAACGCGCGCAGCAATTCTTATTACTTTCTGCACTGCTGACTCTGTTACTGGCCATAGCTGCTGTGACAGTGGCGATGAGCCATTACTGTCGCAGCCGTTATGATCTGGTCGCGATTTTAAAAACGCTCGGTGCTGGTCGGGTCGCTCTGGCTAAACTGATAGTGGGTCAGTGGGTTATGCTACTGCTGTTATCGGCTATTACGGGCAGTCTTATCGGTCTGGTATTCGAATCGTTATTGATGCAGATGTTAAGGCCTGTACTGCCAAATGACCTGCCCGCTGCCAGTTTCTGGCCATGGGTATGGGCGATGGGATCGATGGTCGCCATTTCATTCCTGGTGGGTATTCGTCCTTATCGTCTGTTGCTGGCGACTCAGCCATTACGTGTCCTGCGTCAGGATACCGTGGCTAACCTTTGGCCGCTGAAAATCTATCTGCCAGTAATGGCGGGTATCGTGGTCGCTCTGCTGGCGATATTAATGGGTGGCAATACTCTGCTGTGGGCCGTTCTTGCGGGTATGGTCGTGCTGGCGGTACTGGCGGGTGGCGTGGGTTTCGGGGTACTGAAGTTCTTGAGGGTGCTGACGGTTAAGCATCTTGCTCTGCGACTGGCTATCAATCGCTTATTAAGGCAGCCCTGGGTGACACTCAGCCAGCTGGCAGCCTTCTCGTTGTCCTTTATGCTACTTGCTTTGCTGCTGGTGCTGCGCGGTGATTTACTGGATCGCTGGCAACAACAATTGCCAGAAGAAACCCCGAATTACTTCCTTATCAATATTGCACCAGAGCAGGCGGAACCGGTGAAAACCTTCCTGACCAGCCAGGGTGTGACGGTGGAGAACTTCTATCCGATTGTTCGAGTACGTATGACGGAGATCAACGGTAAATCGACAGAAGGTGATCCAGATGAAGCGCTGAACCGTGAATTAAACCTCACCTGGCAGAGTCATAAACCAGAGCATAACCCGATAACCAGTGGTTACTGGCCACCGAAAGCGGGTGAAACCTCAATGGATGAGGTGGTTGCTGCCCGGCTGAATATCAAGCTGGGAGATACGCTGACCTTTATGGGAGATACCCAGCCATTTTCTGCCAAAGTGACCAGTCTGCGTAAAGTCGACTGGGAAAGTATGCGACCTAATTTCTACTTTATCTTCCCGCCAGGCGCACTGGAAAATCAGCCGCAGAGCTTACTGACCAGCTTCCGTTGGGAAGGTGATAATAGTCTGCTGACCCAGCTAAACCGTGAGTTCCCAACTGTCGGTCTGCTGGATATTGGCGCGATTATTAAACAAGTCAGTCAGGTACTGGAACAAGTGAGTCGGGCGCTGGAGTTAATGGTCGTCCTGGTGACCGCTTGCGGTTTGTTACTGTTACTGGCTCAAGTGCAAGTCGGTATGCGTCAGCGCCATCAGGAGCTGGTGGTCTACCGTACTCTGGGCGCGGGCAAGAAACTGCTGCGAATCACATTATGGTGGGAGTTTGCCCTGTTGGGGCTGGTATCAGGGCTGGTTGCGGCGATGGGTGCTGAAACCGCTCTGGGGCTGTTGCAAACCAAGGTATTTGATTTCCCGTGGCAGCCAGACTGGCGACTGTGGGTTATTTTACCCGTGATCGGTGCCATCCTCCTGTCGCTATGCGGTAGCTGGCTGGGCTTACGATTGCTGAAAGGGAAAGCCTTGTTCCGTCGCTTTGTGCCTTGATTAATACCCCACCCAGTAAATGGCCGGATCATATTGAACCGGCCATTTTTTTCTCCCTGCAAAGGGGCTGGTCACGCTCTTTCACACTGCGTGTTGCTGGCCGCCGATATCAGAAGTGCCCTGAAATGATGTTGCTCTTAGCAGAGAGCGGATCCCTGGCTGTACTGCTACAAGGAAAAAGGAAAGGAGAAGCGTTCATCTCCTCTCTTTCCCTTATGGCTACAGTACGGCTGTTATTGAGTGAGTTTGCCCTGCGCCCAGACGATACCGCTGGCATACTCTGGTGGTAGCAGCGGAACGAGAGCCTCAAGAGAGGCGCTCAGGTGTGAAGTATCGCTGTCATTCAGATTGAGGTGCCCGACTTTGCGACCAGCATGGACTGTTTTGTCATACCAGTGCAGGTGAACCAGCGGCAGTTTCAGCCAGTCATAATTTAAGTCGGTGCCGATCAGATTGATCATCACTGACGGGGCGTTCACAATCGGTTTTGGTAACGGTAAGTCAACAATGGCGCGTAAATGTAGCTCAAACTGGCTGATTGAGGCTCCATTTTGCGTCCAGTGACCACTGTTATGTACCCGCGGTGCCAGCTCATTGATCAGCAGTCCTGCCGGAGTGATAAAACACTCCATTGCCATGACGCCGACATAATTTAGTTCGTCCATTATCGTGCTAAGCATCGCTTCTGCCTGATCCTGATGCTCGCGATTAGCCTGAGGGAAGGCGACGCTGGTACGCAGAATACCGTCCTGATGGAGATTATGGGTCAGCGGATAAAATACCGTGCTGCCATCATGTCCCCTGGCTCCCACCAGTGAAACTTCACCAGAGAAATTAATCCCTTGCTCAACAATGCACTCACCATAACACTCGTCCGGTAACTGAGCGGTTTCATCACTGCGTAAACGCCACTGACCGCGGCCGTCATAACCCCCAGTGCGGCGTTTTACTATTGCCAGGGAACCCAGGGTATTAAACACTTCCGGCCACTGCTGAGCATTGGACAGTAACTGCCACGGGGCTGTTGCCAGTTCCAGTCTGTCGAAGAGTTGTTTTTGTGTCAGACGGTCGGCAATAATGGGAAAGATATCTCGGTTTACAAAGCCGTTATGCCGAGCCAGTTCACGCGTCAGCGCGGTTTCCGGCCAGCGTTCAATTTCTGCGGTGATCACGCTTTGTACAAAAGGGACGGCTTCAGGTTCAGCATCCAGCCCAACCGGATAGACTGCGATACCCAGAGGTTCGCCAGCCTGACGCAACATACGTCCCAGCTGACCGTTACCTAAGACACAAACAGGTTTCATACCTCACCCCGTGGATCTGGATTCTCGAGCACTTCATCCGTCTGGCTTTGACGCCATACAGCCAGGCGTTGATGCAGGGCTTTATCATGCAGTGCGAGGATTTGTGCAGCGAATAAGGCTGCGTTGGCAGCACCTGCTTTACCAATCGCCAGAGTACCGACCGGGATACCGCGCGGCATCTGGACGATAGAGTAGAGACTGTCCACGCCGCTCAGGGCCGCGCTTTGTACAGGTACACCTAATACCGGGACCAGCGTTTTTGCCGCCAGCATACCCGGAAGATGTGCAGCCCCGCCCGCGCCCGCTATAATCACCTGATAGCCGTTAGCTTCGGCTTGTTCAGCAAAGCTAAACAGTTTATCAGGGGTGCGATGCGCGGAGACGACTTCGACATGATGAGGAATGTTCAAGGCGGTGAGGATTTCAGCGGCAAACTGCATGGTTGCCCAGTCACTTTTTGAACCCATAACAATGGCGATAGATGCCGGGGTATGCTCAGAAGACATGCGTCTCAAAACTCCTGTGGGTATGCAGACATCACCGAACGCGGCGCATTCGGTCACAAGGCTTGAGAGAATAGCACGAACATTACGGAAGGAAAACGGTTGCGCAGGGTAAAATCAGGCGAAAATAACGATTTCAGTTAAAAAGGAAATGAAATCAGTTCGACGTTTTCAGGCGTGACTTTAATCATCGATCCTTCATGATGCCAGGCCCCTAACACACAGCGAAAGGCCTGTTGTTGGTTGGCGACGAGCGCATGGATCTCCGGACGATGAGTATGGCCGTGAATTAACCACTGAACGTGATATTGGGTCAGGGTATCCACCACTGCCTGCGGATTCACATCCATAATGCTCAGGGATTTGTTGCTATTGGCGGCTTTACTCCCCGCACGCATTTTTGCCGCAATGCGACGGCGAAAGAAGAGCGGCAGAGCCAGAAAAATCATTTGCAGCCAAGGACGGTGTACTTTCTCACGAAAGGCCTGATAGCCCGTATCATCAGTGCAGAGCGTGTCGCCATGCATGATAAGCATTTTGCGACCGTAAAGATCAACCCGTTGCGACTCAGGTAACAGAATCATTCCACTGGCGCGGGCAAAGCGTTTTCCTATCAAAAAATCACGGTTACCATGAATGAAGTAACAGGGTACACCGGAGTTTACCAGGGTTTTAATTGCTGCGGCAATTTGCAAATGAAGTGGCGTGGTATCGTCATCACCAATCCAGCTTTCAAACAGATCGCCTAAAATATAAAGTGCATCGGCATGAACGGCCTGGTGGGCCAGGAAATGAAGAAAACCGGCGGTTTGCGCCGGTTCCTCATCACATAGATGTAAATCTGCAATGAACAGAGTGGACATTATTCGCTAACAGTTACGCTGTGAACAATGACATCTTCTTTAGGTACGTCCTGGTGCATGCCGCTGCGACCAGTGGTAACGCCTTTAATTTTATCAACAACATCCATACCTTCTACAACTTCAGCGAAGACGCAGTAACCCCAACCTTGCATGCTTTCGCTGCTGAAGTTCAGGAAGTCGTTATCCGCTACGTTGATAAAGAACTGTGAGCTGGCAGAATGTGGAGCCTGAGTACGGGCCATGGCCAGCGTACCGCGGGTGTTTTTCAGGCCATTATTTGCTTCGTTCTGAATAGTTTCTTTGGTTGCTTTCTGATTCATACCTGGCTCAAAACCGCCGCCTTGAATCATAAAGCCGTTAATCACACGGTGGAAAATAGTGTTGTTATAGAAACCTTCGCGACAGTAGTCGAGGAAGTTTTTAGCTGTAACTGGCGCTTTATCATCAAAAGTTTTAATAACAATATCGCCGTGATTAGTATGAAAAGTAACCATTTTTATGTCCTAATAATTGTCAGTGGATATCTCGGCAAACCGTGCCGTTTTATCAAGGTGTTTTTATAACATAACTCTTACCATCGCGTCAGTAATGCAAAGCAAGCTGCTTCGGGGTAAAATCTTGCGGTAAGATAAGCGATTGCCTTTCCACACACAGATATGGAATCTCCTGATGTTAAAAATTTTTAATACCCTGACTCGCCAAAAAGAGGAATTTAAGCCTATTCATGCTGGAAAAGTCGGCATGTACGTGTGTGGTATCACGGTTTACGATCTCTGTCACATTGGACACGGACGCACTTTTATTTCCTTCGATGTTGTTGCTCGCTACTTACGTTATCGTGGTTACGAGCTGACTTATGTACGTAATATTACCGACATTGACGACAAAATTATCAAGCGTGCTAATGAAAATGGTGAGGATTTTGTCACCCTGGTCGATCGTATGGTGGTTGAGATGCATAAGGATTTCGATGCCCTGAATATTTTGCGTCCTGATAGCGAACCACGGGCGACCAAGCATATTCCGGAAATTATCGAAATTGTTGAGAAACTTCTGGAGCGCGGTCACGCCTATGTCGCTGATAACGGCGATGTGCTGTTCTCGGTTGAAAGCGATCCAAATTATGGCGCACTGTCTCGTCAGGATCTTGATCAACTCCAGGCGGGATCGCGTGTTGATGTGGTTGACGCCAAGCGTAACCCGATGGACTTCGTGCTGTGGAAAATGTCAAAACCTGGTGAACCGAACTGGCCATCTCCGTGGGGAGCTGGGCGTCCGGGCTGGCACATTGAATGTTCTGCGATGAACTGCAAACAGCTGGGCCAGCATTTTGATTTACACGGCGGCGGTTCTGACCTGATTTTCCCTCACCATGAAAATGAAATGGCGCAGTCAACGTGTGCGCATAGCGGTGACTACGTCAACACCTGGATGCACTCCGGAATGGTGATGGTTGACCGTGAAAAAATGTCAAAATCACTGGGTAACTTTTTCACCGTACGCGATGTACTAAAATATTACGATGCTGAAACAGTACGTTACTTCCTGATCTCCGGGCACTATCGCAGCCAGTTAAACTACAGCGAAGAGAACCTTCAGCAGGCACGCGCCTCTCTTGAACGTCTGTATATTGCCTTGCGTGGCACTGATGCAAGCGTTGAAGCTGAGGGGGGTGAGGCGTATGTTGCACGCTTCTGTGAAGCGATGGACGATGACTTCAATACGCCGGAAGCCTATGCAGTATTGTTTGATATGGCGCGTGAAATTAACCGCCTGAAAAGCGAAAATCCACAGGCTGCAAACGGTCTTGCATCGGCATTACGTTCTCTGGCTGGCGTACTGGGCTTGCTGGAACAAGATCCAGAGCAGTTCCTGCAAAGCAATGCGCAGGCTGATGACGGCGAAGTCGCAGAGATAGAAGCCTTAATCAAACAACGTAATGAAGCCCGTGCCACTAAGAACTGGGCGCAAGCGGATCAGGCGCGTGACCGTTTGAATGAGCTGGGTATTGTGCTGGAAGATAGCGCGGAAGGGACTATCTGGCGTCGTAAATAAAAATACCCGCCATGCCAGAGGAATGCGATAACCATCTCCTCTGTAATAGTAAAAAGCGGCAATGTTGCCGCTTTTTTTTACGCTATAAGAACAGGATGTTATGCCGCGTCGGTAACCGGAACTGGGGTCCGAATTAAGTAATCAAACGCACTCAGAGAGGCTTTGGCGCCTTCACCTGTGGCGATAATTATCTGCTTATATGGAACCGTGGTGCAGTCACCTGCAGCAAAGATGCCTTTGACACTGGTTTCACCTTTGGTATCAATCACAATTTCGCCCATGCGATTGCGTTCGACCACACCTTCCAGCCACTGGGTATTAGGCAGTAATCCTATCTGCACAAAGATACCTGACAGAGCGATATTATGCTGGTTGCCGCTGACACGATCCTGATACTGCAAACCGGTGACTTTGCTGCCATCGCCTTTGACTTCCTGAGTCTGAGCATTAAGGATGATATCGACATTTTTCAGGCTACGAGCTTTATCCTGTAATACCTTGTCGGCTTTCATCTCGGAGGCAAATTCCAGCACGGTGACATGCTCTACCACTCCTGCAAGATCAATCGCTGCCTCAATACCTGAGTTACCACCACCAATAACCGCGACGCGCTTACCTTTAAATAACGGGCCATCACAGTGCGGGCAATAGGTCACCCCTTTGGTACGGTACTGCTCCTCACCCGGCACATTCAAATTGCGCCATTTCGCACCGGTCGCGATAATAATAGAACGCGCTTTGATTACGGCCCCTGAGGCGGTAACCAGCTGATGCAGCCCTCCTTCCTCACTTGCTGGGATCAAGGTTCTGGCACTTTCACTATCAATCACATCAACGTTATACTCATCGACATGCACTTTTAGTGCCGAAGCCAGAAGCTGGCCTTCAGTTTTGGCAACCGAGATATAGTTTTCGATATCCACGGTATCCAGCACCTGCCCGCCGAATCGTTCTCCCATCAGACCGGTACGAATATCTTTACGTGCGGCATAAATGGCCGCCGCTGCCCCAGCAGGCCCACTGCCCACAATAAAGACTTCGTAAGGTGCGCGAGCATTCAATGCTTCGGCTTTGCGTTTTTCTGCCCCGGTATCAATTTTATTGGCGATCTCTTCGAGCGTCATACGCCCCTGACCGAAATCTTCCCCGTTCAGGAATACGGCAGGAACCCCCATGATATTGCGCTCTTGGATCTCATTCTGGAAAACACCACCATCAATTGCGGTATGGGTGATTTTCGGGTTGAGAATGCTCATCAGATTCAATGCTTGCACGACATCAGGACAGTTATGGCAGCTCAGGGAATAATAAGTTTCAAAGTGAAAATCACCCTCGATACCCTGGATTTGTTCCAGGAGTTCAACTGAAGCCTTGGCAGGATGCCCGCCCATTTGTAACAGAGCCAGCACCAGAGAGGTAAACTCATGGCCCAGCGGCGAGCCTGCAAAACGCGGCCCGTGGTTTGAACCTGGGTGAGTAATCAAAAATGACGGCTTGCGTACTGCCAGGGTGTTATCAATACGGAAGGAAACACGTTCTGATAACTCTGCTATTTCAGTCAGCAATTCGTGGACTTCAGATGATTTATCGCTGTTATCCAAAGTGGCAATCAATTCAACCGGTTTGGTTAATTTTTCAAGGTAGGCCTTGAGCTGGTTTTTCATTGTTGTATCGAGCATAAAAGGTCCCCTTATACCTGAAAAAAATCGGCTCACAGAAGCCGATGAAGAGACGAAAAATAACACGCTTTATTGTCTTGCTGGCAGGGTAATACCAGCCCAATAAAAATCGTAAAATCAATTCATTGGTTAGCTTTATTGACTGCCGAAGCAGTCAATAAATATAGCAGACGGAAATATTAGATTTTACCGACCAGGTCGAGAGAAGGAGCCAGTGTCGCATCACCTTCTTTCCATTTTGCCGGGCACACTTCACCTGGGTGGCTGGCAACATACTGGGCTGCTTTGACTTTACGCAGCAGGTCTGATGCATCGCGGCCAATACCTTCAGCAGTCACTTCGATAGCCTGAATAATGCCTTGTGGGTCAATGATAAAGGTACCACGGTCAGCCAGACCTTGCTCTTCACGCATATTTTCAAAGTTACGGGTCAGGGCGCCTGTTGGGTCACCTATCATGGCATAGTCAATCTTGGAGATAGTCTCAGAGCTGCCATGCCAGGCTTTGTGGGTGAAATGGGTATCGGTTGAAACAGAGTAGATATCAACACCCAGTTTCTGGAATTCTTCATAATGGTCAGCAACATCACCCAGTTCAGTCGGACAAACAAAAGTGAAGTCAGCCGGGTAGAAGAAGAACACGCTCCAGCGACCTTCAACATCTTTCTCAGTAACTTCAATGAACTCACCTTTTTTAAAGGCGGTATTTGTGAAAGGTTTGATTTTGGTATTAATTAAAGACATTTGTATATCCTCCGTTTTGCGATAGGAGAAAGATACGTTGATTCTTAAGATAGCTCTAATGGGTTATCTGTATCAAATTGATAGGTAAATCCTATGACAGGGTGTTGACTGCGCCCATCCCGCCGAATTGCATAGTTTATCTGTGCTCACCGACGGGCTGGGTTTGTCGCTTACAGGCAACTCGAATTATTGAGAGTATGACCTCTGTCATACTTCAAGTTAATCAGGTATCAGGTTATATCCTGTAAATTCAAAGGTTTCACCGTGATTAACAAAAATAGTCACGATGCCGTTAGCAACAGTCGATGTTTTTACATATGAATTACTGGTCAAGTCCTTCCCATGGCTTGATGCATTTCCTTTCGCATTCTTCACTTTTAACTGAAAACCGACATCGTCTCCTTTGGCATCAGTCTTAATGAGAAGCTCACCGCCGCTAGAAACGAAAGCGACCAATTTGAGGACATTGCCATCAAAGCTGGCGGATTTAAAAGGATATTCCGTACTTGCCTCCAGGTGATAGTCACTGAGGCTTTTATTGGCCGAAAAATTATAATCACTGGGTGTAAGCATTATTTTCTCTCCTTGATTTGGGAATACGTATCATCCAAAAAAACAGCAACTGCTTTTTTACGGCCATCAAAATGCATAAAAGGTCAGAATTATTCAGGTTATATTTTTCGGCGTGGCGCGTTCTTTCCGTCATTGCAGGTTTGAGATCCGCGCGGTTTTGGCAAAAGTAGTAGGGCAGAAACATTCTCGAGGAAAAAAATGCTCACAGAAGTGCAATGTTTTAGCAGTGATGCGCAAATTTATGTCATGAAAATTGCAGCGAGATGGCAACGGGGTTAAATTATCGGCCGGTTATGGCATTGCGCCAGGTTGCGCGATTTTTGAGGGACTGGCGTTGTTAGAATTATTTTCAATTTTTCTCTTTTGTGCTTCTATTGCATTGTATTCGCTAAAAGCAGGGAGAAACATCTGGTGGTTTGCTGCCATACTACTGATTTTATTGCTGTTTGTTGTACTTAATATCACTTTTATCGCCAGCGATTACTTTACTGGCGAAGGGATCAATGATGCCGTTCTCTATACCCTGACCAGCAGTATGACTGGGGCGGGCGTGGGTAAGTATATCTTACCTGGGCTGGGTATTGCTGTTGGTCTGATTGTGATTATCGGAGCACTGAGCTGGATCCTACGCCGTAGCAACCAACCTTGTCGCCAGGGCTACAGTTTGTCAGCATTGGTTTTGGCGTTACTTTCTATTAATAGCGCCCCGGCTTTTCAGCAAGTTAAGTCTTTGGTTGTTTCACAAAAACCCCATGGCAGCTCTGATTTTTCAGACTACTACCAGATACCGCAGAAAATCATCAAGGACCCTAAACTGAACTTGGTGTATATCTATGCCGAGAGTCTTGAGCGTACCTATTTTGATAACGACTTGTTTCCTGAGCTGACGCCTGAATTAAACGCAGTGAAAGCTTCAGGGATTGATTTCAGTCATACCGGTCAGTTACCTGGAATGGACTATACCATTGCCGGTATGGTGGCTTCACAATGCGGTATTCCGTTATTTGCCCCGTTTGAAGGTAACTCATCAGCATCGATGTCGAGTTTTTTCCCTAAAAATATCTGCCTTGGCGATATCCTGAAAGCTTCAGGCTATAACAACTACTTTATTCAGGGCGCAGACCTGCGCTTTGCCGGAAAAGATGTTTTTCTCTCTTCCCATGGGTTTGACTATACCTATGGTGCGCAGGAGCTTAAAAATATCGTTGAAGATCAGTCTTATCGTAATAACTGGGGTTTCTACGACGATACCATTCTGGATGAGGTGTATAAGAAATTTATGGAGCTCTCAGAGAGAGGGGAGCGCTTCTCTTTATTCACTCTCACTGTTGACACCCATCATCCGGATGGCTTCATTTCGAAAACCTGTAAGCGCAAGAGTTACAATTACGAAGAGAAAGAGAATAAAAGCTTCAGTGCCGTAGCCTGTAGTCAGGAGCATATTGCAAAGCTTATCGAAAAAATTAAAGCCTCTCCCTATTATGATCAGACACTTATTGTGGTCTCTTCCGATCACTTAGCCATGAACAATAGCGCCTATCAATACCTCACGCCACAAGACAGAAATAATCTGTTTTTTGTTCTGCCGGGTAATGCACCTAAGGCTGAGCTACAGGCGATGAAACGCAACCCGATGGATAACGGGGCAACCGTGCTTGATCTTTTAGGCGGGGGCAATGCGATTGGCCTGGGAAGAAGCAGTTTTTCTGCGGAGTCACTCTCTTTTATTTTTCTCAATCTGAAAGATAAAATCATGGAGTGGAAACCAGACGTCATTGATTTGTGGAGATTCCCGAAAACGATTTCTGAGTATGTCGTCGACCAGAATAACAACACCTTCAGTTATTCCGGGGCGCATTTTCGTTTACCTATGTTGCTAAAAGTAGGTAAAGATAAAATTGAGCCACTGCCTGAAAGTGAATATTCGGCACCACTGCGTTATCAGCTGGCGGATTTTAAAGGTGATGACAAATTTATCTGGGTGGATAAGTGCTTTAAAATGGCCCGTCTCTGGGATCCTGAACTTGCTCTTTCTACCGGGCTGTGTGTCGCTCAGGGCCAGCTTGACGGAGAGCCTGTGGTGAGTTTGCTGCAAGGTCCACAGGATACCCGAAAGGTTGTCTGGGAGCCGCAATCGGGTGATGGCGAACGTTTTAAGCAGAACGTTGAGCAACTCAAGATTGACGAAAATGATATTCGCTATCCGGCGACAGGATTTATCTTTAACCTTCCTGGTGCACCAGAAAATGTTGCAAAATTTAATGGGATTTCGCGTCCTGAGTCATGGGGACGCTGGTCGAATGCGAATCTGGCACCCGAGGTTACGATTGAGTACCGGGAACCGCTTCCAGAGAAGTTTACGCTGAAGATGAAGGCGAAAGCTTTCGGCCAGAATATTAACCAGCCGATTCTGGTTAAAGTCGGAAATGAAGAACACAGTATTACCCTTGGAGAGCAACTCTCAGAAGTGACGCTGCAGATGAGTAATCCGCAAGGCATGAATCTGTTAACGATTGTTCCGCCAGCCCCTGAACTGTCTAATGAAGGGAATATTCTGGGGCATTCGCCGCGTAAATTAGGGGTGGGTATCGAGAGTATTGATATCGAGCCGAATGCGTAAGACAGAAAGAAGCAGGGTACCGCGATAAAAAAAACCGGGAAGCGATAGCGGCTCCCGGTTTTTTTATACTCGCGATGATAGACCGATTACCGAATAATCTCTAAAACCTGCTCTGGCGGGCGGCCAATACGCGCTTTACCATGTGCCACAGCGACAGGACGTTCAATTAAAATAGGATTGTCTATCATCGTTTGAATCAGGACTTCCTGCGTTAATTGCGGATTATCAAGTTGCAGTGAACGATAAACCGCTTCTTTACGGCGCATCAGCTCGCGCGCATCGCTAAAACCTAGCATATTGAGTAACGATGTGATGGTGGCTGCATCCGGAGGTGTCTCCAGATAGCGTATCACTGCGGGCTCAATACCTGAGTCTTGCAACAATTTAAGCGTTTCACGGCTTTTGGAGCAGCGTGGATTATGGTAGAGAGTAACTATAGCGGGCATAAAGGCTCCATTACATCTTGGTATAAGGTTTAAAGCGTTGCTGTAACTGGCGCAATTGATCGATACGGGCGTCATAGCGCGCTTGCTGTAAACTTCCCAGTTTTACCTGACTACTGGCACCACTTAGCATGGTGATGGCTTGATCCAGTTGGCCATTAATCGCCAGTAATTCAGCGCGTGCCGCTAATTCCTGATCGCGATGACCTAAAGACGCTTGGGCCTGTGCCAGAAGAGCCCAGCCATTTGGGTCGTTTGGATTGGCAAAGGTATAGCGGTTAAGAAGAGTGACCGCTTCGGCAGGTTGCGAGTTTTCAACATAAGCGTTAGCAAGGTTAATTTGCAAGACCGGATTATTTTTTAAGCCCGGAGCATTTTTCAGCCGATTAACCGCGTCAGCCGTTTTATGCTGACCGATGTCGATATCTGTTGCCAGATCGATAAACCAGGGGTGAGTAGGCTGAGCAGTTAATAGTGGCAGCAACAGAGCACGTGCTTCATCCCACTTCTTGTTGTTCATCGCCTGGAGTGCTTTCCCGTATCGGGCGGCATTCTGCTCGCGAGCATTGCCTTTTGACCAGCTATTCAGTAAATCGTCTGATAGTTGATTACGACCGGTATTGTACATCCCCAGTACACGTGTTTTAGCTAAGTAAAAATTCTCTGACGATTGCACAACCACAGAACGCATCTGATTGGCACGGTTACGGGCATCAGAAAGACGGCTTTCCGGCAGGGGGTGAGTTAGCAGTATTTCAGGTGGTCGTGTGGAGTAGCGGGACTGATCGAGTAATTTTTCAAAAAAGCTCGGCATCGCCTGAGGATCGAAACCGGCACGCTGCAATACTTGCAATCCGATTCGGTCTGCTTCCTGCTCATTTTGCTGAGTAAAGCTTATCATACCTTGCTGCGTCCCCGCCATGGTGCCCGATAGTGCAGCCATACCCGCTTGCGGGCTTGCCATCGCTAGCAGGATAGAACCCAGTGCCCCAACCCAAGTCAGAGGGGCCTTTCTTTGCTGATCTTCCATCGCTCGCGCCAGGTGGCGTTGGGTGACGTGGGATATTTCGTGTGCCAGTACCGAAGCCAGCTGGCTTTCGTTATCGGCATAACGGAATAATGCAGAATGAAGCACAACATTGCCACCAAAGAAGGCAAAGGCGTTGATATCGTCATTATTAATTAAATAGAACTGAAACGGAGTCTTGACTGAGCCGGCATTGCTAACAAGGCGTGTTCCCAGCTGATTGATGTACTGATTGAGTAAAGGGTCATTAATTAATGGCGCACTTCCGCGCAGCTGGCGAACATAATAGTCCCCCATTTGCATTTCCTGACCGATAGACAGAGTACTACCTGCTGTAGTGCCGATATCGGGCAGTTGATCATTGAAATCTGTGGCCGCAGGCAGACTTCCTGCCAGTGACGTGAATATAAGCGCGGTAATCAATTTATTTTTCAACGGCCTGAGCATAACTGCTGTCCTGTAGAGTTGAAGTCCGATTTTGAAATACCAATGCGTAAGTAAGTTAGCATGTATGATATTTACTTTAACTCCAGGTAGAGGGGAAGTCACTGTCAAAGCTCAGAGATAATGTGGAATAAACCGCTTATTCAATTGGTTACTACCCGCATACGCAAAAATAAAAAGCAAAGTCTTTTCCATTCCAATTAGTTACAATCCCTGTCTGCCAAAAAGACTCAGAGAATTTGTATGCTAGGTATGTTGTTACAATGGTATCGCCGCCGTTTTAGTGATCCAGAAGCGATTGCGCTGATGGTTATTCTGGTGGTGGGGTTTGGCATTCTGTTTTTCTTCCATAGTCTGCTCGCGCCACTATTAGCCGCTCTTGTTATGGCTTATTTGCTTGAATGGCCAACCGCAAGACTGGAAAGACTCGGCTGCTCACGCACCTGGGCGACCAGTATTATGCTGATTTTTTCCGTCGGTATTCTTTTACTGCTAGCCTTGGTCGTGGCGCCGATTGCCTGGCAGCAAGGTATTTATCTGATCCGTGATTTGCCGACTATGTTGAATCATCTGACCGACTTTGCTGCGACGTTACCGAAACGTTATCCGGCGTTGGTTGATGTGGGTATTTTTGATGCCATGACTGAAAATATGCGATCCAGGTTCACCGAGGTCAGCGATCAGGTGGTGAAGTTTTCTCTGGCATCGCTGGTGGGGCTATTAACCCTGGCTATTTATCTGATCCTGGTTCCATTGATGGTGTTCTTTTTGCTTAAAGATAAAGAACAAATGCTTAATGCCGTACGCCGTGTTTTACCTCGCAATCGTACTTTGGCCGGGCGTGTATGGGTCGAGATGAATCAGCAAATTATCAATTATATTCGCGGAAAAGCGCTGGAAATGGTGGTCGTCGGGGTAGCAACTTATCTTGGTTTTATCGTCTTTGGCTTAAATTATTCGCTACTGCTGGCTGTGCTGGTTGGTTTCTCGGTGCTTATCCCCTATGTCGGGGCCTTTGTCGTGACCATTCCGGTGGTATTTGCCGCGTTATTTCAGTTTGGTCACGGGCCTGAATTCTGGACCCTGTTTGCGGTCTATCTGACGATTCAGGCGCTGGATAGTAATATGCTGGTACCGATATTGTTCTCAGAGGCGGTTAACCTTCACCCCTTAGTGATTATTTTATCCGTCGTTATTTTTGGTGGTTTCTGGGGCTTCTGGGGGGTGTTTTTTGCCATCCCGCTCGCCACACTGGTCAAAGCAGTGGTCTATGCCTGGCCAGATGATGACACTGTTGATAAAGACAATGTCGTATCATCCTGAACCCGGATATGACATAAGAAAAAACGCCCGATAAGACTTATCGAGCGTTTTAAGACTGTAAAAAATCTGAACTAATCGTTTTCTTTTAGCCAGTTAATTACAATGTCATGGTGATTGCTGGTTTTGAAATTATCAAATACATGCTCGACTTTACCCTCACCATCGAGCAGGAAACTGATACGATGGATGCCATCGTAGGTTTTCCCCATAAATGATTTTTCACCCCAAACGCCAAACAGTTTACTGACCTGATGATCTTCATCAGACAGCAGAGTGAAGTTAAGTATCTCTTTCTCGACAAAGCGGGACAGTTTTTCTGGTTTGTCAGTGCTGATACCCAACACTTCAACACCATGCGCCTTTAGTTCATCCATGTTGTCACGTAAACCGCAGGCTTGCACAGTACAGCCGGGTGTCATCGCTTTCGGATAGAAATAAACCAAAACACGCTGTCCCTGGAAGTCGGTTAAATTTACTTGCTCGCCGTCCTGGTCTAGCAGGCTAAATTTGGGTGCGCTGTCACCGGCCTTCAGTGGATTCATCGATTTTCTCCGTCTTTTTCAGTCTTCTGGTTGTAGGTTAACCACGCTAATAGTGCCTTCTGCGTTAAGTTCTGTACATAGGGATTTAAAGGCTTGCTGGATAATACTTGCATCTTCCGAACCAGGGCTGTGTGCCGTTATCTGAATATACAGTCTTGGCCCCTGGTCATCCTGCGCTGGAGTGGTGCGGGAGACCAGTTCAGCGATATCCATATGATGAGCATCGAACAAATGAGTAAAGCGTTCAACCAGATGAGGTGAGTCAGCAACCTCTACTTGTACCCAAACACTCACCGGCATTGGCGAGATATCTTGTGCGGCGGTGCGCTTCATCACAATTAACAGATCAAGCTCAGCACCTTTCAACGGCAGTGTTGACTCAATCTGGGTTATCGCATTCCAGCTACCCGAAAGTAGCATAATAAAAGTGAACTCTTCTCCCAGCATGGCCAGACGGCTATCTTCAATATTACAGCCACAACTACTGACGTGACGGGTGATAGTATTGACGATACCTGGGCGATTGGTTCCCAATGCGGTGATAACCAAATAATGGTGTGATGAGGGAGTCAAACGTATTCTTCCTGTGTGTGGATGCGATAATCACTAGGAAAGCACAAAAAAAAGCTGCTGCCAACCGCTTAGCGCCTTCTGGCTGCTTGCTTTTGTGAGGGCACAAAACGTAACATTGAGGGACATGTCTGCACAGAGGGTCGCCAATGTTTACGGGAAGTATTGTCGCGTTAATTACACCGATGGATGAGAAAGGTCATGTTTGTCGGTCCAGTCTGAAAAAACTGATTGATTATCATGTCGACGCTGGAACGTCGGCGATTGTCTCGGTGGGAACAACCGGTGAGTCTGCGACCTTGAGTCATGACGAACACGGTGATGTTGTGATGTTAACCCTGGAACTGGCTGACGGCAGAATTCCAGTTATCGCAGGGACAGGGGCGAATGCAACCTCTGAAGCCATCTCTCTGACGAAACGTTTCTATAATAGTGGCATTGTTGGCTGTCTTTCTGTCACTCCTTATTACAATCGTCCTACTCAGGAAGGGTTGTATCAGCACTTTAAAGCGATTGCTGAAAGTACTGACTTGCCACAGATGCTGTACAATGTGCCATCGCGTACCGGTTGTGACATGCTGCCTGAAACGGTTGGCAGACTGTCAGTGATAAAAAATATTATCGGTATCAAAGAGGCAACCGGGAACTTAAGTCGTGTAAATGAGATCAAAGAGCTGGTTAACGATGACTTTATCCTGGTCAGCGGTGATGATGCTAATGCATTAGACTTTATGCAACTCGGTGGTCACGGTGTTATTTCTGTTACCGCAAACGTAGCCGCGCGTCAGATGGCAGAAATGTGTAAACTGGCTGCCGAAGGGCAATTTGCAAAAGCTCGTGAGATTAATCAGCGACTGATGCCGCTACACCATAAACTATTTGTAGAGCCCAATCCTATCTCAGTCAAATGGGCTGCAAAGGAATTGGGTCTTGTAGCAACCGACACCTTACGTTTGCCAATGACACCGATAACCGACGTAAGTCGCCCGGTCATTCGTGACGCACTTAAGCATGCCGGTTTGCTGTAAAAGCTAGGGAGATTTAATGGCTTACTCAGTACAGAAATCGACGGTGGCAAAAGTTGCTGTTGTCTCGCTCGCCATGTTGCTGGCTGCATGTAGCAGTGACCAGCGTTATAAGCGTCAGGTGAGCGGTGATGAAGCCTATCTGCAAGCAACCCCGCTTTCCGATTTGCATGCTCCGGCCGGCATGATCTTGCCTCTTCAGAATGGTAAGTATGACATTCCTGTTGTTCGTAGCAGCACTGCAATTGGCAAAGAACTGGATATTCGTCCGCCGACTCAGGCTCTGGCTTTGGTGAATGGTGGACGGATCTCGTTTGCAGGAGATACCGCGACATTGCTCGTCGAGGCGGCTCTGGCGAATGGACTGTGGCCACAAGTAGTGAGTATTCTCCAAGAAAAAAACTATACCATAACCGAACGTAGCGATGGCCAGCAAACCCTCACCACGGATTGGGTTGAATGGAATCGTGCAGACGAAGATCAGCAATACCGTGGGCGCTATCAGATCAGTATCTTACCTCAGGGCTATCAGCAGTCTATTGTGGTTAAGTTGCTGAATCTTGAACAGGCAGGTAAACCGGTTACTGATCCTGCGGCAGTGCAGCGCTACAGCGCTGAGATGCTCAACAACATCAGCCTGGGTCTGGGGAACGCACAAACGAACCAGCAGAATAACCGCGCTGTTTCCGAATTTGATGTACAGAGCGCTGCTGATGACACCGGTTTACCGATGCTCGTCGTGCGTGCACCGTTTAACGCTGTCTGGGGTAAATTGCCTGCTACGCTGGAAAAAATGGGCATGAAAGTCACTGATGCGACCCGTTCTAAAGGGAGTATCTTAGTGACCTATAAACCACTTTCAGAGAGTGAATGGACAGCACTGGGGGCCAGAGATCCAGAGCTTACCAGCGGTGACTATAAATTGCAGGTAGGTGATTTGGATAACCGCAGTAGTATGCAGTTTATCGATCCGAAAGGACATGTTTTGACGCAGTCGCAAAATGACGCTCTGGTCGCAGTACTCCAGGCAGCATTTAATAAATGATTGTAGAGGGGCCGGTTATTACCGACCCTTTTTAATTAAGCATTATACCCGTCATACTTCAAGTTGCTTGGATGTTGCGTGCGTGAGACTTGCTGAATCACAGAGTTTATCTATGCTCATCGACGCGTCTCACTTCGCACCTACAAGCAACTCGGATTATTTTGAGCATATGTATTAATCCTTGGCCGCAAAGCGGTTATAACACTTGGAGTGACAGAAAGATGCAAAAGCAAGCTGAGTTGTATCGCGGCAAAGCGAAGACAGTTTACAGCACGGAGAACCCCTCCCTGTTGGTGCTTGAGTTTCGCAATGATACTTCAGCAGGGGACGGCGCACGCATTGAACAGTTTGATCGTAAGGGTATGGTGAACAATAAGTTTAACCATTTCATTATGACCAAACTGGAAGAAGCGGGTATTCCAACCCAAATGGAAGCGCTACTTTCCGACAACGAAGTACTGGTAAAGAAACTGGATATGGTGCCGGTTGAGTGTGTTATCCGCAATCGCGCTGCCGGGTCGCTGGTTAAGCGCCTGGGTATTGAAGAGGGGACGCTGCTTAATCCACCGTTATTCGACCTGTTCCTGAAAAACGATACCATGCATGATCCTATGGTCAATGAGTCTTACTGCGAAACCTTCGGCTGGGTGAGCAAAGAGCATCTCGCCCGTATGCGTGAGCTGAGCTACAAGGCCAATGACGTTTTGAGCAAGTTGTTTGATGATGCAGGACTAATCCTTGTCGACTTTAAACTGGAGTTCGGGCTGTTCAACGGTGAAGTGGTTCTGGGGGATGAGTTCTCACCTGATGGTAGCCGTCTGTGGGATAAAGCAACACTCGATAAAATGGACAAAGACCGTTTCCGTCAAAGTCTCGGTGGACTGATTGAAGCCTATGAGGCTGTTGCACACCGTCTGGGTGTTAAACTAGACTAACTGCGCAATCGTTTTCGTATTGCGAATCAGGGTGCTGTTAAGCACCCTTTTTTTTCATCGCGTTACGGTAGTTATTAGCGCATTATCTCTCTAGAATTCCAGATTATGAAGGGGCCGTGAGGTAGCAAATATGCGCCAACAGGAACAGCATAAACATAGCCATCCAGAAAAAAAACGGTGTGCCACAGGCCAGTCAGCTGTGCGTTCAGGGGGCGGTATCTTTCGCATTCCCCGAGGGAAAGGTTTTTTTGTGTTGCTGGTGATGGTTATTCTGGCCAGTTATTACCGGCCCGCGATCATCGACTTTTTTACCAAAAAGACAGCAGTACACACCCCCGCAATACCTGCTGAACGAGTGGTTTCATCTATCAGTGACGCAACTGAGTTTACCACTATGATAATGGTGACTCTTGATGAAACCTGGCAGACATTATTTGAACGCCGGGGGCTTAAGTATCAGCCGACAAATTTGATAACCTACCGTGGCACAGTCAGTAGTGCCTGTAGCGGCGAGAATAAGGCTATCGGGACATTTTATTGTCCACAAGACAATACCGTTTATGTTTCTCTTTCCCAGTATGACGAGATGCAAATCATTCTTGGCACGGGGGGGGATTTTACTCAAAGTTATATGATGGCTCATGCGGTCGGGCATCATATACAACAGCTACTGGGGCTGAATGTAGCGGAAGATATGTTGAATTTATCACCCGAGCAGGAACTTCAGGCGGATTGTTTTGCCGGACTCTGGGGATACCGTATGGTAGAGCATCAGATCCTCAGTGCCGGTGACGTGCAGCTGGCGATGGATGTCACCGAGATCATGGATAAAGAAAAACACCAGTTACATCCCGGTATTGTGATGCCAGAAAGTTTCTTTTATGGCAACTTGGAACAACGCTATCAAGGACTGAATCGAGGATTTGTCAGCGGAGAGCTGGAACAATGCTTGAACCTTGATGCAGTTGCGGTTAAGTCGTGATGTCAGAGAGCGCTTTGTTCAGCGATATCGAACGGCTTACTACCCAAATGCGTGACGGTGGCATACGTCGCTTACTGGTGATAGCCGGGGAACGGCACTGGAGTTACCTGCAGGCTCAAGGATTAGCGGCTCGTTTAGCTGGGGACTGGCTATGGACAGGCGAAGGGACTGACTGGCCTTTGCATTGTGCTCCAGCAGCGCTGCGCACATTATTAGGACAAGAGTTTCAGCATGCTGTCTTTGATGCCCGAACGGGTCTTGATGTTGCGGCTCTGGCCGCGCTTGCGGGGACGCTGAAAGCGGGAAGCTGGCTGGTGCTGTTGACGCCGGACTGGCAACGCTGGCCGACGCTACCGGACGCTGACTCTTGTCGCTGGAGTGATACCCCTGAAGCCATCACAACGCCGCATTTCATTACCTGGTTACAGTCTTGTGTGATGGACTCACCTGATGCGGTAGTGTGGCGACAAAATCATCCACTCAGGGTGAAAAACTTACCTGATTATCCGTCATGGCATCGGGTTAATCAGGGACCACAACAGGAACAGGCAGCGTTACTCTCGCAGCTGATGGCGATGGAAAACGGCGTCGCTGTTGTGACCAGCCCCCGTGGGCGAGGTAAATCCTCACTGGCGGGGATGCTGATAAATCGCAGCCCTGGTCGCTGTCTGGTCAGTGCTCCAGCTAAAGCTGCAACTGATGTGCTGGCGCAGTTCGCTGGGGAAGGGTTTCATTTCATCGCGCCGGATGCCCTTATTCAGGATAAACCAGAGGGGGATTTTGACTGGCTGATTGTCGATGAAGCCGCGGCGATCCCCGCACCACTGTTGCAACAAATGATAGCCCCTTTCTCTCGAGTTCTATTGACGACTACGGTACAGGGCTATGAAGGCACCGGGCGCGGCTTTTTACTGAAATTTTGTGCCTCACTCCCTTCGTATCACGCCTTTACACTCAACACACCGATTCGCTGGGCGCAGCATGATCCTCTGGAGCGATTGATCGACCAAATAATGTTATTTGATGAGCCTAGTCTTAAGGCTCTGCCAGCAGGGCCAGTAAAGTTTGCGGTCATCGATATGCGAGACTGGCCGCGAAATGCCCGGCAACTGGCGGAGATGTATCGCTTATTATCCGGGGCACATTACCGCACTTCCCCCCTGGACTGGCGACGACTGCTCGATGCACCGGGGATGCATTACCTCGCTGCCACTATTGAACAGCGCTGTGCTGGCGCATTGTGGCTGGTGGAGGAGGGCGGGCTTCCCTCTTTGCTGAGTCAACAAGTGTGGGCTGGATTTCGTCGTCCCAGAGGAAACCTGGTGGCCCAGTCGCTGGCGGCCCATGGCGGGAGTCCCTTGGCCGCGACCTTGCGGGGCTTGCGTGTCAGTCGAATTGCGGTTCATCCTGGCCATCAGCGCCAACAGCTGGGCAGTGAACTGATGCAACAGGCGCTCTCTCTGGCGCAAGGGCAGTATGACTATCTGTCAGTCAGCTTTGGTTATACCGAAGCATTATGGCGCTTCTGGCAACGTTGTGGCTTTAAACTGGTGCGTATCGGAACGCAGCGGGAAGCGAGCAGTGGCTGTTATACGGCAATGGCCCTGCTGCCATTGTCTGAAGCCGGTGTTCGTCTGACTAACACCGAGCAACAACGATTGTTTCGTGATAGTCGCTGGTACCCGCAGTTGCCTGTCGGCATCCTCTCTGACTCCTGTACAGAAGCTGATGATTCACTCAATGAGAATGACTGGCTTGAACTGGCTGGTTTTGCTTTTGCCCACCGCCCACTTGATAGCACCCGCGCTCCTCTGCATCGTTTACTGCTGGCTTGTGAATACCCGTCAGACTTATTACGCGGACAGCTTGAAAGGGGATACAGCAACAGTGAATTGTGTCAGTTATTTAAGTTAACCGGGCGCAAAGCCTTACTGTCTGCTCAGCGTTTAGAAACAGAAATAGCGTTGATAAAGAGGGATACAGGGCGCTGTGAGGCATTGCGGCAGTGGATCCAGCAAATCAGGCCTGTCGCGAGCCAATAAAAAAGCCGGGCTGAATATTTAGCCCGGCTCTGGTGAGTTATCAGGATTTTTTGGGAGGATTATCGTCGTCATCATCCCATTTATCGTTACAGTCACGGTGGGGGGGTAATTCGGGCTTATTGGCCAAAAATTTTTTATGGTCCACCCGGTTAAGATCTTTAATGACATTGATAAAGATACCCACCAAGGCTATCAAGATAAAAATCCACCAGTAACGCGCTAGCCAATCCATGCAGATACCCCTGTCTGTGCGCCTGTTGTTAGGCGATGAGCTGTTCCATAATGCGCTGATACATCCGGGCCAACAACTGCAGATCGGACGCCTTTACACATTCGTTAATTTTGTGGATCGTTGCATTGACCGGGCCGAGTTCAACAACCTGAGCACCCATGCGGGCAATAAAACGCCCGTCAGATGTCCCGCCGGTGGTTAATAGCTGCGGTTTAATCTCATTATAATGCTCAATAGCATGGACCACGGCATCAACCAACTTACCACGCGGGGTCAGGAACGGTTGTCCGGACAGCCACCAGTCCAGAGTATAACGCAGCTGGTATTTATCCAGTAAAGCGGTGACACGACGTTTGATTTCAGTATCCGTCAGTTCAGTGCTAAAGCGGAAGTTAAACTGCACAAACAACTCGCCTGGAATAACATTATTACTGCCTGTACCACCCTGAATATTGGCAATTTGCATACTGGTCGCAGGGAAGAATTCATTGCCTTTATCCCATTCAATATTGACCAGTTCATTCAACATTGGAGCGGCACGATGTACAGGATTATCCGCCAGATGCGGATAGGCAACATGGCCTTGTACCCCGTGAATGGTTAAGTTGCAGGTCAGAGAACCACGACGTCCATTTTTAACCACATCACCGACAACTTCAGTACTGGAAGGCTCCCCCACCAGACAATAATCGAGACGTTCTTTACGCGCCATCAGGGCTTCGACGACTTTGACAGTTCCGTCCTGAGCGCTGGCTTCCTCATCGGAGGTGATTAAAAACGCCAGTCGTCCCTGATGATGAGGATACTGAGCAACAAAGCGTTCTGCCGCAACCACCATCGCCGCCAGCGAGCCTTTCATGTCTGCACTACCGCGACCAAACAGCATGCCATCGCGAATAGTCGGTTCAAATGGTGGGTTAATCCAGCGATTCGCATCCCCAGGAGGAACGACGTCAGTATGTCCGGCAAATGCCAGGGTTTCACCTTGCCCACGCCAAGCCCAGAAGTTTTGTGTCTCCCCAAAATCCATGCGTTCAATCGTAAAGCCGATAGCACGCAGACGTTCTATCATTAACGCTTGGCATCCCGCATCATCAGGACTGAGGGAAGGGCGACGAATAAGCTGTTGGACTAGCTCAATAACCGGGCAAGACATAAAGTTATACCTCGTTGATAAACTTCTGATAATTTGATTCATTAAAGCCCAAAAGCATAGGCTTACCGGGTACGCAGAGCAATGGGCGTTTGATAATTGCCGGCATCTCTAACATTAATTTTGCCGCACTTGGGGCATCAGTAATGCTGGCACGTCGCGTTTCGTCCAGTTTACGCCAGGTTGTCCCACGAGTATTCAGTAACGCTTCCCAGCCCAGCTCAGCGATAAAGCTGTTCAGCAAAGCCGCATCAAGGCCATCTGCCCGATAATCATGGAACTGATAATTGACATTCTGTTGTTCAAGAAAACGCCGGGCTTTCTTAATCGTGTCGCAGTTTTTAATACCGTAAAGTACAGGCAAAGCGTTCTTAAGCTCATCTGACATAAAATACCACTCCTGTCGGCAAATGAGAGCGAGTCAGTTGTTATCTGTTGCGAACAGTAGGCAATGATAATACTGAGTAAAGGAGGCTGATAATAACTCAATCAGGCTGGAGTCCGATAATCGAATAGCGGCGTTATCTCTCAAGTCACCTGGCTATTATTGGTTTTCAGTCCTAGGTTAATCTGCTCTATGTTGTTGATGTTTATATGGAATGTAAGCTATTTGACTCTTTTCTTCAAATGATTTCATTTAACAATTCTACACACAGCAATGATGGATGATTTATTGCAATTAACAATCAAAGTTAACATATTAATTATTAACTGTTTTGTGGTTGGTTTATTCTTGTACTGTTACAGGCAGAGATGTGATAAGAACCAGTAATGTTAAAAAATGTTTAAAGTTTCAATTGACTGTAAACTGTCTGGTAACGTATTAATTAACCACGGTTCTGATAAGGGATTGTGACTTAAACAGACTCAACATAATAAAATAGGTAATACTTGAGGCGTCTATGATTGATACTGAACTTGGGCACTGGAAAGACTTTATTGAGCAAATGTTGCGCAAATAAATATCCAGAAAATAAAACGTGATACGACAATAAATTTACTGACCAGTAGATTAAATAAAGCGCCGGTTAAAGGCGCTTTATTTTTGAGCATGACTCAGGTTACTTGTGCAATGGGAAGCGTCTGCGAACCAGAACAAAGAACAACGGCACAAAGAAAATTGCCAGGAAGGTCGCCGAGATCATCCCGCCCATAACGCCTGTTCCGACCGCATGCTGACTACTTGAACCCGCACCGCTGCTAATCACCAGAGGTAAGACGCCGAAGATAAAGGCCAGTGAGGTCATCAGTATCGGACGTAGACGTTGGCGACAGGCGCCGAGGGTGGCAGAGACTAAATCCTGGCCACGGGTATTTAAGTCATTAGCAAATTCAACAATCAGAATGGCGTTTTTCGCCGATAGCCCGATTACTGTCAGTAGCCCGACCTGAAAATAGACATCATTTTCCAGCCCGCGCAGCCAGGTTGCGACCAGAGCTCCAATCACTCCCAGCGGAACAGTCAGCATCACTGAGAAGGGAATTGACCAGCTTTCATACAGTGCAGCCAGACAGAGGAAAATCACCAGCAAGGAAAGGGCATACAGCGCAGGCGCCTGAGCACCTGATAAGCGTTCCTGATAAGAGATCCCGGTCCACTCAAGGCCAAAGCCGGTCGGTAGCTGGCTCACCAGCTGTTCCATCATATCCATTGCCGTACCACTACTGACACCTGGAGCGGCTTCACCGACGATCTCCACAGAAGAGAAGCCGTTATAGCGTTCCAGACGTGATGACCCGGTTTCCCAGTGGGAAGAAGCAAAGGAAGAAAACGGCACCATGGCACCTATATTATTGCGAACATACCAGCGCTGAATATCATCAGGCTGCATACGATATTGTGCGGCGGCCTGAACATAGACTTTTTTGACCCGTCCCCGGTCCATAAAGTCATTCACATAGCTTGAACCCCATGCTGTCTGGAGGGTGTTGTTAATATCATCCACCGACACCCCCAGCGCCTGAGCTTTACGTTGATCAATATCTATTTGTAACTGAGGACTATCATCCAGGCCATTATGACGGACACGGATAAGCTGGGGATTGTCGCTAGCCAGGCTGAGCAACTGGTTACGCGCCTCCATCAGACCCTGATGTCCGATACCTGCATTATCCTGTAGCTGAAGGTCAAAGCCTGCCGCAGCGCCCAGACCACTGATAGCCGGAGGACTGCTGGCAAATACCCGCGCTTCCTTGATTTTTGATAGCTCTTTTGTCGCCCGGTTAATGATAGCTTCGGCACTCGCCGTCTGACTGTCACGCAGGCTCCAGTCTTTCAGGCGTACAAATAGGCGAGCTACGTTTTGTCCGTTACCCCCTGGACCTGAACCAATAGTGGCGAAGACAGAGACGATATTGTCCTTTTCCTGAGTGAGGTAATACTGCTCTATTTTTTCAACGACTTTCAGCGTTTGTTGTTGAGTTGACCCGCTGGGTAATTGTACCGAGGTGGAAAATACACCCCGATCTTCTATGGGTAAAAATGAGGTCGGCAGGCGCATAAACAGAATAACCATAGCGACTATCAGTAACCCGTAGATAACCAGCCAGCGCAAACTACGGCCGAGAATTTTACCCACTATACCTTCATAACCCTTTGTGGCTTTATCAAAACAACGGTTAAACCAGCCAAAAAAACCTTTCTGGCCGTGCAATTCGCCTTTACGCAGAGGTTTTAATAAGGTGGCACACAGTGCCGGGGTTAAAATCAGCGCCACCAGGACTGAAATGACCATTGCCGATACAATCGTGATGGAGAACTGTCGATAGATAGCCCCGGTTGTGCCACCAAAGAAGGCCATCGGCACGAAAACGGCTGACAATACCAGGCCAATACCCACCAGAGCGCCCTGAATTTGCCCCATCGATTTACGGGTTGCGTCGGCGGGTGAAAGACCTTCTTCACTCATTATTCGCTCGACGTTTTCAACCACCACGATAGCATCATCGACCAGCAGGCCGATGGCCAGAACCATCGCGAACATCGTTAAGGTATTAATACTAAAGCCAAAGGCATACAGAACTGCAAAGGTGCCTAGCAACACCACCGGGACGGCAATCGTCGGAATTAAGGTGGCGCGGAAGTTCTGCAAGAACAGATACATCACCAGAAATACCAGCAGAATGGCTTCCAGTAGTGTTTTAACCACATCCTGAATGGAGGCTTTAACAAAAGGGGTGGTTTCAAACGCGACTTTGGCTTCCAGACCGTGCGGAAAATAGCGTGACAGCTCGGTAATTTTATCTCTGACCAGCTTGTCGGTTGCTATTTCATTTGCGCCTGAGGCGAGCTTAACGCCAAGACCAGAGGCGGCCTGACCATTAAAGCGACTTAAGAAATCATAGCGTTCAGCACCCAGTTCAACCTCAGCAACATCGCCCAGCGTAATCACCGAGCCATTTTGGTTAACCCGCAACGCAATATCGCGAAATTGTTGTGGTGTCTGTAGCAGCGACTGAGAGTTGATGGTGGCATTGAGCATCTGGGTATCCAGAGCGGGGGTTGCGCCTAGCTGGCCGACAGCAATTTGCGCGTTCTGGGACTTAATCTTTTCAACCACATCCTGGGGAGTTAGCTGATAACTGGTCAGTTTTATCGGGTCGAGCCAGATACGCATCGCATACTGGGAGCCATAAGCATCAACATCACCGACACCATCAATACGGCTTATTGGATCCTGGAGCTGGCTGGCGACATAGTCGGCAATATCTTGTTTATCCATGCTACCGTCAGTCGAGACGAAGGCAATCATCAGGATATTACTGTCACCGGTTTTACGCACATTCACGCCTTGTGCCTGAACCGGTTGTGGAAGCCTTCGCAGTGCTGATTGCAGCTGGTTCTGTACCTGTTGCACCGCTTCATTCGGATTGGTGCCTGGTTTAAAACTTAAGGTGATTGATGTCTGACCTACGGCACTGCTCTGGGATGACATATACATCAGGTTATCAAGGCCAGTCATACTCTGTTCAATGATCTGGGTAACGGTATTTTCTAGTGTCTGGGCAGAAGCGCCAGGATAGTTTGCTGTGATGCGCACGTTAGGAGGTGCGAGATCGGGATATTGCTCAACAGGCAGTGAAAAAATGGCCAGTGTTCCGGTCAGACATAAGACTATCGCCAGCACCCAGGCAAAAATTGGGCGTGAGATAAAAAAATTCGCCATGCGATGGAACCCCTTAAAAACACTTCTTTTTTATTAAAAACTTTCCCACTTTAATCGTTCTTTAAGCGACAATAGTGGAGAAATTACGAAGATAATGTAAATTATTTCCACTTAAGTCAGTCTGTCAGCACGTATATCTTTACATACTGACCGGGCATCAGTGGTATAAAAGTAACAACATAATATCGCCTGTCTGCTAACGTTAATATGGATCCTGTTGTAATATCAGGAAGATAGTGGTCTTAGCATGTTGAGGATATTGGATGTCATTAGCTATCAATGTTATTAAAAATCAACTTCTTTCTGATAATTATTTTATTTTACGCAATATTACTTATGAGCTGTTTTGCCGTAATGGGGAGGCCATTCGTCACAAACGTGAAGTGTATGATCGCGGAAATGGCGCCACGATCCTGCTGTATAACTGTGAGAAGAAAACCGTTGTCCTGACAAGACAGTTTCGTGTCGCAACCTGGATGAACGGTAATACTGATGGCATGCTGATAGAAACTTGTGCCGGACTGTTGGATGCGGACGAGCCTGAGCAATGTGCGCGAAAAGAAGCAATGGAAGAGACGGGCTATGAAGTGGGAGAGCTGGAAAAAGTCTTTGAGCTCTATATGTCGCCGGGTGGTGTGACCGAAATTGTCTATTTTTATCTTGCGCCCTACACCGACTCACAGCGTAAGCATATCGGCGGTGGTGTCGAGGATGAAGATATCGAAGTGTTAGAACTACCCTTTAGCCGGGCACTGGAGATGGTGACGCGTGGGGAGATCTGCGATGGAAAAACGGTTATTTTGCTGCAGCAGTTGCAGCTGCGGAACATCATGTGATACGGATTTTTTATGGGCAGTCGCCTGACTGAAAATAATGCGTCAGGCTCATTTAAAATCGTTATATCTCTCTATCCCAAATGATTTCAATAGTGTCTTTCAGAACGCGTAATGATTTGATATCAATTAGATTACGTTAATTGTGTTTTTTGAAATTATATGTAATTTACTTGATGGTATAGTAATGCTCACTTTTGATGAGCCTTATTTTAACCGATGTTAAAAAATGAAAATTACTGATGCTAGTACAATGTCGATCGATTCACAGAACAAATGAATAAAAATGAGATGCCAGAGAAGGAGTTTTCTAAGAATGAGATACTCCTTAATATCGAAGTTCTGTTGGGAGGTGCACTTATCCCTACATTATCTATGCTGTCTGGCAGCAATACGCTTTACTTATAATAGTGAAGAGGTAATAGAAATTGCATAATCAATCAAAAATCATTCTACTTTCCTTGGTGTTATTTTCTTCGATAGGTTGTAGTGTAAGTAGGTCTGTTAATAAAACACTATCTCCGCCGTCAGATACAAAGTGGCTAAATGTTGAAGTAAAAAATCCGTCGCCCTATACAAAACCTTTTCCACTTGAAGTCAGGTATATTTCATATGAATGCTTGAAAAAGAGGATTAGCGGATTTGATGGTTCAGTTATCAAGGAGCCTAGCTACAATGTCATTAGGATCCCAATGCTGCAAGAGAGTGGGAATATATGGAAAGCAAAGGTTGCTATGATCGGCGGTGGCTCATGTAAATGGACGTTAAGTGCAGTAAATTTAGGTATTGAATATATAGACGCGACACATCTTGGTAAAGATCTTGTGCTAGGTACTGCGGTAGGTGTGACTCTTGCGTTTGATAATGATGCTTCTAGAAATGGGCAATATAAATCAGTGAAAGGGGATTTGAAATTATCGCCAAAATATTATCCTTATATAACAGAGTGGAATATTAATGAAAAATTGAAAGATCTATCTTTGTTTGGAAAAGAGGGTTTTTCAAGTTACAGGCTCATTGATGGTAATAGTATTTTATTTGAACCATCATTAGATGAAGGTAAAATTATTAGATATATTGAGCCGGGAAAAAAAATTAAAGGCATTTATCCTAAGATAATATATCCGGATGGAAGTGTTATATCTGATGGGACTATATTTCCCGACTTTGATAAAATCGATAAAACGAAGGTTGAGTAGTAAACTTTATAGAAGAAATATGACCATTGGGAAGTTAAGCCTCTTTATTTATCATGTTATTTATACATTATACAATCGATGCGCTTTTACGATGCTTCTTAATATGGCTAAGAGGTAATGGATGATGTGTAATCAATTAAAAATAATTCTACCTCCCCTCGTGTCATTCTCCTCGATGGATTGAATCGTGAGTAGAGTTATTTGATATTGGAGGGTGGGTGATATTTATATCTAATTATATTTTTAAGCTAAATAATATTATTTACCCACTTATTATATGAAGGTGATTTGTTAGATATATAAAGGCTTACCAGCATCATTGTTTCATTTATTATGTGGGGTCTCCTCACTCATTTTGGCCCTCAGTTCGGTATTGATACTGAACTTAAACAGTCACAGATGCTGGCAGGAAGATCGGGGAACATTGCTGTTATGGGCGTTGACTTGGACAGATTGGCCAATGAGCAATGGTTAACTGCATTGTGTAAACTGTGACATTGCCCCGTCGATGGAATGGTGTAGGTGACATCGGCCTGGATGTCCTGAATTCGCTTTTTCTACCGCGTCCATACTCAGGGCTCGAATAGCATTCGCAAGATCTTTACGTGATGACATGACTTCCTCCATCAAGGGTGAAAATATCGTTTAAATTCCTCTATTCAGACAATGCGACACAGGGCAGTGACGACCATCAGTGACGGGATTGTTTTCTAACACTTAAGCATAGCGTTTATCTGGAATAAGGATCGTGGTATGCCGCTATTTTTCTGTCTCTTGGCTGGAGAGTGGCTGAATCTGCTGATAGTAAGGGGCTTTACCGCACAGCATGTCAATAGTTTGGCCTGGCTCACCGTATATCTGTCACTGGCAGGGGATACTGTATCGGCTGATACAGTTATTAATCACCGCTATCAAGGAATAACCTGATGGATGAACAATTGAAGCAAAGTGCCCTCGACTTTCATGAGTTTCCCATTCCTGGCAAGATACAAGTTTCTCCTACTAAACCCTTAGCGACTCAACGAGACTTGGCTCTGGCATACTCCCCAGGAGTCGCCGCGCCTTGCCTGGAAATAGAAAAAGATCCGCTGGCCGCCTATAAATATACCGCCCGAGGCAACCTGGTTGGCGTTATCTCTAATGGTACAGCGGTACTGGGTCTGGGTAATATTGGTGCCCTGGCGGGTAAACCGGTGATGGAAGGTAAAGGAGTATTATTTAAGAAATTCGCCAATATTGATGTCTTTGATATCGAAATTGATGAAATGGATCCGGATAAGCTGATTGAGATTATCGCCTCACTTGAGCCAACCTTTGGCGGGATCAATCTGGAAGATATTAAAGCTCCGGAATGTTTTTATATTGAAAAACAGCTTCGCGAGCGCATGAACATTCCGGTCTTTCATGATGACCAGCATGGCACTGCGATTATCTGTACTGCAGCGGTACTCAATGGCTTGCGCGTGATTGGTAAACATATCGCGGAGGTCAGGCTGGTGGTGTCTGGCGCTGGCGCATCAGCGATAGCCTGTATGAATTTACTGGTCGCGCTCGGCCTACAGAAACGCAATATTATCGTTTGTGACTCTAAAGGCGTCATTTACCAGGGACGTGAAGAGCCGATGGCAGAAACCAAGGCGACTTATGCGGTGCCTGATTCCGGGAAGCGCACTCTCGATGAAGTGATTGACGGAGCGGATATTTTCCTCGGATGCTCAGGGCCGAAAGTATTGACTCAGGAGATGGTCAAAAAAATGGCCAGAGCGCCGTTAATTCTGGCGCTGGCAAACCCTGATCCAGAAATTTTACCGCCACTGGCGAAAGAAGTTCGACCTGATGCGATTATCTGCACCGGGCGTTCTGACTTCCCGAACCAGGTTAATAACGTACTGTGCTTCCCGTTTATTTTCCGTGGAGCACTGGATGTTGGCGCAACGGCGATTAATGAGCAGATGAAATTAGCCGCTGTGCATGCCATAGCGGCTTTGGCTCATGCCGAACAAAATGAAGAAGTGGCTTCGGCCTATGGTGAAGAAGAGCTGAGTTTTGGCCCAGAATATATTATTCCTAAGCCGTTTGATCCACGACTGATAGTCAAAATTGCTCCAGCGGTTGCGAAAGCGGCGATGGATTCTGGTGTGGCAACTCGACCGATTGCTGACTTTGAAGCCTATAAAGAAAAACTGACGGAATTTGTCTATAAAACCAATCTGTTTATGAAACCGATTTTCTCCCAGGCACGTAAAGAACCGAAACGTGTGGTGCTGAGTGAGGGAGAAGAAATACGTGTACTGCATGCCACTCAGGAGCTGGTCAGTCTTGGGTTAGCAAAACCGATTCTGATTGGTCGTCCCAGCGTTATAGAGATGCGGCTGAAAAAATTGGGTCTGCAAATTCAGGTAGGTGTTGATTTTGAAATAGTTAACAATGAGTCCGATCCGCGCTTTAAAGAGTACTGGAAAGAGTACTACAACATCATGAAGCGCCGGGGAATTACCCAGGAACAAGCACAGCGAGCGGTGATCAGCAATACCACAGTCATTGGCGCCATTATGGTACATCGCGGCGAGGCTGATGCCTTGATTTGTGGCACTATTGGCGAGTATCACGAACATTTCTCGGTAGTCGAAAACATCTTTGGCTATTGCGACAATGTCCGGGCCGCAGGAGCGATGAATGCGCTATTGTTGCCGAGCGGTAATACCTTTGTTGCCGATACCTACGTCAATGATGATCCTTCAGTGGAAGAGCTCACTGAAATCACCTTGCTGGCTGCCGAAACGGTACGCCGCTTTGGTATTGAACCGAAAGTCGCCTTATTATCACATTCCAACTACGGTTCTTCTGACTCAAAAGCTGCCTGTAAAATGCGCCAGACCCTGGAGAATGTCCGTAAACGTGCGCCGGGGCTGGAAATTGATGGTGAAATGCACGGGGATGCGGCGCTGGTGGAAAGTATCCGTATGGAACGCATGCCGGATAGCCCGCTGAAAGGCTCGGCTAATATTCTGATTATGCCTAATGTTGAGGCGGCTCGTATTAGCTATAACTTACTGCGGGTGTCCAGTTCAGAGGGCGTTACAGTCGGGCCGGTACTGATGGGCGTTGCCAAACCGGCACATATCTTAACGCCGATAGCTTCTGTTCGTCGTATTGTTAACATGGTGGCACTGGCTGTGGTTGAGGCACAAATACAGCCATTGTAATCCGCATTCAGACCCACTCTCTTACGGGTAAGAAGTCACGATATAAGGCAGCTTCCAGGCTGCCTTCTTCTGGCTGGTAGTCATACTCCCAGCGAACCAGCGGTGGCAAAGACATCAGAATCGACTCGGTACGTCCCCCGGTTTGCAGACCAAACAAGGTTCCACGATCCCAGACCAGATTAAACTCCACATAACGGCCCCGGCGATACAGCTGAAAATTACGTTCATGTTCGCTAAAAGGTGTCTGTTTCCGGCGTTCAACAATAGGTATATAGGCATCAAGGAAGCCGTTACCCACCGCCTGAATAAACTGAAAACTGGTCGCAAAATCAGGCAGGTTCAAATCATCAAAGAACAGTCCGCCAATACCGCGCTGTTCGTTACGGTGCTTAATGAAAAAGTAGTCATCACACCATTTTTTATAGCGCGGATACACCTCATCGCCAAACGGCAGACACAGGTTACGAGCAGTCTGATGCCAGTGTATCGCGTCTTCTTCCACCCCATAATAGGGCGTTAAGTCAAAGCCTCCACCAAACCACCATACCGGCTCTGCGCCCGGTTTTTCAGCAATAAAAAAGCGCACATTGGCATGACTGGTGGGGACATGGGGATTATTGGGGTGGATAACCAGAGATACGCCCATTGCTTCGAAGCTGCGTCCGGCGAGCTCCGGACGATGCGCGGTCGCCGACGCGGGCATCGAGGCTCCCTGAATATGCGAGAAATTTACCCCAGCTTGTTCAAAGACACGGCCATTACGCAGGACACGGCTGCGTCCGCCGCCCCCTTCCTGACGCTGCCAGTTATCCTCTTGGAAAGCAGCCCCGTCGATAGCGTTGAGCTGCTGACAAATACGTTCCTGCAAGTCAAGCAGGAACTCTTTTACGGCCTGAAGATTAGGTTTTTCCATTACGTTAGCGTTTTTTACCATGAGTTTTGTGGTTATCGAACCAGTTAAAGTAGCTGATGACGCCAGCGGCAATAGCATTGGCAATTTTCTGACGGAATGCCGTGGTTCCCAGTAATTTTTCTTCACCTGGATTGGTAATAAATGCGGTTTCAACCAGTACGGAAGGAATAGAGGGTGATTTCAGCACCACAAATGCAGCCTGTTCAGTATGTTTGCTGTGTAATTTATGGACTGGTTTAATGTTTTTCAGAATATGTGAGCCCAGTGTCAGACTGTTTTTGATGGTGTCGGTCTGTACCAGATCGAATAAAACCTGCTGCAAATACTGGTCTTTATTTTTTGCTTTCTTGCCCGCAACATCATCAGCGGCGTTTTCGCGTTCTGAAATATATTTAGCCATGGCACTACTGGCTCCGCGATTAGACAAAGCAAAGACCGAAGCGCCAGAGGCACTCGGGTTGGTAAAGCCATCAGCGTGAATTGACATAAACAGGCTGGCATCGTTTTTATGGGCGATTTCGATTCGTTCATCCAGCGGGATAAACTGATCCGAAGAGCGGGTTAGCCGGGTATCGATGCCTTTACTGCGCAGAATATTGCGCACGTTTTTGGCAATAGCCAGTACGACATGTTTTTCTTTAGAGCCGTTAGGGCCGATAGCTCCGCTATCAATTCCCCCGTGACCAGGATCCAGCACGACGATACGCCGAGTCTTTTTTTTTGCAGCTGGCTTGCTGGAAGCTGACGATGTTTTTTTTGTCGCGGTATCGCTGGCCAAGGCTTTATTTATTCCCGCCAGTGTCAATGCAGCCAGTCCGGTGAGCAGAACCTGGCGGCGCGTTGTCAGTAGCGTTAGCGATTTTATTTTGCTCATACGGAGGAAATCGTTATCTTAGGTTGTCAAGAAGGCAGGTTATGCCATAAATATATTTCTAATAGCGAGTTACGGATTATGCCACTTTTTTAACAGTTTTGTGGCAGATATTGGCTTATAAGGCGCTTATCGCCATAATTAGACTTTTCTGATTCAAGGTGTATACCCTCATGGAAATTCGTGTTTTTCGCCAGGAAGACTTCGAAGAAGTGATTATTCTCTGGGAACGTTGTGATTTATTACGTCCTTGGAATGATCCTGAAATGGATATTGAACGCAAGCTGCAACACTCACCAGACCTGTTTTTGGTGGCGGAAGTCGCCGGTGAGGTTATCGGATCATTGATGGGTGGATATGATGGCCACCGAGGGTCGGCCTACTATCTTGGCGTGCATCCTGAATATCGTGGGCGTGGTATCGCGAATGCGTTATTAAATCGGCTGGAAAAGAAGCTGATCGCCCGTGGTTGCCCGAAGATCCACATTCCTATCCGGGAAGAAAACGATCTGGTGATTGGTTTGTATGAAAAGCTTGAATATGAGCATCAGGATACAATACTACTGGGGAAACGATTGATTGAAGACCAGGAGTACTGAGTTAAATCCGAACATGTATTCATATAATGACTTTGATTTGCAAGGGTATCTGAAAGCACCGGTTCTATTCTGGGCTATCTTACTCTTTCAGGCTCGGTTTGTTACCCCGTTGCCCCTACTCGCTTGGCTGGTAATGAACCGCAGACTGCATGATTGCTTCGTCTTGTACCATGAATAAAATGGCACTTTTCGTCATCGTCGCACTCCAAAAGCCGTAACTTCTTTTAAAAAAGGATCCCATTATGAAATCTCTGCGCCTGATGATACTGGGGCTGCCACTCATTTTAGCCGGCTGTTCAACGATGTCGTCTGTTCAGTGGTCTTCAGCACTTCCCTGGAACTGGTTCGGCTCGTCAGCAGCGGTTAGCGAGCAGGGAGTCGCAGGACTTAATTCGACAACGCCAATGGATGAAGAGGCTGTTAGTGACGGACTGAGTGATAATTATCGTCTGCGTAATGGTATGAAAACCGCTAATGGGGAGATTGTTTCTTACTTTGAAGCCCTTAAAGATCAACAGGTGATGATCATCATTAACGGAAACAATGGCAAAGTCAGCCGTATTGATGTGATGGACCCGAGTATTGAGAGCGAAAAGGGCGTTAAAATAGGCACACCGTTCGGTGATTTATACGATAAAGCTTTTGGTGTCTGTGAACAGGGTAGGGGAGACGATGCTGATTTAGTTGTCTGTAAAGCACCGGATAGTTCGCATATTAGTTATGCCTTTAAGGGCGAATGGACTGGACCAGAAAGCCTGCTGCCATCGGATGATATGCTGAAAAAATGGACGCTGACTAAAATTATCTGGCAACAATAATCCACAGAGCAGAAATATGCCAGCTGGTTTGTCTTAACTCAGGAAACTTGACGCTTGTCTGGTATATAATAAAACGTGGAAAACATGTATTTTCATATCATTAGCAATCTGAGGGCCGCTGTAGTGGCTATTATTTAGGAGATTCTATGTCCCGGACTCAAAGTGGCATTCTGCCTGAGCATTGTCGCGCAGCTATTTGGTTAGAAGCCTCTTTCACTGGTGATTTTGCAGCCTTACGCGCAGGCTGCACAAAATTTATTAACGCATTGGATGAACTCCAGAAGCAATTTCCAGAAGCACAGCTCGGCGCAGTGGTGGCATTCGGTAACGAGCTGTGGCGTAAGCTGCGTGGAAATGACAGTGCTAAAGAGCTGAAAGACTTTACGCCATTAGGGCGTGGGCTGGCACCTGCAACACAGCATGATGTGATGATCCACATGCTCTCTCTGCGCCATGATGTGAATTTCACCTTGGCGCAAGCGGCATTAAACGCATTTGGCAGTGCGCTGAAAATTGAAGAAGAAATACATGGTTTCCGTTGGGTTGAAGAACGTGATCTGAGTGGTTTCGTCGACGGTACTGAAAACCCGCAGGGTGAGGAAGAACGCCGGAAAGTCGCTATTATTCAGGGTGGAATTGATGACGGTGGAAGCTATGTCTTCGTGCAGCGCTGGGAACATAACTTGCAGCAGCTTAATCGCATGAGTACGCATGAGCAGGAAATGGTGATCGGTCGTACCAAACAAGACAACGAAGAGATTGACTCGAACGAGCGTCCGGTTACTTCACACTTAAGTCGGGTCGATTTGAAAGAAGACGGTAAAGGCTTAAAAATTCTGCGTCAGAGTCTGCCTTATGGCACCGCCAGTGGTGTACACGGTCTGTATTTTATCGCTTATTGCGCACGTTTACATAACATTGAGCAACAGCTGCTGAGTATGTTTGGTGATACCGATGGTAAGCGTGATGGTATGCTGCGTTTCACTCGGGCAGTAACCGGTGGTTACTATTTCGCCCCCTCGCTCGACGTCTTGCTAAAAATCTAATGTTCGGCGCGGTATAACCCGCGCCACGTCTGCTTATGCTTGTTTCGTATTGCAAATCACTAAACGGTATATAAAAGCGTTATAGATTTGACGTCAGTTATAAATAAACTGGTCGCCAGGTAACCATTATTTTCACTACTTGCAAGGGCAAAGCATGGCAATCACAGCAGTTAAAAATGTATGGAACGCATTAGCAATTTCTCTCGTACTTGCTGGTTCTGCTCAGGCAACTGAGTTACTGAATAGCTCTTACGATGTGTCACGCGAGTTATTCTCAGCATTAAACCCACAGTTTGAAAAACAGTGGGCTGACGAAAATAACGGCGACAAGCTGACGATAAAACAATCTCATGCCGGGTCATCAAAACAGGCGCTGGCTATTTTACAGGGCTTAAAAGCTGACGTGGTAACTTATAACCAGGTGAGCGATGTGCAAATTTTGCATGATAAAGGCAACCTGATCCCGGCAGACTGGCAAAGCCGTCTGGACAATAACAGCTCACCGTTCTATTCCACCATGGCTTTCCTGGTGCGCAAGGGTAACCCTAAAAATATCAAGAGCTGGGACGATTTAGCGCGTTCAGATGTAAAACTGATTTTCCCTAATCCAAAAACCTCAGGGAATGCACGCTATACCTACCTGGCAGCATGGGGTGCGGCGGATAAAGCTGAGGGTGGCGATAAAGCAAAAACTGAGCAGTTTATGAAACAGTTTTTAGGCAATGTTGAAGTTTTTGATACCGGTGGTCGCGGCGCAACAACCAGCTTTGTTGAGCGTGGTCTGGGTGATGTACTGATCTCCTTTGAGTCCGAAGTAAACAATATTCGTAAACAGTACGAGGAAGACGGCTACGAAGTTGTGGTGCCTGAAGTTAACATACTGGCAGAGTTCCCCGTTGCGTGGGTGGATAAAAACACCAAATCAAATGGCACTGAAAAAGTGGCAAAAGAGTACCTTGAGTATCTCTATAGCCCGAAAGCCCAGGAAATCATCACTGATTATTACTATCGAGTGAATAATCCAGAGGTGATGGAAAAGCTGAAAGATAAATTCCCACAAACTGAACTGTTTACGGTGGAAGAGCAGTTTGATGGCTGGCCTGAAGTGATGAAAACACACTTCGCGACAGGCGGTGAACTGGACAAACTGTTAGCTGCGGGGCGTAGTTAATGTTTTCCCAGGCCTCAAAACGAGTGCTTCCTGGCTTCACTTTAAGCCTGGGCACCAGTTTACTGTTTGTTTGCTTAATATTGTTACTGCCGTTAAGCGCGCTGGTGATGCAGCTGTCTGAAATGACATTAGCGCAGTACTGGGAAGTCATCACGAATCCACAGGTGGTAGCGGCTTATAAAGTGACCTTGCTGTCAGCGGCAGTGGCATCTGTCTTTAACGGTGTGTTTGGCCTGCTGATGGCTTGGATACTGACAAGGTATCAATTTCCTGGACGCAGTCTGCTTGATGCGCTGATGGACTTTCCTTTTGCCCTGCCAACCGCGGTGGCGGGCTTAACCCTGGCCGGGCTGTTTTCAGTCAATGGCTGGTACGGGGAATGGCTGGCTAAGTTTGATATTAAAGTCACCTATACCTGGCTTGGTATTGCGGTGGCGATGGCCTTTACCAGTATTCCGTTTGTGGTTCGTACCGTACAACCAGTACTGGAAGAGCTGGGGCCTGAATATGAAGAAGCGGCGGAAACACTCGGTGCAACACGCTGGCAAAGTTTTTGCCGGGTGGTTATGCCTGAACTCTCTCCAGCATTAATGGCGGGCGTGGCGCTATCTTTCACCCGTAGTCTGGGTGAGTTCGGGGCGGTGATTTTTATCGCTGGGAATATCGCTTGGAAAACAGAGGTCACCTCACTGATGATTTTTGTGCGTTTGCAAGAATACGACTATCCAGCAGCCAGTGCGATTGCCTCGGTTATTCTTGCCGCGTCGTTATTGCTGTTGTTCACCGTTAACACCATACAGAGTCGTTTTGGTCGACGCGTGGTAGGTCACTAATGGCACATGAATCGGCAGTAAAAAATAATCACTCAGGGCGCATTAACTGGGGGAAATGGACGCTGATTGCGATAGGTATGCTGGTCTCATTTCTGATTCTGGTCGTGCCGGTTATTTCTATTTTCTCTGAGGCTTTTTCGAAAGGGATTATGCCTGCCCTGGATAATATCAGTAACCCGGATATGCTTCATGCTATCTGGTTAACGGTATTAATCGCCCTAATAACAGTGCCGGTAAACCTGGTATTTGGTATTTTGCTCGCCTGGTTGGTAACCCGGTTTGATTTCCCTGGGCGTCAGTTGCTCTTAACCTTACTCGACATTCCTTTTGCGGTATCGCCGGTCGTTGCTGGTCTGGTGTATTTACTGTTTTACGGCTCTAACGGACCGCTAAGCGGATTTCTTGACGCTTACGACTTACAAATTATGTTCGCCTGGCCGGGTATGGTACTGGTGACTATTTTTGTGACCTGTCCTTTTGTCGTTCGTGAGCTGGTACCCGTCATGCTCAGCCAGGGGAGTCAGGAAGACGAAGCGGCGATTTTACTCGGTGCCTCAGGCTGGCAGATGTTCCGTCGTGTGACATTGCCAAATATTCGCTGGGCGCTGTTATATGGCGTGGTTCTGACCAACGCGCGTGCTATCGGTGAGTTTGGTGCCGTTTCGGTAGTATCGGGTGCGATACGCGGCGAGACCTTCTCATTACCGCTACAAATTGAACTGTTACAGCAAGACTATAATACTGTCGGAGCGTTTACCGCCGCAGCCCTATTAACCGTGATGGCTATTTTGACATTGTTCTTAAAAAGTGCGCTGCAGTGGCGCCTGAATAATCAGGAAAAACGCCTCAAGCAGGAGGAAAATCATGAGCATTGATATTGCCAGCATTAATAAGTCATTTGGTAAAACCCTGGTACTGAATGATATCTCGCTGGATATTCCTTCTGGTCAGATGGTGGCATTACTGGGGCCATCTGGCTCGGGTAAAACAACCTTATTACGTATTATTGCTGGACTGGAACATCAGAACAGCGGACAGATCCGTTTTAATGGTAAAGATGTCAGTCAGGTCCATGCCCGTGAACGGAAAGTTGGCTTTGTTTTTCAGCACTATGCCCTGTTCCGTCATATGTCCGTGTTTGACAATATTGCTTTTGGTTTGACGGTATTACCGCGTCGTGAGCGTCCCTCGGCGGCAGTTATCAAGCAAAAAGTCACCAAATTACTGGAAATGGTACAACTGTCTCATCTTGCTGACCGTTATCCGGCTCAACTTTCTGGCGGACAGAAGCAGCGTGTTGCCCTGGCGCGTGCACTAGCAGTAGAGCCACAAATTCTGTTACTCGATGAGCCTTTTGGTGCTCTCGATGCACAGGTGCGTAAAGAGCTGCGCCGTTGGTTGCGTCAGCTCCATGAAGAACTTCGCTTTACCAGCGTGTTTGTCACCCATGATCAGGAAGAAGCCATGGAAGTGGCAGATCGTGTCGTGGTCATGAGTAATGGCAATATTGAACAGGTAGATACCCCAGAAGTGGTGTGGCGCGAACCTGAAACACGTTTTGTGCTGGAATTCTTGGGTGAAGTAAACCGGATCACTGGCACTATTAACGCGAGTCATTTTGAGGTGGGCGCTCATCGCTGGCCATTAGAATTCACCCCCGCTCATCAAGGTGAAGTTGACTTGTTCCTGCGCCCATGGGAAGTGGATGTGAGTCGACGGACTAGCCTCGACGCACCGCTACCGGTACAAGTGCTGGAAATCAGCCCTCGAGGCCACTTTACACAGCTGGTGGTACAGCCTCTGGGCTGGCATGATGAACCTATCACCGTCGTGCTTCGTGACAGTACCGCTCCGCAACGCGGCGAACGTCTGTTTGTGGGTTTACAGCATGCGCGAATTTATCAGGGTAATAACCGTATTTCGCAGCTAGACCTGAAGCAGTGAGCCTGATAGTTTACATGACATATAACACCTAATAGCGGCCTGAGTGGCCGCTTTTTTATGTAATCATGGAGTGGTAGTGGTCACTTTAGAAAATACAATTGGCAATACACCCTTGGTACGTCTGCAACGCACCGGGCTTACTAATGGCAGCGAGATCTGGGTAAAACTGGAAGGTAACAATCCGGCCGGTTCAGTCAAAGACAGGGCTGCGTTATCGATGATTGTTGAGGCTGAAAAACGCGGTGAGATTAAACCGGGCGACGTTCTTATTGAAGCGACGAGCGGTAATACCGGTATTGCTCTGGCGATGATTGCGGCATTAAAAGGCTATCGAATCAAACTGTTGATGCCCGATAATATGAGTATGGAGCGCAAAGCGGCGATGCAGGCGTATGGAGCAGAGCTGATCCTGGTGAGCAAAGCACAAGGAATGGAAGGTGCCCGTGAGCTGGCGCAGGAAATGGCTGACCGCGGAGAGGGTAAAATTCTCGATCAATTTAATAATCCGGATAACCCTCTGGCGCATTACCGGACTACCGGGCCTGAGATCTGGCAGCAGACCCAGGGACGCATTACCCATTTTGTTTCTAGTATGGGAACCACCGGAACCATTACCGGCGTTGCACGTTTTATGCGCGAGCAAGATGAAGCAGTGACCATTGTCGGCCTGCAGCCTGAAGAAGGAAGCAGTATTCCCGGTATTCGTCGCTGGCCTGAAGAGTGGTTACCTAAAATTTACCAGCCAGCATTGGTTGATGAAGTGATTGATATGTCACAAACTGAAGCGGAACAAACGATGCGTCGTCTGGCAGCAGAAGAAGGTATTTTTTGTGGTGTAAGTTCCGGAGGTGCTGTTGCGGGTGCACTTCGGGTGGCTCACGCCAAGCCTGGCTCTGTCGTTGTGGCTATTATTTGTGATCGCGGCGATCGTTATTTATCTACTGGCGTATTTGGTGAAGAAAACTACGTTCAGGGGGCGGGGATTTAATTTATCGGGTGAGGGAATATGAGTCAGGATAACGACATCCAGTCGATACTGTTTAACAATACGCAACGGGCATTACAAGCAGATATCGTCGCAGTACAGTCTCAGGTTATCTACGGCAGTGTGGGAAATAGCATTGCGATGCCAGCGATAAAACAACATGGCTGGCGTACGATGGCGGTACCGACGGTACTGTTTAGTAATACACCCCATTACGATACCTGGTATGGCGGAGTCATTCCGGCAGACTGGTTTAATGGCTACCTACAGGCGCTGGAAGAACGTGATGCGCTGAGGGAACTTAAAGCCGTCATGACTGGATATATGGGAAGTGCGGAACAAATCACGCTACTGGCGCAATGGCTGGAGTCTATCCAGAAACGCCACCCTCATATTGTGATTATGGTCGATCCTGTTATTGGCGATACCGATAGCGGTATTTATGTTAAAGCGGGAATACCCGAAGCCTATCGTTCGGCATTATTACCTGTAGCTCATGGCATTACACCTAATCTGTTTGAATTAAACATTCTGACAGGCATGCCATGCGATACCCTGGAGCAGGCGGTAAGTGCGGCTAAAAGCCTGCTGTCTGACAGGTTAAAATGGGTGGTTATCACCAGTGCACCGGGTGACTCTTTACAGAGCATTTCGGTGGTGACGGTGACCGCTGAGTCGGTGGATATCATCAGTCATGAAAGAGTGGTGATGAGTCTGAAGGGGACGGGTGATTTATTCTGTGCTGAACTGATAAGCCATGTGCTGAAAGGCATGGCGATTGCTGAGGCTGCAGCTGAAGCGACAGAGTGTGTTTTAGCAGCAATCTCCTGGACTCAGAACCTTAAACTTGATGAACTGGTTCTCCCGCCACAGTGATAAAGAAAAAGGCACCTTACAGGTGCCTTTTTTATCGCTAAAAGGTATTACTTTTTGATGCGAATAACGGGAGTTTCACCCACCGTCACGCTACCAGTCAGCTTAATTAACTCTTTGATTTCATCCATATTAGAGATGACAACTGGAGTCAAAGTTGATTTGGCTTTATCTTCAAGTAATTGCAAGTCGAATTCGATAACGACATCACCTTTCTTCACGCGCTGACCTTCTTCAGCGATGCGTTTAAAGCCTTCGCCTTTCAGTTCAACGGTGTCTATACCGAAGTGGACAAACAGCTCAATGCCGCTGTCTGATTCGATAGAGAAAGCATGGTTCGTTTCGAAAATCTTACCGATAGTCCCATCAACCGGAGCAACCATTTTGTTGCCAGATGGTTTAATTGCTATGCCATCACCTACAATTTTTTCTGCAAACACAACATCTGGCACATCTTCGATGTTTACGATTTCGCCAGACAGTGGAGCAACGATCTCAATGGTCCCGGTATCGCTATTGCCTTTATCACCGAAAAGCTTACTAAATAACCCCATTAGCCTTCTCTCCTAAGCAGTAATTTTTTTGTATTAGCAGATGGTTTTTTCTTCAATGAACTTGTTAACCAACGCCATCAAATCATCAGTTGTTGGTTGAGCAAGTGCTTGCTCTGCTAATACCTTCGCATCTTTGAAGTTCGTATTGCGAATGATTTTTTTAATCTGCGGAATAGAAATGGCGCTCATACTGAATTCGTCCAGACCCATCCCTAACAACAGAAGTGTAGCACGTTCATCGCCCGCAAGCTCACCACACATACCAGTCCATTTGCCTTCTGCATGAGAAGCATCAATAACTTGTTTAATAAGTATCAGTACAGACGGTGACATTGGCTGGTAAAGATGGGAAATCATATCATTACCACGGTCAACTGCCAGAGTGTATTGTGTTAAATCGTTCGTTCCAATACTGAAGAAATCAACTTCTTTGGCTAAATGAGGAGCGATGACGGCCGCAGCCGGTGTTTCTACCATCACACCGACTTCAATTTCTTCGTCAAAAGCTTTACCTTCTTCACGGAGCTGTGCCTTCATGATTTCAATTTCTGCTTTCAGTGCGCGCACTTCTTCAACAGAAATAATCATCGGGAACATAATACGTAATTTACCGAAAGCAGAAGCACGAAGAATCGCACGTACCTGATCGCGTAAAATTTCTTTACGATCCATTGCGATACGGATAGCACGCCAGCCGAGGAACGGGTTTTCTTCTTTCGGGAAGTTCATATATGGCAGCTCTTTATCGCCACCAATGTCCATAGTACGGATAATCACAGCTTGAGAACCACAGGCTTCAGCGACCGCTTTATAGGCGTTGAACTGCTCTTCTTCTGTTGGCAGTGAGTCTCTGTCCATAAACAGGAATTCTGTACGGTACAGGCCGACACCTTCCGCACCATTACGCTCAGCACCTTCGATATCACGAACAGTACCAATGTTGGCGCAGACTTCTACCTGATGACCATCCAGGGTAATAGCTGGCAGGTCTTTCAGCTTAGCAAGTTCAGCTTTTTCGCTGGCTAATTGCTGCTGGGCTTCTTTCAGGGAGAGGATTTTTTCTTCAGATGGATTAACGTGAACTTCATTGTTAACCGCATCAAGAATCAAATAATCGCCAGTCTTAACTTGCTGGGTGACACTACCGGTTCCGACAATCGCAGGAAGCTCAAGAGAGCGAGCCATGATTGAAGTATGGGAAGTACGACCCCCGATATCAGTGATAAACCCAAGCACTTTGTCCAGGTTTAACTGAGCAGTTTCAGACGGCGTTAAGTCTTTAGCAACCAGGATAACTTCATCCTGAATTGAACCTAAGTCGATAATCGCCAGACCCAGAATATTGCGTAGCAGGCGTTTGCCGATATCACGAACGTCAGCTGCACGCTCTTTGAGATATTCGTCATCCAGCTCTTCCAGAGCGATGGCCTGACCTTCAATAATCTCATAGGCTGCTGCATCAGCGGTGATCAGCTTATCTTTAATCAGGGCTATGATTTCTTGCTCTAACTCTTCGTCTTCCAGCAACATCATGTGGCCTTCGAAGATAGCTTCCTTTTCTTCACCAAACGTTTCACCGGCTTTAATCTTGATAGCCTCTAATTGAGCGAATGCTTTCGCACGTCCACTCAAAAAACGCTCAACTTCCTGTTCAACGTTAGCGGCAGAAATTTTCTTCCGGTCGATGACGACTTCATCTTCTTTGAGTAAAAGAGCTTTGCCGAAAGCGATACCGGGGGATGCTAAAATGCCTGAAATCATAACCCTACCTTACTTGTGACTGATTTTTTAAAGATGAACCTGGGAACTTACTCGAGTTCAGCCATCAGTTTTACTAAATGCTCTACCGCTTTTTGCTCATCTTCACCTTCAGCAGAGATGGTGACAACGGTACCTTGAGTCAGACCCAGAGTCTGTAACTTGAACAGGCTTTTAGCGCTGGCGCTTTTACCGTTGGAGGTTACAGAGATGTCAGATTCGAAGCCTTTTGCTTCTTTAACAAACTGAGCCGCTGGGCGAGTGTGTAAACCATTTGGTGCAGTGATGGTAACTTCTTGCTGGAACATTTGCTTTCCTCAACTTATAGGTTAAGTGTTATGGCACTAAGTTTAGCTGTAACAGTAAACTTTAGCCTAAAGAGTTCTTACGCATAAAATGCGATATCGGTATTTGGCGATACTCTGAACAGCTTTTTTCTCAACAGCATTAATAAACGTTATAATGCCGTCGATAACATATCTTTTGCAAACATGTAAAATCGATTCAGCCATTATCTATTGCAGATTATTGCAAACCGAATAATTTCGCGCTTCAAAATAATTGCTCGTTAAATACCAGACCTGAAAGGCGGACGCAATGCTGGGCAGGGTAAAAACTTGATGTGAGCCACAAAAAAGCACCCAATGGGTGCTTTTTTAGACGTTTTTAAGATTGTAATATTATTGTTGCAACTCTTTTTCGGTAAAAAGATCGGCAAATAATGCGGTACTGAGGTAACGCTCTCCTGAGGAAGGTAGAATTACCACGATATTTTTTTCGGCAAATGCTGGATCTTCCTGGAGTTTAAGCGCTGCGGCTACAGCTGCACCGGAAGAAATACCGGCCAGAATACCTTCATCTTCCATCAGACGATGAGCAATAGAAATGGCGTCGTCGTTGCTAATGGTAACGACTTTATCAATCAGTTTAAGGTCAAGGTTGCCAGGGATAAAGCCAGCACCAATACCTTGGATTTTATGCGGGCCTGGTTTAATTTCTTCGCCAGCCAGCGCTTGGGTGATAACCGGAGAGTCTGTTGGCTCTACAGCGACGCTAATCAGTGACTCTTTACCTTTGGTCTTTTTGATATAACGGCTTACACCGGTCAAGGTACCGCCGGTCCCTACACCTGCAATAAAGACATCAACCTCACCATCGGTATCTTCCCAGATTTCTGGTCCAGTGGTTTTTTCGTGAATTTCAGGGTTGGCAGGGTTGCTGAACTGCTGGAGGAGCAGATATTTTGCGGGATCGCTGGCAACGATTTCTTCTGCTTTCTGAATTGCGCCTTTCATGCCTTTAGCGCCTTCAGTTAATACCAGGTTAGCCCCCAGTGCTTTAAGCAGCTTACGGCGTTCGATACTCATGGTTTCAGGCATAGTCAGAGTGAGTTTGTAGCCACGTGCAGCCGCGACATACGCCAGAGCAATACCGGTATTCCCACTGGTTGGTTCAACCAGTTCAACGCCCGGCTTAAGCACACCGCGTTTTTCAGCATCCCAAATCATATTCGCGCCAATACGGCATTTAACGCTAAAGCTTGGGTTACGGGACTCCACTTTTGCCAGAATGCGTCCATTGCCAATTCGGTTCAGGCGAACCAGAGGGGTGTGACCAATGGTTAGGGAGTTATCTTCATAAATTTTGCTCATTACTCATCCTTAATAGTCGAAATTTGAGATACAGGTTTAGCATACCTGCTCAGACAATATGCGGAAGTAAAGAAATAGCATATCTATATGTAGAACAGAAATAAGGCCATGCAAATGGGAATAAGAAACGACCCTCCATACGTTAAATTATCAGAGGGTTGTTGCCGTGAGTTCGCTAAACCTATCGCCACTGAGCGTGCTGATGGCGGTAACAATCTACCCACATTGCTGTTGCTCCACAGACGGCAACAGGCATGATAAACAGATTCACTATGGGCACCAGGGTACAGAGATTCACCAGCGAGCCAAATTGCAGTTGAGTGACTTTGTTGGTACGCAATGCAGTACGCATGCTATTAAACGGAACCTTATGGTTATCAAAAGGATAATCACAATATTGAATCGCTATCATCCAGGCGCTGAACAAAAACCACAAAATCGGGGCGACCGTCTGACCAATACCTGGAATAAAATATAACACCAACAGCAATAGAGCGCGGGGCAGGTACCAGCGAAGTTTTTGCCATTCGCGTTTCATTATTCTGGGGGTATCTTTTAGCACATCAGCGATACCGGTATTGGGGGGAACTGCACCGGTTAATCGGGCTTCCAGTTGTTCTGCCAGTAATCCGCAGAATGGCGCGGCAATCCAGTTAGCAATGGTCGAAAAAAGATAACTAAATACCAGAAGCACTGAAATGACTGCCAGCGGCCAGATTAAGTAATTCAGCCACTGTAACCATTCAGGGACGTGAGACATGATGGCTGGGATCCAATTATTTAGGCGAGTAAATAACCACCAGAATGCACCTCCCATTAACAGGATATTGAGCAGTAAAGGTAGAATAACGAAGCGTTTGATACCAGGTTCGAGTACCAGTTTGCAGCCTTGTGCAAAATAGTAAACACCATTACGCTGGCGGTTGTCAGAAGGTAATACCATGATGTGAACAGATTCCTTTATTGTTGAGATAACACTAACCTGGTTATCATAACTGAGCTTAACCGGAGATATGTATCAGGATTTGGTCGAAAAAAAGGCGAAAAGCGTCCTGGATCTATCTTTATGTTGAGAAATTCGCGCTCACACTTGCACTTGTGCAGATGGGCAAATACTCTTAGTGTATAAATGTTTGCCACGTAGGCAAGATGTTAGAACAACAGAGAATATAATGATGCAGGATTTGCGTCTGATATTAATCATTGTTGGCGCGATAGCCATAATAGCATTGCTGGTTCATGGACTGTGGACCAGCCGTAAGGAACGTTCGTCTATTTTTCGCGATCGTCCCCTGAAACGTATGAAGTCTAAGCGAGATGAAGACGAATACGATGATGAGGGTGAAGATGCAGAGCAGGAGGGTGTTGGAAAAGTGCGAGTTCATCGTACAGCCCCAGCACCTGAGCTGGCATCACGCGAACAACAGAGCGCGACTTCACAATCATCGCCTCAGCATCAATATGAACCGCCTTATGCATCGGCTCAGCCACGTCATGCAACACCACCAGCAGAACCTGCTTCCAAGGATAATGCTGAACCTGTTGCTACCCATGCTGAACCTGTTGCTACTCACGCTGAACCTGTTGCTCCGCGTACTGAGCCTGCCAGACCTGCTCAGCAGGCACCGCAGGAACCAGTTGTGGCTGCACAGCAAGAGCCTGTTCGTCAGCCTGAAGTTGAACCTGAACCTGAACCAGTGGTGGTTGAACCTGTCGCAGCGCCAGCGGAAAAACCACGCCCGAAAGAAACTGTTGTGGTGATTAATGTGGCTGCACATCCAGGCAATATGCTCAACGGCGAACTGTTGCTAGCCAGTATCCAGCAGTCGGGTTTTAAGTTCGGTGAAATGAATATTTTCCATCGTCACTTGAGCCCGGATGGTAGTGGTTCTGTGTTGTTTAGTCTGGCGAATATGGTGAAACCAGGTTCATTTGATCCTGATTTTATGACCGAGTTCCTGACTCCGGGCATCACCATTTTTATGCAGGTCCCTTCTTACGGTGACCAGCAGCAAAACTTTAAACTGATGCTGCAATCCGCTCAGCATATTGCTGATGAAGTCGGTGGGGTGGTATTAGATGACGGACGCCGAATGATGACTCCACAGAAGATGCGTGAGTATCAAGACCGGATACGTGAAGTCATGGATGCACAAAACTAACAGATTGTTGTTAGCGCTTGTCACAATCAGGGGGGCGCGATGCTTCCCCCATTCAGTTTGTAATCAATCACCCCCGCATGTCGGGGGTTTTTTATCTTTGATGGTGCGATATGGACTCAATTGAAAAACAACTTACTCAGCTGCGGGCGACGCTTCGTCATCATGAGTATCGCTATCATGTGCTTGATGATCCTGAGATCCCTGACGCTGAATATGACCGTTTAATCAGCGAGTTACGTGAGCTGGAGTCCCTTCATCCTGAGCTGGTGACAGCTGATTCACCCACTCAACGTGTGGGTGCTGCGCCATTAAGTGAATTTACGCAAATACGCCATGAAGTTCCGATGTTGTCGCTGGATAACGTGTTTGATAAGACCAGTTATCTGGCCTTTAATAAGCGCCTTCAGGACCGATTAAAAAGTACTGAGGCGGTAACCCTCTGCTGTGAGCTAAAACTGGATGGCCTGGCGGTAAGTTTGCTCTATGAAGATGGCGTACTGGTACGTGCGGCAACGCGTGGCGACGGAACCACTGGGGAGAATATTACCGCGAATGTCCGGACTATCCGCGCTATCCCATTAAAACTTCAGGGTGACAATATCCCACGCCGTCTTGAAGTTCGGGGCGAGGTTTTTTTACCCCAGGCTGGCTTTGAGAAAATTAATGACGAAGCACGACGTACGGGAGGGAAAATTTTTGCTAACCCACGTAATGCGGCCGCGGGTTCATTGCGTCAGCTGGATCCCCGCATTACTGCTAAACGTCCGTTGACCTTCTTCTGTTACGGTGTGGGTCTGCTGGAAGACGGTACTCTTCCTGGTAGCCACTATGCGCGTTTACAACAATTCAAAACCTGGGGGCTTCCGGTGAGCTCCAGAGTGAGTTTGTGCTATAGCCCAGAGGATGTGCTGAATTTTTACCAGCAGGTCGAAGCCGATCGTCCGACACTGGGCTTTGATATTGATGGCGTGGTGATTAAAGTCGACTCCCTTGCACTGCAAGAGACTCTGGGATTTGTTGCTCGTGCACCACGCTGGGCAGTTGCGTTTAAGTTTCCGGCTCAGGAAGAGATGACCCAGGTACGTGACGTCGAGTTTCAGGTAGGACGGACAGGGGCGATAACGCCGGTAGCCCGGCTTGAACCGGTTCAGGTTGCAGGTGTTCTGGTCAGCAATGCGACACTGCATAATGCTGATGAAATAGAGCGTCTTGGACTGCGTATAGGCGATAAAGTGGTGATTCGTCGTGCCGGAGATGTTATCCCGCAGGTGGTCGGTGTGGTGGAGTCAGAACGCCCGGAGAATACGCAAGAGATTATCTTCCCAACCCATTGTCCAGTTTGTGGTTCTGATGTCGAACGGATTGAAGGTGAAGCGATTACCCGCTGTACTGGCGGTCTGATTTGCGGTGCGCAGCGTAAAGAGTCATTAAAGCACTTTGTCTCTCGTCGGGCGCTGGATGTTGACGGAATGGGCGATAAAATTATCGATCAGCTGGTGGATAAAGAGTATGTCCATACGCCAGCAGACCTGTTTGATTTGACTCCAGGTAAACTGACCGGGCTTGAACGCATGGGGCCTAAATCAGCGCAAAACGTTGTTAATGCCCTGCAAAAAGCGAAAGAAACGACCTTCGCACGCTTTTTATATGCACTAGGTATTCGTGAAGTGGGTGAAGCTACGGCTGCCGGACTTGCAGCGCATTTTGGAACCCTCGAGGCATTGATGGCTGCCGATATTGACCAGTTACAAAGGGTACCTGATGTCGGTATTGTGGTTGCCACCCACGTCTCCAATTTCTTTGGTGAAGAGAGTAACCGTGAGGTTATTCGTCAGTTAACAGAGAAAGCCGGCGTTCACTGGCCAGCGCCTGTCATTATCAATGCGGAAGAGATAGACAGCCCATTTGCCGGTAAAACTGTTGTCCTCACAGGCTCATTAAACCTGATGGCGCGGAATGAAGCTAAAGATCAGCTCACCGCATTAGGGGCTAAAGTCGCAAGCAGTGTGTCTAAGAAAACAGATTTGGTGATTGCAGGTGAAGCTGCGGGTTCTAAGCTTGCCAAAGCGCAAGAGCTAGGCATCAGAGTCATTGATGAAGCGGAAATGATCCGCTTGCTGAGTGAACATGCTCGATAAAGAGAAGCTGGTGGCAATAGCCAACACGACGATGCCGTTTGGTAAATATAAAGGGAGAGTGCTGGTAGCACTCCCTGAAGAGTATTTACTGTGGTTTGCCCGCAAAGATGGTTTCCCGGCAGGGGAGCTGGGTGAACTGATGGCACTCACTTTACTGATTAAAACCGAAGGGCTGGAAGGACTTGTCCAGCCCCTGCAACGCCGTTAGTTCTGGCTGGTAGCCGCTTCAGCTGCGGCTTTAGCGGCCAGCGCCTGGCGATGATATCGTTTGGCCATTATGGCGCAGATGATCAACTGGATCTGATGGAAAATCATCAGTGGCAGCACCATGATACCGATAGTTGCTGCCGGAAACAGGATATTGGCCATTGGGATACCATTGGCGAGACTCTTTTTCGAACCGCAGAAGACAATGGTAATTTCATCAGCCTTGTTAAAGCCCAGCCGACGGGCGACAACAATATTGACGCCGATAACGATAGTCAGCAGAACCAGACTCACCACGACAATAAAGACTAATGCCTTGATACCCACCTGATTCCAGATACCGTGAGTGACCGCTTCACTAAAGGCGGTATATACCACTAATAGAATCGATGTCTGATCGGTTTTGCCGATCATTTTTTTGTGTTTAGCCACAAAATTACCGATCCACGGGCGCATTAAATGCCCGGCGACAAACGGCAGAAGCAGTTGCAGCATAATCCGCCCTACATCGTGGAAACTCCCACTGGTTTCCTGCACATGCATGACGATACCAACGAGCACTGGCGACAGAAAAATACCCAGTACACTGGAAGCGGAAGCGGAACAGACCGCAGCGGCGACATTACCTCCGGCGATAGAGGTAAAGGCAATGGCTGACTGTACGGTTGCAGGCAGAATACAGAGATAGAGAAAACCGTTATACAGATCCTGGCCGACATCTATCGGCTGCCACCAGTTAAATAACACCCCTAATACTGGAAACAGGATAAAGGTGCTGCACATTACCCACAGGTGCAAACGCCAGTGCCCCCCACCGGCAATAATCGCTTCGCGCGAGAGCTTGGCACCATGCATGAAAAATAGCAGGGCAATGGCCGCTGTTGTCAGGTCTTCAAAAAAAACGAATACGCTGCCTTCAGCTGGAAGAAAAGAGGCCAGTAATACCGTCAGAATCAGAGTGAGTGTAAAAGGGTCCAGGACACGAAACAATTGCATAACCAGTTCTCTGCCAAAAGAGGCCTATTGTGTTCTTTCTGGTTTTAGAAATAAAATTAATTTATTTAATAGACTGATGAATTTAATAAATTAATTATTCACTACGTCAGTTACGCATTTTTCTTCACTCGAACCTGCGCAGGTTCGAACCCCACACGAATTGCGTATAGCAAAAAGGCGCCTTTCTACATTGGTGGGTCGTGCAGGATGACTCGGCCGATGGCCTCGCCCTTCGGGCCGTTGCTAAAGCAACGTTGTTTCACTTCGTTTCACTTCGTTTCACTCGAACCTGCGCAGGTTCGAACCCCACACGAATTGCGCATAGCAAAAAGGCGCCTTTAGGGCGCCTTTCTACATTGGTGGGTCGTGCAGGATGACTCGGCCGATGGCCTCGCCCTTCGGGCCGTTGCTAAAGCAAC
>CANRKT010000003.1 GCA_947631255.1 uncultured Enterobacteriaceae bacterium
GGTGTCGGCTGTTTTTCCGGTGTCGGCTGTTTTTCTGGGGCTGAACCTGATGGTTTTTTACTCGTATCTATTCCGAGAGTAAATGAAATATCATTTCCAGCAATGACAACATCTTTTTTAACTTCGCTCAGATTATTTTTATCTGCATTTAAATCACCATTTACATTCTGGCTAACAGTATTACCGACGGAAATTGTCGCTTTCTGGTCTTCTTGATAATCAATTTTATCACTTGTATTAACGTAACCATTAACTGTGGGGCTACCTTTTAATGTTAAGCCGCCACCACCTCCGGCAGACAGACCATCCTGACCCACAGTATCATTCAGAGTATTCGCATTAATATCGCCAGTAACATTAACGGAGCCTTCCCCTGATTGAGAAATAACATGTCCCCCTGTAATATTAAAATCATTACCTGTTTTAATATTTAATTCACCAGTAGTATTAATACCAGACTGCTCTGCTGTTGTTTTAGATTCATAGTTCTCATAACCTTGTCCATAGCTACCAGAGAATGTTGGAATAACGCCAGACGAGGAAATAGCCGCACCAACCGATGCTCCCCACTGCTGATTGTTATCACCTCTATTAACCGTATCCTGAACGCTGGTAATATTTAAATCACCACCAACATCAATATCCGCAGAATCACTCTTAATATTAGCGCCAGTGAGAGACATATCACCACCAGTTTTGATATTAACCTTATCACCAACAATCTGGCTGTTTGTATGTGAAGTACCAAATTCGGCTGAAGAGAGCTGTGAGCCACTGTAATCAACAGAAACACCGACACCAGCACCAGTCATACCCGCAGAGGCACCAAGGCTAACCCCTGCAGAATGTGATTCGGATGATGACGATTCGGTATATCCATTTTTAGCAGAATTAATGGCTAAATCACCACCGATATCCATATCAATATTATTACCTTGAATATCAACACCATTCAACTCAGCATTATTCTTGGTATTGATTTCGATATTATTACCTTTAATAGTACTAATATTCTCACTCGATGTCGTTGACTGCGTTGTTTCAGAAGTATGATCCCATCCGGCACTTACCGATCCCCCGACAGCATCACCAAAATACATATTAGAACCCGCACCAGCAAGCTCCAGGCCTGTTAATAATCCATCAGTTTGTTGATCACTACCTGCTTGCTCTATTTTATTAGCGGCTTTATCAATACCATCCGCCCAATCGGAATGTGCTTCACCCTTTATACCAACAAATGTTTCTTCATGGGTAACGGATGTACTGGTAACGTCCTCATATTTAGTTGATTTTAGTTCATCGGCATCAATCTTAATTGTATCACCCGAAAGATCAGCGCCACCGATATCGACAGTTTTATCAGCCTGAATAGTAAGGTCATCACTAAAATTCAGTGAGGCATTATTATTTTTAACACTGCTCTCAGTCGTTGTTGTTGTTTCGGTCTTAACGCCTACTTTAAAACCGCCAGTTTCGGTTGTCGGGGCTGCGCCAGGGCGGACCTGACCCGCATTAGAGACTAATGATTCTCTGTTATCATGAGTCCCTTTTTGAGAAACAGTTTCGTTATCACCAGCACTGTATGATTCATGGTCAACTGATTGACCAAAACCATTAGCAGCGGCACCCAATAAAAAGCCTGATGATGATTCAACAACTTCTGAATGCGTATAATCCTGGGTAGCTTGAAGATCAACGTTTCCACCGGCAGTAATAGAGCCGGATGTACCGCTATACTCTCCACCTTTCATCACGATATCATTGGATGAATTAATATTTAAATTACCTCCCGCTTTGACTGAAGACTCAACACTTGTCGCTGATGAGGTTGTTGTTTCTTTGCCATTACTGGTTAACAAACCGGATGTTGAATACTCACTATCATAAGTGGAATTAGTTTCGTATACATTATTAAAATTGACATCACCATCTTTTGCGGTAATGGAAATATCTTTATCTGACTCGATATCTACGGCATTAACATTGACATTATTACCAGTTATATCAATATTACCACCGGCCGATACACCGTCATCATAGCGATGGATAACCTTCTTACCCGTATCATCATAACCGGTACTGGCAGTTAAAGTTACATCCCCTTCTTTTGCATCAATTTTTATATCATTGCCAGCATTCAACGAGGCACCGGAATTATGAATATCCCCTGTTTCAGAAACAAGAGATAAATCCCCACCTGCTTTAATACCGCCGTTTTGACCTACTGATGAGTTCACAATATTCGATTCAGCCTGTATATCAATGTTTCCACCACTTTTAATCGTGCCATTAACATTATTAACTTCAGTAGCATTAATATCGATATTACCTCCAGCAGAAACAGAAGCAGAGGCATTATTGGAGTCATTGTTTATTTGCTCAATGGTCGATGGTGCTAAATAAATACGAGGAACAAGAACTTGAACACCATCAACCTCTTCGGTAACAAACCAAATAATATCTTTATCCAGATTTTTTACCTGTTCTTCTGTTAAAGGCTTCCCTACAATAAAATCGTCAGAGCCGTTGACATCCCCCGCATTTTCCATTAACTGTTTTGTTAAATCGGCACCTTCAAGCCCATCACGTGTTAAGAAAAATGTTCCAACGGAATCATCAATTTCGCGACGAATAACCTCACTAATGAAATAATTATCACCTAAAACAATTACAGGTTCAGTTGCCTCATAACCCACTTGTTTAAAGAAGTAATCTGAACCATAAAATGCATCCTGATCAATAAATTCAGGGCGTGTTTCATAAAGCACATAAACATTATCCTGAGGATCAGGATTCGGTTGCAAATTAGCCGTACCACCTAAGATATTATGATTAGGTGCAAATAATCCCGGCATGTTGATCATATCTTCATAAGTGCCAGAAGTTGTAATTCCTGACGGACTATCTAGCCACGCAAGATCTTTTTTACTGGTTGTCACTTCATAGGCTGAATTATTAGTTTGAATCTCCTTATCATCTATTTTTTCAGTAACAACATGTTCATTACTTTTTTTATCCAGTGCTAATTCTTTATCCAGACCATTATTAAAGCTGCCATCTTTATGAACTAAATCACCGCCAGCAGCAATAGAGCTTTTTTGCTCAGAAACAGCATAAAATTTAAGACCATGATACTTTACATTACCTGTCTCAGTATCAATTTTGTTTAATTCTTCCCAATCTTTGAGTAAATCCTTTCTACTTTTAGCTTTCCATGTATTACCAAACAATTCATTCATGAACTTATCAAGAGTATTAACTTGACCATTACTTACATCCACATTTTTTGTGGCCTTTAAATAACCATCACTAGCTGGATCTAAAATAAAATCAATAAATTCATATAATGTATCGAATTCCATTTCTCTATGACCACCACTGACCCCAAAACTATTTCTCCAGTGATATGTAAGCTTTAGTGGTGGATTAAGTTTTTTATTTAGAATAAAGTCATAGCCAACATCAATGCTAATCGCTTTATTTGTCAAATCACCACGAATAAACATATTACTACCAGATTGAATCTGCCCTCCCTGATTCAATATTTGCTGGCCACCCTGATATTTATTATCTTTATTAATGTTGATATTGTTCTTAGCGGAAATACTCGCCTTATCTTTAATTTCAATATGACCAACAGGTAACGGAACAGCACCAGACAGTTTGAAATATTCAGTCGCGGTGAAACCACTCCCGGCTTGACTATGTTGGCCCTCTATAATCTGAGAGTTAGTATAATCCCACCCTGAATTATCCTCATCAATAGTTGTAATGTTCTCTAAGTTTTTAGCCTCAATATTAATATCATTTTCCGAACGAATCTGACCACCAATATTACTAACATTATAAGCAGTGATATTAATATCATTCATAGCCATAACATTCGCTTTTTCTCTATTAGAGAACGTACCATTGTCAGTAACAATATCAATATTCTTACTGGAGAAGATCAAAGCACCAGATGAGTTAGTAATGTCACCATCAGATTTCAGTAGAATATTGTTACCACTCAGAATACCTTTATTATTAGTTATACTCCCCGTGGCAATCAGCCGAATAGCAGCAGATGACTCTAAGACTTCATCAATCGTGATCGAGCTATTACTTTCTAATGTTAATAAACCATCCTTCTTATTTCTAACTTCAAAACTACCAGATCTTTCGTTATAAACATAATCATTATTAATTTTGAAATAAACTTCATTAGTCGCTACAATTGTACCGCCATGATTATCAATGCTTTTATATACATCAATTTTTACTTTATCATTTGAGTCTATTTTAGAGTTGTTATTAGAAATGCTATTTGCTTTTATAAAAATACTTTCATCGGATTCAATCCTACTATTATTGTTATTTGTTAATTTATCCGATGCCGTTAAATTAACATTTCCTTCAGCATACAAAATTGAATTTTCATTATTTATGACGTTTGCGTTGATCTCTAGATTTCCCTCCGAAAGCACTGAGGAACGATCATACGTAGACACATTGTCAAACCGATTAACATTAAGATAAATATTACCTTCTGCATCGATGAAAGAGTCCTCGTTTTTCAGATATATAACATCATCAGCCTTGATATCATTTGAAGCGCTGATGTGACCACCCAGCTCATTCAATATCTCGCTTACTGTCTGAAATAATATATTATTACCAGCAAATATTAGCCCACCTTGGTTTAATAATTTATTAATATTCGTAAAAAAGATATTGTTTTTTGAAGATATTTCGCCCTTATTATTAATATTTTTAACCTCATCAAAAACCATATCATTACTTGATGAAATTAAGCTTCCCGTTTCATTGTCTAAGGAATCGATATTTTTAAAAGAAACCTTGCCATTTTCTGATTTGATTTGTGCTTTAGAAGCATTTTTTATTTCATTAACATTTTCAATAGTTAAATCACCATCAGAATAAACACCACTAACTTTATTATTATCTCCTGTATTACTTAAGCTATTAACATTATCAATACTCATACTGCCAGATGAGATAATAAAACCATTATTATTAATGACATTATTTACATTGGAAACAACAAGCTCATTATTGGCATGAATACTTCCCGAATTTGCTAGAGTTTCGGAATTAACAACTGATAACTTATCTTTTGATATGATTTTAGCATCGTTAGAGTTATCAATGGTTTGAATATTGCTTAAGTCAACATCTCCCCCTTGAATAACAGCTTGCTCACCATCATTCTTTAACACTTTCGTATTTTTTATTTTTAACTCTTTATCAGCTAAAATAGAACCTTTATTGTCGATAGATTCCAAATCCTCTAACTGTATCTTTTTTCCTTGTAATAAACCATTGTTACCGATCTGCGTATATCCATTTCCAGACAATAAAAAATCATTTCCAGCAATTATTTCACCATCATTATTCAGTGAGTTTACAGACGAGAAAATAACGCTATTTTTTGCAGCAATCGTTTTTTTGTTATCAATGAATTGAGAATCAATAGAAATATCATTATCAGATAGCAGTTCACCACGGTTAGTTAACTGCCCACTATCCTGCTTAATATGGACATGACTACCTTGTATGACCCCAGAGTTATCGATATTACCTTTTGCTTTAATTGTTACCCCACCGTTCTTGGACGCTATTCTCCCATCATTTTTTACAGTCCTGGTATCTAAGCTCAAGCTATCACCCGTAATAGAACCTGAATTGACAAAATTGGATAAGTTGATGTTTATATTTTTTTGAGATCCAATAACACCCTTATTATTCAACTCATTGGATGTTACATAAATATCGCCAGAAGCTGAAATAGCACCATTATTATGAAAAAGCTCTTCGATATTAAAGACAATACTATTTTCTTTTGAAATCAAAATTCCATTTTCATTATTGAGTGTTCCGGAATTAATTTTAACATTACCAGAATTAGTCATCACAGTTGCAGATGAAGCCACAATAGCATCACTGATACTATTTCCATTACTGTCATAAACAATATAATTACCATCATGCAAAACAATTTTTGTATCTGGAATGACTTCTCCGCGGCTGTCTGTTGCATACAAAGAACCTTTTATATTGTAATCACCTTTAACATTGATAATTATAGAATCTACTTGCGCTGAACCTTCAGGCTTATTAACAAAAACCCCTGCAGCTTGCTGTAAAAAAGAATCAGCAAATATAGCAACACTTCCATTTTCTGATATTAGATCGGAAGATAATAGAAGATGATTATTGGCTTCAATAGTTATATCTTTTTTTGCTAAAACGGCAGCCACTCCGTTTTTATTTCCACCAAGACTGATATTGTTTCCTTTTAATGAAACGGAATCATTTTTTGATTGTAATGATGTCAATTTAAGATCACCATTAGCTGAAATATCTAAAGATGATTGAGATACAATACTGCCAAGATGATGTACACCAACCCCGCTATCAGTACTAATTAACTCAACTCTATTACCATAAACTGAACCTAACTCACTTCCATCGATAGAAACAAGAGGACGAGAATCATCTACACCATCATTTACCTGGTATTTACGGGTTGATGTATTATATTTATTTGATCCTGCTAATAATTTAACATCAGCAGAACCTGCAATTTGCCCATCCAGTTGAATCGCTCGGCTGACTATATCAAAGTGAGATAATCCATCAGTAGAAATTCCATTTCCAGATATTTTTACCTGGCCTTTTTCCACATTAAGTAAAAACTGTCCATTCTCTTGTTCAATACGACCAGTACTCAATGTAAGATTATTGGCATTTAGGGTTTTAACTCCATTTACCTGAATACCATTTTCATTGGCAATAATCAGGTCAGCACTTTTACCAAATACTTCCATAGTACCATTTAGCTGAGTTCCTTTAACTCCGCCCACTTCATTAATAATAACATCAGCTTCATTGTTCAGGTTATTATTTTTAATAACATGACCACCAATCTGACTTGCACCATCATTTTTACTGTTATTAAAAATAACGCCATTTTGGTCAACATTAAATTCTTGATATTTATTATGAGAAACACCATTAGCATTTGGGTCAACAATATTAATTGTTGTTGTACCATTAGCAGATTGATTTACATTGAGATTCCCAGCGTTGTTATCTGGTGTAATCGCCGCAAATACATCAACAGATAATATTGACGTGGTAATCGCCAAATAAACGGGTGAAAATTTAAAGACTTTCTTTCTAAAAGAACATGTCAAGTTATTTGAATCAGATTTTCTCACGTTATATATCCTTATATTTAATTAATTTTTAAAAACTCAAGCCCAGACGATAATATATTGTGAGATTATCAACGTCTTTATTCCGTAAGCTTTTAGGTTTTGTGATTGGCCATCCCGCCGATAATGAGGATGATAAATACTGTTGGTTCAGCCTTAATCCCAGAGAACCACCTGAGATAAATTCTCCGGAGCAATTATTTACATAGTTCCTGCAATTATTCTTGGCATAACCTACATCATATCCAGCAAAAGGAACGATACTCATCCCGCTAAATTTATTTATATAAACGGGAAACTTCACTGTGTTTGAAATATAACCACCTTTATTGCCTGAAATTGAATCTTCTTTAAAACCTCTAACCGAGTATTCATCGCCAATGGAAATGTTTTGATCACTCACTAATACGTCTTTAGAAAATTGAAAAGATGTTGTGAGATCATAATTAACACTCATGAAATCAAATTGATGAATTCTTTTAGACCAACTGAGTAATCCATTAATTTTATTAAAATCTATATCAAATCCTTGTAAATCAGGATCATTAACCCATGCACTACCAAACCAAGGCGTACCCTTCGTGAAAGAAAGATCCCAATAAGTTCCTCCATCCCAAATAGTTGTTACGTCATTAATACCCAAAGTAACATTACTATAAGTTTTGCTACTAACATCAATGACTATGTCTTTAATTCTGTTTAAATTATTTTTAACATCCACCGATGTGTAAGCAGATAATTTATGATTATTATTCCTGAACAAAACACGATTTATTCTATTGGAATAGCGTTCAGAATTCCCATCGCTATTGTACCCACCAAAATCGCCACCAATAACTTTGTTATATTCGGAGCGATAATAAGATGTATCAAATGACCAATAGCCAACAGGAATAGAGTATGATAAAGACCATGAATTTTGTGAGTCACTTTTTTGTTTTAAATCATTATAGCCATAATAAAAACTTAAAATATCATTAAAGCCAATGAAATTATTAAACTTCATAGTCCCACTATATTGATTCCACCCTGATTCTTTTCGTCCTGAATTATTGAGTTTCAGACCTAAATTAAAAAAATCATATTCCATATCCTCGAAGTTCAAATTGGAATATCCCTCATTTTCATCCGGGATGATTTTTATTCTGGTGCCATACGAAACTCTCAATAGGTTATCTAATGCCTGATCAATATCTGAGACATTTAGTACTTTATCTTTATAGAATGGAAATGCATCATACATCCTCATTTTTTGTGAGAATGTCGGTTCCTTATCTTCAACAAAAATATTATTAACTTTACCCCAAAGAACCTTTAATATTATTTTCTGTGAGTTTAAATTCCCCTCTTCAATGGTTAATAATGTAGTGGAATACCCTTTGCCTATGTAAAAGTCAGTAAGTTCCTTTACTAACTCTAAAACTTCAGATTTTCCTAACTCTGTATTTTCGAATTTCTTTATTATCGCATTTCTTTGTGTGGAGTTTGCATACTTGTCATCGTTATCAATTAAAATTTCCTTAATGAAAAATTTTATACCACTTGCGACTGCTGAGTCAGAAAGAGAATCTTCATGAACAATATCTTTATTATTTTTCATGATTTTATTATTGATCCATTTTTCCTTGTTAACATTTTCAAGGGTATGCTCTCTGATAATTCTATCCAGCTCACGAGTTGAGTCTGACATATTATCTAACTCAATAGAAAGTGATGCACTTGAATAAAAGTAAAACAAACTCAACATCACCGATGATTTTATTTTATTTTTCATATCATTTTATCTCTAACAAAACAAATAAATTACCTTCAATAGTACCGGACTTAACATTACGACGGTCATCCACGTTTACTGCGGTTTTTAACTTTATAGGTTTATTTTCATTGGCTAAAACACTTACATAATTATTCACTGTTGGTGTTAAAGATATTTTTATTGGTTCATTGATTTCATCATTTAGCAATATTGATACCCCCTCAGATGTCCCACTGTTTTTTAACTTTTTATTTTCAGTTGTTCCAATATAAGAGATACCGACGGAGGAATTCTGCTCACAGTGTAATGTAAGATCAAAATCTATATATTTTGGTGAATATCTTATATTGGATAACTCATCCGTAGTAAAAGTACCCAGATCAATATATTTATCCGTATCTAGCAGAACACAAGATTTTGATTTTAGAATAATGTCTTCATTAAGGACTATTTTCATATACTCCGGATGCGTGACATTCTGACTCAAATTAACAGTAGCTAATTCAGTACCTCTGCTCATCTTTCCTGTTTTAATCATTCCTATTTTTATGAACTCAACAACGACTTCATCCTGTAACTGACATGGCGATATACACGTCCTATTAAATGGGAAGTATTTAAGAACATTATTATTTGATTGACTATCTGTAACCCAGCTAATTCTTAATCCCAAACCAGGTATTGGTGTTCTTATGATAGTATTATCTTTACCGGTCATTACAGAATCAGAATACTTACCATCCAGATTAATGTGCTGATTGCTATTAATTGTTTGTATTCTTAAATTTTCACTTTTTAATCTATAGCTATTAGCTGAGAAAACATACCCTTCAGGTTTATCATGGTAGTCAATTATATTGACATCGCTAACATAAAAAGTTTCACGATAGTCAGCATAACTAACAGTAGAGATTAAAAATAACATCATTATCAGTAAGATATTTCGCATGATTAACTCTTTATATTAAACACAATCAGCATTGATTATTGAATTGGAAATGTCAGAATCCTTTCTAAATCTAATCTTACATTTATAATCTTTGCTATCTTTACTCCAAATCACATCTAACTCTTCATTACCTTCATCTTCCTGAGGTAATAAAACGAAGCCACTTTGATCTGTTATACCTACAATATTATTTTTAATATCTACAACCTTAGCGCCAAATGGTATTTCATAGTTAACACCATGTATTTTTAGAATATTCTCCCCTATTCTTTTTACTTTAAACTCGACCAAGGGAGATGAACCACTATCTGGAATAACTAATAATCTATTATCTTCGATCTCAGACATGTTTTTACTTTTCTTCGAGTCTAATGTAATATAATTCCGTTTATAGGGTGATAAATATGGTACAACACCATAACCATTAGAATTTATTTTTATATTACTATTTGATGAGATACTCATACCCTCTGCGCCAATAGCTTTGACAATAGCAAATGTTTTTCCTAACTCACTCACTTTTGTAATTTCCCCTTCGTGCAACACCATTGCACCATTTATATTTCCGTAAATCATCCCACTATTTTCATTTTTAAAATAACCTGCTTGCTTTGTATTAAGTCCATTGTTATAGCTCAGTGAACCACCATTCCCAAAACTATTTTGAGCACCTCTATCCATCCAGATATTATAATTAACTTTATCCAAGGATTTATCATTCACAGCCAAGGAAACACGAGAGTTATGACTATCTGCATAATTAACATATGATGAACTTAAGTTTGAGTTTTTGTTTTTTGTTTCCAGTGGAATATCTAAACTTATATAAAATGTGTTATCTAAATGATTGTTTATATTTTTGTGTGAAAAGAAGGATATATTGTAATTTACTTTTTTAAAATTATTGTTGTAGCTTAGTGAATAGCCATAAGTGTCGGCGCCATTCCCTTTCCAAGGTTTAGCATAATATCCTGAGGCAGAGATACCACCATAATTATCAGGTAATGTTTTCCTTAATACTAAATTACCAACCTGTTTATTTTGAGAGCTATCAAACCCTCTATTGATGTCATCACTATACTTATGAGCCATAAAATCATTTAATTCAAAATAGCCTTTATCTAAATAGCGGGTTATAGACATAGATACGTTAGTATCAATCAACGACAGATCTTCCTCGTAATTTAATACAATTTTATCGTCGCAAAAAAGACCACAAGAAGAACGCTCTGTTTTTTTTTCATCTGAAAATGATCGATAATAATCGAAAGAAACGCCTCCGATTCTCGTATTAAATGTTCCACCAATCATAGCCTGAGTATAATCATTGGGATAAATAGATTGTAAACTACTATACATGGTTAGATTGTTGTTAATACCATACTTAACATCAGCTTGTGTAATCCAATAGTTCCCAGGGTACATAGAGTCCAATGAACCAACATGTAAGCTATATTCATAGCTTCCGGGTCTTATCAAACTGGATATTGTTGAGATAGGGATCTCTTGTACAGTCCTGGCACCATCGGCACCAGTTAAAATAACATTCAAATACCCATTCCCATAAGTTCTAGGAAGATCTTGAATATTATATTCACCAGCAGGAATATTTTTTTCGTATATGACCCTACCATGATACTCGATACTCAATAATGAAGGGGAATTAGCTATTCCTCTAATTGAAGGAGCAAATCCTGACAGTGATGTAGCATTCATTCTATTATCACTGGACAGTTTGACCCCTCTATACTTTACCCAGTTAAAATAACCACCATTCGTATTTATTTCACCAACTGTTAAATTAGATTTCAAACCAGCAACTGAATGTTCAGCGTATAAATCATAAAACTCATTTTTTATGGAACTATCATTTCTTACTGACAAATAATTATTGGTATAGATACGCCATGAATATAAATTTAAATGCTGGTCAAAATAACCATTGTAAGAGTATGTATTATTATATCTTTTTTCTTTTATGTTGGTTATATTCATATCATATTTTAATGCGTAACTATTCACACCTCTATTCCATTGAGATGGATAAATATAATCATCCGCTTCAGATGATAAATATATTTGAGGAATGTTGACATCCAACCTTTCGTCATCAAAATTCAGTATTGCATATGCACCATCAAGTACATTTTCAATAAAAAAACATTCGGATGACGCGCTGTTTATCAAGTTCAATCTATCGTAATTAAGGTTAAACTTGGATAGATTCTGCTGACTAAAACAGGGTAAAAGGCCATTTTCATGTTGTTTAAAATCAATATTTTCAGTACTGATTTTTTTACCATTAACATATACTAAAACAAAATGTTTTCCTGGTTTAATCATCTCATTGAGATCTATTTCTTCGTTATGCCCCAGATATGTCAAAAACTCAGTTTTAAAACGTTCGTTTTCACTAGTAATTCCCATTACTGGTAAAAAAAATAGTATAAATATACTATATTTATTCGACTTCATGTTAGATTAATTTCTTTTGATATATACGCACCAAGATCATCTATATATGAATATTCAACTATTACATCTTTTTCATTAGATATCTCACCTGTAATTTTATATCTAGTCTCACTAAATGGTGCTACCGTACTCGAATCTAGCTTAATCGCCATATTATGTTTTAATGCTAACTTCCCAAGATTCACATAAATCGGACTATCATTTTTGGCAATTAAATAGCTACCCTTACCTACTCTCTCTATTCTCCAACTCAATTTATCAGCTGCTTCTGATCTTGTAATATCAACTTTCTCTGGTACATAGAAAAATTTCATTTTGGTATGCACTGCAATACTCAAAGAATTAGTTCCATTTTTATTTTCTGGAGGTATATCTAAGAAATTTATCCATAACATAGTTTCTCTATCTTTAGGATAAAGGTTTTTTATTTCATCAGTCCCTATAATCCTTACAATCTTAGATTTCTCGGATTTTACTTTAAACATAGGTTGTGTGATGATAAATCCTGTGTCTTTGATTTTATCATTATCGTCATCTTGAGATAACCAAACCTGTATTAATGCAGTTTTTTTGCCAATATTATGAACTTCAACTGTTTGTTCATTTTCTGACTCATCGAAAATGACTCTTGTAGTATTAACTTGTATTGTTCCTGATGCTGACAAAGGAATTAATAAAAATAAAAAGGCTATTATTTTTTTCATTTAAATTGTTTTTTAAAGTTTAATATATGAAATGGAGTTATAAATCATTGACAGGACTTCATGGTGTATTGCATGAAGTCCTTCTTTTTTATGGATAAACTACACTATAATAAATATTACCCTCGATTTCCCCTGAAGTGACATTGGCATCCGTTGAGACATATTGAACACCAAAATTAAACATTGTTTCGTCTGCTACCGTTTCACGTTTTTTAGTAGGCGATGTATCTTTACTTGTAGTGAAATCAAAATCATTTTTGTTTTCATCACTAATAACTAACTGGATATTTTTAGCTCCATTTACACGCATATTTTTAAGATACCCGGTCTTAGAGTCGATAAAGTCACTGCTACTAATTCTCTCAAACTTAATTGCATAACCATCACCAGCCAGACAATTAGAACCTTTTAACTTAATAAAAAAGTCAGTGTCTCCTGCTCTGTCTCCCAGATTTTTAAAAGCCGTCGTAGATACAGTAGGCAGAGTTACAGAAAAGTTCGGATTAGTTATTTCCGCACCGTTAGTGTTCCCCCCACTGATCTCACAGGTGGCATTGTTTATTTTTCCGAGAAACGTTATTTTCCCATCATAAGCGTTTGCCATACTCAAATTTGATAACATGCCCCCGGTAAGGACGAGTATTGATGCTAATATGTTTTTCTTCAGTTTAGATATGTTTTTCATTTTATCCTTATGATAATCATGAATTAATAGTAGATTTAAGATTGTTTAAAATGACAATACAATGCCGTATTCATTATCGAATAATGAATAATGGAGTCATTTCTTTTTCATTGTATTTTTAAAACACAATATGTTTATACATATTCGAATATGTTTTTTTGGTAACCATTCAGGTTAGATTTACCTAATTTGTTTAATAGTTACTTATCTCTCTCTGGGAAATGGCATTTCATCGAAAAGAAAAAACGCTCTGTTAGTGATTAGGGAAACTGAGTTAACTCCTTAAAAAACACTCACAAAGCGTTAACTCAATCGCTCATTTGTTTTTAAAAATATCATTTTAACCTTATGCTATATATATTTTTAAAGTGAATTTTTTTAATCTGGTATTATGCGTATTCCTTCCTGTTTATGTCACGAAATGACTGAAGTTCCCAGCAGTTCTTCCTTGAATAGATAAACGCTAGCCTGTTAGCCATAAAGCCTTGTGATTTTATTTTTTATATTTTGTATGTCACTCTTCTGTGAGACTCTACATGTACTGCCCCTACAAAAAGGGACAGACTTATATTCAGTATCTCCATTCGCAAACTTGATGAAATCATTCAATAATTTATTTTTTCTTGGCCTGGCTGCAGAAAATAAAACTCGGATAAATGAGACCAATGCCTGGTATCAAGGTTGTTGTTATTTAAGCAGCCTATTAGTCCCAGTCCTGATTCAGTATTAGCGAACTTCCCAGCTGTCCTGCCAGGGATCCGTTGTAGCAGCTCCTGACATTCTTCCTGTTCAACCGTATTTTATTAATTTTATTAGTTTTACTAGCTAGCTTCAGATAATCCTGCTCTCTGAGCTATATTGGCGGCGATAATATCGTAGAGAAATAGATGATTCAGCCAGAGCACTGGCTTTTAATTCGAGGAAAATGCGCTTGAGTTGTCACTCTGTTGCCCTCTACTTGAGATTCAGAGGGGTGACAACTCTCGTCGTACTGAGGAGAATGATCCACCTTCGCTCTATGGCAGTTACCGCGATAGTCACGAAGTGATAATTATATCTACAGCTTTAGCTTTTCCATGCACATCTAAATAGAATACTGTCATCCCTTATTTGCCGATGAAAAAATCTTGATCATCAGCTGGCTGCCTGGATTGTACCGAAGTTCCAACATATGGAACTTCATCCATGTTATCCAGTTGCTGCCCGTCTCTATTTACGCTGCTCACTGATACCATTAGTTATTATGTATCAGACTAGTTCTGTTGGTTATAAACAGAATGTTAATTACTGCTGAATCGAATTATTACACTTCAACTGGTATGTGTCAATACAGTAGTCAATCCCAATTAATTTAAGTCGCCTGTTTATTCCGTTCCCGACTCAGATTCAGACTCAGGATAAACGAGACAGCAGGTAGCCAAGCTATCGTATTCCCCGACCAGTATTTCGAATGCTCTTTCTGGTGTTTTCTGTATTTGAGAATAACCTATTTACCGCTATGTAATTTATCCCTGATAATATTTATGCTGCATCGAAAATATGAATTTTCAGCTGGCAGATCTGACAATATAAAAATAACAAAAACGTATTTTAGACTCCTTGATTATGTTTTTCATGCATGTTCTAAAAGAGACTTTTTTACCCATTTCATTCTAATATTTCCATGTGCGTATATAGTCTCACTCGAAACGATAATGAAAAAATGCAAATATTTTTCCAGTCATTAATAATTTTCCACCTCCTTTCAAAAGTTTCCCCAAGGTTGAATCATTGATTATTTTATCGGAAATACTTATTCTACCTCCTGATATATCATCCTTAACTATAATATATAACCACCTTCAGCATGAAAGATATTTTTAGCAAAACTTTTTAGACATCACACTGTTTCAATGTCGAGAGTTTTTTATTTAAAATCAACAATGTATGTAATATTGTATATCTTAGTTATTTTATCATCCGTTTTTAATGATTCGGGCACGAGTTTCAGCCAAGGTTAAAAAAACACGGATGCTATGAATCACACCACATCGTCTGCTTTTATCATAAGAACCTCGCACTGTTTTACCGCCAGTCTTAATAACCCACTCATCAATACTGCTCTCGAAATGGCTATAATATTTCAGGAGTTATAGAGGCACATGACCAAAATCTCTTTCATCCTCTCCTCCTGTAATAACCACACAATTAATTTATCAAGACCCATCTTATTTATCCTTATATTATTCCGGGTCCAACGGTTAACAATCAGCACTAATTTAATCTTTTTTGTTATCAAGCGTGCATGTTTTGTACGAAAAACATGACACTCACCTGCTCGATAAATATACCTTGTGTGATATTTTTGCCATCGTAGGCAAGTATTCACTGCGCCATCGCCAACAGAAACTTCAATTGTTTAGGGTATACAACTTCAGTAGTGCATTCCGCCATTCCACGGCAGTTATTGAATATATCTTACATTCCAAAACAAAAAAATTTACCGGACATTACATATCTCTAGAATGTTATCCAAGACTAAAAAGAGGATGTATTAAATGCTATACATGAGATAAATTGTTTTTTATCAATAGAATATGCGAATAGTGTGATGAGGTAGAGGGACTGGGTTAAAGAGCATAGATATCTACACAAAGTTGCCAAAATTTGGCATAAATGGTTAGCATGAATTAAATCTTTCTCTCACCGGGCTTGATGCCCAGCTCAGCCGCCGATATCAGACGCTGGTTAAACAATATATGACGCCTGCTGATCCACTTGCCTGTGCGATTAAAGATCTTGCCTGTACTCAAAAAAACCTCTTTTTCCACCACTCAGACCGTCTGGCGCTTTCTTAACAATGAACGTTTTCAGTCAACTCAATGACCCTTTGTTCTCTCTGGCCGGCCAGGGATAGCTCACAGCCCCCATATTTACGCACTGGTTGTCCATGACTGGTCACGTCTGGCCTTTTATTCTCCACAGTAAAGCGCACCGTCTTAAGGTGACACATTCTACTGATATCGGCTATGAGCTGCTCCCGCGAGAGACGAATCTGAATGCACTGACTACCGATATACTGAAACTGGAAAACCGGGTATAGAGAAAAAATTGGTACATATCATAGACCGTGAAGGCGACTCCATCGGGCATGCGTGCGCAAGTCTGCACTGGCTGATACGTGGCAAGGTAGGACATCGTGTTGAACATCAGGAAACAACAAAGAAATTCGGTGAAATGGCAGAGAGCCTGACCTTCAGAGTCAGCGGCGAGGTAGACTATAAAGGGAAAAAGGGGGTATGCCATCAGTGAAGCCAGTATCACGATAACCCGTACGACCAAACCGAAACCGGCCTGAGAAGTGACGGGTAAGCGCTCCCCTGTTCAGAAAGGTGAAGCGTTAGCCGTCAGGCTGATAGCGGTGCAACTGAGTGATGAGCAGAGCAATGTGCTGGGACGCCGGACATTATTGACGAATATCGGAGAAGAGGTGAGTCGGGAGAAAGTGCCACGGCGTTACTGGCGGGTTTATCAATTTTGCTTAATACATTGCAGTTATTATCAGAGTATACATTGGAAGAGCTAACCCAGATGGCGGCAAGCGTGCTGAGTCAGTTCAGAGACGTGTAGATACCTGTGGTTAAAGAAAGAAGGAGAGGGGCAGCCGTCAGACTGTTTTTTTGACAGGTTTCCTGGGGAATCTCATAGAAAACGCCTATGCCCCTCTCTCTCCAGGCTGGACTCAGATCAGATACTGAATGAAGAACCGCATCCGCAGGTACTGGTCGCGTTAGGGTTGGTCACCACAAAACGCGAACCTTCAAGGCCTTCGCTATAATCCACCGCGCCGCCAACCAGATATTGCAGGCTCATAGGGTCAACAACCAAGGCAACGCCTTGTTTTTCAATGGTCATATCACCGTCGTTAATCTGATCGTCAAAGGTAAAACCATACTGAAAGCCGCTGCATCCACCACCGGTAATGTAGACACGCAATTTCAGATTCGGATTATCTTCGTCTGAGATCAGGTTTTTTACTTTATTTGCCGCTGCTTCAGTAAACTGAAGGGGCAATACTACGTCATCACTCATGTTTTGCTCCAAACAATGAACAAGCCGGGCAGAACATAACCCGCACTTTGTTTAATATTATCCGATACCCTGGTAAATCGTTCAAGTATTACGCTCTGCGGATATCTGTCCCTCAGGTGTAGGGGGTACAGCATTCGCTTTATCGGCTTCTTGCTTGGCCAGCGTTCTTGCCAGGATTTGTGAGTATAACGGTTTTCCCCCAAGAAGATTCGCTAATAATGTCGCCCCCACACTGCTAACCAGCATGGGTAAAATAAGCTGATAATTACCGGTCATTTCCAGCACTAACGCAATCGCGGTCAGTGGTGCTCGCAAGGTTGCGGACAACAGAGCCCCCATTCCCACCAGTGCAAAAACGCCCATCGGCAGATGATATTCCGGCAACCACAATGCGCTGAACATTCCGAATGACATTCCCAGCAAGGTACCTAAAGCCAGGATCGGGGCAAAAATCCCGCCAGGTGCGCCAGAGGAGAAACACAGTAAGCTAATAACAAGACGAGCCAGAAATAAGTATAGCAACATGCTTAAGCTGTAGTTTCCAGCAGTAGCGATAGGGATCATATTGAACCCACCGCCGACCACCGAACTCTGCATCAGAGCCAGTACACCACAGACACCACCAATCAGGCCGCCAATGAGTACCCATTTGGTCGTATTGCCACCATGGATACACTGAAACATATCCTGCACAGCCAGCACCAGGCGATTGAATATTACGCCAATAACACCGATAACCATACCCATTATTAGATAAAGCCACAGTGTATTCAGCGCAACATCGCCGACCATACCGAGATCAATCAAAATTAAGCCGGGGTTAAAACATCGATAGACTACGGTCGACATAATAACACCAATAAATACCGCTTTGATTGAGATAAAACTATAATGAAACTGCTTACGCAGCTCTTCGATTACAAAAAAGATGCCAGCCAGCGGAGCATTAAAGGCCGCCGCCAGTCCTGCTCCGGCTCCGGTTGCCACTAACGAATGACGAGTTTCTGGATTACGCAGACGAAAGATGTCAAAAACCATCTGACCTAAGCTCCCCCCCAGTTGCACTGTCGGTCCTTCACGCCCTAAGACCATGCCAGCCCCTAAGGTTCCCATACCGCCGAAGAATTTCACGGGAATGACGCGCTTCCAGCGTACTGGCCGAACCCCTTCAAGGGCACCTTCGATTTCAGGTATGCCAGAACCTCCCGCTTCGGGTGCAAATCGCCGGACCAAATAGTAACCAAACATCGCTAACAACGCTGAAGCCAGAAAAGCCATAGGCCAGACAACCCACGCATCATCTGCCACTTCAGCTAGCATGCCAAGACGATATTGTTGTATTAGGTTCACGGCTTTGTCGAAACCAACGCCTGCCAGACCGGCAAGCATTCCGACTAGCGCTGCCAGCAGAAGCGTTGAGAGAGGCATTTTATCTAGATCATGTAAACGGCGTAGCATTGTCTCGCTACGCTCTGATACGCCAGACTGCTCTTGGAGGCTAGAGTTTTCTGAATTCATGGCTCTCAGTCATGTATAATTGCAAGTAATATAACTATACTACCTACGGATTTACCTGACGTCCTATGAATTTCAAAGTTTATCTCGCAGGTTCATTTCATCCCGCCCGCCATTTCACATAGACTATGCATTAATACTTATTTCCGAGTCAGGAGCCGATTCATGAGTCAGTCTGAAAGTTTATATACCGCCGCCCGTCAGGTCATTCCTGGAGGCGTTAACTCACCAGTACGTGCCTTTACCGGTGTTGGCGGTGTGCCGCTATTTATTGAACGCGCAAATGGCGCTTATCTCTTTGACGTCGAAGGTAAGGCTTATATTGATTATGTCGGTTCCTGGGGCCCGATGATCTTGGGACATAATCATCCGGCTATTCGCAATGCGGTAATTGAAGCGGTCAACCGGGGTTTAAGTTTCGGTGCCCCAACCGAAATGGAAGTCAAAATGGCTGAGCTGGTCACCGAACTGGTTCCCACCATGGATATGGTGCGTATGGTTAACTCCGGTACTGAAGCCACCATGAGCGCCATTCGCCTGGCTCGCGGTTTTACCGGACGCGATAAAATCATTAAATTTGAAGGCTGCTACCATGGCCACGCAGACTGCTTACTGGTCAAAGCGGGTTCTGGCGCACTGACCTTAGGTCAGCCGAACTCACCAGGGGTGCCTGCTGACTTTGCAAAACATACCCTGACCTGCACCTATAACGACCTCACTTCTGTACGTGAAGCCTTTAGCCGCTATCCGGAAGAAGTCGCCTGTATTATCGTTGAGCCGGTTGCTGGCAATATGAACTGCATTCCACCGAATGACGATTTCCTACCAGGCCTGCGTGCTCTGTGTGATGAATTTGGTGCGCTGTTGATTATCGATGAAGTCATGACCGGTTTTCGCGTAGCCTTAGCCGGTGCCCAGGACTATTATGGTGTAGAGCCTGACCTGACCTGTCTGGGTAAAATTATCGGTGGCGGCATGCCGGTAGGTGCCTTTGGTGGCCGTTGCGAGATAATGGAAGCCCTTGCTCCTGTCGGCCCGGTCTATCAGGCAGGAACGCTTTCTGGTAACCCTATCGCTATGGCAGCCGGTTATGCCTGTCTCACTGAAATTACCCAGCCAGGGGTTTATGAAACGCTGAGCGAACTGACCGAGATGCTGGCTGAAGGATTACTTCATGCCGCTCAGGAAGAAGGTATTCCACTGGTGATTAACCGGGTTGGCGGGATGTTTGGTCTGTTCTTTACCGATGCACCGAGCGTGACCTGTTATAACGATGTCATGGCTTGTGATGTAGAACGTTTCAAACGCTTCTTCCACTTAATGCTGGAGCAAGGTGTTTATTTGGCACCTTCCGCCTTTGAAGCTGGTTTTATGTCGGTTGCCCATTCACCAGAAGATATTCAAAAAACCATTAATGCCGCGCGCGTGGCATTCACCCAACTGTAAGTGATAACGTCCCTCCTGCTGCTGGCGAGAGGGACGGCTTTGGCTTAACGACTCTGCTTTCTTAACAAATAGATAAAGTACGGCGCACCGATAAAGGTCGCCAGCAGTCCAGCAGGAACCTGGTTGGGGAATAAAATCATTCTGCCAAGCCAGTCAGCCAGGATCATCAGTATCCCCCCCAGAATCCCCGAGATAATCATCTGCGGCATCGCCCGCCTGAAACCAAGCATGCTGGCAATATGCGGCGCCATCAGACCGACAAAGCTCAGAGGACCGATAATCAGCGTGGCTGCGGCTGTCAAGGTTGCTGCCAGTAACAGTACCAGCAGCTGTGCAGGCGTTACCGCCATCCCCACAGCACTGGCCGTCGCCCGGCCCAGTGGCAGGATAACCAGCCAGCGTCGGCAAAATGGCATAATCGCCAGCAATACCACCATGATACCGAGGCTTTGCAGTGTTTGTGTGCCGCTTACGTTATAGGTCGAACCTGAAATCCAGGTCAATATTGAAGACATACGCGGATCGCCGCTGGCCATCATCAGCATCAGTAGCATCATAAATGCGGTACTTAACGCGACCCCGGCCAGCAACATTCGTTGCGGTGAAAATCCGCCCCGTCCTGCCGAAATAATAATGATCAGCAATGTCACGGCAGCCCCGAGACTACCGGCAGGTAACATCCAGCCAAATGCATCACCAGGGACGAAGAACAACATTAACACCACGCCAAAGGCCGCACCGGAACTGATCCCCAATACCTCGGGACTCGCCATCGCATTACCGGTCAGCCGCTGGATCAGGCATCCGGCTACCGCCAGCATAATCCCGGCCGTCATGGCTGACAGAACGCGCGGCCAGCGCCAGGGAAGGACTTCATCAAACAGAGCCCCACTTAACCAACTCAGCCCTTGTTCATTACGTCCCAGCGACAAGGCAATGGCGCCCGTGATAACGAGCAACAACAGTCCCAGTGAGATCCACAGATAACGCGCCTGGCGCTCAGCCTGAACATTATCGCCGATACTCATGGAAGGCAGGTTGTAGGTACGTAAACGAGGCAGCAGCCACAATAAGATAGGTGCCCCAATCAATGCGGTAATGGTTCCGGTAGAGATCTCACGCCAGAAGCTGGCCAGCCAGATAACCACTTGATCGGAAAGCCAGAGGATCAGCGCTCCTATCAATGGAGCAAGGAACAGGCGTGGCAACAGACGACGAGCACCGAGCATTTTTGCCAGTAATGGAGCAAACAGACCGATAAAACCCACGATCCCCACCGCACTGACCAACTGTGCGCTAAGAATAATCGCCAGACTCAAGATAGCCAGGCGGGTCATAGAAAGCGCCAGCCCTAAATTGCGGGCAACACCATCATCCAGCCCCATTAAGGTTAGCGGACGCAGCAGCAGTAGAGTGAATACCAGTCCGCCTAATAACCGCGGCCACAGCGCCTGGACACTACTCCAGTTTTGCTGATTCAGCGAACCCGTACTCCACAAGAACATATTCTGTAGCTGATCGTAGTTAAAAATGGCCAGTAACTGATTAACGGCTCCGCAATACAGGCTCAGGACTAACCCGGCAAGGATCAAGGTGACGGGCGATAAACGCCGTCCCCAGGCAACACCAAAGACGACCACGCCCACCACAGCAGCACCTATCAATGCCACATAAGGCTGGACTGCCACAGGCAGTGCCCAAAGCGTGGCGACGGTGATGCCCAGCTGTGCACCACTGGCAACCCCCAAGGTGGTGGGCTCAGCCAGCGGATTGCGTAAAACCTGCTGGAATAACACCCCAACCAGACCCAGCCCTGCCCCTACCAGCAGTGCAATCATCACACGTGGCAGTAAGCTATAGTGAAACAGCATCTGATTGATTGCATCAGGATCAGGCAACCGCAGCGCACTGAGCCACTGTTCGGCAGGCAGTAAAGCCTGCATATTGTGGAGCGTCAGCCCGAAGGCAAGGATAAACAGTGTCAGCAGGAAGATGACAGGCAGAATATAGCGATGTCGTATCATGCCTGGCCTCCGAGTGCATTATCCAGAACTCGGGTAAAATGCATCGCGGACAGTGTCGCCCCATAAAGCCAGACCGCTGGGATACGCTGGAAGCGGCCCTCACGAATAAACGGCATCGCGCGCCATAAGGGGGTCGAGGTCGCTTGTTGAATCATGACATTATTATTGTGTTCAAGGCACAGCACATCCGCCCCTTTGATCTCTGCCAGCCGTTCAATGCCCACAATGGCGGTACCCCAGAAGTTGGTTTCACCCTGCCATGCATTTTGTAGCCCGAGCTGATCCATCACTTGCTGAAACAGGCTATGTTTCCCCACCACCAGCACATGGCGATGATCAAGAAAAGCCATCAGCAGTAACGGACGACTGCCCCGGTTAGCAAAGCGAGGTCTCATACTTTCGATATAAGCATCAAACTCGCTAAGATGACGCTTTGCTGCATGCTGCATCCCCAGAACATCACCCAGTTCAATGAGTGAGCGACGAGCAACATCCAGTGGCTTACCCGAAGCATCATTGAAAGAAAAACCGAGTCCTGGAGCGATACGTTTAATTTTTTCTTCGGACGGACCATAACCAGCGGAATAAACAATCAAAGACGGTTTCAGCTGCGCCATAAATTCCAGATTGGGCTCGGTACGTAGCCCAACATCAATCACCGAGTCCGGTAATTTAGGTTCATTTACCCATATCTGATAATTAGGCAGCTCTGCCGCCGCCATCGGTGTAATACCGAGTGCCATCAACAGCTCTATCGGTAACCATTCCAGCGCTATTATTCGTTGGGTATCAGGCAGTGCTGCGAGTGCGGGGGGTAAATTAAATAATACTGGCGAGAGCGCTAACGCCGCCAGTAATCGGCGGCGCGTTAACAAGAATTCGGATGGATTAGGCATTAGTAGACAAAACTCACCGGTGCGGCTCCCGCCGGATGCGGCAGAATACCCATTGGAATACCATAGATTTTAGCCAGTATGTCGCTTTGCATAATTTCAGCTGGCGTTCCGGAGGCAATCATTTCCCCGCCACGCAAAGCGACGAGGTTATCGCAATAGCGGGCAGCCATATTGATATCATGCAGAACAGCAATAACGGTCAGTCCACGCTGCTGGCTCAGTCGGTGAATTAATGCCAGAACATCAACCTGGTGAGCAATATCCAGCGCTGAAGTCGGTTCATCCAGTAGCAGGCAGCGGCTATTCTGCGCCACCAGCATGGCAATCCACGCTCTCTGACGTTCGCCCCCTGACAGGCTATCTGCCAGGCGGTTAGCAAAAGCGGTTAATCCCACTAAGTGAATCGCCTCTTCCACACGTTCATGATCATCGGAACCAAAGCGTCCCAGAGCACCATGCCAGGGATAGCGGCCAATTGCCACCAGTTCACGAACGGTCATGCCTTCGGCTGCGGGTAACTGCTGCGGCAAATAAGCGACCTGACGAGCGAATTCTTTACTGTTCCAGCTATCAAGCGCCTGCTCGTTAAGCTGAATACTGCCTTCTGACGCTTTCTGATGGCGCCCCAGCATTTTTAACAGTGTCGACTTGCCGGAACCATTATGACCAATCAGACCCGTGACTTTTCCTGCAGGAAAAGTCATCGACAGGGGAGCCAGCAAGGTGCGACTCGGTACACGAAAAGTAACATTCGTCAGGCTAAATGTTGTCTCAAGGTGAGACTGCGTATCCTGCATAATAACCATCCAATATAGTAACCATCCGATTAAAGGGCAGGGTTCTCCTGCCCGATAAAATCTAGAAGCGGAAAGTTGCGGTCACGACGGTCTGGCGTTCAGCCCCCCAGTAACAACCGTATGTCTGAAAACAGCTGGCAACGTATTCACGATTCAGCAAGTTTTTAATATTTAATGCAATGTGTGAATCATCCAGGCCAAAACGGCCTAAGTCATACTTCACCACGGCATCCATTACGGCAGCGCTACCGACTTTAAAGCTGTTCTCCGGGTCACCGAAACTGGAACCAATAAAGCGCCCTCCGGTACCCAACGTCAGACCGCTTAATGCACCACTATGGAAGGTATAGTCGCCCCATAATGAAGCCATATGTTTAGGAACCTGAGCCGGGGCATTGCCTTTCAAAGTGGTATCTTTGGTATATTGGGCATCAGTCCAAGTGTAGGAGGCGGTCATATTGATATTCAGGTTTAACGCCGCTTTCGCTTCTAACTCCGCACCACGAACGCGGATCTCTCCCGCCGGAACCTGATCGACCGGATTACCAGGATCAGCCATTAAATTATTGGTTTTGGTTAACTGGAACAGAGCACCAGTAACGACAACGGCATGATCTTTAGGAGTATATTTTACCCCAGCTTCGTACTGCTCACCCCGTGAAGGCTCATAGGCCTTACGTGAATCACCGAAGAGGCTAAATAAATTCGGCTCAAAGGACTGACTGTAGCTAATATAAGGGGTGATCCCATTATCAAACAGATAGTTGACACCACCACGCCAGCTAAACTGGCTATCATTTCGGGATACCCTGTCATTGACATCCCTAACGGTAGTGGATTGTTTTAACCAGTCATAGCGACCTCCCAGCGTCACTACCCACTTATCCCATTCAGCCTGATCCTGGAGATAAATCCCCGTCTGGTGAGTCTTGTTTAATTGATAAGGAACAGCATCGCCGAAATCAACAGGGTAACGAGATGAATTATTGATATCCAGTGGAGGAGCTTCACCAAAAGCAGCATGAACATCATTACGCATCCGCATATAGTCCACACCGGCCAGCAAGGTATGTTGAATATTGTCGGTGGCGAATTTAGTTTGTAGCTGGGTATCAACGCTAAAATTCTGTAGTCGCTCCACGCTGTTGGTGGTGCCGCGTCCTAAATAATTTTCTTTTATTGCGCCAGCAGGTAAAGATGTGCAGTTCCATGATGTCGTGCATAATCCAGTGCCGTAGGCATTTTTCTCTGACACTTTAATATCACTAAAACGTAAGTTTTGGCGCAGGGTAAAAGTATCATTTAGCCCATGTTCTGCGTTATATCCCACCATTTTCTGATTACGGGAATAGGTATTATTCGCAGCACCTTCGTTAAAACTCACTGGGAAACGCCCGCCACCCGGTAGAGGCTCTACCGTGCCTTCTTTCGGTAACCAGCCGTAATAACCTGTTTCTGGCTCATTTTGAAAATAGGATAACAGCGTCAAAAAAGTTTTGTCATTGGGCTGCCAGGTAAAAGCAGGAGCAATCGCGTAGCGTTTCTGTTTGGCATTATCTTGCTGTTCATTGTTAGAACGGGCAATTCCCGTCAAGCGATAGGAGTAAATGCCATCATCATCCAGCTCATCACTAAAATCAAACCCGGTCTGATACAGATTATGGTTACCCAGTTTAAACTGAATTTCACGTATCGGTTCTTTGCTCGGACGCTTGCTGACCATATTCACGATCCCACCAGGACTGCTGGTACCGTACAGTACAGAAGTAGGGCCACGCATTAGTTCAACACGTTCCAGCATATAGGGATCGATAACCGCATCGTTATAGAAATCCCCCTTCATTTTCAGACCATCGAGATAATTATTCTGGTTCAATCCGACAGGTGCAAACCCACGAACAATAACATAGTCATAGGTACTGGATGCACCACGAGAGGCGGTGCTGACTCCAGGGGTATATCCCAGCGCTTCTTTCACTGAACGAAATTGATGGGTCTGCATCTCTTCATTCGTCACCACAGAGATAGACTGAGGTGTTTTCTCAATCGGTGTGTCCGTTTTAGTGGCCGTTGCCGTCCGTTTAGCGGCAATCGTTGGGCTCGGTCCCCATGCGCTTTCAGTTGGCCCCACGGTGGCAGTGACGACGATATTGTCTTCTTTAGCAGGAGCTGGGGGCTCTGCCGCAACGCTGAACACGCTATTCCCTCCCACTGCCGTGGCAACGAGCAAGGCTATCTTGCGCAAAGAAAGGTGACCAGGTATCCCTGGAATAAAACGTGCCATGGCAGTATTCCTAATGAAAAGGTAAATGATAAAGCAAAGGAGAATGGTTCTTGCGAGGGGCAGATAATAGACGATAAAAAACGTCTATAGCAAGCGCTTAACCGAACCTGTTACGTCAACCCATCAACAAGTCATACCCCTGTTTTTATGGGGTTATGGGACTGTTTAATTTAAGATACCTCGACGTAATAAGGTTATTAAAAAGGGCGAGCTGTTCAACAGGCTCGCCCTAAATACTCTATTTCTTAACGATTAATCGTTACTAAATATATCTTTAAGCCAGTCTGCAACACCGCCCGATTCTGGTTGTGTTTCTGGAGCCTGGGCAGGAGCGGGCTGCGACTGCCCCTGACTGAATGGATTGTTATCAACTTGCAGACTTTGCTGGCATAAGCCTTCTGGATTTTTAGTCCAGACCGGTAACACACGATAACCGACGGTACTGCACTGGAAGTTACCCACGCTGTCGACGCCCAAATCAACGATATTCTCAGGAACGGTTAAGTTCAGTGGAATCGGAGTCTGGTTAGCCAAATAGCGCTGGTACAACGACATTGCACCGCTCGCACCATACAACTTGGTCGGCTGGTTGTTATCGCGGCCCACCCAAGTAATGGCGACCTCTTTGCCATCAATTCCAGCAAACCAGGTGTCGACATTATTGTTGGTGGTACCGGTCTTGCCTGCCAGGTGCAGATTAGGGTATTTCCCTCCTAGCGCGCGTCCAGTTCCCTTAGCAATCACTTGCTGCATAGTATACAAGGTCAAGTATGCCGCCTGAGGCGCGACTGCTTGTTCAGCTTGTGGGAAGCTCTGGTATAGCACTTTACCGTCTTCCGCAATGACCGAACGTACAGCCGACAAGGTGGCACGATTCCCACCACTCCCGATAGTCTGGAACGCCTGAGCCACTTCAATTGGCGTCATGTTCAGCGCACCCAGTAACATCGCAGGAACCGGATTGAGCTGCTCTTTAGGCACCCCCAACTTAGTCCAAGTCTCAGTCACAGCAGGTAACCCAAGTGCCAGTCCCAGATTAACCGTCGGTACGTTCATCGAACGAGTGAAGGCATCCACCAACATAACCTGACCACTGAACTGGCGGTTATCGTTCTGCGGGGACCACACCTGACCGTTTGACAGCGGAATCGACAGTGGCGCATCGGAAATCCAGGTATTGAGACGATATCGGTCAGGCTGGCCCAGCGCAGTCAGATAGGTAGCCGGTTTCGCTAATGAACCAATAGAGCGACGGGCCTGGAGCGCACGGTTAAAGCCCGCATACTGTGGCTCTGCACCGCCGACTAAGGCACGGACTTCACCGCTGGTCCTGTCAACAATCACCATTGCTGCTTCGAGATCCTTAAGCTGACGAGACTCACGTAAGGCCGGTATCCCCTCGGTAACTGCTTTTTCTGCTGCATCCTGTGAAACTGAATCAAAGGTGGTAAAAATTTTCACCCCTGACAAGTCATTCGCTTTATCGCCGAGCTTCGCCTGTAACTCCTGACGAACCATCTGCATAAAGGCAGGCTGAGGCGAAATCACGCCTCCACGCGGCTGAACCCCTAACGGACGCGCACTCAGCATCTCATAGAGTTCCTGGTCGATAACTTTCTGCTCTTCCAGCAGACGTAACACCACATTACGGCGCTCCAGCGCCAGTTTTGGGTTACGCCATGGATTATAAAGGGAAGCGCCTTTCACCATGCCGACCAGCAGCGCCTGTTGATCCAGACTCAGTTCATCAACCGGACGGCCAAAATAGTACAGACTGGCCAGTGGAAAACCGCGGATCTGCTCATCGCCACTCTGTCCCAGATAGACTTCGTTCAGATACAGTTCAAGAATTCGGTCTTTGCTATAGCGGGCATCCATAATGATGGCCATATAGGCTTCGTTTGCTTTACGCCACAGGGTACGCTGATTGGTTAAAAACAGGTTTTTCACCAGCTGTTGCGTCAAGGTACTACCGCCCTGTACTGCACGTCCGGCAGTCAGGTTCGCCACGAAAGCACGACCAATCGAATACAGGCTGATGCCATCATGTCGATAGAAATGGCGATCTTCGGTAGCAACCAGAGTATCGATCAGTAAGTCCGGAAAATTATCCCGCGCGACAAACAGTCGTTGTTCACCATTGGTTGAAGACAGCATAGTTATCAGGCGTGGATCAAGGCGGAACAGACCGAAGCTCCGGTTGTTATCCATATTCTGGATAGATTCCAGATGGCCAGCTTCAAACTGCAACCGGGCGCGAATTTGACCTTCTTTACCGTCTGGAAAGTCAAACGGACGACGGATCATTTCAATGGAGTTAGCCTGCACCGTAAACTCACCGGGGCGCGTCATACGCGTGACCTGACGATACTGCGTCGCTTCCAGCAGTTTGACCATCTCTGCTTTGCTGTAAGGCATATCAGGCTCAAGATTGACCATTCGGCCATACACTGCCGCCGGTAACTGCCAGACCTTGCCGTCAATACGGCTACGAATCTTCTGATCGAGATAAACGCCATAGATAGCCATGCCCACTAAAAAGAGGACAAAGAGCTTTAACAAAAACTTCAGCAAGCGATGTTTTTTCGGCGGACGACCGCCCTTACTTCTTTTTTTCTTTACCGGTGGCATCGCTTCTTCACCTTCATAGTCATCATCTGTGTAATCATCGTCCGAGAGCCGAGAGTGTTTACCCTTCGTTTTCACAAAATGCGTAGATTTTCCTTTGCGGCCAATTGGCTCGCGGTCATTCCCCGCCATTTTTTATCTCCACAAAATTTCAAGCGCTACGGCCTGATTCTCCACTCTCTCGCCATAAAGGAAAGAAGATCTTTCTCAAAATTCACTGGTACTTTTTAGTCCGTCGCGTAGGAAGTGCCGACGCAGGGTCATCTGGCCAGACATGTTTGGGATAGCGCCCTTTCATCTCTTTTTTCACCTCCAGATATGCCCCCTGCCAGAAAGCAGTGAGATCGCGTGTGATCTGGAGTGGACGCTGTGCTGGAGATAGTAACTCAAGCAGCAAAGGCACACGTCCTTCAGCAATACAGGGAGTCCGGGACTCACCAAACATTTCCTGCATTCGTACCGCCAGCACGGGCGGATTATCGTCACTATAACGAATAGTAATCTGGCTGCCAGTTGGCACAGTGTAATGAGTTGGTAGCGCACTATCCAGCCGTTGACGCTGCGACCAGTCGAGTAAATGCCCTAATGCCTTGCTTAAATCTATTTTTTTCAATCCATTAAGAGAATAAATACCGTTCATTTCCGGCAATAACCAGTGTTCTAGGTTCGCCAGTAATGTTTCATCATCTACCGCTGGCCATTTTAATTCGGGTAGCCAGCGCGCAGCACAACTCAAACGCAGACGAAGCTGTTCAGCAGCAGGTGACCAGCTTAAACAATTTAGCCCATAGGTACGGATACCGTTAAGGATAGCCTGTTGCATCTCTGCTTCAGAGGGTTTTTCCCGCTGCTGAACACTGATAATCAGTTTACCGATTTTTCGTCGCCGTAACGCTTTTAGCGCGCCATGGGCTTCATCCCACTCAACTGAATTATCAGTTTCAACCAACGCCGGGCACTGCGCGATTAATGCTTCCAGTTCAATCGGCAGGGCAAATAAAATACGCGCATCGGGTGAGGCATTACCTTGCAATAATAAGGGGGCGATAAGCCACTCATAACGTGTCAGGGCATCATCATCATTTAGCATCGCTCCCATGCCATTAGCTAACTGATAGCGCCCTCCAGTACCACGGCGGCGAGCAATCCGGTCAGGAAAAGCGTGAGCCAGCAAAGGCATAATTAAGGCGAGATCGGCTTTTCCCCCGCGACTATTCAGCCGTTTAAGCAACTGACTGGCTCGCTGGCGCACCGCACTTGACGGGTTATCAAAAGCGACACCGAGATCGCCCCCGGCGCTAAAACGAGGAGGATCTTCAAGCAAAGCCACTAACAGAGCGGCACTGGCTTGTTCATCAGCGGTTTGCGCCGCCACCAGCATACTGGCTAAACGTGGGAAGCTGCCGGTCTTCGCCATTTTCTGACCCGCTGCGGTCAGACGCTGCTGGCCATCGGTCGCCCCAATACGGTGCAAAACGTGCTGCGCCTGGGCAAGATTGACCGCCGGAGGCATATCCAGCCAAGTGAGCTGGGTGATGTCGTTGCAGCCCCACTGTAAAATGTCCAATTGCAGGCTGGATAAATCGCTGTTGAGAATTTCCGGGCTGCTTTGTGCACTCGCCCTCTCGGCTTGTTCAGCACTGATGAGATGCAGGCAGATACCCGGCTCCAGACGTCCGGCGCGTCCCGCACGCTGTGCCATTGAAGCCTGGCTGATACGCTGAGTGACCAAACGCGTAAGTCCGGTCACCGGATCAAAGCGTACCGCCCGCTCCAGCCCACTGTCGACGACCAGGCGGATACCCTCAATCGTCAGACTGGTTTCAGCAATATTCGTCGCCAGCACCACTTTGCGCTTGCCGGCCGGAGCGGGAAGAATAGCCTGTTGCTGCTCATTCAACGATAACGCGCCATAGAGTGGACACAGCAGAACATCTTCCGAAACCCGTTCCGTTAACTGTTCCAGCACACGTTTGATTTCAATGACGCCGGGCAGAAACAGCAATAAAGAGCCGGATTCTTGCCGTAGTAAACCTGACACCTCGCTGGCAACTGCTTCATCAAAACGCTGATGGGTTGATAGCGGACTGTAACGACGATCCACTGAGAAGGTGCGTCCTTGCGAGATGATCACGGGTGCGGCGGGAAGGCGCTGCTGCAAACGGCTATCGTCCAGAGTCGCAGACATAATCAGTATTTTTAAATCATCCCGCAGTCCGGCCTGCACATCCAGCAATAGGGCTAAAGCCAAATCAGCCTGTAGACTACGCTCATGGAATTCGTCGAGGATCACTAAGTCGACGCCACTGAGCTCTGGATCTTGCTGGATTTGTCGCGTGAGGATCCCTTCGGTCACCACTTCCAGTCGTGTCTGGCTGCTGACACAACTGTCTGCCCGCATCCGATACCCGACTGTTTGCCCTGGTTTCTCTCCTAACAAATCCGCCATACGCTGGGCAACATTACGGGCCGCCAGACGGCGCGGTTCCAGTAGCAAGATACGCTTGCTTCCGGGACTTTGGGCGAGTATTTGCAGTGGCAACCAGGTTGATTTTCCTGCACCGGTAGGCGCAATTAATAATACTTGCTGGGCAGAAGCGAGTGCGTCAAGCAGCTCAGGTAAAACGGTCGCAACCGGTAATGACGACACAAGCAGCTCCAAAGGTTAACATCACAGGGTGGGTGAGGATGAACGGGTGGTTTTAGTAAAATAACTCGCTCGTTTAACATAAAAGGGATGATACGAATTTATTTTCTCTATTGTTTTTATTCTTGAAATTTATCAACTTCCCCGTTTCTAATTAAAATTTCACAGCCGTGTTCATCTTCCCAGGGCGCATAAAAATGTAATGTAGCTGCCCTTCCTTCATCTTCTGCAATAGTGATTTGTTCTAGTGTGCTTTTTCTTAATGCATCCTCTTGGCTTTTCACTCCAAAATATCTTTTATTCGCATCAGCTAATGTTTCTCCCTCAGCAACATCTATTTCATAACCATAGCTTGTTACCTCACAGCACAAGCTGCAGAACTTAAATAAAAAACCCGCAATTTCAATAAGCTGCATGGGGCTGACATTCAATACATCATTTAATGCTTTAGTCATATCATCTGAAATTTTCTTCTCTGATGTCGATATTGGAATAAACTGAACTTTCGCTTTTGTTTTTAGTATTGGGATTTCTATTTCAAAAGAAGCCATTCCATAACGATCCCAAAGACAATTCTTTAATATTTCTTCTTTTGTCATTTTTTGTTTCCTACTGAGATATTCTGACGTTTTACCACAGCCCGCTTTCGCGAGTCCTGATAAATTAGGATGATGTGAATAAGTCCTACAATTTAGAATGTGCTCGAAACGGAGTACTACCCGTTTAAATTTCAAACACTAAACAGCGAAATCGTCGCAATGAAGGCAGCGACTCCTCTCATTCCAGGCATCGGCCACCCGACCCATGTCACCCGCAAACTTCATCCAGCGCAGGCGATCGTCTTCGCTCAAGGCGTCCCACCACTCCATGCAGACCAGCTCGTCATCGGTGGGCGGTAAGGTTTTCATAGTGGCTTTCTCAATCCTGTGCCTACCTATCTCATGCATCCATGCCAAATATGGCGTTAAGTATGACAGCATTGTAGCATCAGTCACCCCACAACAAAGAGATACCACATGGCCGAAACTCGCCGTCTGTTTTTTGCACTGACGCTCCCTGATAAGATACAGTCCGAAATAATCTCATGGCGGGCCACACATTTCCCGTATGCGGCGGGCAAACCGGTAGCCCGGGCTAATCTGCATCTGACGCTCGCGTTTCTGGGTGATATCTCAGTAGAAAAGCAACGGGCACTATGCCAGTTAGCCGGGCGTATTCGGCAATCCGCGTTTAATTTATGCCTGGATGATGCCGGTCAATGGCTGCGTTCTGGCGTCATTTGGGTGGGACCCCGACACGCCCCGAGAGGATTGCTACAGTTGGCGGATATGCTGCGTGCCCAGGCGGCTCGCAGTGGCTGTTATCAGGCCGCAATGCCGTTTCATCCTCATATCACGTTGTACCGTCAGGCCACCCAAGCCGTTGCCCTACCGGCTCCGGGCTTTAGCTGGTCATTTCGCCCCACTGAGTTTGCGCTCTACGCTTCAAGCTTCAAACAGGGGCGGACGCACTATCAAGTGCTGGAGAAATGGCCATGCCTGGAGCAGTAAACGGACGACTATCAGGGAAATCAACGTTGCTGATTTCCAACCATTTATTACAACACCTCAGCCAGTACCATAGGGCTTGTTGTCAGCTATCTGGAACCCAAAATGGAGTTTATCCCACCACTACAATCAGCGACCTTAATTAAGCGCTATAAGCGTTTTCTGGCTGATGTCACCACGCCACAGGGCGAAGTTATTACGCTACATTGCCCGAATACCGGTGCCATGACTGGCTGTGCCACGCCTGGCGATACGGTCTGGTATTCAACCTCAGATAACCAGAAACGTAAGTATCCCAATAGCTGGGAGCTAACCGAAACCCAACATCAGGAAATGATTTGTGTAAATACGTTGCGGGCTAATCAGCTGGTCAAAGAGCTGTTGCTCACGGCTCCCCCCGCGTCATTAGCGGGATACAGCCAGTGTCGCAGTGAAGTGAAATACGGTAGCGAAGGCAGCCGTATCGACTTTATGCTGAGCGCGGACGATAAAGTGAACTGCTATATCGAAGTCAAATCCGTCACTTTATTTGAGCAAGGTAAAGGTTTTTTTCCTGATGCTGTGAGTTTACGTGGACAAAAGCATTTAAGAGAGTTAATTAACGTCGTTAAACAGGGAGAACGTGCAGTAATGTTGTTCGCAGTGTTGCACTCAGCCATCACCAGCGTTTCGCCGGCACGTCATATTGATACCAAATACGCGCAATTATTAACAGAAGCACAGCAGTGTGGCGTTGAAATTATCGCACTAAAAGCAGAACTTTCTGCCACACATGTGACTCTAACCACACCGTTACCTGTCTATTTAACGTAATGTTTTATAATGAATAAAGAGCGTGACACTTTATTCATCAGTTATTTTGCAGATACGCGTTTCTTCACATGATTGTCAACAGAAAGGGTTATATAATTGCCATCCTGAAGCGGTTCTGCTATTTATAGCGGCTTGATTTACCCCGACAGGGGATCGATAAGTGCGTGTCAAGGAGAAAAAACATGCAAGAAGGGCAAAAGCGTAAGACGTCGTCCCTGAGTATTCTCGCCATCGCTGGGGTGGAGCCGTACCAAGAGAAGCCGGGTGAAGAGTATATGAACGAAGCCCAGCTGTCGCACTTCAAACGTATTCTTGAAGCATGGCGCTCTCAGCTCATGGACGAGGTTAACCGTACTGTTTCGCATATGCAGGATGAAGCTGCTAACTTCCCTGACCCGGTAGATCGTGCAGCCCAAGAAGAAGAGTTTAGCCTCGAATTACGTAACCGTGACCGCGAACGTAAATTGATCAAGAAAATTGAAAAGACGCTGAAAAAAGCAGAAGACGAAGATTTCGGTTACTGCGAATCTTGTGGCGTTGAAATCGGTATTCGTCGTCTTGAAGCGCGTCCGACAGCTGATTTATGTATTGACTGTAAAACACTAGCAGAAATCCGTGAAAAACAGATGACTGGCTAATAGTCCGTCTTAACGAGTGAGTAAGGATGGGTTTTCTCATCCTTACTTTTCCATATCTTTGATAAAAAATTGATAACCAGAGAAAGTCTGGTAGAACACAAGCCCTTGGATGCCGTTGCCATCCTGCCACGTCATTATCCTGAATATGCCCACTCAAGATTATATCGGCCGCTTCGCTCCCTCCCCTTCTGGCGCTTTACATTTTGGTTCACTGGTGACTGCGCTTGGCAGTTATCTCCAGGCCCGTTCCCGACAGGGGCGCTGGCTGGTACGTATCGAAGATATTGATCCCCCACGTGAAATACCCGGTGCTGCCACGACCATTTTGCGGCAACTGGAATACTACGGTTTATGCTGGGATGGTAGCGTATTATGGCAGTCACAGCGTCATGACGCCTATCATGCAGCCCTGGATACCTTGCGGGTAGCAGGTCTGAGTTATCACTGCACCTGTACTCGCAGCCGGATCCAGCAGTTGGAGGGAGTCTATGACGGATATTGTCGTAAACGTAACCATGGCCCCCAGAATGCTGCGGTACGCTTTATCCAGCAACATCCGGTGATGCAGTTTACTGACCAGCTACATGGCACGCTGCACGCGGATGCCGCACTGGCCCGAGAGGATTTTATTATTCACCGCCGGGATGGCTTATTTGCTTATAATCTCGCCGTGGTGGTGGACGATAATTATCAAGGAATTACCGAAATTGTCCGTGGCGCTGATTTAATTGAACCCACAGTACGGCAAATTTCGTTATATCAGCAATTTGGCTGGCAAATACCCTCTTATATTCATTTGCCGCTGGCGTTGAATTTACAGGGAGAAAAACTGTCGAAGCAAAATCACGCTCCCGCTTTACCGTCGAATGACCCTCGCATCGTCATTGTTGAAGCATTACGCTTTTTAAATCAAGTTGTTGAAAATGAGTGGGCCGATTTATCACTGGAGAAATTACTGGTAAACGCCGTCGATAACTGGTCACTATTACGCGTACCAGTGAATACATGATTCTCAAATGCTCAACACCAGGCTATTATTAGCCGCTGTTTTTTTTGTACCCATGATTGACACTACTGAGGTGGATTATTTTTACCCGAGTCGCTAATTTTTGCCGCAAGGTGCTTAACCGCGATAATGATAATATCGATAATGACAATATCGACAATATCGACAATATCGTGGCCGAGGAGAGTGAGCCTCTCCCGCACATCACGGTTATTCCGCGTGACAAGCACGCTATTTCTCGCAAAGATATCAGTGAAAACGCCCTCAAGGTGCTCTATCGCTTGAATAAATCGGGATATGAAGCCTATCTGGTCGGTGGCGGTGTCCGCGATCTTCTGTTGGGTACAAAACCTAAAGATTTCGATGTGACCACTAACGCCACACCAGAACAGGTCCGTAAACTGTTCCGCAACTGTCGTCTTGTCGGCCGCCGCTTTCGTCTGGCTCATATTATGTTTGGGCCAGAAATTATCGAGGTTGCGACTTTCCGCGGCCACCATGAAGAGCGGCCCTCTGAAGACAGGCAGATATCACAACGTGGCGAAAACGGTATGTTATTGCGCGACAATATCTTCGGTTCGATTGAAGAAGATGCCCAGCGCCGTGACTTTACCATTAACAGCCTGTATTACAGCGTCGCTGATTTCACCGTACGTGATTATGTCGGCGGTCTGTCTGACCTTAATCAGGGTATTATTCGTCTGATTGGTACGCCGGAAACCCGCTATCGTGAAGATCCGGTGCGGATGTTGCGTGCCGTGCGTTTTGCTGCCAAGTTAAATATGACGATAAGCCCGGAGACCGCTGAGCCGATCGCCAGTCTCGCCACACTGCTCAATGATGTGCCAGCGGCGCGGCTGTATGAAGAGTCGTTGAAGCTGCTACAAGCGGGTTATGGTTATCCGACCTATTTGTTGCTGCGTCAGTATCATCTGTTCCAACCCATGTTCCCGGTGATCACGCGTAATTTCACTGAGAAAAATGACAGCTCAATGGAACATATGATTGAGTTGGTACTGAAAAATACTGATAACCGTATTCAGAATGATATGCGCGTTAACCCGGCATTTCTGTTCGCGGCGATGCTGTGGTATCCACAGCTGGAAATGGCACAAAAAATCACCCAGGAAAGCGGGCTTGCCTATTACGACGCTTTCGCAATGGCAATGAATGATGTTCTGGATGAAGCCTGTCGTGCACTGGCGATTCCTAAGCGTATTACTACGCTGATACGTGATATCTGGGGACTACAGCTGCGTCTGTCACGTCGTCAGGGTAAACGCGCCTGGAAGCTGATGGAACATCCTAAATTCCGGGCAGCTTATGATTTACTGGCCTTACGTGCTGAAGTGGAAAATAACCAGGAACTGTTACGCCTGACCAAATGGTGGGGAGAGTTCCAGGTTGCCACCCCTTCACTGCAAAAAGATATGTTACTTAATCTGGGTGATGAGCCTGCGGTTCGCCGTCGCCATCGTCGTCCGCGTAAGCACACCCCGCGCGGCCAGGCATGACCCTCGCCTATATCGCTCTTGGCAGTAATCAGGCTTCCCCGCTGGAACAAGTTTCTTCAGCGCTAGAAGCGATTGCTGCCATTGCGGATAGTCATATTGTGGCTATCTCTTCGTTTTACCGTACCCCACCTTTGGGTCCTCCCGATCAACCCGACTACCTCAATGCCGCCGTTGCGCTGGAAACCACACTGTCAGCCGACGAGCTGCTCAGTCAGACACAACGCATTGAACTGGAACAGGGTAGAGTACGCAAAAAGGAACGCTGGGGACCACGGACTTTAGATCTCGATATTATGCTGTTCGGCAACGACGTCATCATGACTTCTCGTCTGACAGTACCTCATTATGACATGAAGAATCGGGCGTTTATGCTGTTGCCATTACTGGAAATTGCGCCTGAATGTCGTTTCCCCGATGGGCACAGCGTACGAGATACCCTGGCGGTACTTTCCCTTGAAGGAATAACGGCCTGGTAATCGGTACATCGGTCCATTTGTCCGCTCTTTTCTCTGGAGAAGATGATGAAATCCACCACAATCTCGACACTAAGTCAGTTAAAGCAAGAGAAGAAAAAATTTGCCACACTGACGGCTTACGATTTTAGTTTCGCTAAACTATTTGCTGACGAAGGTATTGGCGTTGTTCTGGTTGGTGATTCACTGGGTATGACCATTCAGGGGCATGACTCTACTCTGCCTGTGACCGTTGAAGATATTGCCTACCATACCCGTGCCGTGCGCCGCGGCATGCCTGGTGGACTGGTTATCGCTGACCTGCCTTTTATGTCCTATGCCACTCCCGAACAAACCTTTGTTAATGTAGCAACACTGATGCAAGCTGGCGCGAACATGGTGAAGCTCGAAGGTGGACGCTGGCTGACAGATACCGTTCGCCAGTTAACTGAACGTGCAGTACCTGTCTGTGGACACCTGGGTCTGACACCACAATCAGTCAATATTTTTGGTGGCTATAAAATCCAGGGACGAGATGCTGATGTCGCGCAAACCATTCTCGATGATGCCCTGGCGCTTGAAGCTGCGGGTGTACAACTGCTGGTATTAGAGTGCGTTCCGGTCAAACTGGCAAAACGTATTACCGAAGCGCTGATGATCCCGGTCATTGGCATTGGTGCCGGTAACATGACCGATGGTCAGATCCTCGTCATGCATGACGCTTTCGGTATTACTGGCGGTCATATTCCTAAGTTTGCAAAAAATTTCCTTGCTGAAACGGGTGATGTACGTGCAGCGGTTCGCCAGTACATCAGCGAAGTCGAATCCGGTCAGTATCCGGGTGATGAACACAGTTTTCAGTAAAGGAGAACGGTTATGTTAATTATTGAGACATTACCACTACTGCGCCAACAGGTCCGCCGCTTTCGTCAGGAAGGCAAGCGAGTCGCTCTGGTACCGACCATGGGTAATCTACACGAAGGACACTTGACGCTGGTTGAACAAGCGAAAGCGCGGGCAGATATCGTGATAGTGAGTATCTTCGTCAACCCGATGCAGTTTGAACGTCAGGATGATTTGGCTCGTTATCCCCGTACCTTACAAGACGACTGCGAAAAGCTGAACCGTAAAAAAGTGGATTTAGTTTTTACCCCGGCCCCTGCTGATATCTATCCTCAGGGCCTGGATACCCAGACCTCGGTTGATGTTCCTGGCATCTCGACCATTCTCGAAGGAAAGAGCCGTCCGGGTCATTTCCGCGGCGTTTCGACAATTGTCAGTAAATTGTTCAATCTGGTACAACCCGATATTGCCTGTTTTGGCGAAAAAGATTATCAGCAACTGGCGCTGATCCGCAAAATGGTGGCGGATATGGGCTATGACATCGAGATTATTGGTGTACCCACCGTCAGAGCTAAAGATGGTCTGGCACTCAGTTCACGTAATGCTTTCCTGAGCAGCAGCGAACGTAAAGTGGCGCCAGCACTCAATCAAGTCATCAACAGTCTGGTACAAAACCTGCTGGACGGGCAACCTGATCTCGACTCGATGATACAGCAAGCTAATCAAGCTCTTGAGCAGAAAGGCTTCCGCCCAGATGCTCTGGATATTCGCGATGCTGATACTTTGCAGCCCCTGACTGAGGACAGTAAACGAGCCGTTATCTTAGTCGCGGCCTGGCTCGGTCTGGCGCGTTTGATAGATAATCAAGTGGTTAATTTATCCCCGTAGACAACATTATAAAAACGGGTAATACTGCGTCCATTCATTGATGATGCCGACAAAGTCGGTTGAAAGAATAACAAATCATGGGCTTTAATCGCTCAGAGGTCATCAACCAAAAAGGTTTTGTTATGATTCGCACCATGCTGCAAGGCAAGTTACACCGTGTCAAAGTGACCCAGGCCGACCTCCATTACGAAGGTTCCTGCGCAATAGATCAGGACTTTTTAGAGGCAGCCGGAATTCTGGAATACGAAGCGATTGATATCTATAACGTGACGAACGGTAAGCGTTTTTCTACTTACGCTATCGCCGGTGAACGCGGTTCTAAAATCATTTCAGTTAATGGTGCCGCAGCGCACTGTGCAGAGGTGGACGATATTTTAATCATCGCCAGCTATGTCACGATGCCGGATGAACAGGCTCGTATCTGGCAGCCTAAAGTGGCTTATTTTGATGGTGCTAATGAAATGAAGCGTCTTGCCAAAGCGGTTCCCGTACAGGTTGCCTGAGCCCTTCCCCGTCTGTTTTCAGGCGGGGGAACCACTTTTTGCGTTACTGATCATTCGCCTTCGATAAGCAAAAAAGGCGGGTTTTTTTGCTGCTGATGCCACAGACTGGTGACTGACTCCCCCCCTGCCTTCACGATATACTCGCGAAAATCTTTGCTGGATAACGAAGCTCGACATTCGCTCATGGTGCACAGCAATGACAACGGGGCTCCAGAAATCACTTCACAGAAATCATGTTTGGTACTGAGCAATGCCGCAGCACGATAAGGCGTATCACCGATAATATCGGTAAGAAAAATAACCCCATCACCCGAGTCACAGGCATAAAGTGCGTCGCACATCATCCGCATGAACATATTGGTACTCAGTCCTTTTTCAAAGTTAACCGTACGGCACTGAGGCTGTGGCCCCAGGCACTTTTCAAGCGCATCCAGCATATCTCGGGCATAAGAGTCATGTCCGGCTATAATCCAGCCTAGCATAGAGAGCATCCATGGTGAGTGAGCCGTCTTTTCCCCTTTGTCCTCCTGTCATCAGGAGGACAAAACAAGGATATCAGGAACGTAATCCGGTACCGCGTTCAATCAAATACCAGCACAGCAAATAAAAACCAACGATAAAGCTAACCAGCACCCCAACTGTGGTTATCAGCGATACGTCTGTTATCCCCAGGAAGCCGAAACGGAAACCACTTACCATATAAACGACAGGGTTTAGCTGTGACAGCGACTGCCAGAATGGCGGTAACAGGGTCAGGGAGTAGAACACACCGCCCAGATAGGTCAGGGGCGTTAAGACAAAGGTTGGGATCAGGCTGATATCATCGAAGGATTTGGCAAACACCGCATTCAATAATCCCGCCAGAGAAAACAGTATCGCTGTTAATAGCAGTGTCAGGGCGATAAACAGCCAGGAGTGCACCTGGAAGGGAACGAAAAATAATGACACCACGGTGACCAGAACACCAACACACAGACCACGTGCGACACCGCCACCAACATAGCCAGCAATAATAATATGGGTCGGAACCGGAGCGACGAGCAGCTCTTCAATATTATGCTGAAATTTGGCGCTATAAAACGAGGATGCCACATTGGCGTAAGCGTTAGTAATCACCGACATCATGATAAGGCCTGGAACGATAAACTGCATATAGCTAAAGCCCTGCATTTCGCCAATACGTGAACCAATCAGATTACCGAAGATGACAAAATACAATGACATAGTAATCACGGGTGGAACCAAGGTTTGTACCCAGATACGGGCAAAACGATGGACTTCCTTGACCCAGATACTTTTCAGCGCGACCCAATATAAATGCATCATGCTGATTCTCCATTCACCAGAGTCACAAATAATTCTTCAAGACGATTAGCCCGATTACGCATGCTTAGCACCTGTATCCCTTGTGCACTGAGTTGACTGAAAACGCTATTAATGCCCTGCTCACGCAGTACTTCTACTTCCAGTGTTGAGGTATCAACTAAATGGTAGCGATAGCCCTCCAGCACCGGTAGCGGGCTTTTTGGCGCTAAATCGAGGATAAATGTCTCAGACTCTAATTTCGCCAGCAGAGACTTCATGGAAGTATTTTCCACCAGTTGACCATGCTGAATGATGCCGATATTACGGCACAGCATTTCAGCCTCTTCGAGATAGTGTGTGGTGAGGATAATGGTAGTGCCTTTGTCGTTGAGATCTTTTAAGAATCCCCACATCGAACGGCGAAGTTCTATATCGACACCAGCAGTAGGCTCATCAAGGATGAGTAACTTGGGTTCATGCATTAAGGCACGGGCTATCATTAAACGGCGCTTCATCCCACCCGATAACATGCGTGCACGCTCACTGCGCTTTTCCCACAGATCGAGTTGTTTTAAGTACTTTTCGCTACGTTTAATGGCTTCCGGACGTTCTACACCATAGTAGCCCGCCTGTTGGACGACTATCTGTTGCACCGTCTCAAACGGGTTAAAGTTGAACTCCTGGGGAACCAGTCCAAGCTGGCGCTTCGCATTGACCACATCTTTTTGTAGGTCATAGCCAAAAACACGTACATTCCCGGATGTTTTATTAACCAGTGAACTGATAATACCAATAGTCGTTGATTTACCGGCACCATTGGGGCCCAGTAAAGCATAAAAATCTCCGGCTTCCACACGTAAGTCAATGCCGCGTAAAGCCTGAACACCACCTGGGTAGGTTTTAGTTAATTGTTCCAGTTCCAATGCAATTGTCATGGGTATTCACTTACCTTTTCGATACTGTACAAAATAATTTGCGCTAACGGAAAGATATCCCGTCAGGCCAAGATTCCTGTAGCTTTAAGTATGACGTGTATAATAATTTAAGTTGCCCTATATTAGCCAAACACAATCATCCAGTTACAGGCAGTTCACTTTTTATGACCGATATCGATACGATAATCCGTAACAATGCACAATGGTCTTCTTTGCTAATTGATGAAGATCCAGGTTTTTTTGAACGACTCGCACAAACCCAAAAACCCCGTTTTTTGTGGATTGGTTGTTCTGATAGCCGTGTACCCGCGGAGCGTCTCACGGGGCTTGAACCCGGTGAACTTTTTGTCCATCGCAATGTAGCCAACCTGGTTGTTCATACTGATCTTAACTGTTTGTCTGTAGTCCAGTACGCAGTGGATGTACTTGAAGTCGAACATATTATTATCTGTGGCCACTACGGCTGTGGTGGTGTTCAGGCAGCGGTGGACAACCCTGAACTTGGTCTTATCGATAACTGGTTACTGCATATTCGTGATTTATGGTTTAAGCATAGTTCGCTGCTGGGGCAATTGCCGTCAGAAGAACGAATGGATGCTCTGTGTGAACTCAATGTTATGGAGCAAGTCTACAATATTGGCCACTCAACTATCATGCAATCAGCCTGGAAACGCGGCCGAAAAATCACCGTTCACGGCTGGGTTTATGGTATCCATGATGGACGCTTAAGGGATCTGGAAGTCACGTCAACCAGCCGTGAATCACTGGAACAAGGTTACCGCTGTGGCATTGCGAATCTCAAGCAAACCAATAGAGGCCATCGCGAGTTAGCATCTTCTCAATAAACGTGACCAATGTAGTTAGCGATAACGGCCTTTAAAGAGGTTTCGAGTCACAGTTAAGCAGTAAGTAAAAATCTTCTCTGTTTACTTATCGGAAAAACGATGTCGGGCCTGCTTCAGGCCCTGTTACTGAGAGTCTCTACTCGTCCTGCATGATAACTTTACCCACATAAGGCAGATGGCGATAGCGCTGGGCGTAGTCAATCCCATAGCCGACAACAAACTCATCGGGAATAGAAAAGCCCACAAACTCAACCGGAACCTGAACTTCACGACGAGTGGGTTTATCGAGTAAGGTACAGATAGCCAATGATTTTGGCTGACGCAGGCTAAGAATTTCACGTACTTTGCTGAGCGTGTTACCTGAGTCAATAATATCTTCGACAATCAGCACGTCTTTACCACGAATATCTTCATCAAGATCTTTCAGGATTTTAACATCTCGTGTCGTGGACATGCCGCTGCCATAGCTAGAAGCGGTCATAAAATCAACTTCATGAGGAACCTGTACTTCACGACATAAGTCAGCCATAAACATAAATGACCCACGCAGTAACCCCACCAGCACCATATCACTGCCGCTATCACGATAATGTTCAGTTATCTGATGACCCAATTCCGCAATACGAGCTTTAAGTTCCGTTTCCGGGATCATGACTTCAACTATATGTTTCATTAAGTTCATATCTCACTGATTTATATAAATTAATCTTACATTCAAGCCATTCATTTCAGTGAAAATTGATACACCGATTGATAGACGGATCACCGCACGAACCCGAAATGATACGAAAGCATGAACACAGAGGAATTGGGGAAGTATACAATATTGAACGGATTTCTGGCAGCACTACGAGAATTCGCATAGTGAAGGTTTTAGCACCAAAACGATAAAAACAGTTCAGGTCTCACGAGATGAACGGATTTTTCTCTTCTGATAGTGAAGAGACCCCATTCTTTGATGGCAGCAATCTATTGCAGACAACAGCGAATTACCGATTAATCGGTAAAAAATGTTTTAGTTTGTGCTATCCCCAGAAAAAATAGCATGGCATTTTTCTCTGTACATTGCCCCAATAACTATACATCTATTTTTTTGAAAAAGATGAGCAAATAATTCCCATTTAATTCAAGAACCCTGAGCGCTATTATTTATCACATCAGGCCAGCAGCGTCGCTGAATGTATAATAAAGCTTAAGGAATATGACCATGAAAACCATCAAAAATTTTGTTGCAGTTACCGCTCTTTCTCTGTTGTCTATGAGTGCACTCGCACAAAGTATCAGCGTCACCTCCACCACACTGGATGAAGCTGAAGCCAAAATTGCGGCCAAGGCAGCCGAGCAAGGTGCTCACTACTCTATTACCAGCGCTATCGTGAATAATCGCGTGCATATGACGGCCAAGCTGGATAAATAAGAATGGTCGTGGCCGTCAGAAATATCAAAGAAAAGGGAGAAGTTGCATCAGTCCTTTGCATCGACTCCCTGGAATACACGATATTAAGCGACACTGAAGCCAACCATCATACCCGTATCTTCATGCTCCAGCAGATGACAATGGGCCATATAAGCATGTTCCTGTGGCGCGCTATGATCAAAGCGTACCAGCACCTCACTTATTGCCCCTTCCACCTTGACGGTATCTTTCCAGCCCTGGCGATGAGCAGCAACCGGTTTACCATTCTCGGTCAGAATACGGAACTGAGTGCCATGGATATGGAACGGATGCAGCATCATATCGCCGACACCAGAAATAACCCACTTCTCAAGCTGCCCTTTCGCTACCGTAAAGGCAGCGGTATTCATCTCAAAAGGTTTACCATTGATAGTATTGGCATTATGGAAGTCAAAAGCAGACTTACCATTACCATGCATCATACCTGCATGCTGATGCTTATCATGTTGCATATGCCCCTTAGCACCATGCCCCATTGACTCATGCCCCATAGCTCCATGACCCATATCCCCATGCCCCATAGCTCCATGACCCATAGCCCCATGCCCCATTCCAGCCATGGCTTGCATGCCGTATTTCTCCATCAAAGCCTGCATTCCAAGCATGTCAAGCTTAGGATCCATCATCAAATGGAAATGACGCTTGGTCAGTCCATCTGATACTGGCAGAGCAGGAACATCGACCAGTTTATCGGGTAATTCACCTGAGCCAGGAATAGTTAACGGCTGAATACGGGCAACCGGGACCAGGTTATCAAAGGGGGCGACCGTCATCCCTATCTGTTGAACCGGCAAAGTGACAATATCAAAAGGCTGACCATCAGAGGTATCCACCAGCACTTCAAAACGCTCACCCATCAAGAGTTCCAGCTCGTTAAGCTGCACGGGCTCAGCCAGAAAACCCCCATCACTAGCGACAACATACAGCGGGCGATTATCACTGGTAGTAATCTTTAAGGAACGGGCATTACAGCCATTTAACAGACGTAAACGTAACCAGCCACGCGGAGTGGCATGTTGTGGGTAGAGCGTACCATTACACAATAGGGTATCGCCAAACCAACCCACTGCCGCTGTCATAACATCCAGCTGGTAGTCGATTTGTCCCTGGGGTGTAAAGCGTTTGTCCTGGATTATCAGCGGAACATCATCTATGCCCCACAGGGAAGGAAGGCGAAGCATACCGCTTTCAGTATCGTCAATCAGTACCAGACCTGACAGGCCCATCGCAACTTGGCGCCCGGTTTGTCCGTGCTGATGGGGATGAAACCAGCAGGTCGCTGCTTGCTGTTGTGGGGTAAAGGTCACACTCCTGCTACCGCCAGCGCGAATAATACCCTGCGGTCCACCATCAACTTCACCAGGAACTTCAAGACCATGCCAGTGCACTGTGGTCTCTTCTGGCAGATTATTCATGATATCAACGGTGACGGTTTTACCTTGACGCAGTTTTAATGCTGGCCCCAACAAAGAACCGTTATACCCATAAGTGGTAGCAATGTTGTCTGCAAACTGGGTGGTTCCGGCATTAATATTCAGACGGATGCGATTTTTGGCATCCGCGGTCAACAATTCAGGGATCGGTAATGCAGGGCGTGTAGCCGCCCAGGCAGTACGGCTCCATAGGGGAAGCGCACTAAAGGCGCCAAGAGCTGCGGAATACTTAATGAAATCACGACGATGCACATTCAACTCCTTTTGTCAGCAAAAGAGTAACCATAATAAACCTAATAATAAAAATAAGGTCGATTATTCAACAAATAATAAATATCGTCTCGCCCTGTTTAACTGTGTTAACGTTTATTATCTGTTAAAAGATGGTGGGTGTGATGAACATCAGAGTAAAGGCATTATTACTGAGTACGTTGCTGAGCTATTCAGCCAGCAGTATGGCACTAAGTGAATCAGAAGCTGAAGACCTGGCGGATTTAACTGCCGTCTTTGTATTTTTGAAAAATGATTGCGGCTATCAAAGCCTACCCAATGATCAGATACGTCGTGCACTGGTATTTTTTGCCCAGCAGAATAAGTGGGATCTGAGTAATTATAATCTAGCGAATATGAAGGCGCTGGGTGAAGAAAGTTACAATGATCTGAGTGGGATAAAAATAGCCACAGATAAAAAATGTAAAGCACTGGCGAAAGACTCTCTTAACCTGCTGGCTTATGTGAAATAACCCTCTTCCCCCTTGATTTCCCTGTTGAAATAATGACCGTGCATCCCCGCTCATTGTTAGCTATGATATTTTTCTTTTTTCAATAGGGTTAATAGCGGAGGTGTCAGCGATGACCCAAAAATCGGTGTGGCAAGAAACGCTGCATGATAAGTTTGGCCAATACTTTGTCATCGACAATGTGCTCTATCATGAAAAGACCGATCATCAGGATCTGATCATTTTCGAAAATGAAGCTTTTGGTCGCGTCATGGCATTGGATGGCGTAGTGCAAACCACTGAACGTGATGAATTTATCTATCATGAGATGATGGCTCACGTTCCCCTGTTTGCTCATGGTCAGGCAAAACATGTCCTGATAATCGGCGGTGGTGACGGTGGGATGCTTCGCGAAGTGGCGCGTCATAAAAACGTCGAAACCATCACTATGGTAGAAATTGACGCCGGGGTGGTCTCTTTTTGCCGTCAGTATCTGCCTAATCACAGTGCTGGAAGCTACGACGATCCGCGTTTTAAGCTTGTTATCGACGACGGTGTCAATTTTGTGAATCAGACATCACAAACCTTTGACGTGATAATTTCTGACTGCACTGATCCTATCGGTCCAGGAGAAACACTTTTCACTTCAGAATTTTATGAAGGCTGCTATCGCTGTCTCAACCCTAATGGTATTTTCGTTGCCCAAAACGGAGTCTGCTTCTTACAGCAAGATGAAGCCATTGACAGCCATCGCAAGCTCAGCCATTCATTTCAAGATGTGAGTTTTTACCAGGCAGCCATTCCTACCTATTTTGGCGGTATCATGACTTTTGCATGGGCCAGCGATAATCCAGGCATGCGTCATCTGTCGAGTGAACTCATTCAAGCACGCTTCCATAAAGCGGGTATCACTTGCCGCTATTACAACCCGGCAGTTCATACCGCGGCGTTTGCACTGCCACAGTATTTGCAAAATGCCTTGTCCTTATCGTCCTCCTGAGGAGATTTTTATAAATTGAAAAAGCTTAAACTGCATGGCTTTAATAATCTGACAAAAAGCCTGAGTTTTTGTATCTACGATATTTGTTATGCCAAAACAGCCGATCAACGCGATGGTTATATCGCGTATATTGATGAATTGTATAACGCCAATCGTCTGACTGAGATCCTGAGCGAGACCTGTTCAATTATTGGAGCTAATATTTTAAATATTGCCCGCCAGGACTATGAACCCCAGGGAGCCAGCGTCACTATTCTGGTCAGTGAAGAGCCAATCGATCCCCAGAGTATCGACCAGTCTGAACATCCTGGTCCACTGCCAGATGCTATTGTCGCTCACCTTGATAAAAGCCATATTTGTGTCCATACCTATCCGGAGAGCCATCCGGAGGGTGGGATCTGTACCTTCAGAGCAGATATTGAGGTCTCTACTTGCGGTGTGATTTCACCGCTGAACGCACTGAATTATCTGATTCATCAGCTAGAAAGCGATATTGTCACCATCGACTACCGAGTACGGGGCTTTACCCGCGACGTAAACGGTATGAAGCATTTTATCGATCATGAAATTAATTCGATTCAGAATTTTATGCCTGATGATATGAAAATGCTGTACGACATGGTGGATGTGAACGTTTATCAGGAGAACATCTTCCATACCAAGATGTTACTGAAGGAGTTTGATCTTAAACATTACCTGTTTAACATTAATCCCGACGATCTTAACCCACAAGAACGCAAAACAATTACCGATCTGTTGTGGAAAGAAATGCGCGAGATCTACTACGCACGGAATACTCCGGTCGTATGATGACAACCATGTGGAGCAGCAATGCCCCACATGGTTATCTTTGTTGCAAAAATTCCCGGTAGGCATCCACCACCAACAAGAAATCTTCTACGCCACAAAAAGAGAGACTCTCTTCATCATAGTAGCTCATCCCCTCTTCCATTTCGTCTCCGGAGATAGCTAACTGGTTAGCGCGGATCATCACCTCTTCGCCGTCCAGCCATAGCGTATATTCATGGCCGACATGCTGCCACTGACGCTCACTGCCTTTAACCGATAACGCCGCTTGCTCGATGTTGTCCAGCAGGGTCAGGTCGCCTTTGACCTCTTCATTGAACCAGTGTCCGACGACCTCATGGCCCATCGACATCCGGACACGAACCAGGCCGGTGATATCACGTAAAAATTCATATTCCATGGTGCTTTCCTGTATAGCGCTGAGCGGCCAACTGTGTTGACGTTAGTAAACTAATTATTGCAAGAAAACGGGGGCAATACCTAATGCCTATCGCTTAAGGTGAGCGGCATTAGAAGATAAGCCCCCTTTATTTTAGTATCGACCAGGGTGGGTTATTCATTGTTTTTTTATTAAGAAGTACTTGCCGCAGATGTTTCCTGTTGGATTACAGGTGTCTCAGCCTGCTCTGGAGTCACAGTCGGCGACCAAAGTACATCGGTGCCTGGCATTGTCGTCGGCTCCGCAGGTTTCGGGGTAACAGAAGCAGGGGAAACTGCCTCTTCTGCTGCTGAAGACGCGACGCCTATTGCTGTTGAGGCCGGCTTTTCTGTCGCCTCACCCTGAGTGGCTGAATGAGTCCCTTCCTGGTTATCTGACAGGCTAAGTTGAGTTATCTGTGGAACGGGTACCGGCTGAGACTGACCGACTTGTTTTTCTGGAATAGGTGCTGAGTGCGGAAGAGGATCGATCCCACGCTCCATGAAGAGCGGATCGTACCGTGCTACCCGGTAAGCAACAAAGCGCGGGGAGTCTGCCGAGGTGGTCACCTTTAAGGCAGGGATCGTCACTGCGCCTATCAGAGTACGAGCATAGCCACCGACCCGATGTTCACCTGCTGGCACCTGGAGCAATATCGCCTCACCCACCGGAAGAAGACCTGCCTCTTTACCATCAACGGTGATAAACAAGGAAGAACCGTCAGCCGTCGATGAAGGAAGATGCGCGACCTTAAGCAGCGTAGCACCTGCGCTAAAGTCAGCGACGTTTTGCTTGTCCTGTTGTATAGCACATCCGCTTAGCAGGAGAGTTATCCCAATAACGGCCGGGATAATACGCTGGATCATGGTTTGTGAGTTTCCTGTTAGTGAGTTGTTATCTTCGGCACAATATAACCAAGGCTGTGCCTAATATTAATGGTATCTGGCCAATCTGAGATAATTCTGTATTTAATCCAGGCAATGCCCTTCTGTTTTGCCGTATCAAGAACATCAGGCAATGATTGTGCCTGTCGATGAAACCTCAGGCAACTAAACAGCAAGATTACTCTGCTGGCGGGAGAACGTTACCTTGACAACCACGAACGGGTCTTTTCGGAATATACGTATACCCCCTGCTAATCCTGGAATATGCCTCGAATAACCTGACAGAAACTATCATCCCAGCAGATGCCTCCACGCAGCCTCGCTACATTTTAGCGTTATCTAACATACAAATAACATCATAATGTTCAACAATTTATTATCCGAATCAATCTCAGTAGCAATAATTACTCACCCAAACACAGAGAAAAGCCCCATGCTCAGTCATGCCGTAAAAGACCCATCTTTCCCCCCTATTCCTGCCAGACATAAAGTGAATGGTGACATTCCTCAGAACAACAGTGAATCATCTGCGCTGACGGCGGAAATAAATTTTGTTCGTGACAGTACGCTGACGTTACCCATGCAGAAAAACGCTTCAATACCTGTCACCGATGGATTTCTGACTCGTGCATGGCGCAGTATTCAAGCTAAAGATAGGGATAACTTTAGTGAAAATATGAGCGACGAAGGGGGAGCTGAGCTGACAGACATTCTTATCGTTGGGGAAACCCTACGCCAGCAGTTTACTTGAAGGTAAATTATCTCTTGCAGAGATCTCAAAATAGCGGGTATTTCTGCTGACGGCACATAGATATTATCTGAATGAAAAATTTGGTAAGCTCTCGCCCATAAGCACAATCCCTGGACTCAAGAATAATAAAATCGAGACAGTTAATCCTGCAAAGAAAAATATAAAAAGAGTAATGAGCGGACTAAGTTATATTAAGAGAACGGTGAGCCGGAGGTATATTTACTGCATACCGTTACTGGCAGGTTATCCGTCAGAACGAGCTTTACAGAGCGATACGCTCATTTTATTAAGTGGCTCACATCACACCTGTGAGCCACTCTTTCTCGTCAAGAGATCAGACAAATGTCCATATTACCCAGGTGAAGATAAAACCTGATAAGCCGAGGATGGTGGTCAGCACCGTCCAGGTACGCAGACCGTCAGCTACCGAAAGTCCGAGATATTTAGTGACAATCCAGAAGCCAGAGTCATTAACGTGAGACAGGCCTAAGCCACCAAAACAAGCCGCCAGGGTCACCAGGACTAACTGAAGCTGATTGAGTCCGGTCACCGCTTCACTGAGTAAGCCGCAGGTGGTCAGAATCGCTACTGTAGCAGAGCCTTGGGAAGCACGTAACGCCAGTGAAAGAAGATATGCCGCTGGAACCAAAGGCAGATGAATATCGGTTAAGGTATCTGCCAGCGCTTTACCGATGCCTGACTCTACCAGCACTTTACCGAATACCCCACCAGCCCCCGTCACCATGATAACCATGGCCGCGGTTGGCAGTGCATCCCCCATCACGCCACTGGCCTTTTCCAATGACCAGCCACGACGCAGGCCGATAAGCCACATAGCTAAAGTTAACGCAATCAGTAACGCAACAGTCGGCGAGCCTATCAGTGCCATGGTGTTGCGGATAGCATTACCTTCAGGCAGCACTGTAGCAGAGACTGTGCCGAGCATAATGATAGCAATCGGTATCACAATCAGCGCAGCAATCAATCCGGCAGAAGGCGCGGAGACCGGCGCTGTTCCAGGCGTAGTATCTTCAGGCTTAGCAAGCTGTAGCTGCTCAACAACCTCAACAGACAGAGAGTATTGACGGCGGTTCATTCTTTTGGCTACCCAGTAGCCGATAACACCGACCGGAATAGAAACCAGTAATCCAAGAATAGTTAGCCAGCCAATATCGGCATTTAAAATACCCGCTGCGGCGACCGGTCCTGGATGCGGAGGCATGGCAACGTGAACCGTCAGCATCACACCGGCAACCGGTAAACCGAATTTAATTGGCGAGACTTTAGCAACCTTAGCAAAGCCATAGATAATCGGGGCGAGAATAATAAAACCGACATCGAAAAATACCGGTATCCCGAGAATAAAAGCAGCGATAGTCAGTGCTGCTGCGACTAATGTTGGTCCCATTATTTCGGCAAAGCGATGCGCGAGTGACTCTGCACCGCCAGAGATTTCAATCATCCTGCCTAGCATAGCGCCAAGGCCGATAATAATCGCCACCGACCCCAGTACCCCACCCATACCGGAAGTGACAACTTTCATCACGTCCTGGGTTGGGATACCCGTCGCTAAGGCAACCAGCAAACTGACTACCAGTAGGGCAATAAACGGTTGTACTTTAAACTTGATAACCATCAGCAGCAGGAGTAGCACGCCTGCCAGTGCAATGCAGAGTAACAACGAGGTAGCCATATTTCTATCCTCATGGGTATTATTATTATTTAACGCAGGTATTAATCAGCTCCTTTTTAATAAAAGGAGCTGGGCCTATTTCTAGCTAATTAAAAGAGAGTACTTTAACTAATAATTAATAATGTTTTTTAACTTATTATTTCACTGCCATTTATTAAGCCACTCAAGGCCATCCGTTGTTTTGCCGCGGGGATTATATTCACAACCGATCCAGCCTGAATAGTTAACCCTATCTAACTCTTCAAATATATAATCATAATTTATCTCACCTTCATCTGGCTCATGACGAGCCGGAACAGAGGCCACCTGAATATGCCCCACATACTCAGCTAAATCGTGAATAATTTGCGTAAGATTACCGTCAACTATTTGCGCATGAAAAAAGTCGAGCTGAATAAATACATTCGGTTTATCAATTTTCTTAAGCAACGCCAATGTCTGATATTGGCTAGCTATCAGATAACCCGGTTTTACCTTCTGGCTCAGGGCTTCAAGCATGATATTAATGCCATAAGGGGAAAACTTATCCGCCGCATAACGCACATTGTCGATAAACGTCTGCTGATAAGCGACTGGGTCGGTTCCCTCGGGAACCACACCAGCCATAATATGCACCGAAGGACAGCCTAAAACTCGGGCGTATTCCAGGGCGTTATTAATATCTTCATGCGCCTCAGCGGTACGACCTGGCAATGCGCTACGTCCCCACTCTCCCATTAGAGTATTACCCGGAGCAGTATTAAATAGCACTTGCTTGAGACTATTTTCGTTCAATTTTTCTGCGAGTAACTCAGCAGGATATTCATAAGGAAACAGATACTCGACGGCAGTAAAGCCGGCATCTGCAGCCGCCTTAAAACGATCGAGAAAAGGCACATCGGTAAACTGCATAGAAAGATTGGCAGCAAACTTAGGCATAATTAACTCCGTCATAGTCAGGACAGTTCAGCTATTTCTGGTTCAGTGAGATAGCGAACTTTTCTATCCCCAAGAATAAATATCAGTTTGGCGGTTTCTTCCAGCTCTTCCATATTATCAGCCGCTGCGCGCAGATTTTTTCCGGTCACTACTGGTCCATGATTGGCTAACAAAAATGCCTTATAACGTGACGCAAGCCGACCTAAATCTTCGCCGAGACGCGCATCACCAGGACGATAGTAAGGCACCACAGGGACTTGACCGACCCGCATCACCACATAAGGTGTAAAGGGTCTGATAGCATCTTCAGTATTCAAATCTTCCAAGCAAGACAGGGCGGTCAAATAGGTACTATGAAGATGAACGATTGCCTGACACTCAGGGTCATTCTGATAGATAGCCCGGTGAAAAATGACCTCTTTTGAAGGCTTGTCACCTGACAACCATTCACCGCTCATCGTCACCTTTGACAGTGTGTCGACATTTAGCTCCCCTAGGCAAGATCCCGTAGGGGTAGCCAGCAGATTGCCATCTTCCAACAGCAGGGAAAGATTCCCTGCCGATCCGGTGGCATAACCACGCTGGAAAAAAGAGGCACCGAGTTTGACCATTTCCTGGCGTGCTTGCAGCTCGCTGGCAGAATAATTCTCTGGTTCTGGCATAGCATCACGCATAATGAAACTCCTTTTGCGCTCGGGCAAAGAAGTCTTCATCGCCAAAGTTACCTGACTTTAATGCCAGTGAAAGTGTGTTATCGGTTGAACGAACCCAGGGGACGCCCGGAGAAATCGTCGGACCAATATAAAATGACTGGATACCTAAGATTTGAGCAACAATGCTCGAGGTCTCTCCACCCGCAATAATGAAGCGCTCAAAACCTGATTGCTGCAGTCTGGCTGCGATATCGGCAAACAGTTTTTCAACCGCCTGACTGCTGATTTCAGGACCAAAACGCTGCTGTATCTCCGCTAAAGTTTCGGGAGAAGAAGTCGCATAGAGTAATGGTGCCAGTGCATCATAACGATGAGCCTCAATCCAGTCGGTGAGTTCCTGCACATAGGCCTGCTGCTCTGACTCGCCTTGCAGAGCACGAGCAACATCAATCGCCTGACCCGCAGCTTGCTGCAAATAACGGGCAACTTGCTTATTGGTCATAACCGAACAAGAGCCAGATAGCACTACCGCCGAGCCTGAATGTGGTTTACCTGCATCTGTTGCTGGTTGGCTATTCTTCGTTTTATCCGCCCATTGACGTGCCAGCCCGATTGCCAGACCCGAACCACCGGTAACCAGCTTCATATCACGAAGCGCTTCACCTTGAGTCAGCAAGTGCTGCTCATTCAGCGCATCCAGCACCACATAGCGTTTACCTTCATTTTTAAGGCGTTGAAGATGCTGTCTAACGGCATCAGTCCCCTGCTCCATGACGGAGTAAGCAACTAAACCGCACTCTCCCTTAGCCTGCTTCTCCATGACACGTAACAGATTGCTGTCAGTCATGGGTGTAACCGGATGGTGACGCATACCTGAATCACTCAGCAGCTGATCCATGACAAACAGATGGCCCTGATACACCGTACGCCCGTTAACCGGCAGAGAAGGTGAAATAATCGTCTGTGTCTCGCCCAGTTTATCGAGCAAGGCATCAGTCACTGGACCAATATTGCCCTGCGCTGTGCTGTCAAAGGTTGAGCAATATTTAAAGTAAAATTGCTGGCACCCTTGTTGCTGTAACCACGCCAATGCACGCAGCGAATTCGCCACCGCCTGGCTTGCCGGGCAGGAACGAGATTTCAGGCTGATCACTACCGCCTCAGCCGTTACCTGAAAGTCCGCACTGGGTACACCATTGAGCTGAACGGTAGCCATTCCGTTGTTGACCAGAAAGCTGGCAATATCCGTTGCCCCAGTGAAATCATCAGCAATAACACCCAGCTTCATCATGATGCCTCCGATTTTCCTGGCAGCGTAATGCCGTTGAAAATTTTGATAACGGCACTGTCATCTTCTTTGCCGTAACCGGCATTACTGGCGCTGGTAAACATATTGAATGCTGTCGATGCCAGCGGCAGAGGAAAATGCAGCGCTTTAGCGGTGTCAGTCACTAAGCCTAAATCTTTCACAAAGATATCAACGGCTGATTTCGGTGTGTAATCACCGTCAACGACATGGCGCATACGGTTCTCAAACATCCATGAGTTTCCAGCCGCGTTGGTGACCACTTCATACATAATATCCAGCGGGATATCAGCGCGAGCAGCCAGTGCCATCGCTTCAGCACCTGCCGCAATATGCACGCCAGCCAGCAACTGGTGAATGATTTTGACTGTTGCTCCTAGGCCAATCTCTTCACCAATGCGATAAACTTTACCGGCCACGGCATCCAGGACTGGCGCTAATTTTTCAAAAGCGAGATCAGAGCCAGAGGCCATTACTGTCATATCACCGTTAGCCGCTTTCGCCGCACCACCTGATACCGGGGCATCCAGCATGATGAGCTGATGTTCTGCCAAACGTTGCTCAATCTGTTTCGCGTCCTGGGCCGAAATAGTTGAAGAAACCATCACGGCAGTAGCCGGCTTTAATTTGCTCGCCACCTGTGACTCACCGAACAAAATAGCATTTACCTGAGCGGCATTGACCACCAGCAACAGCACGGCATCAAGCTTATCGGCGAAGGTATCTATCTTCGTCTCTGCCTGACGTGATCCTGCCTGCTGCAGGCGTGACAGCGCATCAGGATTAAGATCAACACCGTAAGTCACTAACCCTGCCTTGATGCAAGATGATGCTGCACCAAAGCCCATGGAACCTAAGCCGATTACGGCAACAGCATAGTCAGAATTGTTCTTCATGATGGCAACCCTGTTAAAATTAGTGATTATTTGTTCGTTGATGTTAAATGTAAGGGATCCGAACGTATTTTTCGGTGATGATTGTCACACATTTTAACAATGATAATCCCCCCACTCTCAGGCTGATGATTCCCGCATTAGAGAAATAAATAATATATATTAATATCAATCAGTTAAATTTATTATCTAATTAAAAAATTGTGAACTAACAGGATACGCTTGGTAGTAGAATACGTGAATTTATGATAATAATGATGCTGCTGACAGGCATACATCACAATATTTACCATGAGGTTTATCTTGAATAGAGAACAGAAACCGTGATTCCTATAGAGCGTCATCAACAGATTCTGACGCTGATCGCTTCCCGTGGCGTCGTCAGTATTAATGAGCTGACTGAGCGTCTCAACGTCTCACATATGACGGTGCGCCGTGATGTGCAAAAACTGGAGCAGGATGGATTACTGCTGTCCGTTTCTGGTGGCGTACGCTCGCCTGAGCGATTAGCCAGCGAACCTTCTCACCAGGATAAGTCAGTGATGTTCAGCCAGCAGAAAGCGGCGATTGCTAAACTGGCTGCCCGACATATTCCTCTCAATAGCTGTATCTATCTCGATGCCGGTACCACGACACTTTCTCTCGCGCGTGAACTGGCTCACCGCAGTGACTTACTGATAGTCACTAATGACTTTGCCATTACGGGCTTTCTTATCGATAGCAGCCAATGTCGCGTGATTCATACTGGCGGTACGCTATGTCGGGAGAACCGTTCTTCTGTCGGTGAAGCCGCCGCGCAGTCATTACGCAACTTATTTATTGATATCGCTTTTATCTCGACATCTTCGTGGAGTTTACGCGGTATTTCGACACCGAATGAAGATAAAGTGGCGGTCAAGCATGCAGCGATAGAAGCCAGTAGCCACCATATTCTGCTGTGTGATACCTCAAAATATGGCCGTATCGCCACCCATCTTGTGACACCCTTAACTGCGTTTAACCGGGTGATTACTGATAGCGGATTACCTGCCTCGGCACAAGAGACGCTGACAAACATGAGAATTGAAGTACTGACCACGGATGAATAGATAAAAAAATGGCGACCACCTGGGTGATCGCCATTCTATTTCAGTCTTTCTTCAGTGAGCGAATACGCGCCTCAGACAACTGTCTGGAAGATAACGCCATCGGCTTTCTCAGTATACTGACTGAGCTGGTCGAAGTTCAGATAACGGTAAGTATCCGCTGCTGTTTTATCTACCTGAGAGATAAAGGTCAGATACTCTTCTGGCGTTGGCAGTTTACCTAACAGAGAAGAAACAGCCGCCAGCTCTGCCGATGCGAGGAAGACATTAGCGCCAGTCCCTAAACGGTTCGGGAAGTTACGGGTAGAAGTAGAAACGACTGTCGCGCCATCTGCTACGCGCGCCTGGTTACCCATACACAGGGAACAACCCGGGATCTCGATACGCGCACCGCTCTTACCAAACACGCTGTAGTAACCTTCTTCGGTCAGCTGCGCGGCATCCATACGGGTTGGTGGAGCCACCCACAGACGCGTAGGCAGTTGCCCTTTATGGTTATCCAACAGTTTACCTGCTGCACGGAAGTGACCGATGTTAGTCATGCAAGAACCGATAAAGACTTCATCAATCTTCTCGCCCGCTACATCAGATAACAGACGTGCATCATCAGGATCGTTCGGCGCACACAGAATAGGTTCTTTAATGTCAGCCAGATCAATCTCGATAACGGCAGCATATTCTGCATCAGCATCGGCTTCCATCAGCTGTGGATCCGCCAGCCATTTTTCCATGCCCTGAATACGACGTTCGAGAGTACGACGATCGCCATAACCTTCAGCAATCATCCACTTCAGCAACACGATATTCGAGTTCAGATACTCTTCAATTGGCTCACGATCAAGCTTGATAGTACAACCCGCAGCAGAACGCTCTGCCGAAGCATCGGTCAGTTCAAATGCCTGTTCAACTTTTAACGTTGGCAGACCTTCGATTTCAAGGATGCGACCAGAGAAGATGTTTTTCTTGCCCTTCTTCTCAACAGTCAGCAAGCCCTGACGGATAGCGTACAGCGGAATGGCATGCACTAAATCACGCAGGGTGATACCAGGCTGCATTTCGCCTTTAAAGCGCACCAGTACTGATTCAGGCATATCCAGTGGCATTACGCCCGTTGCTGCAGCGAAAGCGACTAAACCAGAGCCGGCTGGGAAAGAGATACCAATCGGGAAACGGGTGTGAGAGTCACCACCGGTACCGACGGTATCTGGCAGCAGCATACGGTTCAGCCAGGAGTGAATAACACCATCACCAGGACGCAGTGAGACACCGCCACGGTTCATAATAAAGTCTGGCAGAGTGTGGTGAGTGGTCACGTCAACCGGCTTAGGATAGGCCGCGGTGTGACAGAAAGACTGCATCACTAAATCTGCTGAGAAGCCAAGGCAGGCAAGGTCTTTCAGTTCATCACGCGTCATTGGACCCGTGGTGTCTTGGGAACCGACAGACGTCATTTTCGGTTCACAGTAAGCGCCAGGGCGAATACCTGCTACGCCGCAGGCACGACCGACCATTTTCTGTGCCAGGGAGTAACCACGCGTACTTTCAGCAACATCTTTAGCCTGAACAAAGACTTCACTGTGCGGCAGGGACAAGGCTTCACGTGCTTTCGTTGTCAGAGCACGACCGATGATCAGTGGTATACGGCCACCGGCACGGACTTCGTCCAGCAGAACCTCTGTTTTCAGCTCAAAAGAAGCAATCAGTTCGTTGGTATCATGGTTACGTACTTCGCCAAGATACGGATAGATGTCAATCACATCCCCCATATTCAGGTCAGAAACGTCAACTTCGATTGGCAGAGCACCCGCATCTTCCATGGTGTTAAAGAAGATTGGCGCAATTTTACCGCCGAGTACCACACCACCGCCACGTTTGTTAGGGACATATGGGATATCTTCACCCATAAACCACAGCACTGAGTTAGTCGCAGATTTACGTGAAGAACCCGTTCCGACCACGTCGCCGACATAGGCTAATGGGAAACCTTTTTTATTCAACGCTTCGATTTGCTTAATCGGACCAATCTGGCCATTGTTGTCCGGCTCAATGCCTTCACGTTCAGTCTTCAGCATCGCTAAAGCATGAAGTGGGATATCAGGGCGTGACCATGCATCCGGTGCAGGAGAAAGATCATCGGTGTTGGTTTCACCAGTGACTTTGAAGACGGTAACGGTAATTTTCTCAGCAAGTTTTGGACGAGAAAGGAACCATTCGGCGTCAGCCCAGGCTTTAACAACCTGCTGAGCATAGGTGTTACCCGCTTTTGCTTTCTCTTCTACATCGTAGAAATTATCAAACATCAGCAGCGTATTGGAAAGCGCTTTAGCCGCGATTGGCGCCAAGGTTTCGTTATCAAGGGCATCGATCAGCGGATGAATATTATAACCGCCCTGCATGGTGCCAAGCAGTTCAATGGCCTTCTCAGGGGAGATCAGCGCAGAGGTTGCTTCACCCTTGGCGATGGCAGCCAGGAAGCCTGCTTTTACATAAGCCGCTTCATCAACACCTGGCGGGACACGATTGGTAATAAGATCCAGCAGGAATTCTTCTTCGCCTGCTGGTGGATTTTTCAGCAGTTCAACCAATGCGGCCATTTGGGTAGCATCTAAGGGTTTTGGAACGATCCCTTCAGCAGCACGTTCAGCCACGTGCTTACGGTATTCTTCTAGCACGACATTCTCCTCACTTTCATTGTCATATGGCGCTACCAGGCTTCTATCTTCTCGCTCCTGTGAGCAGCAGTCTGTAGGGTAAATGCCCGGTTTCGCGTCGGGCAGCATAGCAGGATTTATAACCTCTGTTAATGTGTTTACAAAAAAGCAACATAAAACATTAGCTGAATCGTTAAGATTCATAGACTCGTCATACGTTAAGTTACCTGAGCATGGCCGGCACCGACAAGCAATTCGAGTTATTTTAGGGTGGGGATTACTTTTCGTTATGAGTTATCGGGTAAGGGGTCTGTACGCAAGATGGTGTCATTGCCTAATCTTGATATGTTCAATTCAATATCAAAATAAGGTTACCCTCACCGTCTGTGTTGGCCGCCTGGACGGTCACTTCTGAGAAAAGGCATTTATACAGGAGTTTTTAAGGTTCGGTAGTCGCTGGCGCGGGCAACAGTGCGCATCAGGCACTACGCGCCATCCTCGGCGCACAAAAACAAAAAACGACCCATTATGGATCGTTTTTTAGATAGCAGAATAGCAGCTAGATTACTTTTTCTTCTTCGCTTTTGCGTTTGGTAAATCAGTAATGCTACCTTCGAAGATCTCTGCGGCCAGGCCTACAGATTCATGCAAGGTTGGGTGAGCATGGATAGTCAGTGCTAAATCTTCAGCATCACAACCCATCTCAATGGCCAGACCGATTTCACCCAGCAACTCGCCACCGTTAGTACCAACAATAGCACCACCAATAACACGATGAGTTTCTTTATCGAAAATCAGCTTAGTCACACCGTCTGCACAATCAGAAGCGATAGCACGGCCAGATGCCGCCCATGGGAAGGTCGCCGTTTCGTAGCTAATACCTTTCTCTTTCGCTTCTTTCTCAGTCAGACCAACCCAAGCAACTTCTGGCTCGGTATAAGCAATCGACGGGATCACTTTCGGGTCAAAGTAGTGCTTCAGACCAGAGATAACTTCAGCGGCAACGTGGCCTTCATGCACACCTTTGTGTGCCAGCATCGGCTGACCGACGATATCACCGATAGCAAAAATGTGTGGCACGTTGGTACGCATTTGCTTATCAACGCGAATAAAGCCACGATCGTCAACTTCAACGCCAGCTTTGCCTGCGTCAAGGTTTTTACCGTTAGGTACACGGCCGATAGCCACCAGCACAGCGTCATAACGCTGTGGTTCAGCAGGTGCTTTTTTACCTTCCATGGTCACATAGATACCGTCTTCTTTAGCTTCAACAGCGGTAACTTTAGTTTCCAGGAGCAGGTTGAACTTCTTGCTGATACGCTTAGTAAAGACTTTAACGATGTCTTTGTCTGCCGCAGGAATGACCTGGTCAAACATTTCAACTACATCGATATTTGAACCCAGAGCATGGTAAACGGTACCCATTTCCAGACCGATGATACCACCGCCCATAACCAGAAGGCGCTCAGGAACGGTTTTCAGCTCCAGTGCGTCGGTTGAGTCCCAGATACGTGGATCATGATGTGGGATAAAGGGCAGTTCAATTGGACGAGAACCCGCTGCGATAATAGCGTTATCGAAGTTAACCGTGGTTGGACCATTTTCGCCGTCAACCACCAGGGTATTAGCACCAGTAAATTTAGCCAGGCCATTAACAACTTTAACTTTACGGCCTTTCGCCATACCTGACAAACCGCCAGTTAACTGGTTAATAACCTTCTCTTTCCAGGTACGAATCTTGTCGATATCGGTTTTCGGCTCACCGAAAACAATACCGTGTTCAGCCAGCGCTTTCGCTTCTTCGATGACTTTAGCAACGTGCAGCAAAGCTTTAGAAGGGATACAGCCGACGTTCAGACAAACACCGCCCAGGGTGCTGTAACGCTCAACCAGGACAGTCTCCAGACCTAAGTCAGCGCAACGGAAAGCAGCAGAGTAGCCTGCAGGACCTGCCCCAAGTACCACGACCTGAGTTTTAATTTCAGTACTCATCATGACCTCTTAATTGGTTTCCGGCAGTCTGACGTTATTTATTTTCTTAACGCCCATCATCTACCGGGACGCTCTATCAATTATTATTTTACAAAATTGTTAACAATTTTGAAACAACAAACAACAAAACGTCTTAGCTATGCGTCCATTAATCTTAGATAACTTGATGAGATTAACAGAAAAAAGCCGACCGATTGGCCGGCTTCGTCAATTACATCACCAGACGGCGAATATCTGACAGCGTGTTATTGATAATGGTGATAAAGCGCGCACCATCTGCACCGTCGATAACACGGTGATCGAAGGAGAGCGAAATCGGCATCATCAGACGCGGTGTAAACTCTTTACCGTTCCAGACAGGTTCCATTGCTGACTTGGAAACACCAAGAATGGCCACTTCTGGCGCATTGACGATTGGGGCAAAGTGAGTCGTCCCGATACCGCCAAGGCTTGAGATAGTGAAGCATCCACCTTGCATATCACCTGCAGTCAATTTACCAGCACGCGCCTTTTTAGAGACTTCGATCAATTCACGTGACAGTTCAATGATGCCTTTCTTGTTCACATCTTTGAACACTGGAACAACCAGACCGTTTGGCGTATCAACCGCAACACCGATATTGATGTATTTTTTCAGGGTCAGTTTCTGAGCGTCTTCAGACAATGAGCTGTTAAAGCGTGGCATTTGCTCAAGCGCTGCAGCGACAGCCTTCATGATGAAGACAACTGGGGTGATTTTCACATCCAGTTTACGCTTCTCTGCTTCAACGTTCTGCTGTTTACGGAACGCTTCCAGATCAGTGATATCTGTTTTGTCGAAGTGCGTAACATGCGGGATCATCACCCAGTTACGGCTCAGGTTAGCACCAGAGATCTTCTGAATACGACCCAGTTCAACCACTTCGACTTCACCAAACTTGCTGAAGTCAACTTTCGGCCATGGCAGCATGCCTGGCAGGCCACCACCGGTCGCAGCAGGTGCCGCTTCCGCACGTTTAACCGCGTCTTTCACATAAGTCTGAACGTCTTCACGCAGGATACGGCCTTTACGTCCGGTTCCTTTGACTTTTGCCAGGTTAACACCAAACTCACGCGCCAGACGACGAATCAGTGGGGTGGCATGAACGTAAGCGTCGTTTTCAGCAAACTCAGACTTAGCTTCAGCTTTTGCCGCTGGAGCAGCAGGTTTAGCAGCCGAAGGTGCAGCAGCTGGTGCTGGAGCCGCAGCAGCGGCTGGAGCAGCGCCTTCTACTTCGAAGACCATGATCAGTGAGCCGGTAGAGACTTTATCGCCAGTAGCAATTTTAATCTCTTTCACGGTACCAGCAAACGGCGCTGGAACTTCCATGGAAGCTTTATCACCTTCAACAGTAATCAGTGACTGTTCAGCTGCAACTTTGTCGCCAACCTTAACCATTACCTCGGTCACTTCAACTTCGTCATCACCGATATCTGGAACGTTAACATCTTTAGCACCAGAAGCTGCAGCAGGTGCCGCGGCTGGCGCTGCAGCTGCAGGAGCTGAAGCCGGAGCTGCACCTTCAACTTCGAAGACCATAATCAATGAGCCGGTAGAGACTTTATCGCCAGTAGCAATTTTAATCTCTTTCACGGTGCCAGCAAACGGCGCCGGAACTTCCATGGACGCTTTATCGCCTTCAACAGTAATCAGTGACTGTTCAGCTGCAACTTTATCGCCAACTTTAACCATGATTTCGGTGACTTCAACTTCATCAGAACCAATGTCTGGTACGTTGACGTCTTTTGCCGCACTTGCAGCAGCAGGTGCTGCAGCTTTGCTCTCTTCTGCCTTAGCAGGCGCAGCAGCTGCTGCACCTTCGGCGGATTCGAAAATCATGATCAGTTTGCCAGTCTCAGTTTTTTCACCAACAGAGATTTTGATCTCTTTGACGATACCAGCCTGTGGAGACGGGACTTCCATAGAGGCTTTGTCGCCTTCTACGGTAATAAGCGATTGTTCAGTTTCAACTTTATCGCCTACTTTGACCAGAATTTCGGTGATTTCAACTTCATCAGAACCGATGTCTGGTACTTTGATTTCGATAGTCATTATCTATTTACCTCTTACGCCAGACGTGGGTTGACTTTATCTGCATCGATATTAAATTTCTTGATAGCGTCTGCTACCACTTGTGTATCGATCTCACCACGTTTAGCCAATTCACCCAGTGCTGCCACAACCACATAAGAAGCATCAACTTCAAAGTGGTGACGCAGATTTTCACGGCTATCAGAACGACCGAAACCATCAGTACCCAGAACGCGATAGTCGCTAGCTGGGATAAAGTTGCGGATCTGCTCTGCAAACAATTTCATATAGTCGGTGGAAGCAACAGCAGGCGCGTCACTCAGAACCTGAGCAACATAAGGTACACGTTGCTCTTCGGTTGGATGCAGCATGTTCCAGCGCTCACAATCCTGGCCATCACGCGCCAGTTCAGTGAAGGAGGTTACGCTGAAGACATCAGAACCCACACCGTAGTCATTCGCCAGAATCTGTGCTGCTTCACGTACGTGACGCAGGATAGAACCTGAACCTAACAGCTGAACTTTACCTTTGCTACCTTCCAGGGTTTCGAGTTTGTAGATACCTTTACGGATACCTTCCTCTGCACCTGCTGGCATAGCCGGCATATGGTAGTTTTCGTTCAGTGTAGTGATGTAGTAGTAAATGTTCTCTTGTTTCTCACCATACATACGCTCCAGACCGTCATGCATAATGACAGCGACTTCATAAGCGTAAGAAGGGTCATAAGAGATACAGTTAGGGATAGTCAGTGACTGAATATGGCTGTGGCCATCTTCGTGCTGCAGACCTTCACCGTTCAGAGTCGTACGACCAGAAGTACCACCTACCAGGAAGCCACGAGCCTGCTGGTCACCCGCTGCCCAGCACAGGTCACCGATACGCTGGAAACCGAACATGGAGTAGTAGATGTAGAATGGAATCATTGGCAGGTTATTGGTGCTGTAAGACGTCGCAGCAGCCAGCCATGAAGAACCGGCACCCAGTTCGTTGATCCCTTCTTGCAGAATCTGACCTTTTTCGTCTTCTTTATAGTAAGCAACCTGCTCACGGTCCTGCGGAGTATACTGCTGGCCGTTCGGGCTGTAGATACCAATCTGACGGAACAGACCTTCCATACCAAAGGTACGCGCTTCATCAGCAATGATTGGCACGAGGCGATCTTTGATACCGCTCTTCAGCATGACGTTCAGGGCACGAACGAAAGCGATAGTGGTAGAGATTTCTTTGTTCTGCTCTTCAAGAAGCTGCTGGAAGTCTTCCAGTTTAGGCAGTTCCAGTTTCTCGGTGAAGTTTGGCTGACGCGTTGGCAAGTAACCATTCAACTTCTCACGCTGAGCGTGCAGATAGGTATGCTCTTCGCTGCCTTCAGCAAATTTAATATAAGGCAGGTTTGGCAGCTCTTCATCAGACACAGGCACATTGAAACGATCACGGATATAGCGTGCGCCATCCATATTCATTTTTTTCACCTGGTGAGCGATGTTCTTACCTTCTGCGGTTTCACCCATGCCGTAACCTTTGATGGTATGGGCCAGGATAACAGTCGCTTTACCTTTGGTGTCTTGTGCTTTTTTGAATGCCGCATAGATTTTCTTCGGATCATGACCACCACGGTTCAGAGCCCAGATCTGATCATCAGTCCAGTCTGCAACCAGCGCAGCAGTTTCTGCATACTTACCGAAGAAGTGCTCACGAACATAAGCGCCATTCTTAGATTTGAAGGTCTGATAGTCACCATCAACGGTTTCGTTCATCAGCTGAACCAGTTTACCGGAGGTGTCTTTACGCAGCAGTTCGTCCCAACGGGCGCCCCACATAACCTTAACCACGTTCCAGCCGGCACCTTCAAAGATACCTTCCAGTTCGTTAATAATTTTACCGTTACCTGTAACCGGGCCATCAAGGCGCTGTAAGTTACAGTTAATGATGAAGACCAGGTTATCCAGTTTTTCACGGGTAGCAATAGTGATAGCTCCCTTAGATTCTGGCTCATCCATCTCACCGTCACCCAGGAAGGCATAAACGGTTTGCTTAGACGTATCTTTAAGACCACGGTGTTCAAGATATTTCAGGAACTTAGCCTGATAAATAGCACCAATTGGACCAAGGCCCATAGAAACAGTCGGGAACTGCCAGAATTCTGGCATCAGTTTCGGGTGCGGATAAGAAGACAGACCATTACCGTGAACTTCCTGACGGAAATTATTCATCTGGTCTTCGCTCAGGCGACCTTCAAGGAAGGCACGAGCATAAACGCCCGGAGAAATGTGTCCCTGGAAGTAAACCAAGTCACCGCCGTCTGCTTCAGTGCGCGCACGGAAGAAGTGGTTGAAACACACTTCATAAATCGTTGCGGAAGACTGGTATGACGACATGTGGCCGCCCAGATCGAGGTCTTTCTTAGACGCGCGCAGCACCGTCACAATGGCGTTCCAGCGGATAGCAGAACGAATACGACGTTCCAGTTCCAGATTGCCCGGGTATTCTGGCTCATCTTCAACAGCTATCGTGTTTAGATAGTTACTGGTACCTGCTCCAGCCGCTACATTCACGCCGCCTTTGCGGGCTTCGGATAACAGTTGGTCAATGAGATACTGAGCACGCTCAACACCTTCTTCACGGATGACCGATTCGATCGCCTGGAGCCAGTCGCGAGTTTCGATCGGATCCACGTCATTGTGTAAACGTTCTGACATGGGGGTATTCCTTATCTGTGTTTAAAGTTGATTATCTGGAACCTGTCTTATTGCAATTTTCTTAAAAAATCCAATAAGACAGGTTCTACCTTTCATTACCACGCGCTTAAATTACGCTCAATCCTTACGTTGCTGGAGAAGACGAAGTGATCGTTCACGACGACTTTGCTCACGACTACGTTCCAGCAATATTTCCTCAATAAAAGCCAGATGACGATGCGAGGCCTCTCGAGCCTGCTCAGGCTGGCGAGCCATAATGGCTGCAAAAATACTGGCACGATGATTACTTACTTGCGCCAGCATTTCACGGCGCGCATAAAGTAATTCAAAATTCTGACGAACGTTTTGCTCAAGCATCGGTTCCATACAGCGTAGCAGATGGAGTAAAACGACATTATGTGCCGCTTCGGTGACAGCAATTTGATACTGCATTACTGCGTCAGACTCAGCATCACTGTCACCGGACTCTTGAGCCTCTTTAATAGCGGTATGGCAATGACTGATGCGTTCAAGGTCTTCATTCGTTCCGCGAAGTGCCGCATAGTATGCGGCAATTCCTTCCAGAGCATGACGAGTTTCTAGCAAGTCAAACTGAGATTCAGGATGTTCGGAAAGGAGTTCAACCAGAGGATCGCTCAAGCTTTGCCACAAGCTATTTTGTACAAAAGTGCCCCCGCCTTGGCGGCGAAGCAGTAAGCCCTTCGCTTCCAGACCTTGAATAGCCTCACGTAATGAAGGACGTGAGACATCAAATTGCTTTGCAAGCTCACGTTCAGGCAGCAGTTTTTCGCCAGGGCGCAAGGTTCCCTCGAGGATGAGAGATTCCAACTGCTGCTCAATCGCATCGGATAATTTCGGTTGGCGGATTTTGCTGTAGGCCATCGTACCCTATCTTTACAGGTAGTTCAGAGTTAATTGGTAAGACCAATTACCAATTCTTGACGCTAAAAGTAACAAAGTATTCACCTTCTGTCCATAAAGGTTTTGCCAGAAAACCTTAACCAGGCACATTTTACTTAATGTACAGAAAGAACGTTTCAAACTGGTAAACAGATATTAACATTGTGTCAGTCGCTAAAATGAGTGATTTATCCTCTTCGACCATCATCAGACCTGCAGCAATTAAAATCGTTTCATATTAATTCACTACTTATTGTTTATTTTTAATACTACTTGTGCTGCCATTATTGTCGTTTACCTCTCATTTCATTCATTTTTCCTATTATTGCCCTCTATAAAGCAGGTGCAAACGCTGGCGATTACCACTATTCTTTGCTTGGCGGAAGGCATACCCGCAAAATAACAAAAACCACAAGTGTGAATAAAAGTTTACACACTGCAAAATAATACAACGACACTCGCGTCTTACCCTGAGTAATTTGAGTTGCTTATAGGCTGAACGCCGGCAATGTTGAGCAACTTGAAGTATGACGGGTATAGGTACATTTGTTACGGGGTTCTATGATGGAAAGTCAGCAGCAAGACGATACGCTGCAGCGCGGCCTCAAAAACCGCCATATTCAGCTCATCGCGCTGGGTGGAGCTATCGGTACCGGGTTATTTTTAGGTAGCGCATCCGTTATTCAGTCCGCAGGTCCGGGAATTATTCTGGGTTATGCTATTGCTGGATTTATTGCATTTTTAATTATGCGCCAATTAGGTGAGATGGTAGTTGACGAACCGGTAGCGGGTTCATTCAGCCATTTTGCCTATAAATACTGGGGACCTTTCGCTGGTTTTGCCTCCGGCTGGAACTATTGGGTGCTGTATGTTCTGGTTGCCATGGCCGAACTGACAGCAGTAGGAAAATATATTCAGTTCTGGTGGCCTGAGATCCCAACCTGGGTTTCTGCTGCTGCCTTCTTCGTGATTATCAACCTTATCAACCTGAATAATGTCAAAGTATTCGGTGAGATGGAGTTCTGGTTTGCCATTATTAAAGTCGTGGCCGTTATTGCGATGATTCTGTTTGGTGGCTGGTTGCTGTTCAGTGGTAATGGTGGCCCACAGGCTTCCGTCAGTAACCTCTGGGATCAGGGCGGATTCTTACCTCACGGCATGACCGGACTGGTCATGATGATGGCTATTATTATGTTCTCATTCGGCGGCCTGGAGCTGGTTGGTATCACTGCCGCAGAAGCCGATAATCCGGAGAAAAGCATTCCGAAGGCCACCAACCAGGTTATCTACCGTATCCTGATTTTCTATATCGGTTCTTTGGCTGTACTACTCTCTCTGATGCCATGGACTCGTGTCACCTCAGAAATCAGTCCATTTGTACTTATTTTCCATGAACTGGGTGATAGTTTTGTCGCCAATGCGCTGAATATTGTGGTGTTGACCGCTGCACTATCCGTCTATAACAGTTGCGTTTACTGTAATAGCCGTATGCTGTTTGGTCTGGCCCAGCAAGGTAACGCACCGAAGATCCTGAAGAAAGTGGACAAACGTGGTGTCCCCATTAATACCCTGTTAACGTCAGCTGCTTTTACTGCACTCTGTGTGCTGATCAACTATCTGGCACCAGACTCCGCGTTCGGCATGCTAATGGCACTGGTGGTCTCTGCTCTGGTTATCAACTGGGCGATGATCAGCCTCGCGCATATCAAATTCCGTCGTGCTAAACAGCAGCAGGGGGTAAAAACGCGTTTCCCTGCCCTGCTCTACCCCGTGGGTAACTGGGTTTGCCTGATGTTCATGGCTGCAGTGCTGGTCATTATGCTAATGACCACCGGGATGGCGATTTCCGTTTATCTTATCCCAGTGTGGATTGCCGTTCTGGCGGTAGGCTACTGGATTAAAGAGAAGCAACGCAAAGCTGCTAACACTTAAAATTCAGGGATAAATCGTAATCTGCCCCACAGACTCCTCCTATGTTCAAACCATAGGGCAGATTTGTCTGTCAGTCTGGGGGGCATTCTCCCCCTATTCGTTGCATGCCCAGCTTCACGGTTCTTTATTACGGACAGTTTTTGCATTTCTGAGACGATGTTCAAAAACCTTTCCATCTGTAATGGATATTTTGCTCAGAATGCATTGTTTCTTAAACGGAAAGAACGCGTGAGACGATCCCATATTGCCACCAGTTCGGCCTCACTGTAAGTTGACAGACTATCGCTGCCTGTAGGCAGGCTCTCGTTACTTAACGTCAGATCAAGATTTGGGTGTCTGAAATCCGCCGTTTTCTCATTGGCTACAGCAGTGAACAATAACTGTAACTGCCCGGACTGATTATCGGATGCTTTTTCTGGCGGGGCAGTGGTAAGCCATTCGCTGGTATCAAAGCCTGCAATCTGCGTTTCACCCTTTCGTAACGTCCGTCCGTTTATACTGTTGATATAAGACTGGATTTCACCGCTTCGCTCCAGCATGTTGGTGCTTTCTTTCAGGTTGTTATTACTCCATACAACAAAAGAAAAGACCGAATTATGCGGATAGACAAAGGTAATATCTTCCTTCGGCTTGCCGTTCCCGTCACGGATAAACCCTTGCGAAATACAGGTGCCCGGTTGCGTAGGGATTTCATCGTCTTTTCGCCCGCTCAGACGGGACATGACATCCTGTAGTTCCGCCAGTTTCTGAGGCTTGTTATTCGCCATCCAGGCGGGTCTTCCGGCCTCATCCCGCAAAAAAAATGCGCGTTCCTTGGCAAAGCGCGGGTCAGAGTAATCGAGGATCTCCTGAGTGAGAATAAATGCCACCCCGTCAATATACAGATGCCCTTCCAGAATGCGGGCAACACCTGACACGCTCTCATTTTCATTGCGGTCAAATATCACCGCATTATCACTGAGGCGGTACACCTGCTTAAGAAAAGGCTGATTAATAGCTCTTACTGTATGGCTATTTTTCAGTTCCTGCTCTCTCAGCCGGATACGCTGCTCAAACGCCGGGCGGTAGAGCCGTTTACTGCTGATACGCACCTCATTAATCTGAGCACGATCCGTCAGGGTATTGTCGAAAGAAGCGGGCACCTCAAAGAGATAGCGCCCCACACACTGGGCTTTGGTGGTGGCAAACAGGGTATCAATCATCCGTTTTTCCTTGTCCGTTAACGCCGGAGGGGTATGCACAAACGTCACATAGTTGTGAATATAGAGTCCTGCCGCCAGCAGCACCATCGCCAGCGGGATAAGCCAGGAACGAGAGCGTTTTTTCATGGCGCAGGCACCTGCTGCACGATTTTCACCACCGAGCGGACCGTAAACACCAGAGCGTCGGAGGTATCCCGAACCGCACGGGCGCGGTCGACGGGGTCAATGGCATAGGCCCCTTCATGGTCAACATCGGTCGCCAGCACGCCCCGAATACGAGAGGATGAGGTGCGGATCGCCGTGACCGGCACGGTGCCGTCACCAGGCGTTCCCGCGGAAATCAGCTCAAAGGTTTTTCCTGCATCATAGCGGTATGTCGGCGATGACGGATCCGGATAGCCCATCACCGGCACAGGGCGCAGAGCAGGCCGCTCTTTCCACGTCAGAAAGGCATCCGACGGATTATTGGCACTGGCACCGTAAAACAGCCAGGTCTGGGGATGGTATTTGCCGTTCAGTTCTTCGATAAATTCTTTAACGTTTGTCTCTATCCTCTGTTCATATTTTTTCCACTCATCCTCGATGTTATCCAGCAGCAAATCCTGCTCACACAGCCGCCACCAGGCCGTTTTATTGAGGTAAATTTCCTTATACGGATCATCGACGGGTAAGGACATTCGGGTCTCGCTGCCCTCGATTTTCAGCCAGCCCGGACCATAAGCCCTGCCCGGCAGCAGCTGTAGCGGACCGGGGGACTGGGCCAGCACCGGCATCAACCTTTCGGCGTTTTCCCCGATGATCATCCCTGTCACACCACGCTCACCGGTTTTCATGCGCCGGTATGCCGCCGGTGAACCAAGATCCGGCATCACGCCGTGCACAATCCCCAGAATATTTTCCTGTCCGTTCATGTTTTCTGAGTAGTGCCGGGCAACCAGCCCGCCCATCGAGTGGGTGACCAGGATCACCTTGTTCACCGCCAGACGGCCGTGATAATCCCCCAGTACCTTACTGATATATTTTCCCAGTGATACAGCCGAGTCTGCATTGGACTGCAGCCAGTTATAACCAAAAACGTGCAGCGGATATAAAAACCGGTGACCGTGCGCCGTTTCCTCTTCCGTCAGCACCTGCTCCACCGGCTCATCGCCTATCCTGACGCCCGTCAAACGCTGCCGGGTGGTCTGCATCTGTGTTTCCCTGAAGTGATTATCCATCAGGATATCGTCGTCACTGAGAAAATATTGCAGCCGGTCAAGCGCCTCCCCATAGCTTTTATAAAAGGCGCTTCCCCAGCCACGGGCGCGGCGGGAGGGAAATTTTTTACCGTCCGCCCCGTCGTTTAAAATCTCCCCGCCGTCGTCAACCGTCGTGCTCTTCGGATCAAGTAGAAACTTCCTTTTCCCCGGACCGGCAAACGGCCATTTTTTAAGCGAGGAAACGCTAAACTGCCAGACTTTACTCTTTCCGTTTTTTAAATTTGACCCCATCACCCCCGGAAGAAAAATCACCGGGATCACTTTGTCGGCCGGCTTGAGGCAAACCGCCACGTGATTTTTTTCTTTTGCCTGAGGAATAATCTCGTAATGAAACCGCCCGTTATCATCCCAGATGGGGCGATGATAAGAACGATTTTTGGTGTCATCCATGAGTTAGCGTCCTGTTATCATTTGCTGGAAATCGTTTTATCGTATCCCAGACCTGACTTAACCTAAATCACCTCTCCCGCGACGGTTCCCATGACTCCAGTCTGGTAATTAACCCGGCCATGATAAGTCTCGCCCACATTAAATTCCGTCGTGCGAAACAGCAGCAGGGGGTAAAAACGCGTTTCCCTGCCCTGCTCTACCCCGTGGGTAACTGGGTTTGCCTGATGTTCATGGCAGCAGTGCTGGTCATTATGCTAATGACCACCGGGATGGCGATTTCCGTTTATCTTATCCCAGTCTGGGTGGCCATGCTGGGGATAGGTTACTTCTGTAAACAAAAAACCGCTAAAATCGTGAAAAAACACTGAGTTCGCTCATCCTCGCCCTCATCCGTACGGGTAAGGGTTGTTACCTGGCTCACACTTCCTTCTGTGCAGTGATTTCCTCCATATCAGCGGTACTATCCTGCAACACAATTATGGCACCGACAGCGAATAATCCCATACATCAAATAACGGGGAGAAATCTCAATGGATAAGAATAAACTGTCGGTAAAAGAAAAAATCGGCTATGGCATGGGTGACGCCGGGTGTAACATCATCTTTGGCGCTATCATGCTGTTTGTAAGCTATTTTTATACAGATGTCTTCGGCTTGTCCCCCGCTCTGGTCGGGGTGTTATTACTTTCGGTACGTGTCATTGACGCCGTCACCGACCCGATAATGGGCGCAATTGCTGACCGTACCCAAAGTAAATATGGTCGCTTTCGTCCATGGATATTGTGGATTGCCTTGCCTTACGCCTTGTTCAGTATTTTAATGTTCACTACGCCGGACTGGTCATATAACAGTAAGGTTGTCTATGCCTTTGTCAGCTATTTCCTGCTGTCTCTTACCTATACCGCAATCAATATCCCCTACTGCTCTTTAGGCGGTGTGATCACCAATGATCCAAAAGAACGTGTCGCCTGTCAGTCTTATCGTTTCGTATTAGTCGGGATTGCCACCCTACTGCTGTCACTAACATTACTGCCAATGGTTGACTGGTTTGGTGGCGGCGATAAAGCGAAGGGCTATCAAATGGCGATGGTCGTGCTGGCGGTCATTAGCATGTTCATGTTCCTGTTCTGTTTTGCCACCGTTCGCGAACGCGTACGCCCTGCAGTGCCAACCCAGGATGACATGCGCAATGACTTCAGAGACATCTGGAAAAATGACCAGTGGGTACGCATCCTGCTACTGACATTGTGCAACGTTTGCCCGGGTTTTATCCGCATGGCAGCAACCATGTACTATGTCACCTGGGTAATGGGACAAAGCACCAATTTCGCTACCCTCTTTATTAGCCTTGGCGTCGTAGGAATGATGATTGGCAGTATGCTGGCGAAAGTACTAACCGACCGCTGGTGTAAACTCAAAGTATTTTTCTGGACCAACATCGCACTGGCCATTTTCTCCTGCGCGTTTTACTTCTTCGACCCGCAAGCGACCATGATGATTATCGTGCTCTATTTCCTGCTCAATATTTTGCATCAGATCCCTTCTCCTTTGCACTGGTCACTGATGGCGGATGTGGATGACTATGGCGAGTGGAAAACCGGTAAACGGATCACCGGGATCAGTTTCTCCGGCAACCTCTTTTGTCTGAAATTAGGCCTTGCAATCGCTGGCGCAATGGTGGGCTTTTTGCTCTCATGGTATGGCTATGATGCGGGAGCGAAAGCGCAAAGCGCGACGGCAGTTAACGGTATCATACTGCTTTTCACAGTGATCCCCGGGGTTGGTTACCTGATTACCGCAGGTGTGGTTCGCCTACTGAAAGTCGATCGCAATTTAATGCAGCAGATCCAGCAAGACCTGGAGAAACGCCGAATTAACTACCGCGAACTTAATGACTATCAGGAACTTAAAACGACTGAAACAGTAAGGAAAGTCTAATGCAATGCTGGCCAAACCCTTTTATTGAGCAACGTGCTGACCCGTTTATCCTGAGCGACGCTCAGGATTATTACTTTATCGCTTCAGTACCGGAATATGACCGGCTGGAAATTCGTCGAGCTGATTCACTGACAGGGTTGAGGACGGCCTCTCCGGTCGTGGTATGGCAAAAACCCACATCCGGCCCGATGAGTGAACTTATCTGGGCGCCGGAAATTCATCGGATCAACGACAAATGGTATATCTATTATGCCGCGACCCACACCCAGGCGCTTGACAGGCTAGGAATGTTTCAACATCGCATGTTTGTCCTCGAATGCACTGATGCCGATCCGCTTACCGGCAGCTGGACAGAAAAAGGGCAAATTAAAACACCCTTTGATACCTTTGCCCTGGATGGCACGACCTTTTATCACCAAGGCAAACAATGGTATCTGTGGGCGCAGAAGTCACCTGACATACCAGGAAATTCAAACATTTACCTCGCAGAACTGGAAAACCCCTGGACGATTAAGGGTGAGCCAGTCATGCTCAGCAAGCCGGAATATGACTGGGAGTGCCAGGGATTCCTGGTTAACGAAGGTCCAGCGGTCATTACACACGGTGACAGGCTGTTTATCAGTTACTCAGCCAGCGCTACAGATGAAAACTACTGCATGGGGCTGCTGTGGATTGCGAAGAATGCCGACCCGCGGGATCCGACAAACTGGCATAAGTCACCCAGCCCACTCTTTACTACCAGTTATGAAAACCACCAGTACGGGCCTGGGCATAACAGCTTTACGCAGACGCCGGAAGGTGATGACGTTCTGGTCTATCACGCACGTAACTACACCGAAATAGAAGGTGATCCATTATATGACCCTAACCGCCATACTCGGATGAAATTAATTCGTTGGGATGGAAACGGGATGCCAGACTTTGGTATCCCGCCGGCAGATACGCAGTGAATGATTGCCCGGTAGCACTACGCTTACCGGGCCTGACACATATACAAAACGGATGCGGGGTCAGCGGTACAGCAGGACCCCGATTCAGATCAATGTGCCGTAAATCGTCAGTAATGACACCACGACAATCACCACCACTGAGGCTTTTTTGGCCATTGAAACTGCAGCTTTAGGGGTTTCAATTTTATCGAAATGTGGTTCACGCGCTAACGAATACTGAGCCAGTTCCGTCAGTACCTGATACGGTGAAGTATGGCGGTCAGTCAGTGACGTAAACCAAGCAGGCAGTGCTTTCTCACCATGCCCCAATAGCACATATACCATTCCAACCAACCGAACAGGTACCCAATCCACCACATGCAAAATAGCTTCAATACCAGAGCGTAAACGTTCATGAGGAGTATGGAAGCGTACCAGCCAGGTTTGCCAGGCACGTAGAAAAGCATAACCAACCAAAAAGATAGGCCCCCATAAACCACCAATAACTAACCAGAATAACGGTGCCAGATAGAAACGGAAATTAATCCACAGCAGCGCATTTTGTAATTCCTGTAAATACTCTCTCTCACTGCATTCAGGTTGAATACCATGAATAAGCGTCAGCTCACTGGCCATGGCTTGATAGGCATTAGCATCGCCATGATATGCCGCTTTCAAATAGGCGTGATAGTGTAAACGTACCTCTCCAGCCCCGATACATAACACACCCAGCGCGACCCAAGATATCAGTAATGGAAGATTAAACAGCACACCTTCAAGGGCTTCCAGTACCAAAAAAACCACCAGCATACAGAGCGCTGTCATCATCAGCGTTCCCGCCAGAGAAAAATGAGTCACCCGTTTAAACAGTACGCTCAGTCGACTATCAAGCTGCCAGTGTTCGCCGGTTTTAAAAAACCGTTCACAAATAAATACCAGTAACAGAGTAAACAGTGTCATTGGCTTTCCTTATTTATTATCTGGTCAACCTTCTGACGGAAAGTGTTCCAGTCGAATGCCGGACCAGGATCGGTTTTACGTATTGGGGCAATATCACTGTGCCCCGTCATATGCTGTGCTATCTGAGGATAGTGCTCTATAAGTAATGCAGTCAGCCGTGCAAGTTGCTGATACTGCACTTCGGTATAAGCCAGGGTATCGGTTCCTTCCAGCTCGATACCAATAGAAAAATCATTGCAGCGTTCGCGTCCCTGATAGTGAGAGACTCCAGCATGCCATGCTCGTTTATCAAACGGAACATATTGAATAATTTCACCATCACGGCGAATAAGGCAATGGGCAGAAACGCGCAATTGGGCAATTGTAGCAAAATAAGGGTGGGCTTGCGGGTCAAGGGTCCCGGTAAACAGCGCATCAATAAACGGACCACCGAACTCTCCCGGCGGTAAACTGATATTGTGCACAACCAGTAATGATGGCCGTTCTTCTTCCGGACGGACATCGTAATGTGGGGAGGGGACATGTTTAACATTCGACAACCAACCGTCTTGCAGGTGCATCCCGGACTCTCCTTAGAGTGGTACTTGATATCGCTTCAGAGTAGCATGAAATATTAACCACTTATTCATTTGGAGTTTTATCATGCCGCCGCGTATTTATAATCCCGACCACAGACGTGACGAGCTTCTTGAACGTATGAGTCTTGATATTCCCAGAGCTGTTTCGCAGGCTCTGCGCGAAGACTTAGGTGAAGATGCTTCCCCAGATAATGATATTTCTGCTCAATTATTACCTGCCGATAGTCTCTCTCATGCGGTGATTATTACACGAGAAGATGGCATTTTTTGCGGTAAACGCTGGGTTGAAGAAGTCTTCATTCAGTTAGATAAAAGTGTCAAAATTACCTGGCATATCGAAGATGGTGATGAAATTACCGCTAATCAGCCGCTGTTTGAACTGGAAGGCTCCGCGCGTATTTTATTAACCGGTGAACGTACTGCACTGAACTTTGTTCAGACTCTTTCCGGTGTCGCCAGCGAAGTTCGTTCTTACGTTAAATTACTGAAAGGCACAAAAACGCGTCTGCTGGATACCCGTAAAACCCTGCCAGGACTGCGTACCGCATTAAAATATGCCGTACTCTGCGGCGGCGGCAGCAACCATCGTCTGGGCTTATCCGATGCCTTTCTGATTAAAGAAAACCATATTATTGCTTCCGGCTCAGTGCGTCAGGCAGTAGAAAAAGCCTTCTGGCTGCATCCGGATGTGCCGGTCGAAGTGGAAGTGGAGTCGCTGGAAGAGTTTACCGAAGCCCTGCATGCGGGCGCGGATATCATTATGCTTGATAATTTCGATGAACAGCAGATGCGCAAAGCGGTTGAAATGGCTCAAGGTAAAACGCGCCTCGAAGTTTCAGGAAATGTCACCAAAGAGACTATCGGGGGCTTCGCCCAGATTGGCGTTGACTATATTTCGGTAGGTGCTCTGACCAAACATGTTCGTGCCCTCGACTTATCTATGCGCTTTAAATAATACCTCTGACAGGGTGAGGTTAAACTTGCCCTGTTGTGCTGTTAGCCTATTTTTAAACTGACCACGAAGCCAGTATCCAGCCGATTCCGTTCGTCTAAAGTCACTTCGTAAAGTCAATTTCATTGAAAATCGAGTTTCACTCATATCCGTTTGCCCGGTTATCGCTGCTGCTTCCACTTTCATTGTTATCCTCTGCAATCCCCCCCGTTTTTCCTGAAGCCCATTCCCTGTTTCATTTTTGTCAGCTGGTTATCGTCAGTTGTGCCTGCCAGGCTAGGGTCACTACATCACCCGGAGCAGACTATGCGTAATCAGAAAGGATTCACCTTGATTGAACTGATGGTGGTTATCGCCATCATAGCCATTCTCAGTGCCATCGGTATTCCGGCCTATCAGGGTTATATCAGTAAAGCTGCACTGACCGATATGCTGAAAACTTTTAGTCACCACCGTAATCAAATCGAACTATGCGGATTAACCCTGGGTAGCCTGGAAAACTGTAATGGTGGCAGCCATGATATTCCCCTCCCTTCCACGACACGTTATATCGGTGAAATAAATATCACCCGAGGGGTGGTGGCGTTAGCCGGACAGCAAACGCTACAGGGATTGATTGTGATACTCACCCCTCACTGGAATACCACTGAAGGCTCAATACACTGGACCCGTGAGTGTCGTGCCCCCCAGAACAATAAACTCCTCCATTCCTGTGAAGACGTTTTCCGTTTTGATAACGATGGCGCAATGTAATGACGGCTTCTCAACAACTCAGCTCTGTTTGCCAGCAATACGATGCATTACTGATAGAAGAAACAGACAAAATCCTGCGTATTGCGGCGTCAGCTTCACCATCAGAACAGATTTTCTCGGCATTAGGTTTTATTTGTAATAAACCGATTGAAGTAGAGACCTGGCCTGTCCGGCGGATAGCGCTATGGCAAGCTCTCTATACTTTATCGGCCAGTAAAGAGATATCAGGCAATGCCCTCGCTGAGCTATTAAATGAAGTATTGAGCACTGCCATTCAGCAACGAGCTTCAGATATCCATTTTGAACCCGGTCAGACCGCGTATCGCATTCGCTTGCGTATTGATGGCGTGTTACATGCCCAGCCCTTACTCTCCCGCTCGATTGCCCCCCAGCTCACCGCCAGGCTTAAAGTTCTGGCAAGTCTCGATATTGCAGAAAAACGCCTACCTCAGGATGGGCAGATTGATTATCAGAATGGAGAGCATCAGGTTTCATTTCGCGTTTCGACCCTGCCTTGTCGTTACGGTGAAAAACTGGTGTTACGCCTACAACAGCAAGATACACATTGTTTTGATATTGATACCCTGGGTATGCCTGAAGAGGAAGCGTCACGTTTTCATCGTGCTCTTACCTTCCCACAAGGACTGATCCTGATAACCGGCCCGACTGGCAGCGGCAAAACGCTTTCACTGTATAGCGCCCTGACCAGATTGAATCAGGCTCATCGTAATATTTGTACGGTTGAAGACCCTATAGAGATCCCGTTAAGCGGTTTAAATCAAACCCAGCTCCATACTAAAGCAGGCCTGACCTATAACACGCTTTTGCGTGCGCTGTTACGTCAGGATCCTGACGTGATAATGATCGGTGAAATTCGTGATAGCGAAACAGCCGATATCGCAATTAAAGCCTCTCAAACAGGGCATCTGGTTCTGTCAACGCTGCATACCCACTCCATTATTGGAACATTAATGCGCCTTGAACAGCTCAATATTCCGCGTGACGTTCTGACCTCAAGTTTGCGACTGGTGGTGGCCCAACGGCTGGTCAGAAAACTTTGCCTGTATTGCCGCCTGCAACCCAAAACATTATCTGAATCCCCATTATCGGCCTCATACTGGCAGGCTAAAGGCTGCCACCGCTGTTACAGTGGCTATTACGGGCGTACGGCACTCTTTGAAGTACTCTCTGTTTCTGAAACGCTGGGAAGCCTGATTACTCAGGGTCAGAGTGCAACCGAGTTAGAAGATATCATCAGAAAATCAGGTATGGCGACGCTGTTTGAAAATGGCTGTCGTGCCGCAGCGCAGGGAATAACCAGCCTGGACGAGGTATATCGTGTTCTTGGTCGCCATGATGGCTGATATTCATCTCTGGAGCTGGAAAGCCATTGATAAGCAAGGTGCGCTCAAACAAGGGGTGATGTTACTTAACGGGAAATCCACTCTGGCAATACAACTGGCGGAACAGCAGTTGATATTAGTCTCTGCCCGAAAGCGCTGGGGAGTGTTGCTGTTTCGCTCCTCAATGCCGCATAAGATTGAGTTCATCAAACAGGTGGCTGTATTACTCAAGGCAGGCATCACACTGATCGATGCCTTAACATTAATCGCCGATCAGCACCCCAAACCAGAATGGTCTGCTCTGCTACAAAATATTAAAAATCAGGTCACTAAAGGCATCCCCTTTGCACAAGCATTACAAGCCTGGCCGCGGATTTTTCCACCACTTTTTATTGCCCTGGTACATACCGGCGAGCTGACAGGCAAACTGGCAGAATGCTGCCAGCATCTGGCAGCACAACAGGAGCAGCTTTATCAGCTACAAAAGAAGGTACACAAGGCTCTGCGTTATCCACTCTTTATTCTGCTTATCGCCTCATTGGTCACTGTCGGTATGCTGGGTTTAGTCTTGCCGGAATTTGCACAAATCTATCAGTCATTTAATGCGCCACTCCCGGCTCTGACCCAGACGATTATTACTGGCGCTGAATGGCTCACAGAGCGGGTTTTATCTGGCGGCTTCCTGCTGATACTGCTGGGAGTCATGGTGATGTATTTGCGTAAAAACAGGCCAGAATGGCAAATACGAGAACAGAAATTGTTGCTTGCTCTCCCGCTGATTGCCCCTCTCTGGCGTGGCCAGATCCTCAGCCAGGTTTTCACCGTTCTGGCACTGACCCAACAAGCCGGGATCCCTCTGTTACAAGGGTTGTCAGCGGCAGGTAATACCCTGTCACAACGGCTCTGGCGTCAGCAAATTGACAGTATCAGAGGTGAAATTACTGTAGGTACACCTTTCTGGCAAGCGCTGGGCACAACGGTCTTCTTTACTCCTTTATGCCGACAATTGATCCGGGTCGGTGAAGAATCAGGTGAGCTGGATTTAATGCTGGAACGTCTGGCAGACTGGCATACTCAGCAAGCTGGTGAGCAGGCGGAAAATCTCACTGCGCAGCTCGAACCGCTGATGATAGTGATTATTGGGGCCATTATTGGCGTACTGGTGATTGCAATGTATCTACCCATTTTTCATCTGGGTGACACGATGGGTTAATGGCGCAACAAAATTGCGCCATGATTGCCGATTAGAGGCTATTAAATACGCGGTTTTCTTGCTCTGCAACACGGATGAAAGTCGTACGCTTAGTCAGCTCTTTCAGGCGAGAGGCACCAACATAGGTACAGGCTGAACGCAGGCCACCGAGAATATCACGCGCGGTATTTTCTACTGGTCCACGTAATGGCAGCTTCACTGTTTTACCTTCAGCTGCACGATACTGGGCAACACCACCGACATGTCGGGTCATCGCAGACTCTGAACTCATACCGTAGAACAGCATGAATTTTTCACCGTTTTCTTCAACAACCGCGCCACCGCTCTCTTCATGGCCAGCCAGCATTCCGCCCAGCATGACAAAGTCAGCACCGCCACCAAAGGCTTTTGCAACATCTCCGGGTACGCTACAACCACCGTCACTAACGATTTGTCCGCCCAGACCATGTGCGGCATCAGCACATTCAATCACGGCAGAAAGTTGTGGATAGCCAACACCGGTTTTCACTCGTGTGGTACAAACTGAACCCGGGCCAATACCGACTTTAACAATATCTGCACCACACAAGATAAGCTCTTCACACATTTCACCGGTCACCACGTTTCCGGCACAGATCACTTTATCAGGCCAGGCATCACGCGCTTTTCTGACGAACTGGGCAAAGTGCTCAGAATAGCCATTCGCTACGTCGATACAGATAAATTTCAGCATCGGCGTCAGGGCGAGGATCTGTTTGGTTTTCGCGAAGTCAGCTTCAGAAGTACCGGTAGAAACCATAACAAATTTCAGCTGTTCTTCAGATGATGACTGAGTAAATTGCTGCCACTGTTCAACACTGTAGTGTTTATGAACGGCGGTGAGGATATCGAAAGAAGCCAGTGCATGGGCCATTTCAAAGGTACCAACCGTATCCATATTCGCAGCGATAATCGGTACACCAGACCATGAAGCACCTGAATGCTTGAAAGTAAATTGACGTTCCAGTTCAACGTCAGAACGACTTTTCAGGGTAGAACGTTTCGGGCGAATAAGAACATCTTTAAAGCCTAACTTCAAATCTTCTTCAATACGCATGTTACGAATTCCTGGGGCGAATGGCTGTGAACAGATAAAATACAAACGGCGAAACAACCGCCAACTCCAGTAACGTTATCATACGCACTAATAATGGCTTCACAAGACTGCGAAAATAGTCTTTTTTGCGTTACAATCGTTCAAATTTACCTGAGAAACAGCCGCCAGTATTCTGCAAGGCGACTTCAGCAGACTGTTCATCGCTGCCTGTAAATTATTCACATAACCAATAGTTCATCTATTTATACCCTGGATAATGCGAGTTGCAGGAAGGCAGCAACGCAACGAATCCCTGCAGTGATAGGGTGAGTAAGAAAAGCCAACGCACCTGCAGCGCGAAATATGACGGGTATAATTGAAAATAAAAAATATCCGGAAGGTCTAATGAAATATACGGTCGCTCTTACGGGAGGTATTGGCAGTGGCAAAAGTACGGTTGCCGACGCATTTTCCCGCATAGGTATTACCGTTGTTGATGCAGATATCATTGCACGTGAGGTGGTTGAACCCGGTCAGCCTGCTTTAGAAAGTATTTCTCAACATTTTGGTCCTGGGATATTATTGCCAGAAGGGGGATTGAATCGTCGCGCGTTACGCGAGAGGATCTTTAACTTCCCCGAAGATAAGCGCTGGATCAATGCGCTTCTTCACCCATTGATACATCAACGAACACGCTATCTTATTGAACAGGCAATATCACCCTATGTTTTGTGGGTAGTTCCGTTATTAGTAGAAAATAATCTTCAGGATAAAGCAGACCGCGTGCTGGTGGTCGATGTGTCTGTAGAATGTCAGATACAGCGTACGATGCTGCGGGATCATATTTCTCGCGCTCAGGCTGAAAAAATTTTGGCTGCACAAGCAAGTCGTGAACAACGCCTCGCTATTGCTGATGATGTTATTAAGAATGATGGAAGTCCTGAGGCAATCGAGCAACCGGTCGATAATCTACACCGTCAGTATCTGATGCTGACTACCAGAGCCGCACAACAGGGAAGGGAATAAAATAATGAATACTGAGGTTCTTTTTGAACACCCATTAAATGAAAAAATACGTACTTGGTTACGTATCGAATTTATTATCCAGCAGCTCAATACCGTTTTACCCGTTAATGATAGCTCCAGAGCACTTTATTTTTTTCGCAATATCGGTGAGTTACTGGATGTCTTCGAACGCGGAGAAATGCGTACCGAGGTACTGAAAGAACTGAGCAGGCAACAGCGAAAACTGCTGAGCTGGTCAGAAGTACCGGGGGTTGATGAGCAACGTATTGCGGCATTGCGCAAACAACTGGAAAACTGCTCTACCGTGCTAATGTCAGCGCCACGTATCGGCCATCAATTAAGGGAAGACCGCCTGATAGCGCTGGTACGCCAGCGTATCAATATTCCTGGTGGCTGTTGTAGTTTTGACCTGCCAACTCTACATCTCTGGCTTCACTTACCCCAGGAAAGTCGTGACAATCAGGTCTCCCAGTGGCTTGCCAGCCTCACCCCGATACAACAGGCGCTGGATTTAATTCTCGATATTATTCGGAATTCAGTTCCTTATCGTAAGCAAACTAGCTTAAATGGTTTCTATCAGAATAACAGTGACGAGGCAGACTTGTTACGCCTGAAGCTTGATACCATTGAACCCATTTATCCGCAAATATCAGGACATAAAAATCGTTTTGCGATCCGTTTTATGCCTGTTGATGCTGAGCATGGCATCATCCCGGAGCGGCTGGATTTTGAACTAGCTTGCTGTTAAGGAGTAAACATGAGCCAAGATGAAACCCCAATCGTAAACTGCCCCGACTGTGGTAAAAGCGTTATCTGGAATGAAAACAGCCCTTTTCGTCCATTTTGTAGTAAGCGCTGCCAGCTAATTGATTTAGGGGAATGGGCTGCCGAAGAGAAAGTCATTCAGGGCAGCCAGTTATATTCCAACCATGATGGATGGAGCGAAGAACCTGACAGAAATTAATTCTGAGTTAATTTTTGAATAATTAATGCATTAGCTGGCGGAAACTCGTCAGCTAGCAATTCACTCTGTTTAACCCAGCGTCCCGGCTGCCCTTCTTTCCCCCATGGCTCACCTTCCCATTGACTGACCAAAAAGAAAGTCAGAGTAAGCTGTCTGTCAGGGAATGCGTATTCCAGTGTTTCAAAAAGCTGGAACTCAACAGCATCGATACCAATTTCCTCACGCAGCTCGCGTACCAGCGCCTGTTCAGCTGTTTCTCCTTCCTCCAGCTTACCACCAGGAAATTCCCATTTATTGGCCATATGCATGTCAGGCCTGCGCTGAGTGATAAAGATATTGCCCAGAGTGTTTTGGATAATTCCCGCAGCGATGTGTATTTTTTTCATGCTTAACGCCTATTTACAGAAGTAACGGATAATACAAGCAGGGCATCATAGAGTGACAATAACCTTAACACTTACCATTTTTATCGCACTCTGTCAGCGGCTAAGGAACGGGCTGGCTGCTGTCTTATAAAAATAACCTTTTTCTGACAGAAAAGAAGAACCGAAAACGCGACTTTACAGAGGTACTGAACGAAAGGGGGAGATAAACTTCGGTTTATTTAAACCGGAGTCCCTTAAAGACCCCGGTTCTGCAGGAGAATACTTACTCAGTGGCAGTCTCAGTGACGGTCTCACTAACGCTTTTTTTTGCCCAAATGAACCACACCACTATCAGTAGCGCCAGCCACACCAGTCCGGCGATAAGCGCCATACGGGTCTCTTCAAACCAGCCAAGCACGACAATAACCAACCCCATAAACAGCAACGTCAGGATCGGTGCCACCGGCCAGAATGGTACCGGGAAGGCAATCTTTGACTTTTCAGCAGTGCTCATGCTGCGGCGCATTGCAAAGTGAGATAACAGGATCATCATCCATACCCAGATCGTTGCGAAAGCGGCCAGTGAGGCGATAAGCACGAAAATTTTCTCCGGAATGAGCCAGTTAAGCACTACCGCCGCCAGCAGCGATCCTCCCATGACCAACACCGTCATCCAAGGCACACCATGACTCGAGATACGCAGACAACTTTTCGGCGCCACCCCCTCTTTTGCCATACCATACATCATGCGGCCTGCGCCAAAAATGTCGCTGTTAATGGCCGAAATAGTGGCACTGATAACGATGATGTTGAGAATGTTCGCCGCGGCCGGAATACCCAAACCACTAAAAATCAGTACAAACGGACTGCCTTCCTGGCCAATACTGTTCCACGGAAAAATAGCCATCAGTACCGCCAGCGTACAGACGTAAAACAGCATGATACGTAGCGGAATAGTGTTGATGGCCTGGGGGATGACTTTCTTCGGATCCTGTGCTTCTGCCGCAGTGATACCAATAATTTCGATGCCACCAAAGGCGAACATCACTATCCCGATCGAGGCGATTACCCCTTCCCAGCCGTTAGGCGCAAACCCCCCGTTCTCCCACAGGTTCGAAATCCCAGTAGCCGGGAAATTTTGACCGAAACCGAAGAACATGATCCCTGCCCCGGCGGCAATCATGGCAATAATCGCCGCCACTTTTAACAGTGACAGCCAGAACTCCATTTCACCGAAGATACGCACGTGGCACAGGTTCATCGCGCCGATAAAGAAGATGATGCTCAGTACCCAGATCCAGCGTGGAACGTCGGGATACCAGAGCCCCATGTAAATACCAAACGCGGTAACATCGGCGAGGCAGACGATGATCATCTCAAAGATGTAGGTCCAGCCGGTGATAAATCCGACAAGCGGCCCAAGATAGTGACGGGCATAGCTGCCAAATGAGCCGGGAATAGCGTTGCGTACCGCCATCTCACCCAGCGCACGCATAACGATAAAGACGGCCGCACCGCCGAGGATATATGCCAGCAGCACGGCAGGCCCGGCGGTCTGGATAGCGGCAGCAGAACCATAGAATAACCCAGTACCGATGGCGGAACCGAGTGCAATAAAACGAATATGACGGGCGTTAAGCCCGCGCAGCAAATGGGGCTGGTTGTTGTGTTGTTGCATTTTTGAGTATCCTGATAATTGTTTTTATGACGGCATCAATGCGTGTATGGCGGCCCAGGGGCGGCCCCCTGGCTACAGGTACAGAAAAGTGGGTTTTGGCTAGGCAATACTACAAGGCAGCAGCTTCGTCAGGTGACGTTGTGCCAAAAGAGCAATAGCAACTTCAATATCAGGTGCGAAATAACGGTCTTTGTCATAGTGGGGAACCTGTTCCCGCAGCAGCCGACGCGCCTGCTCCAACAGCGGGCTGGTAGTCAGACCTTCACGCATATCCAGTCCCTGGCAAGCTGACAGCCATTCCACGGCAATCACACCACGGGTATTGGCAGCCATTTCCCACAAGCGACGCCCCGCAGCTGGTGCCATCGATACATGATCTTCCTGGTTTGCCGAGGTTGGCAGGCTGTCGACGCTGTGCGGGTGCGACAAGGCTTTGTTTTCACTCGACAGCGCTGCTGCGGTAACCTGAGCAATCATGAAGCCGGAGTTCACTCCACCGTTTTTCACGAGGAACGGCGGCAACTGAGACATGTGGCTGTCCATCAGCAGGGCAATACGGCGTTCTGACAGAGAACCTATTTCGGCAATCGCCAGTGCGAGGTTATCTGCCGCCATGGCAACCGGTTCCGCGTGGAAGTTACCGCCTGAGAGAACGTCGTTCTCAGCGGCAAACACCAGCGGGTTGTCGGAGACCGCGTTGGATTCAGTCAGCAGGACTTCTGCGGCATAGCGCAGTTGAGTCAGGCAGGCTCCCATCACCTGTGGCTGGCAGCGCAAAGAGTATGGATCCTGCACTTTGCTACAGTTGTGGTGCGACTGCGAAACGGCGCTGTCATCAGTGAGTACGTGGCGATACAGTGCAGCGGCATCAATCTGTCCACGCTGGCCACGTACTTCATGGATACGGGCGTCAAAGGGACGGCGTGAGCCCAGCGCCGCTTCGGTGGTCAAGGCTCCGCAAATCACCGCTGAAGCAAAGAGATCTTCCGCTTCAAACAGGCCTCGCAGCGCGAAGGCGGTGGAGGTTTGTGTGCCGTTAAGCAGCGCCAGACCCTCTTTTGCTGCCAGTGTCAGTGGCTGCAACCCGGCCTTTTTCAGTGCCTCGCGGGAAGGAAGCCACTCGCCCTGCCAGCGAGCATGACCCTCTCCCAGTAAGGTCAGAGACATATGCGCCAGCGGAGCCAGATCGCCGGAAGCACCAACGGAGCCCTTTGCCGGGATCTGCGGATAAATCCCAGCGTTGACCATGGCAATCAACATCTGAATAACCTGTAAACGAATACCGGAAAAACCACGTGCCAGGCTATTGATTTTCAGCACCATAATCAGGCGAACCATCGCATCATCCAACGGCTCACCGACGCCCGCAGCATGAGACAACACCAGCGAGCGCTGCAAATTTTCTAAATCATCATTATCGATACGAGCCGAGGCCAATAGACCAAACCCGGTGTTGATCCCGTAAGCGGTACGCCCTTCCGCCATAATGGCGTTGACGCAGGCCACGCTTTCATTGATGGCAGCAAAGGCACTCTCGTCGAGCGTCAGGTGCAGTGGCTGATGGTATACGTTACGCAGCTGCGCCAAAGTCAGTTTGCCAGGGGTAAATGTTAAGGTTTTCATGATTAGCGATGTCCTTGTGTTGCAGCGACCATAGGAAGATTGAGCTCCTGCTCGGCAGCACAGTCGATTGCAATATCGTACCCAGCATCGGCGTGGCGCATCACCCCTGTCGCCGGATCGTTGTGTAGCACGCGGGCGATACGCGCTGCCGCTTCGTCGGTGCCGTCACAGACAATAACCATGCCAGAGTGCTGGGAAAATCCCATTCCTACACCCCCACCATGGTGCAGGGACACCCATGTCGCGCCGCTCGCAGTATTCAGCAACGCATTCAGCAGCGGCCAGTCAGAAACCGCGTCAGAACCATCGCGCATGGCTTCAGTTTCACGGTTAGGACTGGCCACTGAACCAGAATCCAGGTGGTCGCGACCGATAACAATAGGTGCGGAAACTTCACCTCTGCGTACCATTTCGTTAAACGCCAGGCCAAGCTTCTGACGCCACTCCAGGCCCACCCAGCAGATACGTGCCGGCAGTCCCTGGAAGCTAATGCGTTCGCGCGCCATATCCAGCCACTGGTGCAGATACTTATCGTCTTTGATAATTTCCTTCACTTTGGCATCCGTTGTATAAATGTCCTGCGGATCACCTGACAATGCCACCCAGCGGAACGGACCAATACCCCGGCAAAACAGCGGACGAATATAGGCCGGTACGAAACCCGGGAAATCAAATGCATTGCTGACGCCCATCTCTTTGGCCATTTGGCGAATATTGTTACCGTAGTCAAAAGTCGGAACACCCTGCTTACTGAAGGCCAGCATCGCACTGACGTGCTCTGCCATCGAACGTTTTGCCGCTTCAACCGTACCCTGCGGATCTGATCCCGCTTTGCGCTGATACTCTTCCCACGTCCAGCCTTGTGGCAGGTAACCGTACAGCGGATCATGTGCGCTGGTCTGGTCGGTAACCATATCCGGGCGCACACCGCGTTTTACCAGCTCTGGCACAATATCCGCCGCATTACCGCATAAGGCGATAGACACGGCTTTGCCTTCTGAGGTGTACTTTTTGATACGCGCCAACGCATCAATGAGCGAGGTCGCCTGCTCATCCACATAGCGGGTACGCAAACGGAAATCGATACGGCTCTGCTGGCATTCAATATTCAACGAGCAAGCACCGGCGAGAGTGGCCGCCAGAGGCTGCGCACCGCCCATACCACCCAGACCGGCAGTTAATACCCAGCGTCCCTGCAGGCTGCCGTTGTAGTGCTGACGACCGGCTTCAACGAAGGTTTCGTAAGTCCCCTGCACAATGCCCTGGCTACCGATATAGATCCAGCTGCCTGCGGTCATCTGACCGTACATTGCCAGACCTTTAGCATCAAGCTCATTGAAATGCTCCCAAGTCGCCCAGTGTGGAACAAGGTTGGAGTTGGCAATCAACACACGCGGTGCATTGCTGTGGGTTTGAAATACCCCCACCGGCTTACCGGACTGCACCAGCAGTGTTTCATCATCTTCAAGCTGAGTCAGTGCCTTGACGATAGCGTCATAGCATTCCCAGTTACGTGCCGCACGGCCGATACCACCGTAAACCACCAGTTCATGCGGGTTTTCCGCTACGTCCGGATCCAGATTGTTCATCAGCATGCGCAATGGAGCTTCGGTCAGCCAGCTTTTGGCCGTGAGTTCAGTACCACGCGGGGCGCGTATCTCCTGACGACGGAATTTGGTTAGCGACATCGTTGTTTTCTCCTGAGGGGAAACGGTTAATATGTGAACACATATACTTGCCTATACAACCTTGCTCAAGTGAATTTCTAACAAATTTGATACATTTTTATTGTATTGCGTCAGTAATCACGTTTTTGCTGACGCAGAGATATCAGGAGCTAAAATGACCCTGTAAACGGTAGCGGCTACCGGGGAAAAGTAGGTTAGCAAGGGAGACTATATGCGAAGTAGACCAGGTACGGCGGCGGATCAGCAAGCAGGGGGCATGCTCTTTAATATGCAATAAACGGCAATCATCCAGTGTGGCGGCGACAGCCTCCACGATGTGCTCCCCTTCCGTCAGAGGCGCAATCAACGACAGATAAGCGTGCGGCGTGGTGGTGGAGTAATCCTGTTGCAGATAATCAGGCACGATGGCGGCGTTGACAATACGATCCTCAATCTGCACTGGGGTGTCATTTTCGAAATGCACCATCCTTGAATGGAAAATACGCGTTCCCTCCAGCACCTCCAGGGCCGCAGCCTGGATGAGGTCGGCACGAGTCTCTTCGAGCAGCAGTACTTCACAGCGGTGCTGATGGTTACGGGCGGTTATCTCATCGGCAATGCTGCGGATTTCAAACAACGCCGATTTTCCCTTTGCCTCAGCGACAAAAGTGCCAACCCCCTGCAGCCGTACCAGTAAGCCTGCATCTGTCATTTCACGCACCGCGCGGTTGACCGTCCCCCGGCTGAAACCAAACTGCGCGACCAGTTCTGCTTCCGACGGTATGCGATCATGCGGTTGCCAGACTCCTGTGTAAATCTTCTCGCTGATAGCCTGCTTCACTTTCTCATAAAATGGCACCGGCGCGCTGGCGGGTGCGAGTCTGGGGGAATACATAGCGCTGGCGTTCCTTTTATCTGACATCGTCGGCGAATTCAGCGGAGTATATCCTTATTTTTAAAACAGGGTGATCTTACCACCAGTGTAAAATTTGCCATGCGAGACGCGCTGCGACTTTCGCTCCCTGCCCTTCACGGTCGAATGTGGGATTAAATTCTACCAGGTCGACTGCCTGAAGCTTACCACTGCGACACAGCGGTTCAACTATCCTCAGCAGCAGCATCAGCGGGATCCCAAGCGGCGCAGGAGCCGAGACTGCAGGCATTTCCCACGCGGGTAAGACATCAAGATCGATAGTCAGGTAGATGCTATCATAACTGTCGATCACCCGGTAAATCTCCGGCAGCGCACGCTCCTCCATCGTGTTTAACACGTCAAGATCCTCAATCACAGTGACATGACGATGTGCCGCCTCTTCCCACAGTGCCGCGGTATTTGCCGCCAGGCTTGCGCCCATGCAGGTATAGTGAAAACCACGCTGCTGCGCCTCGCAGTACAGTGCCAGCTGGCGGAAAGGAGTACCGGAACTGGCATGCGGTGCATGGCGTAAATCCAGATGTGCATCGAGGTTAACAATGCCAATCCGCTCATTGGGAAACGCATTCAGCACTGCGGAACCATGCCCGAATGCGGTTTCATGTCCCCCACCAAAAACCAGAGTGCGCATCCCGGCCTGCAGGCAAGCCAGCACTGCATCGTGGAGAGCCTGCTGCGCGGCTTCCAGTTTTTCTGGCTCCGCGCGAATGTTCCCCATCTCTACAAGCCACTCATGACCGCGATAGCTGGCCATATTTGCCAGCGCTCTACGCAGAATATCCGGGCCTTGTGCCGCGCCAGTCCGTCCCTGATTGCGTTTCACTCCTTCGTCACATTCAAACCCCAACAATGCGATTTTGCCGCGATGGCTTTGCGGGGTAAAATCACCACCGTTGGCAATCGACTGAAACAGGCGCAGTGCGTTGGGAGCCTCGTGGCTGTCATCACGTCCCTGCCAGAGTGAAGGAACTACCGGGTGCCACAGATCCATGCTGTCACCTCACCACGAAAAATTCGTTGCCAGAGTGGATTACGCCCTGGTTCATAAACGATTTCGACCGGGTGCTGCGCATCCCAAATAACAAAATCGGCCACAAACCCAGCAGCGAGCTGACCATGGGTACCCTGACGCCCCAGCGCCCTCGCGGCATGTCGGGTTACTCCGGCCCAAGCCTCCTCCGGCGTCAGGCCAAATTTCACGCAGGCCATGTTCATTGAGAGATGCAGACTGGCGAATGGACTGGTTCCAGGGTTGTAGTCGGTGGCAACCGCCATCGGCACCTGCAATTCGCGTAGCAACGCAATCGGTGGTTTATGGGTTTCATTGAGGAAATAGAACGCTCCCGGAAGCAGTACGGCCACAGTGCCACCCAGCTGCATGGCGACCACGCCGTCGCGTTCAAGGTACTCAATATGATCGGCAGACAGCCCCTGGTAACGCCCGACCAATTGCGCGCCACCGAGGGATGAGAGCTGCTCTACGTGTCCCTTCACCGGAATACCAAAATCGCAGGCAGTACGGAATACTCGCTCCGTTTGCGCCGGACTAAAGCCGACGTTCTCGCAAAAAACATCCACCGCTTCGAACAGATTTTTCTGCCACAGTACGGGTAATATAGTGTCACAGACCAGGGAAATATATTCATCAGCGAGGTCTTTATACTCTGGAGGGGTAGCATGGGCTGCAAGCAGCGTACGGCTCACCTCACAGGGATTCGCCTGTGCCAGCGCTCCGGCAACCTGCAACATTTTCTCTTCGTTTTCCAGATCCAATCCATACCCGGATTTTATCTCGATGGTGGTCATCCCTTCACGCATCAGTCGGTTCAGCCGTTCCTGAGCAAGCGACTGGAGCTGTTCTGCAGAACTCTCCCGGGTCGCCCGCACCGTCGAGCTAATGCCACCGCCTGCTGCGCTGATTTGCTGGTATGACACGCCGTTTAGCCGTTGTTCCCACTCCTGCGCACGGTTGCCACCAAAAATAAGGTGTGTATGACAGTCGATAAGACCCGGCGTAATGAGCCTGCCGCCAACGTCGATGACGTGAGCGCCACTGGTGGGAATCTCTGCATCCGGAACGATGGCGTGAATATACCCTCCGCGCACGATAAGTGCATGATTGTCGAGCAGACCATAAGGCTGTGGACGTAACGGATCTAGCGTTGCCAGGCGAGCGTTGCGCCAGATGCGGTCTTCTGCGATCAGTTCAGTCATAATGTTTACTTGTCATGGGTTGTATAGACATTTATTTTCATTACACTGTACTTGTCAATAAAGGCTTAGAGAAATGTTGGTTTTTTGTGACTCTCAACCTCATTTCATTCGTCTTTAGAGTCACGAAGAAGAGCATGTCTACCTGAAGCAACGGTTAGTCGACGCCATATTGGGTAAAAGAGTGCTTCAGGTGAAAGGTATTATGGGTATTGTTGCGGGGGTGAGTTCTTTGAGAATGGCGGTCAGTGCGTTAATGGCACTGATCTTCTGGCATTAAATCTGAGGAGGAAAACAAGTTTCCTCCTGTATTTAGCCCATTATGCAATGCGTATACGCACTACAGAAAGAGGGATTAGTGTAAACGACCATGACACTGTTTGTATTTTTTACCTGAACCACATGGGCATGGATCGTTACGACCGATTTTACGGTCGCCTTGTCCCGCTGCCAGTGATTGTGCTGCCTGAGTGTCATCATCAATGTGACTCAGTTGCTGCATACGGGCCAGACGCTCCGCTTCTTCACGACGCTGTTCTTCCATTGCCTCAATTTCTTCTGGCAGACGCACCTGAACTTTACTCAAGGTACTGATCACTTCGTACTTCAGAGATTCCAGCATTGCACTAAACATGGAGAAAGACTCACGTTTGTACTCTTGCTTAGGATCTTTTTGCGCATAACCGCGTAAATGAATACCCTGACGCAGGTAGTCCATTGCAGCCAAGTGCTCTTTCCACAAGGAGTCCAGCGTCTGCAACATGACACCTTTTTCAAAGTGACGCATCGCTTCTGCACCGACAATCTCTTCTTTACGCTGATACAGTTCCAGCGCCTGCTGATGAATACGTTCACGCAGCGTTTCTTCGTGCAGTTCAGGTTCTTTATCCAGCCACTCTTTAATCGGCAAGTCCAGATCAAAGTCATTTTTCAGACGTTCTTGCAGGCCTTCGATATCCCACATCTCTTCCAGTGACTGTGGTGGAACATAGGCATCAATAGTCGCTTTAAACACATCATCACGGATGCTGTTGATGGTTTCACTGACATCCGACACATCCAGCAGTTCATTACGCTGGGTATAGATAGCCCGGCGCTGATCGCTGGCAACATCATCATATTCCAGCAGCTGCTTACGAATATCAAAGTTGCGACTTTCAACTTTACGCTGAGCATTGGCAATTGCTTTAGTCACCCATGGGTGCTCGATAGCTTCGCCTGGTTTCATCCCTAGTTTACGCATCATGTTCGATACGCGATCAGAGGCGAATATACGCATCAGGGCATCTTCCATAGAGAGGTAGAAGCGTGAAGAACCGGCATCCCCCTGACGTCCCGCACGGCCACGTAACTGGTTATCAATACGACGCGATTCATGACGTTCAGTACCGATAATATGCAAGCCACCAGAAGCCAGTACGGCATCGTGACGGACTTTCCAGTCAGCTTTGATCTGCTCAATTTGCTCCGGAGTCGGTGAGTCAAGCTGAGCAACTTCAGCCTGCCAGCTTCCCCCCAGCATGATGTCAGTCCCTCGACCTGCCATGTTGGTCGCAATGGTCACTGTCCCAGGATAACCTGCCTGAGCGATAATACCAGCTTCGTTGGCATGGAATTTTGCGTTCAGAACATTATGTTTAATGCCTGCTTTAGTCAGTTCCTGAGAGATAACTTCTGATTTTTCAATCGAGATAGTACCGACCAGCGATGGCTGACCATTAGCGGTACGTTCTTTGATATCTTCTATGATCGCAGCGATTTTATCCATTTCAGTCATATAGACCAGGTCTGGCATATCTTTACGAACCATCGGGCGGTTAGTCGGTACGACGATAGTATCTAGCTTATAAATAGAGCTAAATTCAAATGCTTCAGTATCAGCAGTACCCGTCATACCCGCCAGTTTTTGGTACAAACGGAAGTAGTTCTGGAAGGTAATAGAAGCCAGTGTCTGGTTTTCATTCTGGATCTCAACACCTTCTTTTGCTTCTACTGCCTGGTGTAAACCATCAGACCAACGACGACCCGCCATAGTACGACCGGTGTGTTCATCAACAATAACGACTTCACCGTCTTTAACAATATAGTCAATATCGCGGGTAAACAGAGCGTGAGCACGCAGAGCAGCGGTTACATGGTGCATCAGCATAATGTTGGTTGGGGAGTACAATGATTCTCCCTCGTCCATAATGCCTTGTTGTACCAGCAACTCTTCAATGATTATCAGACCACGTTCGGTCAAATGTACCTGACGTGACTTTTCGTCTACCGAGAAGTGACCTTCACCTTGAAAGGTATCGGAGTCTTCTTTTTCCTGACGAATAAGGTGTGGAATAATTTTATCCACTTTCTTATAAAGTTCGGAGCTGTCTTCTGCCGGGCCTGAGATGATAAGCGGGGTACGGGCTTCATCAATCAGAATGGAGTCGACCTCATCCACCAACGCATAGTTAAGTTTGCGCTGTACGCGATCTTCAGGACTAAATGCCATGTTGTCACGCAGGTAGTCAAAACCATATTCGTTGTTGGTTCCGTAAGTAATATCTGCAGCATAAGCTTCACGTTTCGCCGGTGCAGGCATGTTAGGCAAGTTAATGCCCACACTCAGACCCAGGAATTCAAATAACGGACGGTTATTTTCGGCGTCACGCTGTGCAAGATAGTCGTTCACTGTAACCACATGCACACCTTTACCGGTCAGACCATTAAGGTAAGCAGGCAGCGTTGCGGTCAGGGTTTTACCTTCACCCGTACGCATTTCTGCGATACAGCGTTCATTCAGTACCATACCGCCGAGTAACTGCACGTCAAAGTGACGCATACCAAATACACGCTTACTGGCTTCACGTACCACAGCAAAGGCTTCTGGCAACAAGCTTTCCAGGGTTTCACCTTTTTCAAGACGCCCACGGAACTCATCGGTTTTCGCTTTCAGTTCTTCGTCTGACAGCTTTTCCATGGCGGGTTCCATGCCATTGATGACACCCACCTGCTTGCGCATACGGCGCAGGGTACGATCGTTACGACTGCCAAAAACTTTCGTTAGTAATTTAGTTAACATAATAAATTCTCAAATACTTTCGTCTTTACGGATAATAAATTAGAGTCATAATTAAAGGTGATTAATTAACCAAGACGGAAGGGACCCGCACGGATACCTTGCAGCTGACGGATCCAAACGACGGTATTAAAAATTTCTGTCTCTGGTTCCGGCTGTAGTGCGGTATAGCGTACTACCGCAGGAGGTTTACCCTCCTGAGTCAATAGTACGCTGAGAGAATTGAGCAGCGCAGAATGCTGGGCCTTAAGCGGCTCATGTTCATCAGTAATCGACAGCGCCTGTGGCACCATCGCAAAAGAAAGGTGGCGAATAACGGTACGAATGGCATGCTGATGCCAGTAATCAACACTGAATGAAGTGCGTCTGGTATTCTCTTGCAACAGAATAAGGCTATCAAACCTTACCTGACGGGCAGTATTATGATCTGTCGTTGACGTGGCAGTTGAGACATCCGGTTCGGTATTACCGCTAAGCGCAGGCAAGCCGAGTCCCGCCGCCACCATTCCTAACAGAAGGTGCGGCCAGAAATAGCGTCTACCAAATTGTCGCCAACGATTTAGAATACTTATCACTTTTTCCGCCGGAGTTTAATACATGCGCGACAGTCGCCCGCAAGCCTTGGATAATCTGTTCGACGATAGCGGTAAAGAAAGCATGCTGCAAAATATCCAGCAACGTGCTGTCGCCCTGCTACGTTTGAATCGTGCAGTACAAGGTATTCTACCCGCGCCACTGCACCCCTGGTGTCGGGTTGCCAACTTTCGTCAGGGTATTCTGGTTATCGAAACTGCAAATGCTAGCTGGTTGATGCGCCTGCGTTACGAACAACCTGCCCTACTCAGTGCATTACGCGCACAAATACTACCATCATTGACATCAATCGACATCAGGATTAATCCATCACTGGCGGGAAAAAGGCTCGAAACAGTACAAGAAAACAGCACTCAAACCAATAACGTGAAATATACCGTTAATCGTCAGTTAAGCGAGCAGAGTGCAGATACGTTGCTTGAAGTGGCAAAGCGAAGTCCGGAGAAGCTTAAAAAAGCAATAGAACGACTGGCTTCCTTGGCCGGAGAGAGTGCCAGAAAAACCAGTCGTAATCGATAACTTAAATGTTACGCCAGCACCAGGTTAGGTGCTTTAAATGCCAGTGGTAACTCAGCATCGTTTTCGAAGGTCGCCCATTCCCAGGCTTCCTGCTTAGCCAGTACCGCCTGAAGCAATTTATTATTCAGTGCATGCCCTGATTTATAGGCATTAAAGGCACCAATAATATTGTGGCCACACATAAACAGATCGCCGATAGCATCCAGCATTTTGTGACGCACAAACTCGTCTTCAAAACGCAGGCCATCTTCGTTTAATACGCGATAGTCATCAACCACGATAGCGCAGTCAAAACTGCCACCCAGGCACAGGCCACGGGATTGCAGATATTCGATATCACGCATAAAGCCGAAGGTACGGGCACGGCTTATCTGACGCACAAACGCATCCGCAGAAAAGTTCATGCTGTAGCGTTGAGTGCTGGCATCAATCGCCGGATGATTAAAGTCGATGGTAAAGTCCAGCGAGAAACCATTAAACGGCAGTAATTCAGCCCATTTGTCGCCATCTTCAACACGTACCGCTTCTTTGATACGTAAGAATTTTTTAGCAACATTCAGTTCGTCAATCCCTGCATCAAGCAGCAGATAGACGAAAGGTGCGGCACTTCCATCCATAATCGGGATTTCAGGTGCATCGACTTCAATAATAATGTTGTCGATACCTAATCCTGCCAACGCAGCATTCAAGTGTTCTACTGTTGAAATCCGTACATCATGCTCATTTACCAGGCAAGTACAGAGCATGGTATCTCGCACGGATTTGGCATCGGCCGGAAAATCTACCGGTGGATTCAAGTCAGTGCGACGATAGATGACCCCGGTATTTGCCGACGCAGGGCGCAACGTCAGTGTGACCTTTTTGCCGGTATGTAAACCGACGCCAGTCGCCTGAACGATACGTTTCAATGTCCTTTGTTTGATCATCGTATAATCTCGCCAAATTACTATTCTAGCCGTAAGTGTACATCACAAACGGGTTGCTACTTTAGCACAAAGAGCGAATCTTCCCAAATCCAGGTTTGTTCTTAATCAGCTTGTTTACGTAAAAAAGCTGGAATATCCAGGTAATCGGGTTCTTTTGCCGTCTGTGGTGTATTGTCATTCACGACTTTACTCACCGGCTTTTGCTCTTGAGTCAATGGCGCCATACCGTGCTGCTGATAGCGATCCATAATAGGCTGCTGAGTCTGTTTGTTGGCCACCAAGGTGATTTCTGGACGTTTGTCCATACCAATACCGGTTGCCACTACAGTCACACGCAGTTCGTCGTTCATCTCCGGGTCAAGTGACGTCCCGATAACGACTGTTGCGTTATCAGAAGCAAAGGCACGGATAGTATTCCCGACCGTTTCAAACTCATCCAGACGTAAATCGAAGCCCGCAGTGATGTTAACCAGCACACCACGCGCACCGGACAAATCGATATCTTCCAGTAATGGGCTGGAAATTGCCATTTCAGCCGCTTCTTCTGCACGGTCTTCACCAAGAGCGACACCTGACCCCATCATGGCATAACCCATTTCGGACATCACAGTGCGCACGTCAGCAAAGTCAACGTTCATCAGACCCGGACGAGTAATCAGTTCAGCGATACCCTGTACAGCACCTTTCAGCACGTCATTCGCTGCGCCAAAGGCATCCAGCAGGGAGATCCCACGACCCAATACTTTAAGCAGTTTGTCATTCGGAATCGTAATCAGGGAGTCAACATGCTTAGATAACTCAGTAATTCCCTGTTCTGCGAATAACATTCGCTTCTTGCCTTCAAAATTAAAAGGCTTGGTCACAACGGCAACAGTCAGGATACCTAATTCTTTCGCCACTTCAGCAACAACAGGCGCGGCGCCGGTTCCGGTACCCCCACCCATACCTGCGGCAATAAAGACCATATCCGCACCGTCCAGCGCAGCACGCAATGCTTCACGATCTTCATCCGCAGCATTACGACCGACTTCTGGATTCGCCCCAGCACCCAGACCTTTGGTAATTCCATTACCTATTTGTATAGTCTGTCCTACTGCGGTTTTACGTAATGCCTGGGCATCGGTATTGACCGCGAAGAATTCAACGCCTTCGATGCGCTCGCGCACCATGTGTTCAACGGCATTACCGCCACCGCCACCGACGCCGATGACTTTAATCACCGCATCGTTGGTCAGTTCCATAGGTTCAAACATAATTTCTCTCCGCTTACGTCTGTTGCCTGAGACCGATAAAATACATCAGTCTCTTACAAAAATTAAAACTCTTTTCTCAACCAGCCATTAAGGCGTTTAAACCACGAGCCAACTGAGGTCCTTTTCTCTACTTCAGCCTCACCGCTAAGATGCGATTCTTTGCCATAATGTAGCAATCCTACTGCCGTTGAGTAGTAGGACTCTTGGGCATAGTCAGTAAGACCAGTAATATTTAATGGTTGCCCGATACGTACCTGTGTATGGAATACACGCTGGGCACAGGCCGCCAAACCTTCAATTTGTGCAGCACCACCGGTAAGCACGATACCGGCTGCCAGATGGTGTTTCACACCTTGCTGACGAAGCTGTTCTTGTAACTGCAAAAGCTCTTCATTCACCAGGTTAAGAAGCTCGGCATAACGTGGCTCAATAACCTCTGCTAATGTTTGTCGCTGTAAACTACGGGGTGGACGTCCGCCCACACTCGGCACTTCGACATTTTCATCTTTTCCGACAATGGAACCTAGCGCGCAGCCATGGCGGACTTTGATAGCTTCAGCATCGCTCGGCGGTGTTCCAAAGGCATAAGCGATATCACTGGTTACCACATTACCTGCATAAGGAATCACTTTAGTATGCCGCAGCGCGCCACCAGTATATACCGCCATATCCATGGTTCCGCCGCCAATATCAACTACACAGACGCCGAGTTCACGTTCATCTTCGGTTAATACAGCATAACTTGCGGCCAGACCGGCGAAAATAAGTTGGTCAACTTTAAGTCCACAACGTTCCACTGCTTTCACAATGTTTTTTGCCATATCGTTATGGCAAGTAATCAGATGTACCTTAGCCTGCATGCGTACGCCAGACAGACCCACTGGATTTTTAATTCCTTCCTGATAATCAATCGCATATTCCTGGGGGATAACATGCAGAACACGATGTTCATCCCTGACACGCACTGATTTAGCAGTATGGACGACGTTTTCAACGTCTTCCTGGGTCACTTCTTCTTCAGAAATAGGCACCATACCTATCTCATTTTGACAGCTAATATGCTTTCCTGATAGCGCCAGGTAGACCGACGAAATCTGGCAGTCTGCCATTAGTTCAGCCTGATCAATTGCACGCTGAACACATTTTACCACTGACTCGAGATCGTTTACGCCACCCTTGTCCATTCCACGTGAGGGGCAACTACCCACGCCGATAATGTTCACTACACCGTCAGGCAGAACTTCCCCGACTAAAGCGGCAACTTTGGCTGTGCCAATCTCCAGTCCCACTACCAGTTTTCTGTCCGTCGCCTTGATCATTATTATTCTACCTGTGCCTGATTCTGTTGCTTATCCAAATTAGGATCCGGGTCAGGAAGCGCCTCCCATCCAACCGCTGCACCTGAGTCATAACGCAAATCAACGTAGGTTATCTTTTTGTTATCCGTCTGCGCCTGCTGCTCAAGTAGCGGGTAGAGTTCAACAAAACGCGCTAAACGTTTCATTGTATCTCCCCGACCAAGATTAAGTTGTATGCCATTATTTAGCGTCAGCTGCCAGGAACGACGCGCCGTCATGGCGACAGCCTTCAAGGTAAAGTTATCCTTTGCCAGGATACTTCCCATATCCCGGTAACCTTGCAGTACTTCATTTTCACTACCTTCCGGGCCTGATAACTTCGGCAAATTCTGCTGTCCGTGACTGCGCGCTGCCGGTACGCTAAACGCATTTCCTTGCATGTCGACCATATGCTGATCATTCCACCGCGCAATCGGAACAAATTCAACCAGATGAATCTTTAATTTGTCTGGCCATTGCTTTCTTACGCTGGTCTGCTTTATCCAAGGCAAACGTTCTATCTGCTGCTGAATGATATTGACGTCTTGTGTCATAAAGGTACCTGGAGGCCCCAATGATAAAATAGACTGTCTGATATCATCATTACGCGTATAGTGCTGCTCCCCAGTAACCACAAGCTTTGACAGTGGCAGGCGCTGGGCATCTTCCATCCAGTTCACTACCATAAAAGTTCCGACCAATACCGTCAGTAACACAATACACAGAAAAATAATCCCCGCCAGGCGCGAACCATTACTGTGACGCGGACCGTTATCTTCCTCTGGTCGCTGACGCGAATTCAGTGCCGCCTGCGACATATCAATCTGCCAGCGCCAGAATACGAACCACCAACTCTGAGAAGCTCATCCCGGCCTGTCGTGCGGCCATCGGCACCAGGCTATGGCTTGTCATGCCTGGAGAAGTGTTCACTTCCAGCAAATAAAATTGACCATCACTGTCCTGCATTACGTCTACGCGTCCCCAGCCACTGCATCCTAAAATATTCCATGCTTGTAAAACCAAGGCCTGTAACTCTTGCTCTTTTTGTTCGCTCAAGCCGGTAGGGCATAAATATTTTGTCTGATTAGAGATATACTTAGCATTATAATCGTAGAAGACTCCTGCCGGTTGGATACAGATAGGGGGTAAAATATTTTCCCCCAGTACCGCAACGGTATATTCAGGACCGCTTAACCACTTCTCAATCAGTACTTCAACGTCATGTTTAAAAGCGAGAGTCAGTGCTTCAGACAGCGCATCAAGGCTGTCTACTTTTGACATACCGACACTGGAACCTTCACGGTTTGGCTTCACAATAAGCGGCAACCCCAACGTCTCAATACGAGCCAGCTGATCGTCATTAAGTCCTTGATTCACATCATCACGACGTAACACCAGTCCGGCCGCCACCGGAAGTCCGGCACCCTGCCACAGCAGTTTAGTGCGCAGTTTATCCATGGTAATGGCAGAGGCCATTACACCACTCCCGGTGTAAGGGATCTGCATCATTTCCAGTAATCCCTGGAGAGTGCCATCTTCACCGCCACGACCATGAAGAGCGATAAAAACTTTATCAACCCCCAGTGCTTTTAATTCTGTTATCGGTTGTAACTGCGGATCAAAAGCGACAGCATCAACACCCGCTTCTCTCAGCCCCGCCAGAACAGCTTGTCCGGATTGCAAAGAGACCTCACGCTCAGCAGAAGAACCACCTGACAGCACTGCTATTTTATCAACCACTGTGGCCATCCTCCCTTTTTTGAGGCTGGAGTTTGATCTCTGATAAATATTTCGCAAGCTTGCCGATGTTACCCGCGCCCTGTACGAGGATCAGATCATTACCCGATAGCATCGGAGCCAGCATGTCAGGCACATCACAATGGTCAGAGACCAGAATAGGATCGATCTTACCGCGGTTACGGATGGTTCTGCATAACGAACGGCTGTCTGCCCCTGGTATCATGGGCTCACCTGCCGCATACACATCGAGCATCAGTAACACATCGACCTGTGATAAGACGTTAGCAAAATCATCATATAAATCACGCGTACGCGTATAACGATGGGGCTGAAAAATCATCACTAAGTTTTTATCCGGCCAGCCTGCCCGTGCGGCTTTAATTGTCACATCCACTTCCGTTGGATGGTGGCCATAGTCATCGACTAAAATGGCCGTGCCAGACTTACCATTGACTGCCTCGAGGTCAAACTCCCCCTGGAAATCAAAACGACGTCCGGTTCCCTGGAAGTTTTCCAGCGCTCTCAAGATAGCCGCATCTTCAATGCCTTCTTCGGACGCCACGGCAATAGCGGCAGTGGCATTTAAGGCATTGTGACGTCCTGGAGCATTCAGTACTACCTGAAGTACCGGCTTATCCTGGCGGATTATCGTGAAAAAACCTTGAGCACCAGACTGACGGTAGTTTTCAATGCGGACATCCGCATCATCACTAAAACCGTACGTTGTGGTCTGACGCCCTACTCGTGGCAGCAGTTCACGAATAACCGGGTCATCCACACACATCACTGCACGACCATAGAAGGGTAAATTGTGCAGAAAGTTGATAAAGGTCTGCTTTAATATCTCAAAGTCACCCTGATAGGTATCCATATGGTCGGCTTCGATATTAGTCACCACAGAGACCATCGGCTGCAAATGCAAGAATGATGCATCACTTTCATCTGCTTCCGCAATCAAGTAACGACTATGCCCTAAGCGAGCATGTGTTCCTGCCGCCTTGACTAATCCACCGTTGACAAAGGTCGGATCAAGACCGGCTTCGGCATAAATGTTCGATACCATCGCCGTCGTCGTCGTCTTACCGTGTGTCCCTGCAATCGCGATGCCATGGCGAAAACGCATCAGTTCGGCCAGCATTTCTGCCCGACGGATCACTGGGATACGGGCTTCACGGGCAGCGACAATTTCAGGATTATCCGCCGAAATAGCGCTGGACATGACCACCACGCTCGCATCGCGCACATTCTCTGGGCGATGATTAAAATAAATCGTCGCGCCCAGCGCCGACAACTGTTGCGTGACCGGGTTCGGAGCCAAATCAGAGCCACTGATCTGGTAGCCTTCGTTAGCCAATACTTCGGCAATACCGCCCATACCGGCGCCGCCGATACCAACAAAGTGAATGTGCCTGACGCGACGCATCTCGGGCACTATTGAACGCAGTTTCGCCAGTTGTTGTGTATTCATTCTCTAAACCTGAAGACGGTATTCCGTCATTACATCAAAATCACAGGAAGCGATTGCCCCCCACAAAGATTATTTTCCAGCCACGGCTGCGACTTCTTTCGCAACTCGCTCTGTGGCATCAGGAATCGATGCCGCGTGTGCACGCTGTGCCATGACTAATAAAGTTTCACGATCCCAACCCGCAAGTGTTGCTGTTACGCTATCAACGGTAAACTGCGGCTGTTCCAGAATAGTGGCCGCCCCTGCTTTTTCCAGGGGTAATGCGTTCCAATACTGCTGTCTGTCTTTATGCTGAAAAGGAACAAACAGTGCAGGTAAACCGGCTGCCGCAATTTCACTGACGGTAAGCGCTCCAGAACGGCAAACAACAACATCCGCCCAGGCATAGGCCGCCGCCATATCATCAATGAACTCAGTAATTTCATGCTGTGAAGCAATATCACCATAGGCTTGCAGCACTGGGTCCAATCCCCCTTTGCCGGTTTGATGCCAGAGGGTGATATGTTCTGCCAGCTGCCCTGCCACCTGTGGCATTATCTGATTCAGTATCCGCGCCCCCTGAGAGCCACCGACCACCAGTACCCGTAACGGACCATCACGCTCGGCAAAACGCTGCTCTGGAAGCGGTAAAGCCAGCACATCTGTCCGTACCGGGTTACCCACGACATCAGCCTCAGGAAAGGCGCCTGGAAATGCCTGCATTACTTTGGTGGCAATTTTTGCCAGCCATTTATTCGTCAGCCCGGCAATACCGTTCTGCTCATGCAGCACCACCGGAATGCCGAGTGACCATGCCGCCAGGCCGCCGGGCCCTGAAACATACCCGCCCATACCCAGTACCACATCAGGTTTCCAGGCTTTCATGATGGCACGAGCCTGACGCCAGGCTTTAAAAATCTGTAGCGGCGCCATTAACTGCGCTTTGATACCTTTTCCACGCAGCCCGGAAATGCGGATAAAATCTATTTCAATACCGTTGCGAGGAACCAGGTCCGCTTCCATACGATCGCGAGTCCCTAACCAGCGAACCTGCCAGCCTTGAGCAATCAAATGATGTGCAACAGCCAGGCCCGGGAACACATGTCCTCCCGTTCCTCCAGCCATTACCATTAACCGTTTTGATTTGCCTGTCATTTGGCACTCCGTGTAAACGCCTGCGCTTTCGCCAGACGGGTTTCATAATCGATTCGTAATAACAACATAATGGCGGTAGACATTATCAATAAACTGGAACCACCATAACTAATCAGCGGCAGTGTTAGCCCTTTAGTGGGTAACATACCGGATGCAGCGCCAACGTTAACCAGTGTCTGAAAGCTAAACCAAATCCCGATAGAGCAGGCCAGAAAACCAGAGAAACGCTGGTCAATTTCCAGAGCACGCTTGCCGATAGACATCGCGCGAAAAGCCACGCAGAATACCATTAAAAGTGCAATCACCACACCGATATATCCCATCTCTTCTGCCAAAACAGAGAAGATAAAGTCGGTATGTGCTTCGGGTAAATACTCCAGTTTCTGCACAGAATTGCCTAACCCTTGCCCCCACATTTCACCACGACCAAAAGCCATCAGTGACTGAGTTAGCTGGTAACCACTACCAAAAGGGTCTTCCCATGGATTCCAGAACGACGTCACACGACGAATACGATAAGGGGCAGCGAGGATCAGCATGACTACCGCAGCGACACCGGTACAGATAATGGCAATAAATTGCCATAGTTTAGCGCCTGCCAGAAACAACATCGCAAGGGTAGTAACAAATAATACCACCACCGTTCCGAGATCAGGCTGTGCCAGTAATAGCAACGCCATCACTAGGATAACCCCCATCGGTTTGAGGAATCCGCGCAGGTTATTACGCACCTCATCAACCTTACGTACCAAGTAGTTAGACAAGTAACAGAACAGCGCGAGTTTAGATAACTCTGCTGGCTGAATACGCAACGGTCCTATTGAAATCCAGCGCGAAGCACCATTGACTGAATTACCGACCAACAGCACCACCACCAGCATACCAATGGACGCCAGCAACATAGCGGTACTGTATCGCTGCCAGAAGTCCATCGGCAGGCGCAGCGTTATCATGGACAGTGCAAAAGCCAGAGTAATATAGAGTCCGTCACGCTTGGCAAATAAAAACGGATCGTTTGCCAGACGCTGTCCCACCGGCATGGATGCCGAGGTGACCATCACAAAACCTATTGCCGTCAGACCGAAGGTTAACCACAGCAATGTACGATCATACAGAAGCCTGCTGTTAGCCTCCGCATCGCTGGTGCCCATGATCCACCCTTTTAATGACGACGCAACCCAGGCCAGGAGAGCAAATCCAGGCAATCGAGGCAGACGCATACGGGGGAGAGGCAGTCGCATTAGCCAAACTCCTTCGCAAGACGGGTGAAGACTTCACCGCGCTGTTCAAAGTTTTTAAACTGATCCAGGCTTGCACAAGCTGGCGACAGGAGCACCATATCACCGGTTTTAAGCTGTCCTGCTAATAGTCGGATAGCCTGTTCCATGGTGTCAGTCTGATGCGCTATTTCAGGTTGCAAGGCGGCCAGTTCTGCGGCGTCACGACCAAAGCAATAGAGCTGAATATTATCAGCCTGTAAATAAGGCGCCAGCGGTGAAAAATCAGCTGACTTGCCATCTCCGCCCAGGAGCAGATACAGCGTTCCATCAACTTGCAGACCGTTCAGAGCCGCTTCAGTGCTGCCGACGTTAGTGGATTTAGAGTCATTAATCCAACGTACGCCATTGTGTTCCAGCGCCAGTTGAAAACGATGTGCCAGACCACCAAACTGTGTCAGAGCACTGAGGCTACTAGAGAGCGGCAGCCCCACCGCATCCGCCAGTGCCAGGGCCGCAAGCGCATTGGTGTAGTTATGCTGCCCGACCAGTTTCATCTCTTGACTATTGAGGACTTTTTCACCTTTCACCCGCAGCCAGGTATCACCTTGCTGCTGGGTAAGATGGTAGTCACCAAGATCAATACCAAAACTCACACAGCGTGCATCGGCACCGCCAGGAGGTAAGGTCAGTGCATCATCAGCATTCACTACGCAGACTTTCGCTTGGTCATAGACGCGCAATTTTGCCGAACGGTACTGGCCCAGACCTGAAGGGTATCGGTCCATATGATCTTCTGTAACATTCAGGATAGTCGCCGCTGCAGCTTTGAGGCTATAGGTGGTTTCCAGCTGGAAGCTTGAAAGCTCAAGTACGTACAGATCACAGGCATTTCCCAGCAGCTTCAGTGCAGGCTGGCCAATATTGCCACCCACACCGACTTTAAGCCCTGCTGCTTTGGCCATGGAGCCTACCAGGGTAGTGACGGTACTTTTACCATTCGACCCCGTCACCGCGACAATTGGAGCCAGGGCTTCGCGGCAAAACAGTTCGATATCACCGACGATTTCAACACCAGCATCAGCCGCAGCCACCAGCGCCGGATGGGCTAATGCCATACCGGGACTGACAACTATCAAATCAGCATTCAGCAACCATTCTTGCTGTAATGACCCGGTATGACACTCAACCTGCTCGGGTAACTGATCAATGCCTGGTGGTGTGGCTCGGGTATCCATCACACGTGGAAACACACCGCGTGAGACGAAGAAATCAAGACAGGACAGGCCAGTCAGCCCCAGCCCGATAATAACGACGTTTTTACCCTGATAGTCAGCCATGATTAGCGTACCTTCAACGTTGCCAGGCCAATCAGCACCAGCATCAGCGAAATAATCCAGAAGCGCACAATAACCCGTGGTTCTGGCCAGCCTTTCAATTCATAGTGGTGATGAATAGGTGCCATACGGAAAATACGCTGTCCGCGAAGTTTGAAGGAGCCGACCTGCAAAATCACCGACAGCGTTTCAACCACAAATACGCCGCCCATAATCACCAGCAAAAATTCCTGACGCAGCAGAACCGCAATGGTTCCCAGTGCTCCACCCAGTGCCAGGGAACCCACATCGCCCATAAAGACTTGCGCCGGATAGGTATTGAACCAGAGGAACCCTAAGCCCGCACCAACAATCGCGGTACAGACAATAACGAGCTCACCGGCATTGCGCAGATACGGAATATGCAGATAACTGGCAAAGTTCATGTTCCCGGTCGCCCAGGCCACTAAAGCAAAACCCGCTGCAACCAGAACCGTTGGCATAATTGCCAGACCATCCAGGCCATCAGTCAGGTTAACTGCGTTACCGGTGCCGACAATCACAAAATAGGCCAGCAAGACATAAAACAGCCCCAACTGCGGCATCACATCTTTAAAGAATGGCACCACCAGTTGGGTGGCTGCGGTATCTTTTCCGGCAATATACATGGCGAAGGCAACCGCCAGGGCAATCACCGACATCCAAAAATACTTCCATCTGGCGATAAGTCCTTTGGTATCTTTACGCACCACTTTGCGGTAATCATCGACAAAACCGACAATACCGTAACCCACCAGAACAAAAAGTACGCACCAGACATAAGGGTTAGAAGGATAGGCCCACATCAGTACAGAAATGACAATCGAAGCCAGGATCATTAACCCGCCCATTGTCGGAGTACCACGCTTACTGAAATGCGACTCCGGACCGTCATGACGAACCACTTGTCCGAAAGAGAGCTTCTGTAAATGGGCAATAAAGCGCGGCCCCAGCCATAAGGAGATAAACAAAGCAGTCAACAAACTCACAATGGCGCGAAACGTCAAATAGGAAAAGACGTGGAAACCGGAATAATATTTGACCAGATATTCGGCCAGCCAGACTAACATGCTTGTTTCTCCTGCAAAGCGCGAACTACTTCATCCATAGCCGCACTACGTGAACCTTTCACCAAAATAGTTAATTCAGGGTGAGTTGCGATTAATGCTTTCAAACGTGTGATCAGTGCGGTCTTATCAGTAAAATGCTCACCCACACCAGAGGCATGACTTAACGCTTCACTTAAGATACCGACACTCAAAACACAGTCGATTGCGGCGAATTTGGCTGCCTCGCCAACCTGACAATGGCAGTTTTCTGCTTCAACGCCCAGTTCGGCCATATCACCCACCACCAGTACTCGGTAGCCCGGCATATCTGCCAGGACCTGTACTGCGGCGGTCATTGAACCGACATTGGCGTTATAAGTGTCATCCAGCAGTTGCTGGGCGTCATTCAGACGTACAGGGAATAAACGCCCCGGTACCGGCTGTAGGCTACCTAAGCCCGTTTTTATCGCCTCCAGTGGCGCACCCACTGCTGTTGCCAGTGCCACTGCAGCCAGAGCATTAGCAATGTTATGGCGGCCCGGTAATGGCAGTGAAACAGCCACAGAACCCTGAGGGGTCTGTAAGGTAAATTCACAGCCCTGCGCAGTAATGTGAACATCATGCGCACTAAAATCACTGTCAGCGATATCCGGTGAAAACTGCCATACCGTCCGTCCCGCTAACTGCGAATGCCATCCCGCTAAGTCATTACTCTCGGCATTAATAATCGCAATCCCTTCAAGAGGCAGCCCCTGGAAGATTTCGCCTTTCGCTTTGGCAACACCCGCCAGAGAACCAAAACCTTCCAGGTGTGCGGCAGCCAGATTATTCACTAATGCCGCTTCTGGGCGAGTTAAAGAGACGGTCCAGGCGATTTCCCCTTGATGGTTAGCCCCCAGTTCAATCACAGCATAATCATATTCCGGAGTCAGACGCAGTAACGTCAGCGGGACGCCGATATCATTATTCAGGTTACCTGCGGTATAGAGCGTATGACCGCACTGACGCAATATGGCAGCAGTCATCTCTTTAACTGAGGTTTTACCCGATGATCCCGTCAGCGCGACCACGCGAGCAGGAACTTGCTGGCGTACCCATGCCCCTAATTCACCCAGGGCCTGACGCGTATCTGTCACGATTAATTGCGGTACGGCAATATCCAGCTGTCGGGAAACCAGTAATGCACCGGCTCCCGCTTTCACGGCATCAGCAGCAAAATCATGGGCGTCAAAACGCTCACCTTTCAGCGCAATAAATAAACAGCCTGGCGTCAGCTTGCGGGTATCGGTGGTGACGTCTGTTATTTCAACGTCCGCACCGTATGCCTGCCCTTGCAGGATAGTCGCTAACTGTTTTAGAGAAACCAGGATCATGCCACTCCCCCTAACAATGCCATGGTTGTGGTGCGGTCGGAGTAGTCGAGACGACGATGTCCGATAATCTGGTAATCTTCATGGCCTTTACCGGCCACCAGTACCAGGTCATTTTCTTGTGCCTGCATAATGGCACTGGTCACCGCTTCCGTTCGTCCCTGAATCACCCGAGCGCGTCCAGGATCCGCCATACCAGCCAGAATATCTGCCACGATGACAGCCGGGTCTTCGGTACGTGGATTATCGTCAGTCACTATCGCGATATCGGCATATTGCTCAGCAATCGCACCCATCAATGGACGTTTACCGGTATCCCGGTCTCCGCCACAACCGAAGACACACCACAGTTT
>CANRKT010000004.1 GCA_947631255.1 uncultured Enterobacteriaceae bacterium
GTAGAAACCATACTCTATATATTTCAAAGTACCTGACGTTACTTTTGTAAATCCTACTAAATTACACAGTATATTTCTGCATGTTAGCAGGGTTTAATTAGCGCCTATAATCAATTCTAATTGTTTTTGCTATGCAATAAACTCAAGAAAAAACACGATATAAATCAACATTAGGATGGCTATAATAAGAAACTATCTCCTGATCCTGTTTATGTAGCATCTCTACTAGTGCATAAATGTTGATTAATGTGGTTGTTTGCTCTTCATTTGATATGATGGGAATAGTGGTTAAAAGAGTTTCAGTTATCGTGCCATGATTTTCTTGTTCATTGATATCAGAGTGTTTAATAATAGGTTGATAAAACCCGGATGGGATATTTTGTTTTTTGCAACAATCAATAAATAACGTATTAAATTCTGTAGAGGGGGTTTCAAATAGAAAGAGAGCACTAAAAAAACTGAGGAAATGTTGTCTTGAGTATACGCCCAGGCTTATATAGGATGAAAAGGTTGAGGCAAGTGGCTGGCGTTTTAACATGACTTCTTTTGGCATTCCGACGGCCTCCAGACAAGCAAGCATCATGATGTCATGATCATACTCATCAATGAAAAGTTTGATGAGTTGTTTGCTTGCTTGTTCATTTATCACATGACTCAAAGAGGGTGCGATTAAACTTGGAGCCATTTTTACCAAGTGATAATACTCCATCGCAAAACCGATTAACTCATTACGCGTAATGTTACCTTCTTTCATTCTGATATAAAAAGGAGAGCTATTCAGTTTGTATTGTAAGTTTCTGACCATAGGTAGAAGTTTTACATGATAAAAATCTGCTCCAGTACTGCAGCTATCGCTAGAGGATTTTTCCCCTTCATCTAATAGCCCAAGTCGGTCTAGTTCACGAAGTAAATCATTAACATTTCCAAGTGACTTCTGGTACTGACTGTTCAACTGCTCAGTGGTCAATGCTTCTTTCTGTATTTTTGATAAAAATGACATTATCTCGGAGGAAAGTATTTCATCATATTGAAGACTACAACCCTGATCACGGTATTCTATTAATATCTCTTGCTCACCCTCAGAGAAAGTTACGCCAGCTCTCAGTCGCGGTTTTTCGAATAAACTATGAGATAGATTCATAATGATATCCTTTTATTTTATCTGACGTAATAGTTGTTCACAGGTAGAATAATGCTGCCATACTGATAAATAAAACTTATTATAAATATCTATAAATATGTGTGTTTGTGCTTTCAATCTATCGACATCAACACGAGATACAGCAGGAATATTTTTAAATACTTCCCTGCCTAAATTTCCATGTTCAGCATTCAGGTTTATCATTGAATGCTCTTTAATGTAATAGATAAACTCATCAGGAACAGTACCACTATTTTCCATCGCATGAACATATGAGTCCAGTTTGATATCTTTCCCCTCTAAAATACCGATGGTGGTATAAAAAAATAAAGGATCGTTTGCAGCCCAATAGGCCAGAACATGACATAGCGCGAGTGTTTCAGGTAACGGAACTGTTTTAAATAACTCCTCCTTTGTGATGCCAACGGCATTGAGCGATTTCAAAATGAGTGCATCATGGCCATGTTCTTCGCAAAAAAACGCATTCATTAATGTACGCGCATCTTGAGAACCCTGCCATGAAAGTATCGGAGCATCAAACCAGCTTTCTCGAAACAGGAAGTGATAATTTTCAATCGCTAAGCCAATAAAGACATTAAAAGGAATTTCTTTAGGTTCCTGGCATTTAGTCCAAAAAATATTTTTATATAAAGTTTCATACAATAATTTATTTTGTAAGTCCTCTATTTCAAGAAGACACTCAATCCCGGAAACGAAATTAACTTGCTGATTCTTTAAGATAAGACCAAATTCTGAAAGACTATCCACTAATTCGATGAGTTTCTCATAATTTGTATCTTGTATATGATATTCATTTGCTAGTTCTTTAATGGTATGCATACCATTAAAACTGTGCAATATTTTTAATACCAGATCATGCTTGAAAGGTAGGGGTTCTATTATGAACTCTTCATCATCACGTATTGCGATAATACTTTCATTTTGTATGCTTACCGAACAATAAAGTTTCGGCTTTAAGTTGCCAGAATCCACGGTTTTCTCCCCTGGTGAGTATCAATGCAGTTATTAATCCAGGTAAGTACGGCTCTTTTTACACTGCTGATACGCCATAACCCTGTATATTATGCGACTGTCCGTAGTGAGTCATTTTGGCTAGCTGATATATATTGCTCAGGTATCATAAGATACCTGAGTATGTTCACTTACAGATGGTGTGGCAGCAGTATAGGGCGAGGTTTTTTAGGTATAACAATAATGGTTTTATTTTGCATGTATATTACTCCTTGTAATGGCAAAGTTAATGTTAGTACAGATAAAGGCAGTCTTTACGCTTCTATTTCTATCATTAATACGAGGGGGGAGTCACTATAATAATGAGGGTATTTTTTGAAAATTCATTAATAAATATTTCATTTGTCCAATAAAATAAGCTCAGTTGTATATTGATTTACTTGACTTGGGTTTCGAGTGTTGAGGTTTGTCTTAAAATAAAATGTTAGTGAAAGGGATTTTATTGTTGGAATGATTTCTTACAGCATAAAGAGAAGAGGGTTTTAGATAAGTGACTGTATAGAAAGAGTATCTATTCTGTTTGAGTCGCCATAATTGAACGTGAAAATATGCTTGGTTGATTCAGTATTATTTTCAATAGCTCTCTTATTAAGAGAGCGTACTCTTGAACTCTTGCTGCCAAGCATCATAGAGTATCTACTCTATGATGCTATTTTCACCGTTGTATTGGTCAGTACTGGTTGAGCTAATAACGCAGTAACCTTTATATTTCTCCGTTGCAATGCTTGTAAGAAAAGATGTAATGAGTCATCCAGACGCTGTTTAAGATCCGGCGTAAATTGCGGTTTATGCTGATAGTCAGTAACCTGGCTATCGTTGGCAAAGACACCCTGTAAAATTTCCTGTGCTTTCAGTGCATTCAATACTGGTTTCAGAGCATAATCGACCGCTAACATATGGGCGATAGTGCCGCCACTGGCGAGGGGAAGCACCACTTTGTTATCCAGTGCGCGTTCAGGAAGGAGATCAAGCAGCGTCTTGAGAGCACCAGAAAATGAGGCTTTATATATGGGGGTCGCGATGATAATGCCATCTGCTGTGGCTAGCTGCTCGGTCAGGGTTTGTAATGCAGGGCTGTCAAAACGTGCATAAAGAAGATCTTCAGGGGCAAAATTTTGTAGATGCCAGTGATACACTTCAATATCTCGCTTACGTAGCTGCTTACGGGCATATTCCAGCAATGCGCTGGAGCGTGAGGGAAAGCGGGGGCTTCCGGCCAGGGTTATTACTCGCATAACGTCTCCTAATCACTGATATATTCGCAAAGATATTTGTCATCGTTTCGTGTTATCTGAGTCCCGATATTGCTTCATCACCTGATTTTTCAGTTCTTTCTGACTTTTCCTCATCACATCACGTGAATGATTGAGACATAGATAGTTTGATGACTGAATTCTGTCAGAGAGAAGGGGGTTATCTAAATGACTTTTCCGGCATTTAAAACCCAAAAAAGTGTATATCGAAGGTATTCCTCTGATTATCGGGGTGTTTCTTTAACGTTATCTTTCCCGTTAAATCAGAAAAATATTTTTCTCAATGGGCCATCTCATTGAGTTATTCTGTATTTTTTGCATTCAGTCAATTCCAATCGGGCAGGAGATAGTGAATAATACTGCCCCGGTCTGCACACCGGGAATCCAGGAGAAGTCATGTTCTACCCCTTCGTTCGCAAAGCTCTATTTCAGCTCGATGCTGAACGCGCTCATAATCTGACCTTTCAGCAACTTCGTCGTATCAGTGGTACACCTTTTGAAAGAATCATTCGTCAGAACCTGCCAGCCAAGCCAGTAACCTGCATGGGATTGACCTTTAAAAATCCTCTTGGCTTAGCTGCTGGGCTGGACAAAAATGGTGAGTGCATCGATGTTCTGGGTGCTCTGGGTTTTGGTTTTATTGAAATCGGTACCGTCACGCCACGTCCACAGCAGGGGAATGATAAACCACGTATTTTCAGGCTGCCTGAGGCAGAAGGTCTGATCAATCGTATGGGCTTTAATAACCAGGGAGTTGATAACCTGGTTGAGAATGTCAAAAAAGCGCATTTTGATGGGATTCTAGGGATCAACATTGGTAAAAATAAAGATACGCCAGTAGAGCAGGGGGAAGACGATTATCTAGCTTGTATGGATAAAACGTATCCTTATGCGGGCTATATCGCTATCAATATCTCATCACCAAATACCCCAGGCCTGCGTACCTTGCAATATGGTGATGCACTGGATTCGCTGTTAAGTAGTATTAAAAACAAACAGCAACAGTTGCACGAATATCATCATAAATATGTTCCGGTAGCAGTAAAAATTGCACCGGATCTTTCTGAAGAAGAATTAATTCAGGTTGCTGATAGTTTGGTCAGACATAATATTGATGGTGTCATTGCTACCAATACGACACTGGACAGAAGTTTAGTTCAGGGGATGAAATATTGTGATGAAGCGGGAGGCCTGAGTGGTCGTCCGGTACAGCTAAAAAGTACAGAGATTATTCGTCGTTTATCTCTGGAATTAAATGGTCGCTTACCGATTATTGGCGTAGGGGGGATTGATTCTGTCATTTCTGCGCGTGAAAAAATGGCAGCGGGGGCTTCCCTGGTACAAATATACTCAGGATTTATTTATAAAGGTCCGACGCTGATTAAAGAAATCGTCACGCATCTGTAAATAATTGCTACTTCCATGACACCAGGACTTTATTTTCAGTCCTGGTTGATTTATATTCTTTAGCTGATGCTTATTTAAACATATTTGAAACTTCTTATTAAGGATGAATATTCAAGTAGCAATAGGAATGAGCTTAATATAAGGAAAGCATAATGCGAATTAAACCAGACGACGCTTGGCTATGGTATTTTGATGAAGAGCATGATCGGATGATGCTCGACCTGGCTAATGGAATGCTCTTTCGTTCACGTTTTCCCCGAAAAATGTTAACGCCTGATGCTTTTGAAAAATCAGGTTTTTGTGTCGATGATGCGGCATTATATTTTTCTTTTGAAGAAACCTGTCGTCGTCTGGAATTAAGTGATGAACAGCGTGCTGAGCTGGTTTTAAATGCCTTGGTCGCAATCCGTTTTCTAAAACCACAGATGCCTAAAAGCTGGTATTTCGTAACCCATAATCATAATAATGACTGGCAACCCGAAGTAGGGTCGGCAGCCTGTGCGTGGCTGCGCGACAACAGGCAGCAAGTGAATCTACTGGTCATTGAAGCCGGTGATAATGCAGCACTCTGTTTACTGGCTCAGGCAGAGTTGACTCTGGCCGGGCGAACAATGCAACTGGGTGACGTGATTAAAGTAATGAACGACAGACTGACACCTCAGCCTGACGTTCATTATATGGGACTGGAATACGCGGTTTAGTTTGGTGCCACGCACAGGTTCCCTGTTGGCACGCAACTACAACTTAATGCTGTCCCATCGCCTGAAACAGCACCTTTTTTAAGCGCATGGACTTCACCTTCCAGGACGCGAACTCGACAGCTGCCACAAATCCCCGCTCGACAAGAATAAGGCACCTTGATCCCTTGCATTTCTAGCTGTTCTAGCAGAATCTGCTGGTTATTCCCCTGAAAAATTTGTCCGGCCCAGTTAATGGTGACCTGATTGCTGGCAACTGTTTTCTCGGGCAGGTTTTCGACGACTGTACCGGATCCATACAATTGAGGGGGTTTGGTTGCCAGTACTTCCACTTCATCACCGACACGAATAATACCGCTATGGCGGGCAATCAGATTCTGGCCAAAATCAACATCGCTGGTTCCTTGCGCGGTACGAAAACTTTGTAACGTTGCCAGAGGTTCACCTGCAGGATGCCTGCGTCCTCGTTCCGGACTAATTGTCGTCAAAACGCAGCGGCTACAAGGTTTGACAACGTCAAAAGTGACGCCACCAATACGTATAACTTGCCAGCTATCTTCAGTCCAGGCAGGAATGCCGGTGACGACCAGATTGGGGCGAAATTGGTTCATGGCGACACTGGCCGGGCAGTGTTTCTGTAAATCGCGTAACGAGGCTTCGTTTGTCAGCAAGTAGGGAAAGCCATCCGCAAAGGAAAGTGGAGTTTCTTCATGCTGTTGCACACGTCGCGTCAAATGCTCCCCTACCCAACGTAGTTGCACCGGACGTGGAAAAAAGCCGCTTAACCAGTCATTGATCTCATCGGGGGCGATTTGTGCTGTAAAGTGACTTCCCCAGACTTCAGTAGGGGCTGGAGCTGACATAAAATCAGCGAAACGAATGGTTGCAGAACTGCCATCGGGTGCATTCAGGTACAGCCCATCAGGTAATAGTGCGGGAGTAAACAGCACCATCTGTGGATAAAGCCGTGCAGTAATAAAGGTGCCATCGGGTTCCGTTACCATAAAAATACGGTCGAAAGCGGCTCCGCTGGTCGAAATCTGGGTATGAGAAAGTGCCAGGCCACGCATCGACTTTATCGGGTAGATATGAAGCTGAGATAAGTTAATCATAGGGTCCTCTGTCAATATACCCGCTATAGTACATGTGGTCTGGAGTCACTTTCGTGAAATTTACACTCCAAAATACTCAATTAATCAGGGTCTCGCGAAATTAACCCGGCCAACTTTATGACATGCGTGGCGGATTAGCTATAATGCGGGACAATTTTATTTTTTTTGATAAGTGACGATATGAATTCTCTGTTTGCCAGCACGGCGCGTGGTCTTGAAGAGCTATTAAAAACAGAACTAGAAAGCTTAGGCGCGCTGAACTGCAAAATTGTGCAGGGCGGCGTACATTACCAGGGAGATTCACGTCTTCTTTACCAAAGTTTGATGTGGAGCCGCCTGGCATCACGCATTCTGTTACCTTTGACGGAATGTAAAGTCTATAGCGATCTTGATCTCTACATCGGGGTACAGGTTATCGACTGGCCAGCTATATTTGGGCCGGAAGCAACCTTTGCGGTGCATTTTAGTGGCTTGAATGACACTATCCGTAATAGTCAGTACGGTGCATTGAAAGTCAAAGATGCCATTGTTGACTCTTTTACCCGCAAAAATTTACCTCGCCCTGATGTTAATCGTGAATCACCCGATCTGCGTATTAATGTCTGGCTGAATAAAGAAACTGCCAGTATCTCTCTTGATTTAAGTGGTGAAGGGCTGCATCAGCGTGGTTATCGTGACGAAACTGGCGCGGCACCAATTAAAGAGACTCTCGCCGCTGCTATCGTCATGCGTTCTGGCTGGCAGCCAGGCACCCCACTGCTTGATCCGATGTGTGGTTCTGGTACTTTGCTGATTGAAGGGGCGATGATAGCCACCGACCGTGCGCCTGGCTTGAATCGTCAGCGCTGGGGCTTCCAGAACTGGGCGCTGCATAATCCTGAATTATGGGAAGAGGTGAAAACGGAAGCACAACGCCGGGCACGTGAAGGTGCTCGTCACTATACCTCTCGCTTCTTTGGTTCTGATAATGACCGTCGTGTAATTGAACATGCCCGTTCTAATGCCCGTCGTGCGGGTCTGGCAGATCTCATCCAGTTTGAAATGAAGGATGTCACTAAACTGACCAACCCATTACCGGAAGGCCCTGTTGGAACGCTTATCAGTAACCCTCCTTACGGAGAGCGTCTGGAAAGTGAACCTGCGCTGATTGCGTTGCACAACTTGCTTGGTCGTCGGTTTAAAGAGCAGTTTGGTGGCTGGCATTTATCTTTATTCAGTGCCTCGCCAGAATTGTTGAGCTGTCTGCAATTGCGGGCAGATCGTCAGTTTAAAGCTAAAAATGGTCCGCTTGATTGCGTGCAGAAAAACTATACGCTTGCCGCTCATATACCAGGGAGCACGGGAGCAATCAGTCAGATTGCTGATGATTATGCCAACCGCCTGCGCAAGAATGCCAAAAAATTTGATAAATGGGCGCGTCAGGAAGGGATCACCTGTTATCGCATCTATGATGCCGATCTGCCGGAATACAATGTTGCTGTCGATCGTTATGGTGACTGGGTCGTGGTACAAGAGTATGCTCCACCGAAAACGGTGGAGCCTCAAAAAGCCCGTCAGCGCCTGTTTGATGTGATTGCTGCCACGCAAAGTGTGCTGGAGCTACCTGGTAATAAATTAGTTCTCAAAACGCGTGAGCGTCAGAAGGGCAAAAATCAGTATCAAAAAATGGGTGAGAAAGGTGACTTTATGGAAGTGAGCGAGTATAACGCGCGCTTATGGGTCAATCTCACGGACTATCTTGATACGGGCCTGTTCCTTGACCACCGTATTGCTCGTCGTATGTTAGGTGAAATGAGTAAAGGGAAAGATTTCCTTAACCTGTTCGCTTATACCGGCAGTGCCACTGTTCATGCCGGTCTGGGGGGCGCAGGCACCACTACCACGGTTGATATGTCACGTACCTATCTTGAATGGGCAGAACGAAACTTACGCCTTAACGGTTTAACAGGACGTCCACATCGCTTAATTCAGGCAGACTGCCTGAGCTGGTTGCGTGAAAGCGATGAACAGTTTGATCTGATTTTTATCGATCCACCGACGTTTTCGAACTCCAAACGTATGGAAGACAGTTTCGATGTACAACGTGATCATCTGGACTTAATGAAAGATCTGAAACGCTTATTACGTCCTGGTGGCACCATCATGTTTTCCAATAATAAACGTGGTTTTAAAATGAATTTCACTGGTCTTGCGGAGCTCGGGTTAGTTGCACAAGAAATTACCCAGAAAACGCAGTCGCAGGACTTTGTACGTAATCGCCAGATCCATAATTGCTGGTTAGTCACTCACGAATCCCGGAAGTCTTAGTCATGTCTTTAATCAGTATGCATGGTGCTTGGTTGTCATTCAGCGACGCGCCGTTGCTGGATAATACCGAATTACATATCGAAGAAAATGAACGTGTTTGTCTGGTCGGCCGTAATGGCGCAGGCAAATCAACGTTAATGAAAATCCTTAACCGTGAACTGCCGCTCGATGACGGGCGTATGATTTACGAACAAGATTTGATTGTGGCTCGTTTACAGCAGGATCCGCCGCGTAACGTTGCCGGAACGGTGTATGATTTTGTTGCTGAAGGCGTAGAAGAACAGGCTGAACATTTAAAAGCCTACCATGAGATTTCGCATAAGGTGATGACTGATCCTAGCGAAAAAAATCTTAATGAAATGGCGCGTATTCAGGAAATTCTGGATCATCAAGGCTTGTGGCAGTTAGATAGCCGCATCAACGAAGTTCTGGAACAGCTTGGGTTAGATGCTGATACGGAATTGTCAGCGCTTTCGGGCGGCTGGTTACGTAAAGCGGCATTAGGTCGGGCACTGGTGAGTTCACCTCGTATTTTGTTGTTAGATGAACCGACTAACCACCTGGATATTGAAAGCATTGACTGGCTGGAAGGTTTTTTGAAAACCTTCCAGGGAAGCATCATTTTTATCTCCCATGACCGTTCATTTATTCGCAATATGGCGACGCGCATTGTCGATTTAGATCGCGGTAAACTGGTCTCTTATCCGGGGAACTATGACGCCTACTTGCTGGCCAAAGAAGAAGCGTTACGTGTTGAAGAACTACAGAATGCAGAATTCGATCGTAAACTGGCACAAGAAGAAGTCTGGATCCGTCAGGGTATTAAGGCTCGCCGTACGCGTAATGAAGGCCGTGTTCGTGCTCTTAAAGCGATGCGCCGCGAACGCAGTGAACGTCGTGAAGTCATGGGCAGTGCGAAGATGCAGGTCGAAGAAGCGAGCCGTTCAGGTAAGATTGTCTTCGAAATGGAAAATGTGTGTTATCAGGTTGCTGGTAAGACATTGGTTCGTGATTTCAGCGCACAAGTTATGCGTGGAGATAAAATTGCCCTGGTGGGACCAAACGGTTGTGGTAAAACCACGCTGCTGAAACTGATGCTGAGTCAACTTGAAGCAGACAGCGGTCGTGTTCACTGCGGCACCAAACTTGAAGTGGCGTACTTCGACCAGCACCGTGCTGAATTAGATCCAGACCGTACGGTTATGGATAACCTGGCTGAAGGTAAGCAAGAAGTCATGGTGAACGGCCGACCACGTCATGTCTTAGGTTATCTTCAAGACTTCCTGTTCCACCCTAAACGTGCGATGACACCGGTTCGTGCTCTTTCTGGTGGTGAGCGTAACCGTCTTTTACTGGCTCGTTTATTCCTGAAGCCCAGTAATTTACTGATACTCGATGAACCGACGAACGATCTGGATGTAGAAACACTGGAACTTCTGGAAGAGCTTATTGAGGGCTATCAGGGCACTGTCATGCTGGTGAGCCATGATCGTCAGTTTGTTGATAATACCGTCACTGAGTGCTGGATTTTTGAAGGTGAAGGGAAGATAGGACGCTACGTCGGCGGGTATTTCGATGCCAAAGGCCAGCAAGGGTCGATTCAGCCTCTGCGCACGGTTACTGCGACAAAAACGCAGAGCAGCCCGGAAAGCAAGCCTGAAACAGTTAAACGAGCGGCAAGTAAACTCAGTTATAATCTGCAACGTGAATTAGAACAGTTGCCGAAAAAGCTGGAACAACTTGAAGCAGAGCTTGAAGCACTCCAGGCAAAGGTGAGTGATGCTGATTTTTTCAATCAGCCTCATGACACGACCCAAAAAGTGCTTGCTGAACTTGTGGATGCAGAGCAGTTGTTAGAACAGGCATTTGAGCGTTGGGAATACCTCGAATCGCTTAAAGACGGCGAGTAAAATCAGGAGAGTATCCATGTGTGCAGAGCACCATCATGAATCACATATTTTATGCCCCCAATGTGATTTGCTGGTGCGGCTGCCCGCACTGGAAGATGGCTATAAAGCCGCTTGTCCACGTTGTGGGACGATGCTGGCGGCTCAGTGGTCTGTTCCGCGTAAACGACCAACGGTATATGCGTTGGTCGCATTATTTATGTTATTGCTGGCTAATTTATTTCCTTTCGTCAATATGAATGTGGCTGGGATCAGTAGCCAGGTAACATTGCTGCAAATACCCAATGTCTTATTCGATGAAGACTATGCCAGCCTGGGCACCTTCTTCCTGCTTTTTGTCCAGATATTTCCGGCATTACTGCTCATCATCATTCTGTTATTGGTTAACCGCGTCAGACTCCCTCTAGCCCTTAAAAAATGGATGGCTCGGGCCCTTTTTCAGCTGAGAAGCTGGGGTATGGCAGAAATTTTTCTTGCCGGGGTTCTGGTGAGTTTCGTCAAACTGATGGCCTACGGCAGCATCGGTATTGGCAGTAGCTTTATTCCCTGGTGCTTGTTTTGTATTTTACAGCTCATGGCATTTATGTATGTTGATAAGCGCTGGCTATGGGATGATATTCAACCGCTACCGGTACTGAGTCAGGAGCTTGTGGTGGGTGAGACTGGCTTGAAACAGGGGCTTCGTTCCTGTACCTGTTGCACAGCCATTATTCCGGCCGATATGCTGGAATGCCCACGTTGCCAGTCACGAGGTCATGCCCGGCGTAAAAATAGTTTACAGTGGACTGTGGCCCTATTACTGACCTCTATTATGCTCTACTTTCCGGCTAATCTGTTGCCTATCATGGTGACCGATTTTTTAGGTAGCAAATATGCCTCGACGATTATGGAAGGCGTTGTTTTGCTCTGGAGTGAAGGCTCTTATCCCGTGGCAATGGTTATTTTTATCGCCAGTATTATGGTGCCGACTTTAAAGATGATTGCTATTGGTTGGTTATGCTGGGATGCAAAACGCCCGCATAAGAAAGACCGGGAGAAAATGCATTCTATCTATGAAGTGGTTGAATTTGTTGGTCGCTGGTCAATGATTGATGTGTTCGTTATTGCTGTACTTTCCGCGCTAGTCAGAATGGGAGGAGTCATGAATATCCACCCGGATATTGGAGCATTGATGTTTTCACTGGTTGTTATTTTAACCATGTTTTCAGCAGCAGCCTTCGATCCTCGTTTGTCCTGGGATATCAGAGACGACGATTTAAATAAGGAGTCCTCCACAGATGGAGAATAACAAAGGTGAGGCTAAGGTTCAGAAGCTAAAACGCTGGTCCCCCGTCTGGATCTTCCCAATTATTACGGCTCTGATAGGAGCCTGGATATTATTCTATCATTATAGCCACCAGGGACCACAAGTTGTTCTGACAACCACCAATGCTGAAGGTATTGAAGGGGGAAAAACATCAATTAAAAGTCGTAGTGTTGATGTTGGTATAGTCGAAACGGCCGTACTCAGTGATGATTTACATCATGTCCGAATTACTGCACGTCTTAATTCAGGCATGGAAAAGCTATTACGTGAGGATTCTGTTTTTTGGGTGGTTAAACCGCAAATTGGGCGTGATGGTGTGTCGGGGCTTGGAACCTTACTTTCGGGCGCCTATATTGAACTACAGCCAGGCTCTGAAGGTGAACATTTAGAGCAATATTCTCTGCTGGATTCGCCTCCGCTTGCGCCACCTGATGCGAAAGGGATCCGTATTACTCTCGACAGTAAGAAAGCGGGCCAACTCAACCCTGGTGATCCGGTATTATTTCGCGGCTATCGTGTCGGGTCGGTCGAAGCCAGTAATTTTGATGCCAACAAGCGCATGATTACTTATCAGCTGTTTATTGCTGCGCCAAACGACAAGCTTATTACTAATAATGTTCGTTTCTGGAAAGACAGTGGTATCGCGGTAGACTTCTCTTCCCAGGGGATGAGTATTCAGATGGGATCCCTGACGACCTTGTTCAGTGGTGGGGTGAGTTTTGATGTCCCGGAAGGACTGGACTGGGGAACGCCAGTAGAAACAGGGGCAGATTATCAGTTATTTGACGATCAAAAGAGTATTCAGGACTCGTTGTATAAAGAAAATATTGAATTCCTGATGCTGTTTAAAGACTCCATTCGCGGCCTGTTGCCAGGTGCACCTGTTGAGTTTCGTGGTATTCGTTTGGGAAGCGTGGCGCAAGTTCCTTTCTTTACTGAACAAATGCAGCAAAAATTAGACAGTAATTTCCGTACGCCAGTGCTGATTCGTATTGAACCTGAACGGCTGAAGAACATCGTCGGCCAGGAAACCAATATTCCGAATAATATTACCGAGTTAATTAATAATGGGCTACGGGGCTCAATGAAAACGGGTAATTTGCTGTCTGGCGCACTGTTTATCGACTTTGATTTTTATCCAAATGAAAAATTGGAAAAAGAAGCGAATAAGATAGATGGCTATCCTGTTATTCCGACTATCAGTGTTGGACTGGCACAAATTCAGCAAAAACTATTGGATACGCTGGATAAAGTGAATAATTTACCACTGAATCCGATGATCCAGCAGGCGACTGAAACGCTGAATGAAAGCCAGCAGACGCTGAAACGCTTGCAACAGACGTTAGATAACCTTAGTAAGCTCACCTCAAGCCAGTCAATGCAGCAGCTTCCGGCTGATATGCAAAAGACATTGCAGGAGTTGAATCGGAGCATGCAGGGCTTCCAGCCAGGTTCTGCTGCGTATAACAAGATGGTGACCGATATGCAGCGTCTTGATCAGGTATTACGGGAGCTTCAGCCGGTATTGCGAACGCTGAATGACAAGAGCAACGCGCTGGTATTTGAAGCAAAAGATAAACCCGATCCACAGCCAAAAAGGGCCAAATAATGAAAAAGTGGCTAATGGTTATTGCGGTATTACTGCTGGCAGCTTGCAGTAGCAACAATAACGGTAAAGTTTATTACCAGTTGCCAGTTAATGCACAACCTGCCAGTCAGGTTGTGAGTCAGACAGGCAGTCATCTGCTGTGGATTGATCAGATAGTCCTGGCTGATTACCTGGCTGCTAATGGGGTGGTATATCAGACCTCTGATGTACAGTATGTGATTGCGACGAACAATCTGTGGGCAAGTCCTCTGGATCAGCAATTACGCAACACGCTGATAAATAATCTCAGTCAGGCGATGCCTGGCTGGATTATTGCGTCACAACCACTGGCGAGTGAGCAGAGTACTTTGACGGTGAACATTACCGGTTTTCATGGTCGCTATGACGGTAAAGTTATCGTCAGCGGTGAATGGCTGTTGAAACAAAATAATGAAATCATTAACCGTCCTTTCCGTATTGAACTTAATCAGCAGGATGATGGTTATGATGCGATGGTGAAGACTCTGGCACAGGCCTGGCAGCAGGAAGCTCAGAGCATGGCTTCAGAACTTTTACGTCGACAGTAATATTTTTAACGCTATACAAAACGTGGTCCTTGGTGGCCACGTTTTTTTTGCCTGAAATTCTCAGATGTTAGCAGAACAGAGAGCTCAAAAAGTTAAGAACAGGACGAGCATTACAATTGTATGAATTTTACTCGTTGACTGAGGGCGTTTTTCACGTTATTCATTAGGTGTGATTGCAACCAGTGCAATTGCTGTTTTCATTTCCACCTGCAAATAAAATGAGGGAAACGAGGCATGAAGAGACAGAAACGAGATCGCCTGGAGCGGGCTCACCAACGTGGTTATCAAGCAGGTATCACCGGACGTTCTAAAGAAATGTGTCCTTACCAAATCATCGATCAACGATCACATTGGTTAGGCGGTTGGCGAGAAGCCATGGAAATCAGGGCTGTGACAGCTTAAAACAGACATGTCTGCAGAGGCCATTTACGGCGGGGAGTAGTCACTAATAACAGCAGACTCAATAAAAAGAAGGCATTCAGTGAATGCCTTCATCGATGGGCTAGAAAGCAGATGTATCTTTAAACAGGCCTACTTTCAGGTCATTAGCGGTATAAATTACGCGCCCGTCAACCAGTACTTCACCATCCGCCAGTCCCATAATCAGACGACGATTAACGATACGTTTAAAGTGAATGCGATAAGTCACTTTTTTCGCTGTCGGCAGTACCTGGCCGGTAAATTTCACTTCACCTACACCTAATGCACGGCCTTTACCTTCACCACCCAACCAGCCGAGGTAGAAACCAACCAGCTGCCACATGGCATCGAGACCCAGGCAGCCCGGCATTACCGGATCGCCAATAAAATGGCAACCGAAGAACCACAAGTCAGGATTGATATCCAGCTCAGCTTCAACGTAACCTTTATCAAAGTTACCGCCGCCTTCGGTCATTTTGACCACGCGGTCCATCATCAGCATGCTAGGTGCTGGTAATTGTGGGCCTTCTGCACCAAATAATTCACCGCGCCCGGAGGCAAGAAGGTCTTCTTTTGTATAAGATTCGCGTTTATCTACCATGTCTAAAGTATGCCTTTTTTTAATGAAGTCCGCAGATTAGCTTACAGGTGTACGCCCAACAAGTCCGATCAGTTGTGAGAGAACCAGTTTAGCCAGCGTAACGGCCAGGGACGAGGAGCTACATCCGGTGCGATTATCTGAGCAATACGCTCTTGTATCGCATTCATCAGGGTGTTTTGCTCTTCACCATCCCATGGAAGGGTAGTTAACAAGGGTAACGCATCAGCTACTTCGTCAATCGCCCAGACCGAGAATTTTTCTTGTTCCACAGCCTCTAACACTTCTTTATGAAGCGTGAGATGTCGCACGTTAGCGGCCGGGATAATGACACCCTGCTGGCCGGTAAAATTACGTTGTTGGCAAATGCGAAAGAAGCCTTCAATTTTTTCATTCAACCCACCCACAGGTTGCATACGACCAAACTGATCGACTGAGCCTGTCAGAGCAATATGCTGAGAAATAGGTACGTTGGCCAGTGCACTGATTAATGCGCACAATTCGGCCATTGATGCACTATCACCATCAACTTCACCGTAGGATTGCTCAAAGGTGATTGAGGCTGAGAACGGAATATGTTGCTCGAGTTGCAATTCTGACATTAAAAATGCCTGCATAATCATCATGCCTTTAGCATGGATGTTTCCGCCTAGCTCAGCTTTTCGCTCCACATCGGTAAACTCCCCGTCACCCGCATGAACCACGCAGCTAATACGGGATGGCTCACCAAAGGCACGTGGATGCCCCGGAAATTCAACAACAGATAGCGCATTAATTTGACCGACCATCTCACCTTCGGTCTCAATACGGATTTGTTCCTGCAAGATTTCATCCTGCATACGGTCAGCCAGGAAGCCTTCTCGCCAGGCTCGCTGTTCCAGCATCTGCTCCAGTGCAGCAGCGCTAAATTGCGCTTGTTCGCAGAAGGGAGCAACTTCACTTAACTGACGGGTAATCCAGGCAGGGCAGAGGGGGAGAGCCTCCTGATCGCCGGTAAAACGTGTCGCTTCTCTTAGTAGCGGAACCCAGCCGTCTGCCGCAGGGACTGGCAGAGATTTTTGCTGTGCGATACTGACTACCCACTGACACCACAAAGCAACATCTTCAGCTTCAGTAATTTGCAGGCTATCTTCATATTCGCTATAAATAGCCACCGCAGCCATTTCTGGCTCCATCTCATGGAAGTCAGCCAGCGAAATACGGTCACCCACCAGAACCAGCTTGACATCCAGTGGCAGTGAGGGAATTTTAACCGGCAGGGGGCGTGTTTCATCTGGTGGCATCCAGTCGAAACGGCCTTGCACAATCATTTGTTTCAGGCGTAGCCAAAGCAGGGGTTGGGCAAGAATACTGCGTAATGACAGAACCAGCATACCGCCATTTGCTTTATGTATCAGACCGGGTTCAATGCTAATTTCACCAGCAAACTGACGAACACAACCGAACAGCTGCTCATTTTCCACCCAGTCGGCAATGATTATCTCGCCTACAGCAGCGAAGTTATCTTCGGGCTGTGTGGCAGGGCGGAGAGTGACCAGATTTCCCTCTATACTATAATGACCACCGGCAAGGGCATCTTCTTGTGTTCGTGTCTCCTCAATGGCTGCAGCAATAAGGCCGAGATACTCAGTCTCTTCAGCAGCTTTAATCAGCATAATGGCTGATGTGTCAGAAAGATGAAACTGTTCAATGCCATAGGTTAATCGGGCTTGAACACTCGAGAATGGTGCAAAGTCGTTGTCATAAGGCTGTGCAAAAATCTCCTGATAACTATCCGTATCAGGAACGAGAGCACGCCAGTCGAGTCGATGAGTCGTCAAAGTCGTTATATATTTATCAATAAGATTTTAAAGGCGTGATTATACTAGAATCCCTGAGGGAGCACACGGATAAAGCAGTAACATCCGGTTATCCTTCTCAGGTCAGCTATTTTCAGTTCAAGAAATACTACAAAAACTGCTATTCTGGTGTAAGTGAAAACGGTCACACTGAGACAACAATGAAATATCAACAGTTGGAAAATCTCGAGAGCGGCTGGAAGTGGAAGTATCTGGTGAAGAAACATCGCGAAGGCGAGTTGATTACGCGCTATCTTGAAACCAGTGCAGCACATGAGGCTGTAGAAAAACTCCTTGCTCTGGAGAATGCCCCGATTTTAGTCCAAGACTGGATCGAGCTTCATATGAATCCGGGATTAGATAATCGGATGAAGCAGACTATTCGTGCCCGACGTAAGCGTCATTTTAATGCTGAGCATCAGCACACACGAAAAAAATCTATCGATCTGGAATATCTTGTTTGGCAAAGGCTGGCTGGTCTGGCGCAGCGCCGGAATATAACCTTATCCGAAACTATTGTGCAGTTGATTGAAGATGCTGAGCGAAAAGAGAAGGTGGAAAGTAAAATCTCAACATTGAGACAAGACCTTCAGGCTATGCTCTCACAAGAGTAGCTGCGCTATTTCCGAATGATAAGATAAAAAAAACCCGCTTAAGCGGGTTTTTTCAAAACGATGTTCAGCTTATTCAGCAGGCATAACAACAACGTCTTTGATACCTTTAACCTGGATCTCTACACGACGATCCGGTGCCAGGCACTCAATCAGTTTAGCACGTGGTGCTACGTTGTCACAGGTGCTGCCAGTAACTGGATCTGCTTTACCCATACCGCGAGCAGAGATCTTGTCAGCTGGGATACCTTTAGCTACCAGGTAGTCAACAACGCTTTGTGCACGCTGCTCAGACAGTTTCAGGTTGAATTGCTCTGAACCGATACGGTCAGTGAAGCCAAGAACAACAACAGAACCGTCAGTTGGATCCAGGCTGCTCAGCTCGTTGTACAGTTGATCCAGAGCTTGCTGACCTTCAGCTTTCAGCGTTGATTTACCGAAAGTGAACAGAACGTCAGACTTCAGAGTGAAGTGCTTGGTCTGTACTTCTGGAGCTGGAGCTGGAGCTGGAGCTGGAGCTGGAGCAACAGTTTCCTGCTGACCGAAACGGTAAGAAACACCAACACTCAGCATGCCGTTGTCTGGGCGAGCATGTACGGTATCTCTGTCACCAATGTGGTTAATCCACTGATATTCCACACGGGTAGCGATATCGGGGGTTACTGCCCACTCAATACCACCAGCGAATACAGGTGAAACACCGGTATCGTTGTTTTTAACGCGAGTATCGCCATAGTTCAGGTTGGAGTCTGCGCGCCATACCATACCACCCAGACGGGTATAAACGTCTACGTCGTTCAGAACTGGATAGCTCAGTTTGGTGGTCAGTTGAACGCCTTGAGCTTTGAATGCACCGTTACTGTTGCTGCCTTTATAAGCCATACGACCTAACCAGTCGTAACCCATTTCAAAACCAACATACGGGTTAACCTGATAGCCAGCGTAGGCACCAGCACCGAGCTGATTGTTGTTAGTTGAGCCACTGTTTTGCAGGCTTGGATTAGTAGCAGTAGAATGGTATTCAGACCAGCCCAGTTTACCACCCGCATACCAAGTGTCGTCTTTCGGAGCGGCCTGCGCTACGGTAGCGAAACCAGCCAGTGCCATAGCAATTGCGATAGCTGTCTTTTTCATTTTATGCGCCTCATTATCATCCAAAATGGCCACGAGTCCTAAGTTACCTTAGAACTTGTGGTTAAAATCCTTCGACCCGGGTAACATCAACCGATGTATCGGCATTATGGAAGAGCTCCCTGGCGAGGTAAAGTCTACAACGTCATAAAAAACTTACAAGCATCAAGTCTGTTTGAATTATAAAAAAAAAACGTAATTTCGCACATTTTTTTATAATCGTGGCGGTTTCTTGAGCGAAATACTACCGTAGTATTATTTCCTATTCATTTTATATTCAATGAATTAGTGCTTTTTTGTTTCTGATTAACGTAGAAGTCAAAAAAGTTTCAGGACTTGTCCTAAATTTACTTAATGATACAAACTAGATTGAATTCTTATCCCGCTTTGTGGTCTGTGGGCTGAAATATGTTGCGGTCTCATGATAAAACCCAGCGCATTACCTGATTCAGCAGCCACACTCAGCCGATGATGCTCTTCATCCGTCAGGTCTTCATTTAACCAGCTGATCACAACACTGTAATTTCCTGTCCGCAGCGCTTTTTCCATGGCATCTACAGTACATGCTGCTGCGCACTGGCGGCTCTGCATCACTTTATTCAAAGGTAAGCCTGCGGCTTGTAACCATTGGCGACTGAGTTTTTGCCGAGGAGTTAACCAAAGCTGCCAGCGAGATTGATGACCTAACTGCCGAAGAAGGGGGAGTAAAATGCAATGGGTTACCCAAGGCTTATCTTCACGATAGACGATTTCACTGATTAAACCATACATATCTACAGACGTTTGTGATTTTTCGGAAAAAGCTGATGTCGCTGTAGCAGAACTGAATGAAGTCGGGAAATCATATGAACGCATAATAGGGTCTCACTCTGCACCATTACTGTATAGATGTACAGTAATCCCGGTGAATGCAAAGATCAACCAAAATTTCGGGGTGCTTCTCAATTCTTTTATCCAAATCAATCCAGCATCAAAATCTTGTGGCCGGGAGTTACAGCGTTACTTATTTTTTGTTGAAAGGACCGGTTATATTTTGATATTAGTGTGAAGGGTAGAATTAGGATTATTTTACTTATTGATACATAAGGAGAATTAATGAAAGAGCAAACGTATGCGAGAATCCGTGAGTCTCAGGAAAATCTCTCAACCTTGGGTGATATTGGTTATCGCCCATTGTTTGGCGGCTACAGCCTTTTTGTTGATGGAGTGATCTTTGCGATGGTTTCTGACGGTGAACTTTATCTGCGTGCGTGTGAACAATGTACTGATTATTTTACGAAAAAATCAGCACCAGCATTGCAATATTTTAAACGCGGGCTTCCCATTCAGCTTAATTATTTTCGGGTCGATGACGAACTCTGGAGGGATACCAGTCATCTTATCGAACTTTCTTCCAGCGCGTTAAGAAATGCTCGCCGGGAAAAATCACAGCGTAAGTCTCTTAACCGTCTGAAGGATTTACCCAATATCAGCTTAAATCTAGAAATTATGCTGCGTGAAGCAGGGATTAATGACTCTGAAACACTCAAGCTTTTTGGCGCCAAGCGCTCATGGATAAGGTTAAAACATAATAAAAAAGTCGTTGGAGTAAAAGTGCTACTGGCACTTGCCGGGGCTATCAATGGGGTTCATGAAGCGGTATTACCGTCCAGTGTTCGTCTGGAATTGATGGAGTGGTGGCGTCGCTATGAACAACGCCACTCTCGTTAGTCTGATAACTGGGAAGCTTGCTGCTGTAGACGAGAAATTTCCGGTAACAGAGCGACTAACAGTCCTATCTGCTGTAGTACAAGCGGTTCCTTTGTTTCCGGACGTGCATCGAGGTGTGAGACTCGAGTGGTAATATCATTCAGCCTTGTTTGCAAACGCTCATCGTTGGTTGGCAGGTGATGTAGGGCATCATCAACATAGCAAACCGCATCATCTAGCAGGTGTAAAATAGCCTCGTTAGTAAGTTGTTCACGATGGGCACCCAGTGCTGAAATATAGCTACTCAGAGAGTGGTTCAGACATAATAAACGAAATGCAATCTCATGCAGTGCCGGGGTGACATGAGGCTCACTCGATATATTTGAAACAACTGATGCCAGCTCCGCACCTCTATTGTAGGCATCTCTTCTGGCAATACGATACTCAATGCGGTTATCTCGCCCTTGATGATATTGCTCAAGGATGGCATCAAGATAGCGACAGTTGGCGTCAAGTGTGCGTTTAATAACCAATGGCAGACGACGAAAACGCCAGTCTGGCCAGATAAAACTGACCGCAGCCCAGGCAATACCGCAGCCCAGAATTGTGTCAAATATCCGTGGTAACGCGACTTCAAAACCTTGACCCAGAAGGTTAAAGCAGAGCAATACCAGCAGGGTAATAAACATCGTGGCGTGGGCATATTGAACATGACGGAAAGAGAAGAAAAGGACTCCGGTAATGACAATCAAGAGTAGCTGCCCTTCGAGTGACGGAACAAAGTATAATATCGGTAATCCTATCGCTACCCCCAATAGCGTGCCAATAATACGTAACGCCAGACGGTGGCGGGTGGCGTTGTAATTAGGCTGGCAGACAAACAGGCTGGTCAGCAGGATCCAGTAACCGTGCTGCATACCCGTTAATTGAATAAATGCATAACCGATACAAAGTACCACCGACATACGTACGGCATGACGGAACAAGGCCGATTCCGGCGTAAAGTTCCGTGATAACCGTTGCCAGGTATCACCCAGGCCGGTCAGTCTGTCATCGGAAAGTCGGCTTTCCTTCTCACTACGCGGTTTTTCGAACGCTTGTTCGGACTCGATAGTAGCGAGTTGAGCATCAATTGCTCGAAGATTGGTCAGTAAGAATCCCAGTGCTTTGAATTCAGGCGACGCGCCATGGAGGGCCCTGACCTTATCTAATGCGGCATCAAGATGACTGAATACTCTCTCGAAGCGTGCATCATGCTGGTAAGGTGTATTCAATAGTATGGAGTGGGATAACTGCTGACAAGCCCGAGACTGCAAGGTCAGCAAGCGTTGAAAACGGAACATGATATCGGTGTAGCGAAATTTATCACGTAGTTTTTGGTACTGAACATGAGATGAACTGGCGCGTTCATGAATGTCCTGTGCGACAAAATAATAGTGAAGTGTCCGACGTGTTCCTTTTTGTCCACGATCACCGCGCAGACGTGTCAGCAGCGATGTTTTTGTCTGTTCAAGGGTGGTCACTAGCTGACTGTTAGCGAGCGCCAGTTCAAATACCGGGGCCTGACTTTCTTGTTCTATATCGGGATCAAACAGTGCTGCTTTAATTTCCAGATAATGAGCCAGATTGTCATAACAGCGCGCCAGATTGTCCTGTAAGGGACGAATAGGGAAAATCAGATGCCCGGCCAGTGTCAGGATATTGTACCAGACGGCACCGGCCAGTAATAAAACCGGCTGCTGATACCAGTGCGCATAAAGCGAGGTTCCCAGCATGGTATAGATAGCAATTAGCAGGGCACCAAAGGCAATTGTTGCATAACGCTGGCCTAATCCTCCAAGCAGAATAAATCCGCTGGTGGAGATAAGTAATCCTAAAGCAAAGAACCAAGGATAAGGAAATAGCAGTTCAACAGAGGCCGAGGCAATAAAAAAACAAACCAGCGTAATGATTAAATTACGCAGACGTCCAGTGAGCCTGTCGTCAACATCAGCCAGCGCTGCGGCGACGACACCGAGAGTCAAAGGTATGGTTAGGCGTGCATCGCCTAACCACCAGGGGAGTACCGCAGTACCCGTGAGGGCAATCAAAATGCGCAGGTTATAAAGCCAGGCGCTACTCCATGTGTAACGCTGTAATAGCGGGGTCATAATCAGCACAAAAAAGCCTCAGTAAAATCGATTCCGGGCGTTAGCAACACGTGCCGCCTGAGCCACTTCAACAGGAACGACGCGGCGTCCTACGGGCCAGACAGCAATGGCAGCAATTTTAAAGTTTGCCAGGCCAACTGGAATACCAATCAGAGAAATGCACTGCGTGATACCGACGCAAATATGCATAATGCACAGCCACCAGCCAAACAGAACGAACCACACAATATTGAGCAAGGTACCGCCGGTATTCGCTATGGCATTTTTATCTTCTGGATACAGTTCATCAACATGCACGGCTTCGTTACCGTAAGGAATAAACGACAGTTTGGTGATTTCCCAGCAAGAACGCGTAAGAGGTAAAGTGATAATCAGTAGCATGCTGATCAGAGTGGCAAATAACCATCCCAACGTAGTTGCAAAACCACCCAGTACAAAATTCAATACATTCAGAATAGTACGCATAATTACTCCCTGTTGATATAACGAAACATGTCATACTTCAAGCTGCCGACGCCTGGCTTGTCTGCGACTTGAATGGTTCATGGCATACAACACAATAATAGTAACGCGTTTTTACCCTGGAGCGTTACCTCATCAGTCGTTAAACTGAGTGAGGGCCTCCCATTCTTCAGGATAAGATACATCATGGAACTTAGAGCAACCTCCCTGGGTAAACACTTAGCACAACACCCTTACAATCGGGTGAAATTGTTACCAGCGGGAGTTGAAGTCAAAGGTGATAATCATGAATATCTAATACCTTTCAATCAGTTAATTAAAATAAACTGTAAGCGAGGTTTAGTCTGGGGAGAGCTGGAATTTGTCCTGCCAGATAACCAGGTCGTTCGTTTGCACGGTACGGAATGGCAGGCAACACGACGATTTTTTACTCATCTCAATCATGTCTGGCAAAGCTGGAGTGAAGAGATGAGTCATGTTGCCGCTGAGGTGCTTAGCGAACAACAGGAGAATATCCAACGGCTGAGCCGCCAGGAAAAATGGCTTAAACATCGTGACCTGTTGACGTTACAGCAGGGAGTTCGCCAGGCATTTGCAGCCATGCCACTTCCCATTGTTCGCCTGAATGAATTTGCTCAGTGCCGCGAGGCCTTACATCGCTGCCAGCAGATACTGGAGCAAGGCGATACGTTTCGTCAGCAATTTAATGAGTATTATACTCGTCATATGCTTGAGAAGTATGCGGAGTTTTTTGAACATATAGAAAGTTCCCCGTTAAACCCAGCCCAGGCACAAGCTGTTGTGAACGATGAAGATTCATTACTGGTGCTTGCGGGAGCTGGAAGTGGCAAAACATCAGTACTGGTTGCTCGGGTTGGCTGGCTTTTACAGCGCTCAGAGGTCGCTGAAGAGCAGATTTTAATGCTGGCGTTCGGACGCAAGGCGGCTCTGGAAATGGAGCAACGACTGGCTGCCAGGCTAGGCACGGATTCTCTGAGCGTAAAAACTTTCCATGCACTTGCTTTACATATCATTGCTGAGGGAAGTAAAAAAGTTCCGCAGATCAGTGAACTGGAAAGTAATACTGCCGCACGTCAGCAACTGTTAATTGACTGCTGGCAGCAGCAGTGCCGTGAAAAAAAAGCGATGGCAAAAGGCTGGCGTCAATGGCTGGAAGTGGAACTGAATTGGACCATACCGGAAGGAGAGTACTGGCAGGATGAAAAGTTAATCACACGTCTGGCGGGAAAACTGGATAGCTGGCTGTCGCTGATACGGATGCAAGGGGGTTCGCAAAGCGAGATGATAGCCAGTGCCAGTGAAGAGCTGCAACCGCGTTTTACCCGTGGTATTAAGTTGATGGCACCGTTACTCAAATGCTGGAAAACGACCCTGAGAAGCGCAGGTGAGATTGACTTTTCTGGTCTGATTCACCAGGCACTAAATGTGCTGGAGAAAGGTCGATTTGTCAGCCCGTGGAAGCATATTCTGGTGGATGAGTTTCAGGATATCTCTCCGCAACGCGCAGAGTTACTGAGGGCATTACGTCAACAAAATAGCCATACTTCACTGTATGCCGTCGGAGATGACTGGCAGGCTATTTATCGATTTGCCGGAGCGAAAACTGCACTGACAAGTGAGTTCAGCCAGCATTTTAATGCCGGTGAAAGCTGTATGCTGGACACGACCTACCGCTTTAATAATCGCATTAGTGAGATTGCAAACCAGTGGGTACAACAGAATCCCTGGCAACAAAAGAAAGTGCTCAATAGTCTGGCCAAAGGGAATAAACAGTCTGTCAATTTGCTGGTGGATGACAAACTGGAAAGCCTGCTGGATAAACTGAGTGGTTATGCGTTACCGGAACAGCGTATTCTGATCCTTGCACGCTATCAATTCTTACGACCTGCCTGTCTGAATAATGCAACGACTCGCTGGCCGAAACTCAATATTGACTTTATGACTATCCATGCCAGTAAAGGGCAGGAAGCAGATTACGTGATTGTTCTTGGTTTACAGGCCGGGAAAGAAGGGTTTCCGGCTGAGGCGAGAGAGTCTATTTTTGAGCAAGTGCTATTACCTCAACCAGAGGATTTTCCGGATGCGGAAGAGCGTCGTTTACTTTATGTCGCTTTAACCCGGGCACGCCATCGTGTCTGGTTATTGTTCAGTAAACAACACCCCTCCTCGTTTGTTGAGGGATTAAAGCGACTTGGCGTGCCGGTACTCAATCGTCCTTGAAGATTACAGGCGGTCAGCCAGATAACGCTGATAGTCTGGGATCTGAACTTCTACCGGATGATTAAAACCCGGTGAGTGGATGATAAAGTCAGCTGTCGACAGGTTAGTGGCAACCGGGATATTCCAGACGGTTGCCAGACGCAGTAACGCTTTGACATCAGGATCATGCGGCACGGCATTCAGTGGGTCCCAGAAGAAAATCAGAACATCAATTTTACCTTCAGCAATCATGGCGCCAACCTGCTGATCGCCCCCCATCGGGCCACTCATCATCGCATTGATTTCGAGACCTGATGCGCGTTGAATCATATTACCCGTCGTGCCAGTGGCATACAGAGTATGATTTTCCAGTACTGATTTATGACGTTCTACCCAGGCCAATAGCGCACTTTTACAGTGATCATGGGCAACCAAGGCAACATGTTTTTTTTCTGAAAGAGTACGAGTGGTCAGATGCATGATTTTTTCCTGATTGATGTGAATATTGAATAGATTACTGGAAGAGATTGATGCTGCAAGAGGAAAAAATTAAAAAAGCGGCCTGAAGTGTATGATATACACCAAATAACTCCAGTGACCTGTCGCTACTGAGTGAAGATTAACCAACAGAGGGTGTATATCCTCAATAATTCGAGTGGCTTGCAGGCGCAAAGCTCAGACCGTCATGAGCATAGACACAGGATATGATCCGGCTGCCTGAAGGCTGGCAACACCCAAGCAACTTGAAGTATGACGGGTATATTTCGCCATTTAAAGGAGACATGATGAGTAACTTGAGCATTGAAGAGATCCTGCGTACGACACGCACCATTGCTTTGGTCGGTGCCAGCGAGAAAACCAATCGTCCTTCCTACGAAGTTATGAACTATTTACTCCAGCAGGGATACGAGGTGATCCCTGTTTCACCAAAACTTGCCGGGCAGACCCTATCAGGACAGCAGGTTTATGCGACCCTTGCTGATATCCCGCAGAAAGTCGATATGGTTGAGGTTTTCCGTAACTCTGAGGCCGCCCTGGATGTGGCGCAAGAGGCCATTGCGATTGAGGCGAAAACCCTGTGGCTGCAAATTGGTGTGATTAATGAACAGGCGGCGAAACTGGCTAAAGAGGCAGGGCTGAATGTGGTGATGGATCGCTGTCCGGCGATAGAAATACCGTGTCTAGGATTAGCTAAATAACCACCATATTTTGTTGTGAAAGGTCGTTATCAGAGCTGATTGATGCAGAGATTCAGGTCCACTGACCTGAATCTCTTACTGCTGGGGGATAATCTTCAGTTACGCAGGCAGGGGGTTTGTAGCCTTTTACGTATTGATGCTGCCAGCTCGTCTAGCGATGTGTGTTCAGGATGTTCCTGCTCACCTTCACCACTGAGTTGCGCTTCAGCGAGATAAGTATGCACAGCCATCCCGTCATCATTTTCCATAACAACATGATACCAAGGGGCGTTTCGCAGCGAACTGTTTATTGCCAGATAGTCTTCATGGGTTTCACTCAGCGCATATTCTGGGTCGATATCGACCACGACCCCTAAATAGCCCAGTAAAGCATGTCTTACCTGCTGACCAATGCCAAATTTAGTGGCAATCATTTTCACCTCCAGCAACATCACATTGTTATAGATGTATGGGATCCTTTCCATTTTTCAAGTCAGATAACGCGACAAGCAAATCCTTTCAGATACAGCCCTTCGGGATAGCTTGCAATAACCGGATGGTCGGCAGCCTGACGGAACTGTTCAATGAATTGTAATTCCCGCCCAGCATCAAGCGCGGCATCAGCAATGATTTTTTGGAATAAGTCTGTCGTCATTAATCCTGAACACGAGAAGGTCATCAAAATACCGCCCGGGTTCAGAAGCTGACATGCTAGCATATTGATATCTTTATACCCACGGCAGGCACCCGACAACTGATTTTTGTTTTCAACAAATTTCGGTGGATCCATGATGATAACGTCAAATTTTTCGCCGCTATCACGGTACTTGCGTAATAATTTGAAGACATCATCACGTAAAAATTCAGCTTTGCTGAGATCAAGCTGGTTAAGCTCGACATTTTGTCTGGCGATATCCAGTGCTTCTTGTGACGTATCGACGCTGACAACCTGGCGACAATTACCCATTAACGCCGAGACAGCAAAGCCACCGGTATAAGAAAAACAGTTCAGTACGCGTTTATTTTCGACATAGCCTCGGGTGGCAAAGCGGCTGTCACGCTGATCAAGGTAGTAGCCCGTTTTATGCCCCTGTTGAATACCAACCAGCAGTTTCATACCATGCTCTTCTATTGCTAACAGAGCAGGTGGAAGCTCACCACTGATGGGACCTTGTGTCAGTGGTAGACCCTCTTTTTTCCGTACTGCCACGTCAGATCTTTCATAAATAGAGCATTCTGGATACAGTTTCTGTAGCGCTTCAACCAATAATGGACGCTGATAGTCCGCCCCAGCAGAAAGCAGTTGTAATACCAGAAAATGAGAAAAGCGATCGATAGTCACGCCTGGTAGCCCGTCAGACTCGCCTGCTATTAAACGGTAACTGTCTAAACCATCACGTGCAGCAAGCCAGTCGCGCCAAAGTTGTGCTTGTTCCAGGCGACGGATGAAGAAATCCGTATCAATTTTTTCGTTACGGTCAAAGCTCCAGACACGTGCACAAATTTGCGACGCGGGAGAGTAGGCTGCCCGAGCGAGCCATTTCCCGTGGGCATCGACAATATCAATGGTTTCACCTAAATTGACTTTGCCTTCAATACGGGCTACTGCACCTGAGAAGACCCAAGGGTGGCGACGCAACAATGATTTTTCGCGTCCTTTGGCTAACACTAAACGGGGATAATGATTCACAGTCGACTCAGTCATGCGGAGAAACCTCTGACAAACAGGGATGCGGGCTGGATAATAAACCAGCCTGTGCTATTAAAATAAAATGGCGCGTAGGTTAGCACACCTGCCCAAGGCAAGCATTAAACAGCGTGGGATAACCGCTATCACCGATGAATCATGTGGAGACTATGCCATGACAGGATCTCAGCAGCAATGTGTCAAACATAGAGTATATGGCAGAGTGCAGGGCGTAGGGTTTCGTTACAGCGTTTGGCGCGAGGCACAACAACTGGCTTTAACCGGCTATGCGCGCAACCTTGATGATGGCAGTGTGGAAGTCCTCGCTTGTGGCTCTCAAGAGCAGCTTGAGAAGTTACTCAACTGGTTGAATGCCGGAGGACCACGGGGTGCAAGGGTTGATAATATCTTTTCAGCCGTTTATCAACCCGAACAGCGCTGGACGGAGTTTAAGGTTCGCTATTAAATACATTTCACGGGTTTTGGCAAACCGGCAAGTTTGGTTGCCTGTTTGGCCGGACCTTTAGGGAACAGACGATAGAGATAGCGGCTATTGCCTTTTTCCTCACCAAATTTATTGGCCATGGCTTTAACCAGCATACGAATAGCAGGGGAGGTATTAAACTCCAGATAAAAGTTACGCACAAAATGCACCACTTCCCAATGTTCTGGGGTCAGCGTTATCTCTTCTTGCGCTGCTATTGCTTCTGCTAAAGCTTCGTTCCACTGCTCGCTGTGCTTCAGATAACCATCGGCATCGGTGGCAATTTCCTGCCCTTCAAAAATCAGCATAATGACTCGGTATTTTAATGAAAACCTCAGCAGTGTAGCAAATTTTAGGTGCCATAAAAAACTGCACCTTACTCAGCTGCCTGGGGCAACGTTTGGGGTGCAGTCTGGTCAGGCTTATCAGCAAGTGCTGTTAGCGATTAGTCCTTGCTGGCAAATCCGAGGATGCTCAACAGGCTGATGAAAATATTGTAAATAGAGACATACAGGCTCACGGTTGCGCGAACATAGTTAGTCTCACCACCACGAATGATGTTACTGGTTTCATACAAAATGGCACCAGAAGAGATCAGAATAAATACTGAACTAATGGCGAGATGTAATGCTGTTATCTGCAGGAAGATATTCGCAACCATAGCGACCAGCACCACGATAATGCCAGCCATCAGCATACCGCCGAGGAAGGACATATCTTTGCGTGTGGTCAGAACATAAGCTGAGCAGCCAACGAATACCAATGCCGTACCTGCCAGCGCCATACCGATGACATCGCCCATACCAGCGGACAGGTAGCTATTCAGGATAGGACCCAGGATATAACCCAGGAAACCGGTAAACGCGAAGGTTGCAATCAGACCTGATGGCTTATCAGCCAGGCGGTAGGTCAGGAACATCAGACCATACATCCCGACCAGTGTCAGAATCAGTCCTGGTGAAGGTAGTTGTAATAAGGTACTGGCAGTGGCAACCAGGGCAGAAAATGCCAGGGTCAGGCTCAGTAGAAAATAGGTATTACGCAAGACTTTATGCGTACTCAACAATGACGCGCGGTCACTGGAGGAGGCAATAATGCGATCCATTGTTAGACTCTCTCTTTTGCAGGTGTTTTATAGTAGATGAGCATAATGCCCTGCTTTATTGTAAAGAAGCCTTTTTACCCATCTTTACCTGCTGTGGTCATCATATAATCTTCAGACGGGTTCCCTGGGTAGTTTTTTGAAAAATCGACCCTTATTGCTAAGCCTGGTAAGTAAAATGGGGGGATGATTTCCTGAAATCGGCCTGTCAGGAAAAGAGAGCAAAGTTTACACCCAAGTATAAACCATTTTTATTAGCCATTACGCCTTTCTGAATGCAGCAGTAATTATCGACGTCATATCGTGAATCACTCATGGTAAAGAAGAAAAGTGTTGTAAACCTCGCCATGTTGTTGCACTTTCAACCAAACAATCCGAAATCGGCTAAATTTAAGGCGATTGAATCAAATGGTGCTTTACATGAGGTATGGCTATGTTTATAGTTCGCCTCGTTGGAAGTGTGGCCGAGCGGTTGAAGGCACCGGTCTTGAAAACCGGCGACCCGAAAGGGTTCTAGAGTTCGAATCTCTACGCTTCCGCCAACATTTAAACAGTGGCTGAAAAGCGACTGTAATGCAGTAAAAAAGTATAATGGAAGTGTGGCCGAGCGGTTGAAGGCACCGGTCTTGAAAACCGGCGACCCGAAAGGGTTCTAGAGTTCGAATCTCTACGCTTCCGCCAATTTAAACCCCAAGTTAGTTAATAACTTGGGGTTTTTTGGTATTGTTTTTCCGGTCATCTTTGTGGCTATATATTCGCCAGAATAAACCCGCTCGTCGCAGGGGGCTGCGGCAGTCGGCTTCCTGAGTCTAAACCCATCATCGGGGAGGAAATGTCCTGGAATGCAGCGGGGGTCTTACCAAACCAATGGACAAGTAAAGGGTCTGAAAAATAGAATACCCCCGATACCTATCCTAACTAAGGCCTGCCGATGTCGACACTTCTTCACTCACATTCCCCACAGGCACTGAGCATTATTGCCACCGGTACAGCATTGCCACCGGATAAGGTGGAGTCTGTCGCGCTGGACAAAAAGCTGGGTAAAGTTGCGGGATATGTAGAACAGCGTTCAGGTATTGAATACCGTTTTCATGCCAGTACCAGTGCAAGCCAGGCAGAGCTAGGTGCTGCTGCCTTGCAGGATGCGCTTGAACGCCATGCAATTGCCCCGGACTCAATCGATTTATTAATTTCCGCCTCAGCTATTGCCTATCAGGCTTTGCCCTGTACCGCGATACATATCCTGAAAGCTGCTGGACTGGCACCGGGAACTGCGGGTTTTGATATTAACAGCAGCTGTGTCAGCTTTATCTCTGCTCTGCAAGTGGCGACTGGACTGTTGAATTCCGGTAATTATCAGCGAATCGCGATTGTTAGCGCAGATATTGCTTCACGCGGTATTGACTGGAACCATGAAGAGTCTTCTTTAATTTTCGGCGATGGTGCAGCTTGCGCCATTGTTGAACGGGGCGATGGTCGTAGCCGAGTGCTCGGTAGTCTGGTTGAAATGTATCCTTCGGGAAGCGAATTATGTGAAATACGCGCAGGAGGAACCCGACGTAATCCTCGCGCCGGAATAGAAGAGCAAGATTTCTTGTTCCATATGCAGGGCAAAGCGCTTTTTCGGCATGCCTCATCCATTATTGAAGGTTATTTTCAGCGCCTGCTGACGCAAAGTCAGCTGACGCTATCAGATATTGCTACGGTAGTACCTCATCAGGCCAGCCATTTAGCTCTGGAGCATATGCGCAAGCGTCTCCATGTTCCGAATGAAGTGCTGATTGATATTTATCGTTATCATGGCAATCAAGTGGCGGCATCGATTCCTTTTGCCTTACATAACGCGATGATCACCGGGCGTGTTAACCCCGGAAAACCGATTATGTTAATTGGTACCGCTGCCGGGCTGACGCTGGCCGGTATGGTGATCCTGCCATGAAAATTCTGGTCACCGGGGCAACCAGTGGACTGGGGCGTAACGCTGCGCAATGGTTGCTGGAACAAGGGTATACTGTGGTTGCGGTAGGGCGTGACAGACTCGCGGGGGCGGCATTACAGGCACTTGGTGCAACCTTTGTTGCTCAGGACTTGACGCAGTGTTCAGATGAAACCTTTCTGTCGTTGGTTCAGGGCTGTGATGCCGTCTGGCATTGCGCGGCTAAGTCCTCTCCCTGGGGGCCGGCTGAGGACTTTTTCCAGGCCAATGTTGTGGTGACAGAGAAACTGGCGCGAGTAGCGGGTCGTGAAGGCGTCAGGCGATTTGTACACATCTCCTCTCCGGCAGTCTATTTTGATTTCCAGCATCACCATAATCTGCCTGAAACCTATCGCGCCAGCCGTTTCTCAAGCCATTATGCACACAGTAAATATGCGGCTGAGCAGGCACTACAGCAGCCCATCGAACTTTACCCTGAGACGAAATATATCATCCTGCGGCCTCGTGGTTTATTTGGCCCACATGACCGGGTGATTATTCCCCGGCTGTTGCAAAATATTCGTGGTAAAAATAACGTATTACGCTTACCCGGCGGGGGAATGGCGCAGCTTGACTTAACCTTCGTCCTGAATGTGGTTCATGCCATGGCGCTTGCGACGACCCAGCAAAATCTGCCCTCTGGGGCGATATACAACATCACTAATCAGCAGCCACAGCGGCTGGCAGAAATGGTTGAAGCGATTTTAAATCAGCAACTGAATTATCAGGTCACTCTGCAGTCGGTGCCTTATCCACTGTTGTCTGTCGTTGCAGCAGGAATGGAGCAAGTGGCGAAAATCACCGGTAAAGAGCCGATGCTTACCCGCTACAGTGTCGGAGCCGTCTATTTTGATATGACCCTTGATTCGCAGCGGGCGATTAATGAGCTGGGTTATCGTCCGCTTTATTCTCTTGAAGAGAGCATTGTTCGTACTGGGGATTGGTTACGGACATCTGCTCACGGGGTAAACCATCGTGGCTAAGATAACCACCTTCGAAGTGGGATATTGTACTCATGTGGGGTGCATGGCCTTGAAAGGTGCCAGTTTTCGAGTCTGTAAATTTCCTGCCCGGGCTTACTTACTGGAAGTGGGCGATAAGCGCTGGTTGTGGGATACCGGTTATGCGACCTGGTTTGAACGCTACACGCGTTCAGGGCTATTCTGGCTTTATCGTCAGGTGACGCCCGTCTATTTCTCTCCCGGAGAATCGCTGGTGGCACAACTCCAGGCTCAAGGGTATCTGACAGGCGATATTAACGGAATGATCCTCTCTCATTTTCATGCCGATCATATTGCCGGGCTGCGTGACTTTTCCTCTCTTACTTTTATTTGCTCCGGACAAGGGTGGCAGAAAACGCGTGATTTGCGTGGTATTGCGGCCTTACGGCAAGCCTTTATTCCTGGACTTATCCCTGAAACATTTGAAACCTCAGTGCAATTTTTTGAAGGTTTTACGCAGGTGGCTCTGGCATCAGAGCTGATGCCTTTTGAGTTGGGCTATGAGTTACCGGGTAGCCAGGGACAAGTATTACTGGTGCCGTTACCGGGCCATGCTGCGGGGCACTGCGGCGCTTTTATACAGACAGATGAAGGCTGGGTATTACTGGCAAGCGATGCGGCCTGGTCACCGGTCAGTTATCAGACACTTCGCGGCCCCTCGCGCATCGCCAATTTACTGATGGATGATGCAGTCGCCTATTACCACACCTTAGCTCAGCTTAATCAGCTCTGGCTGGGGGGGGAGTGTCAGATTCGACTCTGCCATGAGGGAGACTTATGACCGCATTGCTTCGGACTCTGTGGCATTATTTTCGTACCCGACATCGGCACTTCTCCAGTCGTGAAGCGCTGGAGTGCTATCAGCAGCGTCAGCTAAAGCGTTTTGCCCGCCAAGTGCTGGCGAAAAGTCCGTGGTTCAGCCGCTATCAAGACCTGCCGATGACTGACTGGCCGTTAATGGATAAGTCGTTAATGATGGCGCATTTTGATCAGATGAATACCCAGGGACTGCGCAGCCAGGTATTACTCGACATCGCTTTGCAAAGTGAGAACGATCGTGATTTTTCACGTCAGGCCGGGAAATTCAGTGTTGGGCTATCTTCAGGAACCTCCGGCCAGCGGGGCTTATTCGTCGTCAGTCCAGAGGAGCAGCAATTGTGGGCGGGGGGGATGCTGGCGAAGATGTTGCCCGATGGTCTGTTTGCCGGGGAAAGGGTGGCATTATTTTTACGTGCGAATAATAACCTCTATCAGAGCGTCAATAATCGCTGGCTCAGCCTTGCCTATTATGACTTATTTCAACCTCTCTCTTCTCACCACCCATTGCTGGAAAAACAGGCGCCAACCATTATTGTTGCTCCGGCTCAGGTATTACGCGAACTGGCCCTCAGAGTGCAACGTGGTGAGTTAAAACTACAGGTCAAAAAAGTGATCTCCGTGGCGGAAGTCCTCGAACACCAGGACCGCCTGTTACTGGAAGCAGTTTTTGGTGAGGTGGGGGAAGTCTACCAGGCTACGGAAGGTTTTTTAGCGGCCACTTGCTGCTATGGCACGCTGCACCTCAATGAAGAGTTTCTGCATATTGAACCTCACTGGCTGGATGAGCGGCGTTTCACGCCGATTATTACTGACTTTACCCGGCAAACGCAGCCGATTGTCCGTTATCGACTCGATGACATCCTGGTTGCCAGTGAAGAGGCGTGTGCTTGTGGTAGCCCTGCCCGAGCCATTAGTCATATTGAAGGTCGCTTTGATGATCAACTCCAGTTGACCAATATTCACGGACAGCAGCTGACCATCTTTGCAGACCTCTGTAGTCGCGTGTTAGCCATTTCATTACCCCTTAACGCGGATTATCGACTGACTCAGCAGGGAGCTCAGACTTTACATCTGCTTGCCGATTGCTCTCTGGAGGCGCTGGAAATAACTCAGCAGGCGCTATTTGCCATGCTGGAAAAGCAGGGCGTCGATATGCAAAAACTTCACTGGAAACTGGAAAGTGCCACAGTTATTCCTCAGTTTGACAGTAAGCGGCGACGTATTATTCGTCAGGCAAGGGTATGAAAAGCGGACTTTACCGTACGGGACAACTGCTACTGGGGTGGGGGTTTGTCGGTGTGGTTTATCATTTAACCGATAGTCTACAAGGCGCCGGACAAGTGATAACGCCATCATGGGTTGATAACAAGATCCCCTTTTCAGCCTCGGCTATCTGGGCCTATTTGTCTTTTTTCCTGATTATTCCGGCAGGCTATTTTTTGGCACCGTTAAAGACTGTGCGCTGGCTGACTCGGTCGATGCAGCTTGCTGCGGTGGGCGCCGGGTTGGTTTATTTGCTGTGGCCGACCACCATAGTCACCCCGCTGGATAGCGGGCAGGGGATTGATTCCATGTTATTGAAGCAGTTGGTTGCTGTGGACTCAGCACAAAACTGTTTCCCGTCGCTGCATATCGCCCTGACGCTTTTAGCTGTGTGGGCGATAGCGAAGTCCCGGAGGTATTGGATAACTCTGCTGTTTATACTCTGGGGAAGCGCGATAGCCTTTTCTATTTTACAGCTAAAACGTCACCTGTTTATCGACTTGGTCGGTGGCGTGGTGCTGTCATTAGGAGCAGGTGTGCTGGTGGGCTGGATAATGAACCAGCCGAAGGAGAAACCTGATGAGTGAGTTAATTATTCCGGTCGTTTTGATGTTACTCTTTGTACTGGGCGAAGCCTTGATACTGAGATTTAACAGCCAGCAAACGGTTGACTGGCATGAGGTCATTTTCAACCTTAACTCAGGGCATATTATGCTCTGACTGTTTCGCGGCCTCGAGGTTGTCTGCTATAGCACGGTGTTCAACCACTTCAGTCTCAATTTATTTGCTGAACTTTCGCCTGTCTGGGTGTGGTGTTTTGCCATTCTGGCCTGGGATTTTGGTTTTTACTGGCTACACCGTTTTCACCATCGACTGGCTATTTTATGGGCAGTTCACATTGTTCATCACCAGGGACATCACTACAACTTGTCGCTGGGGGTACGTAACTCCTGGTACTCTTCGCTGACTTCGATCCCTTTCTTTATTGTACTGGCATGGCTGGGCGTTCCGCTCACCGTGTTTCTGAGCGTCTCGATACTACACTACACGCTCCAGTTCCTGAACCATATGTCCGTGAAACCTCATCTCGGCTGGCTGGAAAAAATCTTTGTCACTCCGACACACCATCGGGTTCATCATATTAACGATCGCACTTATTCTGATAGCAATTACGGTGGTAGTTTTATTTTCTGGGATAAGCTCTTTGGTACCTTCAAAGTGGCTCCGCAGGAACCTTATCGCTATGGCGTAAAAGGCGACCAGCCCAGCAATAATCCCTTTATTGACAGTAACCGTCCCTTCTGGCGGTTACTCAAAAAAGGAGCCTCAGCGACTGCCGTGAGACGTCAGTATTACGCTTCGGCGTGGATGCTGATGAGTGGCGCTATGCTGCTCTTTGCGCTGGTACTGGGCTATATTCAGCTCTATGGTTACGGCTACCACGATATTACCCTCACTCAGATTGTGCTGTTTATTCTGTTAGCCGGTGGCTCGATTGCTCTGGGCGGCATTTCGCAAGGACAACGCTGGGGAGTATTCAGCTGGTTTCTGCTCACCCTGACTTTATGGTTGTTACTGGTGCTCGGCCTGGGCTGGACTGAGATTTTTTGGCAGCTCACGCTGTCAGTTCTGGTGCTTCATAGCCTCAGCGTATTGTGTGGCTGGGGAAGGAGGGTGACCGCTGATGTCTGATAAACTTGAACCGTTGCGCTATCTCCGAGACAGCGAGCAGGACTTTCACCAGCATCTACAGCAGGCCGCTCGAGAGTATCTGGCGCAGGATCATGCTTATGCTGATGGCTGGCAGTGGAGTAAAGCGTTACTTCTTCTCGCGCTATCGGTGCTGTGTTATAGCGTCACGCTTGGAACCACTCATCTTTGGGTTTTTGCCACCAGCTACTTTATTTTTATCATGATGGCGATGTTATTGAATGTGAATGTTAACCACGACGCCTCGCATAATACCTTTAGCCGTCATCCGTGGGTTAATCGTGTTATTAGTCGGTTAGTGACACTGCCTTTAGGCGTGGATCCTGACTACTGGCGGGTACGACATGTGGTGTTCCATCATCAGTATGCTAACGTTGAAATTTACGATTTAGATACCGAAGAAAACGGAATTTTTCGACAGTCCCCTTTCCAGCAATGGCGTCGTCATATGCGCTATCAGCATGTGTACTGGCCACTGATTGCGGCGTTATCACTGCCGTGGATAACCTGGGTTTTTGACTGGCGAGACCGGCTCAATAAAACGCCGCTCCGGCAAGAGAAATTACTGCAAGGTAAACAGAGCTGGGCATTATTTGCTGGCAGTAAAATCGCTCATCTGTTACTGGTACTGGTGGTTCCTTTACTGGTGGGTATGCAGCACGATATTTCATCCTGGATGGTATTACTGACCTATCTGATAAGCCAGATGTGTGCCTCTCTGATGGTGGTGTTTTTACTGCTCGGCACTCACTGGGCTGAAGCTGAGTTTTTCGAAGCTCCGGAAAATCATCAGATGCCGCATGGCTGGTATCACCATAATTTCGCCACTGCCTGTGACTGGGTGGCTTCTCCGCGCTGGCTTCATCATTTAACTGGCGGGCTTAACTATCATTTAACCCATCATCTGTTTCCACAGCTCAATCATCGCCACTATCCGGCGATCGCCGAGATTATTGGTCAACTGGCAGCCCGTTATGGGATGGATTATCGCTGTATCGGTTATCGAGAACTGTTGGTGCGCCAGCGTCGATTTTTGCGACAAATGGGCCAGCCTCCGGTGAGGACCACGGAATGATGAGCCGGATACCCTTGCGCCCACTGGCCTATCAGACCGATGATTTAGCGCTTCATAAAGCCATTATGCAGGCGGCACAGCAGTATCTGTGTACCCGTAACGACAATCGCTTTGCAAACCGATGGGCGACAGGAAAAATGGTTCTGCTGGCAGGAATTTGCCTGATTTGCTACTTGCTGAGTCTGCAACAGCACTCCGCTATGGCGCTGTTCGGCTGGTATCTGGGGTTTATTTTTAGTGGCATGCTGCTGGTGATTAATGTCGTTCACGACACTTCCCATAACGCTTTTTTTCGTTCTGGCTGGGCTAATGCCTTAGCGGGTAGGGTCGTGTCGATTCCGCTGGGGCTGGATCCAGACTGCTGGCGGGTGCGTCATGTTATTTTTCATCATACTCATACTAATATTGCCGGTTATGATTCAGACATTGATGAAAACGGCCTGTTACGTCAGACGCCATTTCAACGCTGGAAGCCTTTTATGCGTTTTCAGCACTGGTACTGGCCATTAATTGCCGCCTTTACCTTCCCTTGGTATATCTGGCTGGTGGACTGGCTTGACCGTATCGGACTGACCCGTGTTACACCGAGAATGGCCCAACGGGGTCTGCGAGGCTGGACTGTTTTCCTGCTCAGTAAAGGTCTGCATTTCTTACTGGCTCTCGTGATCCCGGCTTATGTCCTGTCTGCTGAGTTCAGCTTCTTCACGATACTGATTATCTATCTGGCCTGTCAGATGGTGTCATCGCTTCTGTTTGTGATGCTTATTGTCGGCACTCATTGGGCAAAATCACAGTTCTTTGAACCGCCGGAAGTGGGGAGTATGCCGCATACCTGGTACCAGCATGTGTTCGCTACCACCTTTGACTGGCAGGCCCGGCCCGCGTGGTTAGGTTATTGGCTCGGTGGTGCTAATTTGCACCTGACGCATCATCTTTTCCCTAACTGGCATCATCGCCATTACCCCGCATTAAGTCAGCTGATTGGCGAGGTAGCGATGCGATTTAATCTCGATTATCAAAAAATTAGCCTGACCGAGCTGCTACAGCTGCAGCAGCAGTTTCTTAAACAGATGGGTGTTAATCCCAAATCGTCTCAGGAACGTTCTCTGTCATGATAAAAATCGTTATTACTGGGGCATCCGGTTTTATTGGCCAGGCTTTTTTATGCCGTTTCGCTGCCGATCCTGAGCTGGAGTTATACGGTGTTGGCAGACGGCCACTGTTACAGAATCTATCGGGTATTCGTTACTCTCAGCTTGAGCTGGCCGATTTAAACACACTCGATTTTACGCCAGATGTGGTGATCCACGCTGCTGGTAAAGCGGGGCCATGGGGGCGATGTGGGGAGTACTGGCGCGATAATGTGCTCACGACTGAGCGGGTGATTAATTTTTGTCAGCAGCGAGAGGCTCCCCGGCTGATATACCTCTCAACGGCAGCAGTTTACTACCGCTATCAGCATCAGCTTGGTCTGACGGAGCAGGAGACTATCGGCCCTGATTTCGCCAATGAATATGCCCGTAGTAAATACCTGGCAGAGCAGAAGATACAGGCTTATCAGGGCGAGAAGACGATATTACGCCCCTGCGCCGTTTTTGGTGCTGGAGACAAGCTATTGTTTCCACCATTACTAGAGGCGGCAGGTAAAAAACAACTGCCCCTATTAACATCAACAGATATGCCCGCTTTCGGGGATATTATGCCAGTTGAGACACTCTGCGATTATATGCGCCGCGCGGTGACGTTGCCGCAGTTACGGTCGGTTTATAATCTCTCTAACGCTGAGCCGGTAGCAATCAATACCTTCTTACAGGAAGTGCTTAAACGCTTTAATCTGCCTGCCGCAAAAAAGCAGATATCGGTGGGGCAACTGATGCTGATTGCTCGTCTGGTAGAAGGGGGATATCGGTTACTGGGGATCAATAAACCGCCCCCGATTACGCGTTTTGGTGTGGGAGTGTTCGGTTATTCAAAAACGCTGGATGTCAATGCCGCCCTGACGGATTTTGGCCCACCGTCTTGTAGCTTATCAGCTGGGCTCGACGCCTTAGTTCAACACTACAGTGAGCAGACTCTATGTTTATCCTGATTGCCAGCTGGCTGGGTATTTTGTTGTTAAAAATGGGCTTAACCCTGCGTGTTATTTACCAGGAACAACGCCGGGAGAGTCGTCCATTACAGCGCAGAGTAACGATTTTACAGCCTATTCTAAGTGGTGATCCCACTCTGGAGACGACTCTGAAGGCGAATGTTATCGCGCTTGAACAGGCTGATTTTGTCTGGCTTATTGATGACGACGACGACGTTGCTCAGATGATAGTCAGCCAGATTAAACAGCATTTTCCGCAGCGGAATATTATGGTGAAGCCATGCCCTGCTGCACCACAAGGCGTGAATCCGAAAGCCTTCAAACTTGAACAGGCCTGGCGCGAAGCCAGTAATGACATTATTCTGGTGCTTGATGACGATGCGATGCTTTCCACTGATGCGCTTGCTCACCTGGTTAGTGAGGTAGGGACGGATAATCTGGTCACTGCGTTACCCTATTATGCGACCAGTAAAAATAGCTATTCTGCGTTACTGGCACAGTTTGTTAACGACAGCTCAGCCCTGACTTATCTCCCTCTGCTGCCTTACTTACCGCCATTAACCATCAACGGTATGTGTTATGCGCTCACCGCTCAAACGCTTGCAAAGGTGAAGGGGTTTGCCCCTATTCAGCAGCATCTGACGGATGACTTGGCTTTCGCCTCTTTACTGAGGCAGCACCAGATTCGACTGATACAGACGAGTGCGCTGGTTAAAATTCATACAGACCTGGCAAGTGGTAAAAAGTACTGGCAACAAATGCATCGCTGGTTTTTGTTTGCCACCTTACTGCTGCGTGAAAAATCCCTGAAGATCAATATATTGATTTTTCTGCTGCAAGGTTTGCATCCGCTGTTGTTATGGGGCGTGATATTAATGGCTTTTTCACATCCCCTGCTGGTTCTCGCCTGCCTGATAGGGCGTCATTTTGCACTACGGAAAGTGCAGCAAGCACTGACGACAGATATTCAATCACGACCTCTGCTGTCCCTGGTGTCAGAGTTATTACAACCGCTACATCTCCTTCATGCCCTCTGTAACCGGACCATTATCTGGCGCACCCGCCGTTATCGGGTGTTCAGTAATAACAACTTTATCTCGCGATGAATCAAGTTCCTCTGCAGATAGCTTATATTACTGGACGCAGTCTACCGGGGTATGCTCAGTTAAGCCCGGTGCAGTTGGCATTTATCAATCAGCTGGCACGGCCAGGACGTCGACTGGTAAGGATCAATTTTCCTTATTTTTGTCATACTGAGAATACTACCGGGATTCGGCCTCCCGGATTATTAACGGCCAGTTTTAATAATAGCCGTGACTATTACACTTCCCGTTATCATTCATTTCAACAGCGTTATCAGAATTCTGTGGCAGAGTTATTGACCCAGGCAGCAAATACGGTGCTGCTTGCCGGGAGCTGTGGGTTGGAGCTATTTAATAACCTACATCTCCCTGTCGAACTGATGACCTCCACTACGCTGATTTCTTATGGTGCAGTGGCCAGACAGCGTCCTGTTTGTCGACATATTTTGATTCAAGGAGACCAGGACTGGCTATCGAAACTCTACTTTCGTCGTGTGGACTATAAAGTGCATTGCGGGCATATGAACTATCTATCCAGTCCTGAAGTATTGGCGATTTGCAAACGCTATATTGCTCATCTTGAGTCGAATGAAGGTATATGATGAAATCTCTACTGGCATTAATCCCCCCCTCTGTCCGGCGGATAGATTTACTGGCTCCCCCTTTCAGTGGACACTTACATCCGGTTCTTGCGCTGGGGCGTGCCCTGGCTGCCCAGTATGAGGTGCGTATTATCAGCACCCAAGGAGCACAATTACGTATTGCCGCTGCCGGGCTACCGGGTGTCGAGTTAGCAGGGGATTTTGACTCACCCTTACTGGCGATTGCTAACCCAGACTATGCAGTAAAAAGCAGTCCGTTAAAGCTGTATCAGCAGTTTAAACAGGCTGTCGGTTTACTGGCTGATTTTGCTACTCAACTTGATGAGCTCTACCAGCGGGATCAACCGCCTGATCTGATCATTGCCGACTTTACGCTGCCAGTCGTCGGTAAAGCCGCGGCAGCATGGAATATCCCCTGGTGGACCAGCTTACCTTCTCCTTGTGTACTGGAAACTTGCGATGGCCCACCCGCCTATTGCGGCGGGTTAACTCCAGCGACGAACGGCTGGCAGCGCGTCAGACAGGCTATTGCTCGCAAAAAAGTGCGCTGGTTTAAACAGACGATATTCTGGCTGTTCCGTCACACCATCAGACCGACTGGGATAACGCAGCTCTATCGGCCAGACGGTACCGAGAGTGCCTACTCTGCAGAGTGTATTCTGGCTTTGGGGGACAAATCGCTGGAGTTTGCACGTAGCTGGCCTGCCTGCGTGCAATTTATTGGCCCGGCACTGTATACGCCACCAAACTCAGCCCCCTCTCCCTGTTTTGTCCCGGGTCATCGGCATGTGCTGGTGACACTAGGAACCCATCTGGGCTGGCATAAAGATGAGGTCGCTGATGCTGTTCGGCAACTGGCTGCTACCTTGCCTGACTATCAGTTTCATTTTACCGATGGTGATCCTCAGGCGACCGGCTTTCAGCAAACAGAAAACTTTATTCGCCTACCCTGGGTTAACTATGAAACCTGCCTGCAACATTACTCTCTGGTCATTCACCATGGAGGTGCAGGGATTATGTACTATTGTCTGCAGCAGAATATTCCGGCGCTGGTCTATCCGGTCGATTTTGATCAGTTTGATCACGCTGCCCGGCTGGAGGCTGCGGGAAAGGGGGTCTGGCTAAAAGGCGGGCTGAAGGCTTTGGTCAATGCCAGGCCTGATATCGAACGACTTTTGGGTGACGCGAAGTAACCGCAGACTTCGCGTCACAATACTTAGAGGGTAAAACCACCGTCACCCACCTGAGCCTGGGCATACCATGCCATTAACTCAGCCGTTCCTTTTTCCCCTTCAGCAGGAGCCCATGCAGCAGAGTCCTGCTCTGCCACGGGCTGATAACCACCGTGTTTCACTTCAAAGATCACTCCACCGTTATCAAGAGACAGTACTGCATGCCAGGTTCCTGGCTCCATTTCCAGCGCCATGCAATCCTCCCCCAGCACTACACGATGCGTGACTGTGCCTTGCTCATCAAAATTTAATACCAGAAAGCGTCCGCTAAGCGGGAGCAGTAGCTCAAAGGTATGGGGATGGCGGTGGGGGCGAATATAGGTGCCGGGCTCCATGGCAATCGCCAGGCGTTGTACCGGATCGCTAAGTTCAGGGTGGAAGTTCCGGTGAGCGCGTAAACGTGGCGCACTTGCCGCTGTTGCGCTCTGTTGTTGCATATCGCTAAAAGTGATCTGTTTCATAAAAGCTGCCTGAGGTCAGGAGTACTAAGCATCATTGCTTGATGACAGAGATTAACAGCCCCCTCAGGGACAGGAAAGTACTTCGCTAATGGATGGTGCCTGACAATTGCCCACCAGGGCTAACGAGTTGATAGAATGGATTGACGAGAATATTGGTTATGACAATTCTCGACGAATTAAAGTAAAACGAAAAGAGCTGACGCCAATGGAATATCGGGATCAGGCCTTGCAAGTTGTTTAACAGAAATGACCCATTTTATGGGGTCACTTCACTCTTAGTGGTTTTATCTTTTTCTTGATTAAATATTGTCCAGTAGCAAGCGTTCAGCCGTGGTTTCATCAGTCACCAGACCATTGATCCATTTTCCTCGTAGTACTGCCTGAATAGCCTGAAATTTATCTTCACCCCCGGCGAAAGCGGTCAGTTGCCGGGTAGGTGAACGCTGAAGTGCAATACTGGTGCAACGGCTATCCAGTATATCTGGCAGTCTGTCACCCTGTTTATTGATAAAATGGCCGTTGATTTCAGCCACTGCTCCCGCATCCATCAGGCGTTGCACATCTTCGGCGGTGATAAAGCCGCCGGTATACAATGGGCACTCAAAAGAGATAGGGCCAATACCGATAAAAGTGGCATCCGCCAGGGCTGTCTGTTCATTAATCAGTTTATAGATACGATGATTACACCAGACTTCGCGATCTTCCTGATTGTCAGCAAACAGTGGGGCGGGCAGGATAAAATATTTCCCCGAGGTTTTTTCTGCCAGACTCAGAGAAACATCATAGAGTGTACAGGAGCCATCGCTGGCGATAGCGCCAATACGTGACAGGCAGCTGTGCTGGGGACGTGAGATCTCTGACATCTCTTTTACCGCACCACGTAATGTTCGCCCAGATCCGAGGGCGATAATTTGTGGTTGCTCTGGTTGTACCGCCCACTCGATTTCCTCTGCGGCGGAGACAGTTATCATATGCTGTACCGTTTCAGCTGGCAGCCCAGCAGAAGGTACTACCTGACAGCGAGTCAGGCCGAAGGTCTGTTTTAGCTGTTCAGCCAGGGAGGCACACTGGGCCACGGTATGAGAGATCCGCACCTGTACCAGTTCCATTTCAGAAGCTGCTGCCACCAGACGTTGCGCGACCTGGCGCGATACTCCTAACACATCCGCAATCTGATTCTGCGTTTGTCCACCAATGTAATACATCCAGGCGGCTCTGGCGGCCATGTCCTGTTTTTTATCATTTTTAGTCATCACTCGCCCTGTTCCTTGCCAGCGTATTGGTCAGCTAATTTTCGCCATAGTAATGCATCTGATATTAAGAATGGCGAGGTTTTTTTATCAAGTTCAGTGTCATCTGCCCGCCATGACCTCTACTGATTCAGCGCCAATCCTGGCATCACTATAGCGTAACCAACTTCCTGGCACCGACAGTGTAATGTTTCATTATGTGATCTATTGCTCAGTAAGAGGGCAATTATTCATTTAGATTTGTTATCGAATAATTGCTCACCAGTTAAATAATTGCTCACTTTTGTTTAGGCTAAGGGAAAGAGGATGACAACATCAAAACCGTATTACTGGATGCATTTGGGCGCGGGATCGTTTCACCGTGCTCATCAGGCTTGGTATCTGCATCGTCTGTTAGAGCAGGGCGATAACCGCTGGCACATTGCCCTCGGTAATATTCGCAATGATGCCGAACTTCTTCTCACGGCTTTGGGTGAGCAACAGGGGCAATACACACTAGAAACGGTAACGCCGGAAGGTGAACGCAGCTATGAAACCATTACCTCAGTAAAAAAAGTACTGCCGTGGGATAAGTCGCTCAACGCCATCGTGGTCCAGGGGGCTGATGAAAATACCAAAGTGATTGCTTTTACCGTTACTGAAGGCGGTTACTACCTTGATACCGACCATCAGCTTGACCCGCGCCATCCTGACATTCAGGCGGACTTGGCGGGTGAAGCACGGACTATTTATGGCGCCTTGACCCGCGTGTTGCGCGCACGCCTCAAGCAACATGGTCAGCCCGTGACCTTGCTGAACTGCGATAATTTGCGTCATAACGGCGAACGTTTTCGGGCAGGTTTTCTTACCTTCCTGCGTTTAAGTGAAGATTTTGAACTTTGCCAGTGGGTAGAGGAGCACACGACCTCGCCAAACACCATGGTAGACCGTATTACACCTCGTCCAACGGCAGATATTGCTGACCGGGTCCGTGAAGTAATGAGTGTAGAAGACCGTGTCCCCGTGATGGGAGAAGCCTTTATTCAGTGGGTGATTGAAGACAACTTTATCGCCGGACGCCCGGCACTGGAAAATGTCGGTGTTGAAATGGTGGAGTCGGTACTGCCATGGGAAGAGGCTAAAATTCGGATTTTGAATGCCAGCCACAGCTGCATCGCCTGGGCAGGTACGCTAAAAGGGCAGTCTTATATTCATGAAAGTACGCAAACTGATGCTATTCGTCAGCTGGCGTGGGATTACGTTACCGAAGATGTGATCCCTTCTTTGTCACCGAGCCCGTTAGATCTGGATGCATACCGCGATGTGGTTCTGTCCCGTTTTAGCAATCCGTATATTCAGGATACCAACCAGCGTGTAGCGGCTGACGGCTTATCAAAGATCCCCGGTTTTATCACTCCAACGCTCGTGGAATGCTATCAGCGTGGTACAGAGCCGCGTGCTACAGCGGTCTTGCCTGCACTGTTCTTCCTGTTCCTACAACGCTGGCATCGGGGTGAACTGCCTTATACCTACCAGGATGGTGTTCTGAACGAAGAAGCAATGCATGCGTTGCTGGCAGCAGATGATGCCCTGGCGCGCTTTACTGCGGATGAAACATTGTTTGGGCCATTAGCGAGCGATCCCCGTTTTGCCCGATTGATGCACGATACTGTTGCTCGTCTGGAGGAGGCTGGTTATGTATCTGGGCATTGATGCTGGAACCTCAGAGGTAAAAGCGCTGGTGCTTGATGACAATGGCACTATCCTGGCGATTGCCGGTGCGCCACTGACTGTTCAGCGGCCTCATCCTCACTGGTCAGAGCAACAGCCTGAAGCCTGGTGGCAAGCGCTTAACCAGGCAGTACAGCAGTTACGCCGTGAGACTGGCGATAGCTGGTCTGAGATTAGCGCGATTGGCCTGTCCGGACAGATGCACGGTGCCGTGCTGCTGAATAATCAGGGGGACGTTCTGCGGCCTTGCATTCTCTGGAATGACACACGTAGTGCCAAACAGTGCGAAATCCTGACGCGCAAAGCCCCTCAGCTATATGACATCGCAGGCAATCTGGCGATGCCAGGATTTACGGCACCAAAACTGTTGTGGGTCGCTGAGCATGAACCTGAGATCTTCGCTCAAACGGCACATGTACTGTTACCGAAAGATTATCTGCGCTGGTGCATGAGCGGTGAAATGGTCAGCGAAATGTCGGATGCCGCAGGCACATTGTGGCTGGATGTCGCCCGCCGTGACTGGTCAGATGACTTGCTTGCTGCTTGTGGTTTAAATCGCGACATGATGCCAAGGCTGGTTGAAGGCTCACAGGTTAGCGGCATATTACGGGCAGATATTGCCGCGCAATGGGGCTTGAGAGAAGGCGTTATTATTGCCGGGGGTGGCGGGGATAACGCCGCCAGCGCGATGGGTATTGGTGCTATTAATACCGGCGATGCTTTTATCTCTCTTGGAACCTCTGGCGTGTTATTTGCGGTTAACGACTGCTATCGCCCGAATCCACAGTCTGCGGTACATGCGTTTTGCCATGCTTTGCCGAATCGCTGGCACCAGATGAGCGTTATGTTAACCGCGGCGAGCGCTCTGCGCTGGCTCTGCCAGCTAACGGGCTGTGACGAAAGTACTCTGATGGCAGAAGTTGAACAGCTCAGTGAAGAACAGAGGGAACAGGCCCCGCTGTTTCTACCCTATCTTTCTGGTGAACGCACACCCCATAACGATCCTTTAGCTGAAGGTGCATTCAGTGGTCTGAAACATGCCACCACCCGGGCTCATCTCGGTTATGCCGTGATTGAAGGCGTGACCTTTGGCTTGGCGGATGGTTTGCAGGCACTCAATGATGCCGGAACCGAACTCAGGCAATGTTCCTTAGTTGGTGGTGGGGCGCGCAGCCCTTACTGGGCACAACTGATTGCTGATGTGCTGGATCTGCTGATTGTCACTCATGAAGGGAGTGAAGCCGGCGGGGCACTGGGGGCGGCACGTCTTGCACAACTGGCAACCGGTGCAGAGGAGCAAACCGTTTGTGTCAAACCGCCAGAGCGTCATCGTTATGTCCCTGATGCTTCCCGTTTTGAACCACTACAACATCGCTTGAAACACTGGCGTTTACTCTACCGCCAGCAGGTTGAAGCACGACTGGCTTCAATGAATTGAATCTCGATTTCTCTACCACAGGTAACACTCTGTATCTCTCTATAAGGAAAACAAGATGACAATAAAAAAACTCGTTTGGGGCGTCACACTGGCACTGGTTTCTGTTACCGCAACGGCCACCGCTCAGGCAGATGACAAAGTGAAAATTGGTTTTGCCAACCGCACCCTGAATGGCGCATTTTTTAATGGTTTAACGGAATACATGAAAATTCATGCCAAAGATCACGGCTATGAACTCATTACCACCGATGCACGTGGCGATCTGAATAAGCAGATCTCTGATGTGGAAGACATGCTGGCGCAAGGGATTAACTATCTGGTACTGAATCCACAGGATCCGGAAGCTGGTCAGCGTATTGCACAGATAGCCAAGAGTAAAAATGTCCCGGTTATCGTACTGGACAGTGATATTTCTCTTGATGCCCCTGTAGTGACGCGCATTCAGGCAAATAATGCGAAAAACAACATTTTAATAGGTGAGTTTGCTGTCGAAAAATTTGGTGATAAGCCACTGAATTGCGTGGTGATTAGTGGTAATCAGGGGAACCTGGTTGGAGAAGCGCGCCGCACTAACTTCTTCCGCGGCGTGATGGAAGCTCAGCTACGTAAATATAACCATACTCAGGTGAATATTTTAAGCCAGGGCTGGGGTAACTGGGATCAACAGGGTGGCCTGAAAGCCATGGAAGACTTAATTGTGGCGCATGGCGATAAAATTAACTGCGTTTACAGTGAAATGGATGATATGGCGCTGGGGGCCGTACTGTCTCTGAAAGCCGCTAATAAGCTACAGAATGTCAGCCTGTACTCGCACGATGGTTATAAAAGAGGTCTGGAAGCTATTCAGCGTGGCGATATTCAGGCAACTGCTTCAAATAACCCCGATCTGCTGACCAATACCGTGATGGATGTGATTGATAAATACCAGGCCGGAAATAAAGACTTTCCTGACTACGTTTATATTCCTTCGATTCTGATAACCAAAGATAACGTCAGTAAATATTACAACAAAGATTCTATTTTCTGATCCGCCATTGCGGGTGGGATTTTACCTGCCCGCAATGTTAAAACAGCGTTAATGGGGCATGCCAGATGCAAGAATATGCAATTGTCATCGACAAAATAAAAAAGCGTTTTGGCGGGGTTCATGCTCTGCGAAACGTTAGCCTGAAAGTAAAACATGGGGATATTCACGCCATTGTCGGTGAAAATGGCGCGGGCAAATCCACCTTAATGAAGATCCTTTCCGGTATTTATATTAAAGACGGCGGAACGTTACAGATTAATGGCGAAGAGGTGCATTTCACCACGCCCGGACAAAGCCGCGAACATAAAATTGGCATTATTTATCAGGAGCTGGCTTTAGCACCGGATTTGACGGTTGCAGAGAACATCTTTCTGGATGATTTAACCTCGGGTAAGAAAATCATCAACTGGAAAGAGCTCAACCATAAGGCCGCCAAAGTATTAAGCCGACTGGGATTTGATATTTCACCGGAAGAGAAAGTGGGCAATCTCAGTGTTGCCTACCAGCAGATGGTCGAAATTGCGAAGTCACTGGCACGTGATGTGAAGTTCCTTATCCTAGATGAGCCTACCGCTGTATTGTCCGAACGGGAAATTAGCATCCTGTTCAGTCAGCTGAAACTGTTAAAAGGTCAGGGGGTAACGATTCTCTATATCTCTCACCGGCTAGAAGAGATCTTTATGATAGCTGATGCCATCAGTGTGATTAAAGATGGTGAGTCGATGGGGGATCTTGATCCTAAAATCTGTACTGAAGACGATATTATTGCCGCAATGGTAGGGCGTAAGTTTGAAAACCTCTATCCTGAACTTAATACTCCTCAGCCAGAAGAGATTTTACGGGTGGAAAACTTGTCCACGCATACTCTGTTACGGGATATTAATTTCCATGTTCGTAAAGGTGAAATTATTGGGTTAGCCGGACTGGTTGGAGCTGGACGTACCGAAATAGCGCGCTGCTTATTTGGTATTGACCGTATGGCCAGTGGCACTATCAAGAAAAATGGTCAGCCTATTCGCGTTCATCATCCGGTGGATGCGATGAACCATGGAATAGGCCTTGTGCCGGAAAGCCGTAAAGAGCAAGGTGCCATTCTGGCACAAAGTATTCGCGAGAATATCTCCATTTCCCGTCTGAAAGACGTCTGCTACCGCCTGGGTATTATCAGTCATCGCAAAGATAAAAAACTCGCTGAAGAGTATCGCAACAAACTGAAAATTAAGTTGGGTTCAGTAGAAGACCCCTTGTCCAGTCTCAGTGGCGGCAATCAGCAAAAAGTGGTGATTGCTAAATGGCTTAATACCGATTGCGATTTGCTGATCCTTGATGAACCAACCCGTGGCGTTGATGTCGGCGCTAAAGTCGAAATCTATAACGTCATCCATGAACTGGCCAAACGCGGCTACGCAATTATTTTAATTTCATCCGAAATGGTCGAAGTGATCCATCTCTCCCATCGAGTCTATGTCATGAGTGAAGGCAGTATCACCCATGAACTTATTGGGGATGACATCACGGAAGAAAACATTATGAAACATGCAATTCCGAAACGCGCTTTCGTCTGAATGGGGAACCCAGATAATGGAAAAGGTCACAACTTCACACACGACAACCACCCCTTCAGTAGCAAGGAGGATCCTGACATTTTTAATGAATAACTCGACGCTGGTGGTTTTTCTGCTGATGCTGGTGATCGCCGGATTTTTGTCAGATAAATTCTACAGTGGCGATAACCTCACTAACGTACTGCGTCAGAGTGTGCCATTGGGGCTGGCTGCATTAGGTTTGCTGTTTGTTATTCTCACGGGCGGGATTGATCTGTCCGTCGGTTCAATCATGGCGTTTATCTCGGTTGCGGTCGCGATACTTATTCCGGAAATTGGTCTCTGGCCTGCTGTATTTGCCAGCCTGTTCATTGGCGCACTCGTCGGCGCAGGTTCCGGTGTGCTGGTCACTGCGTTTAATATTGCTCCTTTTATTGCGACCTTGGCGATGATGACCATCGCACGAGGTTTGTCGCTGATTGTCTCCAAAGGCCAGCCCGTTTTTATTGATGATATGGCTTTGGTGGATTTTGGTACCGGTTACTTTTTAGGGTTGCCGAAGCCCGTCTATGTTTTGATAATTTTCACCCTTGCAGCGCATTTTATTTATAAATACACCGCATTTGGTCGTCTGGTTATTTCTATCGGTTCCAATGAAACTGCAACCCGTTTCGCAGGTATTCGCGTTGGCTGGTATAAATTTGCCGTCTATGCCCTCAGTGGCTTTGCCGCAGGAATGGCGGGTTTGCTGGCTTCAACGCGTACGGGTGTCGGTTCACCTGTACTGGCCGTTGGCTTTGAGTTGGATGTTATTGCCGCGGTAGTCGTCGGTGGTGCTAGCCTGGCCGGTGGTCGTGGTAATGTCGTTAACACCATTATTGGGGTACTTATTCTGAGTATCATTTCCAACTTGATGAACCTGATGAATATTTCTGGTTACAACCAGCAGGTCGTGAAGGGCGTCATTATTATCGCGGCGGTGATGCTGGAAAGTATGAAATCCCGTAAACGCGCATAGGTCACTTCTCCAGCTAAAAATGGCAGCTACGGCTGTCATTTTTACTAAAGCGGGCATCGACTTTGCTCGTCTCTGACAAATTATCAATGTTTGGTGAGTTTAGCGTTATTCTGGATATTATGAATATTTGATACAAATCAAATGGATGATTTGTTTTCAGGATGGAGATAGTGTGAATTTAAGGATTTTATCTAAGAACATTCCGCTACACATAAGTTAAATTGTCAGTGTTAATGTCTGTGTTTTGTGATGATTTGCAGTGTAAATGAAAAAGTCTCCCCTTAAAAAGGGGGGGAAATTCTTCACAAGTAAAATCCGAAGGCATCTTACTAAACATGGGGTAAAGAAATATGATCTTAATCAATTATTGTCAGCATATCGTAAATCCTCTGTAAATAAGTGTAATTCAGATGATTGGTGTCATTTGGAAGTATTACGTTTAGTTATTAGTGATGGTTTTTTAGAACTCATTAGCAGTAGGTTATTGGTGCGGACACGTTTCTGCTTAAGATAAACGATGGCTTTTGTGTAGAAAAAAGGAAAATGGCGCTAAGCCGCTATGATCGTTTGGGGGAAGGTGGATGTTGCTTCAAATCTGCCTGTTGAGATAGGTATTTATCCATGACATCAGCGGATTTTACTCGGTAACCATTTGAGATTTGATTCGATCATTGATTATCACCACCACTTGGTTTTGTCGTTAATGGTGTTATCAAAATAGCAATATCCTCAGGATGTTTTCCCTGTAAGGAGCGTGTCTTATCGTTAGGCCGTGCGTCATTTGGCCATTCTTTTGCCGCTCTGGGCAGGCTTTACAGCGCTTTTTATCGTTCGTTTTATCCAGGACTTTCCATGGCGTTTTACTGTCCACATAATGGGCGATATAGCGATAACCGTTGCGTAGGTTATAGTTATCGACGTTATAATATCCAGAAATCAACATGGTTTTTTTCACCCAGTTTTGCTAACTGGCGGTAGGCTTCCAGATTAAAATTATTGTAATGCCATGAGCGAGTCCGGGCGTTTGCCTTCCATGTCAAAATGATTCGGTATACGACAGTTCCGGGTGATATTGTAATTGCTTCTATTCACTCTCGTTGAGAGCGTCTGCTGAGTGTAATAACTCAATAGCATCGACAACATTGACCAGTACTCGAGTATCAATAATGCCCGTTCCGCGTCCAGTATTTATACCCGGCGTCGCCTGAGCACAGGGCATATTAGGCTTCATACGAGTGGCGGGGTTCAGGAACCAGGTGCGAATTTGTTCTGCCGCTTTTTCGCTGTAGCGTTTGTCCTAGATAAAATACCAGGTAAGCGCAAGATTATAGATATTATTACAGATTCTTACCCAGCGCTTCGCGACAATAATTGGGTCATAATTATCCTTCAGGATCCTGTTGGTGAATAAACTACCTCACTGTTTTTCTGGGAATGTAATCAATGCCAGTGAGTATCAAAAAGAAACGTCACTTCAAAATTTATTTCTGATTGCGTAATAAAATAAAAACGGCGCCGAAGCGCCGAGTAAATCGGAAAATACAACTTATAACAGCTTAGTAAGGGAGAATATCTTACTCACTGGTAATAACCCTGGATTGTGATAAATCATGATTTGTCTTTTATATTCGGCACGTTGCAAGGTCAGTATGCAGTGGTCGGGCATATGCTGTACGTTCACTTCGATGAGTGGACTGGTGCTACTAAAGTCCCAGACACCGGCAAACCAGGCTTGTGGCTGATGATTGCGTAAGACCAAATAACTGAGATCGGTCATCGCAGGATTATTTGGTGCGTATCCTTGCCATAACTCCGTGTTTGCAGAGCTCGCCAGCCAGACGGCAAGAGTTCCCCGTGAATAGGAAAAGTGACGTGGCTGGCAATGTTGCAATGGCATAACGGTAGCATCACGCATAATTCGCAGGGGGCCTGTCTCAGAAAATACTGCGGGTAAGCCGGTTTGATCAAGCGCTATTGCCGATAAATGCAGGGTCCAGTCGAGTTGCTGACCATGCGGATTATCAACTGTCGATAAATCGATCAAAACATCCTCTATCCACAATAACCGACGGCGGAAGCGAATATCACTCCACGCTTTAGCATCCCATTCCACACGAGTATGGCTATTTAACGCCGGGGGTATTTTCCGCCAGTCCACTTCACAGTCAAGCCAGTGGTAGTCATCTCCCTGATACCCGTTAAGTACATCCGGTTGCGCGGGAGGCTGATTGCTCTGATTCACCGTCAGCGTATTATGTGTGGCACTATTTTTATAGTAATCATAGTGCATTCTGGCCCCATAACCGGTAGTCCCTAGGTCTTGAAGCAACGGAAAACTGTCTTGCCAGATAAGAAGGCTTAATCGATCATAGTGATCGTGTTCCCCGCCATATGGGCTATGTTTAATCAGAATCACTTCATCCTTTTCAGGGCGACGCCATATTGTCAGCCCCGCTCCAGGTGCAAACAGGGATTCTGTCGATATCAAAGGAGGGAGCTGTGCTGGCAAGGGGATATCACGCCAGAGTAATGCTTCGAGAGTCTCTTTACCGGCATCGGTAAAATTCAGTACTGCGCTGTAGCGTGGATCCTGCCAGAGATGCCAGGCAAACTCGTAAATATCGTTATGGTGCAGTTGTTCTTGTCCGGCAATGCAATCATTGATGCGTGGGAAGGTGCCGTCCGGTAGAAGAAGTGACAGCGGGAAGTTCAACATTTTTTGATACCATGGGCCATTCGTCAGGCTCCATGGACCACCATAAGCCATTTTTTCAAATGCAAAAAATCCCTGAAGTGCATAAAAGTGGTAATGAACAGAGCCTTCAAACCATAATCCTTCTTCTAATAAGCCATTCTCAAGCTGCCAGCGCAGACCATAGATCTGGTTAACGGCTAAATCGAGCAAGGATGCATCTTTGAGAATAAAACCCAGAATCGCCAGAGCCGCATTGATCTTCACTTCATGATTATGAATTTGTGGGCTGCGGTGCTGACTGAGAAAATCAGCCGCACTGCGCAGTAAGCGAGTAGCGATAAATTGTTGCTGTTCAGCACTCAGGGTATCGGCAATAAAATCATAACCCAGTGCCAAATCAAGAATACAGTTTGCCTCACAGAGGGTTTGAGCATTCATCTTTCCGGGGCCATTATGCGGAATATTACCGTGAACTTCGTAGTCTGGATAGAATTCAGCATAGCCGAGGAGTATCTCTGCGACTTTGTCAGCGTAACGAGAATCACCGGTTAACTGCCACAGCAATCCTAGGTGATAGCAGGCGCTGGAATTATGACCATTCATTACTCGCCACCATGCACTGTCATAAGGTTCACCGCTAAAGACTTCGTCATCTACAGGACAACAATGGCGGGTTGGTTCGTTTTTATCCCAGATAAGTCGCACGCTGTGGTGCGGGCAAAAATAGTACAGATTCCAGCTGGCAATGCCGCTTTGCGGAATGTGTACCGGTGCATCAAGCACCGGTGCATATTCAGTACTCAACTGTTCAACAATGCTGTTATGCGCAGCACGAGAGGCAATTTTTTTCCATTGCCCGTTGAATTGCATCATTATTTTTTCTCTCCGCCCGCAGACTTGACCGGTAGTGGTGCAATCAGAATGGTAATATCTTCCGGATATTTGGCTTGTAAATACTGGGCTTTTTCATTGAGCGAGGCATTATCTGGCCAGGCTTTCGCTGCCCTGGAGAGATTAAACAAGGCTTTTTTATCATCCGTTTTATCCAGATCTTTCCATGGCCACACGGTGTCAGCGTTCACAAAACTGGCGATATAGGTATAGCCCTTCAACAGACTATGTTTATCAACCTCGTGATTCCAGACATCAACATTTGCTTTTTCACCTAGTTTCCCTAACTGGCTATAGGCTTCCAGATTAAAGTTACTGTAGTGCCACGGGCGCGTCCGTTCCAGTTCGCCCATCTGGCGACCTTCGGTATCAAAATGACCTGGAATACGGCGGATTTGCGTGATATTTAAACGTTTTTTAGCTTCTTCAGCCTTGCCGCTAAACAAGGCAAAAGTCGCTGCTTGCAGATCGTAATAAGTACCGTGGTTGTTATGCCAGTTATCTTCCTCGAAACCATTATCACTGGTGGTCATCCAGCTATAGAAATCACCAAACCACTGCTGTAGTTGCTGATATTCACTGTCACTAATTAAACCAGATGGTCGCAGCAACTCAATGGCATCAACCACCTCAACCAGTGCCCGGCTATCGATGATCCCAATACCGCGTCCGGTGTTAATACCTGGAATAGCCTGAGCATAAGCCAGGTTTGGATTCATGCGGGTCGCAGGCGCCAGGAACCAGGTATGGATTTGCTCTGCTGCTTTTTCACCATAACGTTTGTCTTGAGTAAAGTACCAAGCTAGCGCGAGGTTATAGACATTATTACTCATCTTCACCAGACGTTTTTTGTCGGTAGCATCGCTGTTTGCGTCTGGGTTAGTTTCGCCGTCCTTACGAATGTAAGGCAGACCATCTTTTTTTGTCGGGTCTGGCCACCAGTATGGCGGGAAGCTGTAGTAGTCATGTTTATCTCCGCTGGCAGCCAGCAGGGTTTTATCCATCACAGAGAGTAAAGGTTGATTAAGTGCGGTGTTTGCTTTTTTGATAAGTGCGCTTTCAGCTTTAATAAATAGGGGGTTACCTACTCGGATCTGTTCAAGACTCAAGCTTAAATCTTTATTATCAAGAATATAGGGACTAGCCTCTGCGGCATACGACCCAATACTGACTCCTGACAATATAAAAGCAAGGCACAAAGCACTGCGATACGGTAATCGGGCCATGAAAATAATCCTCAAGTTAAATAACGGGCACATTAATATTTACGAATGACATATTAATCTTCGATCATGTGAGTTTAGATAATAGTAATTTCTGTCAAAAGAAAACGTTGTTTCAAATTTGATTGTGGGAGTTTAAGTGCCGTAAAGTTTTTTTTTGTGAGACCAGTCTCGTTTTCTGATTTGGCTAAAAAATACCCGCGCCATCGTGAGTTTAATCACATTAATGCCTGTTTTAAATAAAACAAGCTTATTTTTCTAGTTTGGGTGAAAATTTTAACTGTTTGATTTTATTTTTATTTTAAATTTTAGTGTTTTTTTTAATATTTTTTGTAGTGATGTATATCAAGTTTTTTAATTTTAAAATCTAATTTCGTTTTTGTTTGATTGCATTACAAGATTCCTTTCTATTAAATAATTCCATCTTATGAAATAGGAATGATGGAATAAGGGAAGTAAAAACAAACATTCTTATTCACCTTATTAACTACTTGTCGAAATATCTCTGTCAGCAGCATTTTTATTTATCTTTCTACCCTACAATAAAGGATATGGAACCATGTCTACGAATCGATTACGTTCACTGTTACTCATTTCGACGCTGGGATTAGGTGTCGGGCAAAGTTTTGCCGCATCTACACTCAATGTCTGGATCCGTGCCAGTAATGATTCTAAAAATATCTACCAGCAAGAAGCGGAAGCCTTCGAGAAAAAAACCGGTATAAAAATCGAATACTTTAATGCCACTACGGATTTTGAGCAGCGCCTTGCCCGTGCTGCGGTGGGTAATGCGTTACCTGATCTTATCTTCAATGATGCCGCTTCATTGGGGCAGTTTATTCAGCTAGGTATTGTGGATGAGATAGATCCTAAGTCTATCGAGGGTGGTGATAACCTTTATCCTACCGCTTGGGAAAGTACGCGTTATATCGATGGTAAACATTATGGCGTCCCCACTTCTGCTCAAACCTTTGCGTTGTTTGTGCGTAAAGACTGGCGTGAAAAACTAGGCTATCCGCAACCGAAAACTTGGGAAGATGTCATGAAACTGGCGCATGCCTTCACCCAAGAGGATCCCGACGGTAACGGAAAAAATGATACTTACGGGTTTAATATTCCAGGTTCAACCACTCGCGGTTATACCAGCTGGTTTTTGACCCCATTTATCTGGCAGGCAGGTGGAGATTATGTCTCTGAGAAGGACGGTAAATTTATCGCCACCCTCAATACGCCAGAAGTCGCAGAGGCGGTGAATTTTATGCGCACTATGATCTGTGAAAAGGTGGCTCAGCCTGGCGCGATTAATGCCACTACCGCAGATGTGATTCCATCATTCCGTTCCGGACAAGTCGGTATGTTCTTCACGGGTCCTTACCATATCGCAGTATTTGACCGAGACCCAGGTAAAGAGCAGTACGAAGTTGTCACCCTCGAAGGTCCGAAAAACGCTGCCACTCTGGCGGAAGGAACGACCGTATTCCTGATGAAGGGCAGCAAACAGAAAGAAGAAGCGCGTAAATTTATCGAATTTATGATTTCGAAAGAAGGTCAGGAAATCGGTATGGGTAAAGGTTCGAAAAATATTCCGGTAGTTCGCCTGGCGGTCAATAAAGATGTTGACGTAAAAGAGGTTTATCAAGATGACCGTTGGGCAACTTTTGCCAGCCTGTATAACGACCAGGGCCGCTATGTACCGCAAATTCCAAACTGGACGCCGGTACGCCAGATAACTGCTGAAGGCTTTAACCGCATTCTTGCTAACTGTAGTGGCGACATTGCGCAGGAACTTGATGCGCTCAATGTCAAAGTGAACAGTGAACTGGACAAGCAAGACGTGCTGGCTAAATGAGGCGAAAGGGCATGAGTATGCATGAAACAAAATCGGCCCCAGTAAACGGGGTCACATCTTCCGTACTAACAGGCTGGTTGACACCAAAGCGGAAGCGCGCGTTGATCCCATGGCTGTTTCTGGCACCAGCACTGGTTATCTTTAGTTGGTTCAAATTCATCCCCATGATTCAGGGGTTGGTGATGAGCTTCTATAAAGTAAACTTTAACCAGCCTGATGAATGGGTTGGTCTTGAAAACTTTGCCCGTGCTTTTGCCGACCAGGCTTTGCACGCAGCAGTATGGAACACGTTATTGTATGTCGTCGTCACCATGTTTGTTGCTGCATTCTGCGCTTTTTTTCTGGCGATGTTACTGGAAGGCCCGGCACGGCATTTACGTTTTATCCGTACCGCTATCTTTTTACCCGCTGTAACCAGCGCAGCAATCGTCGCTGAAATGTGGCGTATTCTGTTTAACCCAACCCCCAATGGCGTTATTAATCAGTTTTTAAGCTGGTTTGGAATAGAGGATCAGGGCTTTCTTGCCAGTACCGATCAGGCGATATGGATAATCATGCTGTTGCATATCTGGAAAGCCATACCTTATGACATGGTGATTTTTATCGCCGGACTTGCGGGTATTAGCCGGGATCTATATGACGCTGCCAATGTCGATGGTGCCAGTTGGTGGAATCGTCTGCTCTACGTTACGTTGCCAGGCATGATCCCAGCCCTGTCGGTGGTATTAATGCTCTCCTTTATTCGTGGTTTTCGAGTCTTCGCCGAAGTGTACGCCACCACTGGTGGGGGGCCTTCTAATTCCACCGAAATGATAATGACCCATATTTATAAGCTTGGTTTCGAACAGTTTGATTACGGTTACGCTTCGGCGGTGTCGTTCCTATTGTTCAGCTTTACGGTCATTTTAACTATTTGTCACCTGACGCTGAAAAAGCGTATCGCACGTTACTAAGGGGCTGAGATGTTAGGGAAACGTTGGGATATAGCAGGGCGCTGGTGCATCTATGCAGTACTGCTGTTTGTTTTTGTTGGTCCTTTTTGGGGGATCGTTGCCACAGCATTTAGCGGCGCGCCGGTTAAACCCGGTGAATTACTCGCATGGCCGAATGAGTTTTCTTTAGAGAACTTTATCTTTGCCTGGCAGGACATTGGCGTCTGGCGCTACCTGTTGAACTCGATGGTGGTGGTCTTCTTCGGAACCATTTTGCAGGTTTCCGTTAGTGCGCTGGCAGCTTATGCCCTAGCACGGAAGAAGTTTCGTGGTGTTGCGATAGTGAGTCTGGTGATTCTGTCCACCATGATGTTACCGGAAGAGGTTATAGCCATCCCACTGTACATGATAATCAACTGGCGTTTTCCATTAATCGATGCCTCTATCTATAACAGCTATCTGGGCATGATCCTGCCGATTGTTGGCTGGGCTTTCTCCATCTTTGTGCTGAGTGAGTTTATGGCTGCTATTCCCAAAGAGCTGGAGGAGGCTGCACGTATTGATGGTTGCAACGAATGGCAAATATTCTTCCATGTTATTTTGCCTCTGGTGAAGCCCGCATTGGGTACGGTTGTGACCTTCGGATTCATCATGATTTGGGATCAATATCTGTTACCACTGATTGTTGTCAATCAGGACAGCCTGAACACCATCCCGGTGATTTTAGGTACTTTGCGTACGGATGAGAGCATCACCCCGAATATTTTCATTGCCATTACCCTACTGGCGATGCTGCCAAGCATCATCGTGTATCTGGGTCTGCAAAAACATTTTAACCGCGGAATTATGTCCGGCGCAGTTAAAGGATAAGGAGTAGGTTATGGGATCTGTTGTACTGAATAGTGTTCGTAAATCATATGGTGATGCACATGTTATTAAAAATGTTTCATTGACTATCCCAGATGGTGAGTTTTGTGTACTGGTGGGGCCTAGCGGATGTGGTAAATCGACGCTATTACGCATGATTGCCGGACTGGAAGAGATAACCGGGGGCGAAGTGCATATTAATGATAAAAACGTCACGGATGTTGAACCCAAACTGCGCGATATCGCGATGGTTTTTCAGAGTTATGCGCTTTATCCTCAAATGACGGTTCGTGAAAATATGGGTTTTGCTTTGAAAATGGCCAAGGTGAGCAAAGCTGAAATTAATAAAAAAGTCACTGATGCCGCTTCTTTGCTGGGACTGGAGTCGTTGTTGGAAAGATTGCCAAAAGATCTCTCTGGTGGTCAGCGTCAGCGTGTTGCCATGGGGCGGGCAATTGTACGTCAGCCGCAGGTGTTTTTATTTGATGAACCCCTGTCTAATCTCGATGCTAAGCTGCGCACTCAAGTTCGTGGTGAGATCCGTGAACTGCATCGTCGACTGAAAACAACCTCTGTTTATGTCACCCATGATCAAATTGAAGCCATGACGATGGGGCAGATGATAGTGGTGCTGCGTGATGGTCATATTGAGCAGGCAGGAACGCCGCTGGAACTCTATGACCAGCCTGCAAATCTGTTTGTTGCCGGTTTTATCGGCTCTCCGGAAATCAACCAACTTCATGGGGAGGTGCTACTTGACGGGACCCTGACACACCTGCGTTTGAAAGATGGCTCATTGCTGGCACTCCCGCAGGAACTGGATGTGACTCACGGACAACAGGTTGTTTATGCGATTCGTCCTGAGCAAGTTAACGTGGTTAATGGGCCGCGTGAAGATGCACTAGCTGCGACAATTACGGCTATTGAAAATACCGGCTCTGATATGCAGTTATTCTGCAACACGGGAGGAGGGGCCTTTACCTCGGTGTTTAAGCAGCGTCTTGAGGTCTGCGAAGGGGAGACCATCTGGCTGCAACCGAAACTTTCAGGTATTCATGTTTTTAATGCTGATAATGGTATACGTATCAGAAAAGTAGGGGAATAGATACGGTGGCGATGAAGCTGTATACACTTGATGAAAATTGCCTCGAGAACGCACGAGCGAGTCTTAAGCAACCCTTTTCTCCGTTGAAGATGGCGCTAAGTCAGCTTATCGAAGAGGCCAATACTCTGTTACAAGCAGCACCCGAAACAGTGATTGAAAAAAAGCTCAGACCTGTCAGCGGCTGTGCCAATGATTATTATAGTCTAGGGACTTACTGGTGGCCCAATCCCCGGCGCCCTAACGGATTACCTTATATTCGTCGTGATGGGCATACTAATCCTCAGTGCGAAAATAATGACACTGATACTGCCCGTATTATTCGAATGTGTGAACGTTGTCTTACCCTGGGGTTGGCAGGATATTTTACCGGACAGAAAAAATATGCTCAGGCGGCCGCAGAGCAAATTCGTTGCTGGTTTTTAAATACAGAAACACGTATGAATCCCCACTTAAATTACGGGCAGGCGATTCCGGGGATTGTTTCCGGACGAGGAACGGGATTAATAGATAGCCGATTACTCTGGATGGTGATTGATTCGATTGGCCTCATCAGTCATGAAGGGGTACTGGATACCGATGATGTTATTGGTTTGCACCAGTGGTTTCGTGATTTTAACCACTGGATGTATTACAGCGATATTGGTCATTCGGAGTATGTCTGGCATAACAACCACGGAACCTGGTATGACGCTCAACGGGTAGTCAATGCTCTGTTTTACGGTGACAGGGGGTTAGTGGCGCGAATTATCGAACAAGGCATTACTCAGCGAATGGCAGCACAAATCGACCAGGATGGTAAACAGACAATGGAACTGGAGCGTACGATCCCGTTTCATTACTCTCTGTTTAATCTGGAAGCACATCTGCTGCTTAACCGTTATGCTGAGCATATTGATTTCGACCGCTGGAATACTATTTGTGATGGGCGAGGTGTTAAGCTGGGGATTGATTATCTGGTGCCTTTTATTTGCGAGCCTGATCTCTGGCCGTACAGTGATTTACAGGGAATAGTCTGGGACAGTGCGCTGCGTGTTATGTTGCAATCTGTTCGCGGTTATCCTCAACATGCAGAAAACTATCGTAGAGCGCTGGCACTGTTCCCGAAAAATACGCAAAGCCTGAAAGAACAGTTGATGTGGTGTCCGGTTGTGAGAAATTAAAGTCATTATGAACACGATCGAGGTAATACCTCGATCGTGTTTGTCTCTTGGTCAACTATGAGGTGGTTAACTTATCCTCAGGTTCATATCACTTCACGTGCAGCCAGACTCGGCTATTTTAAGCTGCAAGGCTGTGACTAATACTAGGTTTCCTCCCGCACTATCACTCATCAGGGTTGTTTTTTCCGGTTAATAGCGAGTTTATCAGCATATTTCCTGATTCAGACACTCAGTCACTACAAATATTTATCGTTCGTTCATCGGTAGATATATTTATTAATAATTGTGAGTGTTATCTGTATGGTCTTCATTATCCTAATAAAAAAACAAAAATTACACTATTTGATAATCATAGTTGTGCGTTATTAATCAGTGTTGAGTGCTGGGTTTAAAATAATCACTTTGACTGACATTAGCTATATATCAAGTGACTTTATGAATAAACAGGTGCGTTTATGCACCTTCGATGAAAGCTATAAAATGAATAAAATATCAAATTATTCTAGTGTTTTATATTCGAAGCAACAAAAAGTACATCAACAGAATAAGAGAAAACTATTTCTCATGATTTTTCTTTCAGTTTCCTCTTCATTTTCACTCAGCGATAATTCTAGCTATACCAGACATTATCAAGTTTATTATGAGGATAAGACCCACAGCCATACTCAGCCAGTAGTTAATCCCGATATAAAATTAGCGAGACATCAGGAGCCTGTAGCTACCCAACAGCAACCACTGAATAAAGCCATGTCAGGCTATGAACTGTAAAATACTCCACAGCTAACAATAGCCACGGCTGGAACCACAGAAAAAGCTGAAAACAAAGTTAGTGAGGCCCGTAATCAAGTTAGTGTGGTGCTTTTGCGTCAGAATGAACTTGGGACGGAATAGGTAATAACATGACAGCAGGAGGGCTGCATGGGCAGCGCAAAAAAATGGGACTTTCCTTCGACAGTATAACGGCGCCGCTTCTGCCGCCAGTGGTCACTTCGATTCTTTGCACAAGACACTCCTTAAACCTATTTCTATACCTATGTCTTATTGATGAAGTGTCTGGTTTAAATGGGGGCTACTACGGGATAAGCCCTTGTACCCGCTCAGCAATCCCTTTTTCCAGTTTAAGATAAATGTGGTCAGACAAATAATTGCTTCCTTTTGGAATGTATTCGTTCAATTTATTTCTATTGATTTGCATAAAACGTTGTTGTGGATTTCCAAATATCATATATCTCAATAATAATATTAAATATTCCGGAGATATTTTTTAAATAAATAATGACGGTTGTTTCCTGAAATAAAAATTAATTACAATTACATATAAATTATATGGATTGATAAAATGATCTATGATAGCTTGATATTCATTACGCTCGATAAGTACAGGTCGGGTCTTTTTTTATTAGCGGTTGAGTCGATTTAAATATAAATATTTCAAGTGACATCATCTATTGTGGCAGCACTGCTGCTTTATAAAATCGCTGTTCTGTAGAGATGGTTATCACACAGAATGTGTTCGATAAAAATGAATGGAGAATCATAAATAAGGCAAAGGAATGCCACTTTCTCTGATGCAAATCCTCTATTGCCTGATTATCCAATCCTACATAACGTCATTAAAGGTGAGAGTATGAATAAGTCTACATTATCACGCCGTTCATTAATAAAACGTTCCGCCGGATTATCAGCACTAGCGGTGGTGGGGGTCAGCGGTGTCACTTTACCTTCCATCGGTTTTGCCTCAGTGCTGACTAAAGAGCAACGCGACAAGATGACGCCGGATGAAATAATTAAAAATTTCAAAGAAGGTAATATCCGATTCCGTGAAGGAAGAATGCAACAGCATGATTATGTTGCCCAGAAAAGAGACAGCAAAACAGGTCAGTATCCGGCTGCGGTTATTTTAAGTTGTATTGACTCAAGAGCCCCGGCAGAGATTATATTTGACTCAGGTATTGCGGAAATTTTTAATGCTCGCATTGCTGGGAATATTCAAAATGACGATCTCCTGGGGAGTATGGAGTTTGCCTGTGCGGTTGCTGGAGCCAAGGTTGTGCTGGTGATGGGGCATACCGCTTGCGGTGCTGTAAGAGGTGCCATTGATAATGCTGAGTTAGGCAATCTGACTGGATTGCTGGAAAAAATTAAACCGGCCATTGCTGAAACTGTTTATCAGGGTGAACGTTCAGGCAGTAATGACGATTTTGTTGATGCGGTTGCGAAAACTAACGTTCAGATGACTATTGATAACATCAGAAAAAATAGTCCGGTATTAAAACAATTAGAGGATGACAATAAAATAAAAATTGTCGGAAGCATGTACCATTTGCATAACGGTGTGGTTGATTTTTTAGATACGGTTAAATAAAGAGATGACGCACCCGTTAATATGACGGGTGCGGTTATTTCCAGCGATTGATGTTACTTAATCACCACAAATTCCGGTGGATTGAAGGCCGTAATCGGTGGCAGCTCCTCGCGCCATAATTCAATCTCTACCCGGCAGCTTTGCGCACTACAGCCTTGTCCCAGACGCGAGCTGCCTTTATCTTCGGTTAACACATTCGGGTTACCGTGTTTATCCAGCGATCCTGGCGTTGCGGGATCTAATGGATCATACCAGGCTCCGGTCGATATTTGCACCACGCCAGGGATAATCAGGGCACTAATATGAATCCCGGCGAGGATAGCCCCTCGCTGATTAAAGACTCGCACAACATCCCCCTCACTAATACCTCTTTGCAGGGCATCTTGTGGGTGCATCCACAGCGGTTCGCGTCCTTGTATCTTGGTCTGGCGGCTGATTATGCCGTGATCGTACTGGCTATGCAGTCGGGTTCGTGGCTGACTGGATAACAGGTGCAGCGGCCAATCTTGTGCTTGTTGTGCCTGAAAATGGGCTTCTTCCTCGTCCCAGAACGGATGTCCCGGGCATTCATGGTAGCCAAAGCTTGCTATCGTTTCGGAATAAAATTCAATCTTGCCTGAAGGTGTCGAGAGCGGAAAACGTTCCGGTGAGGAACGGAAGTCAGACAGAAAAATCTGCGGTTTTTGTGGCGCGGCAAACTCTAGTTTACCTTGCTCCCAGAAGTCATCAAAAGCGGGCAGGGTAATACCATCTTGTTCGGCGCGCCCCCTGGAGGCTTCATAGAGTTCCGGTAACCACTCTTCAGCGCGGCGACCTTCAGTGAACTGTTCACCAAAACCCAGAGCCTGTGACAAGTCTGAAAAAATCGCATAATCGTCGCGCGCTTCTGCTACGGCCGGGATCTGCTGGCGCATGGCAATCATAAATCCATCATGGCTGGCACTGCCGATATCATTACGTTCCAGTGAGGTGGTGACAGGAAACACAATGTCGGAAAACTTCGCCTGGGCGGTCCAGTACTGCTCATGAACCACCACCGTTTCTGGGCGACGCCAGGCTTCGACCAGACGATTAAGATCCTGATGATGATGAAACGCATTGCCTCCAGCCCAGTACACCAAGCGAATATCAGGGTAACGCAGGCGCTGACCATCAAATTCATACTCTTCACCTGGCTTCAGTAGCATATCGGATAGACGGGCAACCGGAATCACGCTGTTTATTTTATTCTTTCCGGCAGGTAAACGGGGACCTGAGAATGACACTCGACCCGCACCTGCGAGGTTGGTACAGGCATAGCCAAAAGCCAGCCCACCGCCCGGGGTACCAATCTGTCCGAGCAGAGCCGTCAGTGCGACGGTGGCCCAGTAAGCCTGCTCTCCTTGTCGGGCGCGCTGAATCGACCACGAGATGTTCACCATGCTGCGTTTTTCAGACAGCGTGCGAGCCAGGTCGATAATGGCGTGTTCATCAAGACCCGTTATGCCAGCAGCCCAGCGGGCCGTTTTAGCTTTACCATCAGTCTCGCCCAGCAGATAGACGCGGAAGGGTTCAAAGCCGACAGTATGGCTGTCAACAAAGGCCAGGTCATGACGCGACTCTGTGATCAGGGTATGGCACAAGGCGAGCAGTAATGCGGTATCAGTACCTGGTTTAATCGCCAGCCACTGGGCATCAGGTACTGCGCTGAGATCGTTCTTAACCGGGCTGACATTGATAAACTGAACCCCTTTCTGGTTGAGACGCTCCAGCCAGTGTTTCAGCATATGGTCATTCGCACCGCCGCCGTTAACCTGTGCATTACGTACAGGAAGGCCACCAATAGCCACAAACACTTCACAGTGTTCTTCCAGCACAGACCAGTGGGTATGCTGATGGTGTAACGGACTCAGCGGGCCAAGAATATGCGGCAGTATACGTTCACCTGCGGCGCTACTATAGGTATTGGTGCTAGCGGTATAGCCACCGAAACCTTTAAGAAAACGGTGTAACTGGCTTTGGGCATGATGGAAGCGTCCGGCACTGGCCCAGCCATAGGAACCGCCAAAAATGGCCTCATTACCACAGCGGCTCTGAACAGAACGCATTTCCTTTGCCACCAGAGCGATAGCTTGCTCCCAGCTCACTTCTACAAAGGGCTCTTTACCGCGACCCTCGCGAGAAGCCGGTCCCCCGGTTAAATAACCTAAACGGACCGCCGGGCGACGAATACGAGAGTTGCCAGTCACTGACTCGGTAAGGGACTGACCGATAAGCGAGGGGTTTTTATCCCAACTAACCGGTGAAATTGAAGAGATGCGCTCACCCTCGGTGGTAACCTGATAGGTTCCCCAGTGCATTACCGCCAACTGATGTTCCGTTTTCATACTCATACTCTGTTTTGTAATACCAAAGGCACATCATAATCACGGTGAGTTGAAAAGATAGCTTAAATTTTAGGCATGGAATATGACGTTAAAAAGGACGGTTTTAGAGAATGATTTGGCATTTATCTTTAAAGGTGGTTTTTATTATTGCGAGATGATTAATAGACCGGTCATTAATATTATTTTTCAGCAATGAAATACCTTTCAAAAAAATAATATAACTATCGTAATTAAATGACTGTCTGTTCTTGTGATCTGTTTTATCAGGTTTTTTTTATGTTATAACTGTTAATTACTCGGTGACTTAGTGATATGACTATGTGAGTATAAGTTATAATTATTTTGTATTTTAGCATGCTCATTGTTGTTGTCATTGTGTAATTCAACCCGTGACGAATATAGGATAACTACCAGAATGAAGTTTAAGAATACGCTATTAGCTGCGGCAGTGGGTCTGCTGTCTGTGACTTCAGCCAGCACTTTTGCAGCTGATGCTTTATCCTTGGAAGGAAAGACCATTGGTGTTGCTGTAGTGGGTACTCAGCACTTCTGGGATCGTGAAGCCTTTAAAGGTGCCACCGCTGAAATTGAAAAACTGGGTGGCAAGGTCGTCGCTGTTGATGGTGGTCGTGACAATCAGGTTCATGCCAATAACCACGATATTCTGTTATCACGTAAAGTCGATGCGGTTATCAGTATTCTCGGCGACAGCGCGGTTGAGCCAAAATTCAAAACCCTGCGTGAAGCGGGTATTCCGGTCTTTACTGTCGATCACGTTTCTCCTGAATCGGTGAATAACACCACCTCCGATAACTACAGTCTGGGTTCAACCATCGGTCGAAATATGGCTGATGCCCTTGGCGGTAAAGGAAATGTGGCTGTTTTTAACGCCTTCTCCAGCGCATTACGTATTTGTGGCATCCGCTATGATCAGTGGAAATATGTTCTGAATGATTATCCGAATATTAAAATTATTCAGCCAGAACTGGCAGAGCAATTTGCTAACTCACCAGAAGATGCCCGTAAGAAAACCCTGGAACTGTTAAGTCAGTATCCTAAAGGAAAACTGGATGCTATCCACGTTGCTTGCTGGGATCAGCCTGCCATCGGTATTGTTCAGGCCCTGGAAGAAACCGGGCGCGATAAAGATGTCAAAGTCACCGCTATCGATGCTGGCCCAGAAACGCTGGAAATTATGGCAGAGCAAGACAGTCCGTTTGTGGCCAACGTCGCACAACAGCCGAGCCTGATTGGTAAAACCTCTGCTGAAAACGTAGCGCGTTACTTTGCCGGGGAAAAACTGCCAGTTCAAACCTTTATTCCGGTTGTTCCTGTAAATGGTCCGGAAGACGCCAAAGCGGTACATGAAAAACTGGGTTACGGTGAATTGAAGTAGTGAATAGCGAAAATACGCAACGCGGTCTGGTGATGGACCGCATGAGTAAACGCTTCGCAAACGTGGTTGCGCTCAACGCAGTCACGTTGATGATTAAACCGGGGGAAATCCACGGTCTGATCGGCGAAAATGGCGCAGGCAAGTCAACACTGATTAAAATCCTCGCCGGGGTGTATCAGGCTGATGGGGGAAGCGCAACACTTGATGGCGAGCCACTCCCACTCGGTAAACCGGCGGCGACAGAAGCCCAGGGTATTCGGGTTATCCATCAGGAACTCAATCTTATTCCTCATTTTACCGTCGCCGAATCGGTATTTCTGGGACAAGAGTCGGTGCTTCAGGCAGGCCTGCTAAACCGCAAGCAAATGCGCGAAGCAACACGCAAGTTTTTCCAGGATACCTGGCAGATTTCTCTTGATCCGGACAGCCTTATTAGTCAGTTAAGCTTGGCTGAACGTAAATTGGTGCAAATAGCCCGTGCACTCATTGATGGTGCCGCAAAGCTTGTGGTGTTTGATGAACCCACTGCGCCTCTTGAAGTCCATGAAGCGAGCCTGGTTTCTGACGCGATATTGCGTTTAAAACAGCAAGGCATTGCTATTCTCTATATTTCGCACTATCTCAATGAGATTGCCTTACTTTGTGACGCGGGAACAGTACTGCGTAACGGTGAAGTGGTCGGCTATCCTGACCGCGCGTTATTGCAGAATACCGATGCACTGATTCGCATGATGGTCGGCCGGGAGATAGAACAGCTCTATGCTGTTCGTGAAAAGCGCCATGATATTTCTGCCACAGATCATCCACTGTTGTCAGTTCGCTCACTGAGCGATGGTCAGCAGTTGAAAAATATTAACTTCATGATTCAGCACGGTGAAATCGTCGGTGTCGCAGGGTTATTGGGGGCGGGGCGGGATATCCTCATCGACTCGCTCTATGGTTTACATAAAGCGAAAACCGGTGAGATTGCTATCAACGGACAAGTTTGTCGCATAAGAACGCCTCGCCAGGCGATCCGCGCAGGTATGGCGCTGGTACCAAGGGACAGGCGTCACCAGGGACTGGTACTCCCTTTTTCTGCTGCAGATAACATCAACCTGGCTTCGATGAAAGATAATGCCACGCTTGGCTGGGAACATCGCGGCAAAGCGCTGCAGAAAGCCCGTGACTGGATTGAACGTTTAAGCATTCGTCCGGGCTCTCCGCAGATACCGGTTCGTTATATGAGTGGTGGGAATCAGCAAAAAGTGATCCTGGCGCGCTGGTTGGGAACAGATGCCCGGCTGTTTATTCTCGATGAGCCAACACTGGGGGTGGATATTGGTGCCCGCAGTGATATCTATCAGCGTACCCGTCAGTTGGCCGAACAGGGGCGTTCGGTACTGGTCTCTTCCAGCGATGCCAGTGAGCTGCTGGGCCTGTGTGATCGCATTCTGGTGATGTGGCGTGGTGCTTTAGTCGCTGATTTATCTACTACCGGACTGACACTGGATATGTTACTGGCAACGATTAACGGTGGGCAGGAACAACCACAATGAGTACTGAAATCCAAAAACTTAGCTCACGTTCTTTACGCGGGATATTTGAAAAAATCCCATTACTGCTGTTTGCCCTGCTGATTATCTGGCTCAGTGTCCAGTCGCCGTATTTCTTAAGCTGGGAAAATATCAGCCGTATGCTGGTACAGAGTGTCCCGCTAGCGATTTTAAGCTTTGGTCTGGTGTGTGTGATTTCCGCGGGTGGCGATGATGTGGTTTCTGGTGGGATCGATCTTTCTTTACCCGCCATTGCCGTATTGGGCGTCGCGCTGCTGAGCCTGGGCATGATGGAGTGGATGTTGCCGTGGCCGCTGATGTTAGCGGGCCTGATCATCGCTTGCCTGGTTTGTGGTGGTATCAACGCCTTACTGGTACTCGTCGCCGGACTGCCGCCACTGCTGGCAACACTGTCCACTTCCGTCGCTTTTACGGGTATCACCAATTTGATCACCGGCCAGCGTCGTATCAGCGTTGATGACCCGCTGATGATGAGCTTTCGTGACGGTAGTTTACTGGATGTTCCGTATGCGCTTATCTATCTGGTCGTCGTATTTATTGGCTTCCAGGTTCTGTTACATCACAGCCGTTTTGGTCAGCATTTGCAGGCGGTGGGTGGCGGTAAAGATATGGCGCAGATGTCGGGTTTAAATGTCCGTCGTCTGATCCTCGTTTCGTGGCTGATAGCCGCCATAGCCGCTGCGCTTGCTGTGTTTCCATTACTGGCCCAAGGGTCGGGTAGCTCCAGTGGTACAGCAGCGCCACTACTCATGGAAATGGTGTTAGCCACCTTCCTCGGCGGGGCATTTTCCCGTCGTCGCGTGGTGACGATTTGGGGGGCGTTACTGGGAGCAATACTGGTCAATGCTCTGTCAAACGGTCTGGGTCTGCTAGGCGTTAATATTTTCTGGATGGGTGCCATTAAAGGGGTATTGATCTTAGTGGTCTTAGCCGCCTCGGCATTGCAGCATAAAGGAAAGTCATGATGAAGTTATTTCCTGCACTGTCGGCAACGCCTGTGGCAGATAAGCGGGGGAGCAGTCTGCGCGCCGGGTTATCGCGTCTGTGTTTTGCCCTTGTCACGCTGGCATTTATTCTGTTGTTTAGCTGGTCCAATCCGGTTTTTTTGACGCTGGGTAACTGGAGCAATTTACTACAAGGGAGCGCTATCTTACTGATTGTTGCCCTGGCGATGACACTGATTGTCAGTGCCGGAGCCATTGATTTATCCGTCGGCGTCGCGATTGATTTTGGTGCCATGATGGCATTAATCGCCTTGAAAACATGGCATCTTCCCTGGGAAATGGCGGTTATGTTTGCCTTACTGGGGGGCATGACCATCGGGCTGGTCAACGCTTTTTTAATTATCGTATGTCGAATTAAACCCTTTCTTGCGACGCTGGGAACATGGTTTATCGGCAGCAGTGTGGAACGTATCTATACCGATGGTGGCGGGGCGATTGCGATGCGCCGCATGGCACCGGAGTACCATAATCTGGCAGTAGGCGATGTATGGGGGATTCCGGTTCCGGTGATTATTGTCCTTGTGATATGGTTGGCTGCCTGGCTTTTAACCGAACGCACACTGTTTGGTAAGCAAGCTCGGGCTGTTGGTCAGAACAGTGAAGCCTCTCGTATCGCGGGTATTGCCGATAAACGCACTCTGTTTTGGGTACTGGTGATTGCTTCAACGCTCTGTGCCGTGGGGGGAATTATTCTGTCTGCTAATCTGCGGCAGTTTACGCCACTGGCAGGGCAGTCTTATTTGATGGACTCTATTGCCGCGGTGTTTATTGGCACTGCTTTTAATCGCCAGGGGCGTGTCAGCATGAGCGGTACCCTTGGCGGTGTATTGTTCCTGGCGATTGTGAATAACGGACTCAACCTAATGGGCCTTAACTATCTGGTTAAAGATGCTCTGGTGGGGATTATTTTAGTCGTAGCGCTGGCGGTGTCGTTCTGGCAAGCCCGCCAGCGTCAGCAACATATTTGAGGTCATCTGTGAGTAAATTTGATGCGGTTTTTGTTGGTCTGACCATTCTTGATATCGCGGGTCGACCGGTGGTCGAAATTCCTTCCGGTGGTGACGTACAGTTTATCGAGCAAATTCGGCTTAACCCGGCTGGAACTGCCGCTGGGGCACTGGTGAATGCAGCCAAATTAGGTATCAGCACTTCAACCGTTGCCTGTCTGGGCGAAGATGAAAAGGCTGAGTTTATTCTGGGTGCTTATCAGCGCTTGGGTATCGATTGTTCATTGATTCAGCGTACTTCAAATAAAGAAACATCAGCGACCATCTTACCTATCAGACCTAATGGTGAGCGTCCGGCTCTGCATTGCCGGGGGGCTTCAGATGAACTATTTATCAGTGAAGAGCAGTTTGATGAGGTACTCGACTGTCGTTTTCTCCACCACGGCGGAACGGGATTACTGGCCGCGATGGATCAGGGGCAAAGCACTAAGTTGCTGAAAGCAGCCCATGAACGTGGTATTACCACCAGTTTTGATTTAATTGCCCCGAATCCAGGTACGCTAGAATTGCTGCGACCATTACTGCCATACGTTGACTACTTTATGCCTGCACTGGAAGAAGCGGCCTATATTTCTGGCTTAACCGATCCGGCAGAGATAGCCGCCTTCTTCCATGACTTGGGAGCTGGTTGCTGTATCTTTAAAGATGGTGCACAGGGTTCACTGTTATTTAAACAGGGAGCAGTGGTCCGTATTCCGTCTTATCAGATAGTCGCTAGCGACACTACGGGATGTGGCGATAGCTATTGCGGCGGTTTTATTGCTGCTCTGGCAAAAGGTCATTCAGTAGAAGAAGCTTGTCAGATTGGTTCCGCGGTTGCGGCGCTGGTGGCGACAGGGTTGGGGTCAGATGCGGGTCTGGTGGACTGGCAGCAGTTGCAAGCGTTTATGGCAAATACGCCTGTTAATGCCTGCTAGCGTGAAAACCGGTCACAGAATGTGACCGGTTAAACATTTTCAGCACTAATCACGCTCGTAGAGACGACGTTGCATTTCACATTCAAATAAAAACTCTAACCCTTCCAGATGGCGACGAGCTTCGCTGACATCTTTACCCCAGCAGGTCAGACCGTGTCCACGCAGCAGAAAACCGTACTGTAAGGGATACTGCTGTGCATATTGTTCAATATGCTTTGACAGGCCATCAATATCCTGAGAGTTTTCAAAAATAGCTATCGACAAGGTATCAAGATGTGTAGTCTGGCCGCCAAGCGACTTCTGCATTTCATAGCCATGAATATTCAGTACATCACGTTTTTCAATACGCGATAGTACGGTAGCATTTACCGTATGAACATGCAGTACCACATTGGCCTCAGGAAACAGACGATAGATAAGCGTGTGTAGCCCGGTTTCTGCAGAGGGTTTACGCCCGGAAGGTGCCAGATTGCTGGCAATATCAACCTGAAGAAAGTCTTCTGCTGTCAGGGTGCCTTTGTCGCGACCGGACTCACTGAGCCAGCACCATTCAACATCCTGACGAATAGACATATTTCCGCCTGTTGCCGGTGCCCAGCCTTTGGCACCAATCCAATGACAGGTCGTGACTAATTGCGCCAGTCTTTCTTGCCACATAACGATTTTCCTTTCCTGTTGCGTATTTATCAGTCTAGCCATCTAAATGGCTAGACTGAAGATGCTATCATTATGTGAACAAATCAACAACAGCCAATAAATGATAAGTTATATCTGATATAAACAGCCGTTGATTTGGTGTATCCAGCCATAAAAGATGTCGTTATCTGGATTGTTTTTTGAATGATTACCTGTGGGTAAAATATTATTCTGTTAATGAATTGTGAAGAAATAAAAAGAGACGGTCTCTAGGGTTTTTTTGCATCCCAGTAAATGACTGCATGTTTTGTTTGGCGTTTGGAAATGCTTTCTGTCGGTTATCTTTGCCGCTTTGCCGCGGCATACTTGCCATAGAGATGGAGAACAAATGAAAAGATTATGGATGATGATACTCTTGTCTTGCACTGCAAGCTTGGGCGCTATTGAAAAAGCAGATTTCACACTGAAGTGGCTGGCTGAGAGGAATCAAGCAACAGATCCCATAGAACTTTTACAGGATAGAGATAATAAATGGGGGCAATCCCCATCTTCTTTAAGCATGCAGGAACAGAAACCCAGACGGCCTCACATATTTGATCGGGTGGATAAAGCACACCGCTTAGGTTTTATCGACCCTAATTTTTCTTCATTTAACAGTGATGATGGTTATTCGGGTTACGCCAAAAGTGACCGTAAATAATATTGACGCTGTAATTGTTAAATGCAGACTGAAAACGTTAAATTTCTGTTGGTGATATTAACATGGTCATTTATTTCCCGAGAAGTATAAATGAATACTAAACGGGACTAACCTTTTGTATTGCACTGAAAATGGATATGAATAGAATGTGCCGCGAAGATTTTGCAGTATCTCGTTAGGCGAGGCTCCTGTACAAACATAGGTTACTGATCTGACGACGTCGAGAGACGCCCAAGATTAGGACAGGTTATATCGAGCCAAGGTATAACCCCAGGTAACTTCCTCCTGATATTCAGGGGATACGTTGTACAGTGCTAAAACCGAGACATGGAGATAGCGTTAGCACTCTCATATCTTGCTTCGCCCCAGATGAGTTCTGTTTATTATAAAACAGTAATCGGGGAACGTTAATCATGACCTTTTCAACTCCTACCGTAGTGCGTAACAACGCTAAGTCTCTGGACTGTGCGGCAGACAATACGACGCTACAAAGTCACGATATCGAGTCGTATATGACTCAGAATTATCTGGCTCTCTCAGCTGCGACTGATGTAAATACCGCACGTGAAAAATTCTTTTCGAATATTAATAGTGAGTATATTGCTCCGCAAATATTTGTTGTCGATAATGACGGCCATCTTTTAGGTCTGGTAACCGTGAAAAGTTTACTGGACGCTAATACTGATGCCTTTATTGGCGATTTAATGACAGGGATTAAGTATTCGTTATTAATCGATAAGCCACGTTATGAAACGAGCGTTTTTTTAAAGCAGGCGGCGATAAGTTATATTCCAGTACTTAATAATGGTAAAATTGTCGGGATATTAGGCCCACAGGAAATTGCTGAATTAAAAGAAGACGAAGGGACTGAAGATAGTCAACTTCAGGGGGCTTCATCACCACTGGATATACCTTATCTGGAAAACAGTATTTTTACCTTGTGGCGCAAACGATCTGTCTGGCTATTATTACTTTTCGTTGCAGAAGCTTATACGGGAACGGTCATCAAATCATTTGAAGAACAGCTAGAAACGGCTATTGCCCTGGCATTCTTTATTCCGTTATTGATTGGTACTGGAGGCAATACCGGAACGCAAATTACCTCAACCCTGGTCAGAGCGATGGCGCTCGGTGAGGTGGGCCTGAAAGACTTAGGCGCGATTTTGCGTAAAGAAGTCTCTGCTGCGGTATTAATTGCCCTGACTATCGGAACTGCGGGCTTCCTGCGGGCGTGGATGTTAGGAGTAGGTTATGAAGTCATGGTCGTTGTCAGTCTGACACTGATTGCGATTACGGTCTGGAGTGCGATTGTTTCCTCGATAATTCCGATGTTATTACGTCGTGTGAATATCGATCCCGCACTGGTGTCTGCACCCTTTATTTCTACGCTTATCGATGGTACCGGGCTGATTATCTATTTCCAGATTGCCAAAGTGATGCTGACGATTTAATGAATAACAGCAGGCAGGAGACCACTCCTGCCTGAATGATATTAAGGGATGAGCAGGGTAAACATCACTTCATTTGGTTAACTTTTTTCTTCTCTGAATTAAAGCGCAGATCAGTCGTTTCCGCAGACCTCACACTGAGGGTTACGCATCAATTTCATTTCCCTGAACTGGCAAGTCATAGCGTCATACATCACTATCTTACCTGTTGGCGGTGTACCAAAGTGAGTCAGAACTTTAATGGTTTCCATTGCTTGTAGCGATCCTATCATGCCCACCAGCGGCGCCATGACGCCCGCTTCAACACAACTCAATGTCGCATCACCAAATAATCGACTCAGACAGCGATAACAAGGCGTTCCGGGCTGATAGGTAAAGACACTTATCTGACCCTCCATACGAATGGCAGCCCCGGAAACCAGCGGAACTTTATGTAGAAAACATCCACGATTAAGCTGCTGACGGATTTCAATATTATCGGTGCAGTCCAGCACAATATCGTGCCCGGCTATGTGCTGATGCAGTTGTTCCTCTGCTAACAGAGCATTGATAGTGTCAATCTGAATGTGAGGATTAATTTCCGTCAGCGCCTCGCAGGCAGAAAGGACTTTGGGCTGGCCGATATTGATATCATGATGCAGCGTCTGGCGCTGAAGATTAGAAAGGGCCACGGTATCAAAGTCGAGCAGCGTTAAGTGTCCGACACCTGCCGCTGCGAGATATTGTGTCGCGGCGCAGCCTAAACCTCCCAGACCGATAATGAACACCTTAGAAATTTTCAGTTTTTCCTGGCCGTCAAAATCAAAATCCCGCAGGACTATCTGACGGTTATAGCGCAACATTTCAGCATCAGTCAGCACGTCCATCTTAGCCTCCAAACAGTGAGTTAAAGGGTTCGACCTCTACCCATTCACCCGCCTCAACAGGGCCACGTTCGCGCTCAAGAACGATAAAACAGTTCGCCTGACTGAAAGAACTAAAAATATGCGATCCCTGATGCCCGGTGCTATGCACTTCCAGTTCACCCAGGGTTCCTGTTTTAAGAATACCGCGTTGGAAATCCAGTCGACCCGGCCTTTTTTTCAGCTTTTCAGCAGCACGTACTCGCAACCTGGTAGGGAGTACCAGCCCCTGCTGCCCACTGAGTCGTGCCAGCAGTGGCTGGACTAACTGATAAAATGTTACCGCGGCAGAAACTGGGTTACCTGGTAAACCGCAGAACCAGCTATTGTTCAGACGACCAAAGGCGAAAGGTTTGCCGGGCTTGATGGCAAGCTTCCAGAAGCCTATTTCCCCCAGTTCTTCGAGGATCTGTTTAGTATAATCGGCTTCACCCACCGAGACGCCACCGCTACTGATAACGACATCCACATGCTGAGACGTCTGCTGGAAGGCAGCGCGTAAAGCCTGTTCGTTGTCTGGAATAATCCCCAGGTCTGTTACCTCACAACCAAGTTGAGACAGCATGATATGTACCGCCAGACGGTTGGTATCGTAAATTTGTCCTTCTGCCAGCGTTTCGCCTGGCAAACGCAGCTCATCTCCGGTCGAGAAAACAGCGACCTTGACCGGACGAAATACTTGAACATCTTTAATACCGAGTGAGGCTATCATCGCGAGTTCAGCAGCACTGAGTTTCATTCCGGCATTAAGAATAGCGGTGCCTTCCAGGATATCTTCTCCACGACGGCGAATGTTCTGGCCTGGACGAACAGAAGCAGGAAAGCGGACTCCATGCTCACTGACTTCGGCTTCCTCTTGCATAATGATGGCATCAGTACCTGACGGGATCGGTGCCCCAGTCATAATACGAACACAACTTTTTTCTGGCCAGCTGTCGGTAAAGGGTTGGCCTGCAAAGGCTTTACCGGCAACGGATAACGTAGCGCCGGATCCAATATCCGCCATTCTTACCGCATAGCCGTCCATGGCTGAATTATCAAAACCAGGGACGTCAATAGGGGAGATAACCGGTGCCGCTGTGATGCGTCCTGCTGCCTGGAGTAAGGTTAAGGTCTGCGTTTCGGTTACTGCTGAGAGAGCCGACAGCATCTTTTCCAGCGCAGTTTCCAGGGAGATAAGTCCGGTAGTCTGTTCCATGGTTGATTCCTCGGTAGCTAACAAAACAAAGCCTTATTATGACAGAAAATAAGGCATTCTGAATGATTGCTCTGGACAATCACGTTACATATCGTTGCGCCAGAGCATAGAAATGCGTTATTTATCAGAAGTGAGATCACTTATTTATTATGTGGTGTTGACTTTAGTGATAAAAATAAACATTAACCTATATCAGACGTTAATGAAATAATAGATAGACAATCTCTGAATAAAAACTCAGATATTATTAAAGCAGTAACGCTAAAAATAAATAAAGATATCGCTCAAAATGATAAGCCAGAAATACCCTCTGAATGAAGAAACACTGTAGTCGTATTTTTAATCGTCTTGATGCGTTCTCAATCAAAAGGGAGCGGTGAAAATCACGGCTCCCTTTTGATATATCATTGAGGCTGGCTATTTTCTTTCAAGAGATACCTGATAGATAGCAAAGCCCGTTTCATCTGTCCCCACTTGCTTCATTGGGTACTGAGCATGTTCCTGAATAAATGTCGCGGCTTTTTCGCTCGGTGAAGTTTCAAAGCGAATATCTAATTTTTTATCGGTTTTAATCGGGGTGAAGGACCAGTTGTTGTCAGCCTTAGAGCTAATCTCACCTTTGTCTTTCGATTCTTTAGCAATATAAGCGGCTAAAATTGAGCGATTTTCATCAGGTGAGGCAAATACAATATGGTCATCACCGGTGCCTGCGAACTTAGCCCCATATCCCCGGTAATTATTGGTTGCCACTAAAAAAGAGGCTTTCGGATCGATTGGTTTCCCTTGCCAGGTCACATTTTTAATTCGATTTGCCTCTTTATTCACCGTCTGGCAGTCGCCATCGTATTTTGCCGGTTGAGTTAAATCGATTTGATAATTTACCCCACTGATAGTATCGAAGTTATACGTTCTGAATCCGTCCCAGTTAATTAAACTTTGCGTGGCAGTGGATTGTGGATCTATCTGGTTAAACATACCCGCAGAACATTCCAGCCATTCAACAACATCAGCCCCGCTTGCCTTAACAACCACTAAAGTATTCGGATAGAGGTAGAGGTCTGCTGCGTTGCGGAAGGTTAAATCACCTTTTTCAACTTCAATAAATTCGTCTGGTGCATTTTTACGTCCGCCGGCTTTAAAGGGGGCCGCAGCGGATAATACCGGTAAGTCAGCTAAGTCTGGGTCACCTTGAATAAACTTCCGCGTATAATCGGCCTGTGCGTCATTGACGATTTGTACCGTTGGGTCACTTTGAACCAGGGCTAAATAGCTATACATATTTTCCGAAGCTTTACCAATGAGCTTACCGACAAAGTCGCGGGTTCCTTCATGCTGCTCATCAATAATTTTTACTAGCGTTTCATCACGTTCAACGAATGCTTTTTTATTGGCTTTATCATAAACCGGACGAGCATGTGCTGTGGCATCAACCACTTTCCAGTTGCCGTCGTCATTATTAACCACTAAATCAACCACCCCAAGGTGATCGCCCCATTGACCCGGCATCACCGCAGGCACACCATTGATGGTGCCTTTTTCAATATTAACACCCTTGATACCGGCAAACTCTTTGCCTGGGAACACGCCATGAGAGTGGCCAAACATGATGGCATCAATATCCGGAACTTCACTGAGATAATAGACGGAGTTTTCAGCCAGCGCTTTATAAGGCTCTTGTGAAAATCCGGAATGAGGAATGGCCACAATGAGATCAGCACCTTCTTTTTTCATTTGTGGAACAAATTTTTTGGCGGTTTCAGTGATGTCATTAACCCTCACTTTCCCTTCCAGATTTTGTTTATCCCAGATAAGAATTTGTGGTGGTACAAAGCCAATATAACCAATTTTTAGATTATGTGTTTTACCGTCACGATCCGTGACTGGCGTGTCGACAATAATATAGGGGGTGAAGTAGTTATTCCCTGTTTTGGCATCCACAATATTGGCATTCACATAAGGAAAGTCAGCGCCTGCGATAGCTTGTTGCAGATAATCTAATCCAAAGTTAAATTCGTGGTTACCAAAGTTACCCACGGTATAGCCCATGGTGTTCATCAGACTGTGGGCTGGGTGAGACTCGCCCTTTTTCAAGCCTTTGTTTGCCATGTGATCCGCGAGCGGACTACCTTGGATTAAATCACCGTTATCCACTAAAACCGCGTTGGCAGCTTCATTTTTAGCATTTTTAATCAGTGTCGCAGTACGGACTAAGCCAAATTGTTCGGTCGGTTTATCTTTATAGTAATCAAAATCAACCAGGTTACTGTGGATATCTGATGTTTCCATTACCCGTAAATCAACCGTTGCTGCATTCACATTAAATGCAATCAACAAAGCCAGTGATGACAGTTGTAGAACTTTAACCACGATACCTCTCCTTAGCTGATTCTGTACGCGAGAAATGATGTCCCGAATATGGGGGCAGAGTGCAAATACGTTGTGCGAATAAATAACAAAAAGAGAATTAGAAATGCCTGAATGTGCATTGTTTCAACTTTTAGTGATAATACATTGCAAACAGTAGTCACTTATTCTGGCTATATCACGGTTTTAGTCTTTTTATAGTGATTGATTCTAATCTTGGTCACAGAAATGAATTTATCCGGTAATTTGTCATCCGTGCTGCTAAATTTGCAACAAATCTCTGAGCATGGTTTGATGGGGAAAAGGTCTGTTTCCAATTATTCGGGCAGGTTTTTGCTCGCTCTGGGGTAAAACTGATATTGATGGTGATAAGGACAACTGATGCCGCTTAGTCATGCCCTTGCTACAGAGCACGTGCTTTCAGTACGTGATTTAACGGTTAGCTTTGAGCAACAAGGTCAGCTTACACAGGCAGTCAAAAATCTCTCCTTTACTTTGAGTCGTGGTGAAACACTGGCTATTGTCGGGGAGTCTGGTTCAGGCAAGTCTGTTACAGGCCTTGCCTTGATGCGTCTTCTCAGTGCGTCAGGCAGTCAGACAACGTGTGAACAATTATTGCTGCGTCGTAGAAATCAACAAGTGGCAGATTTGCCCCAGATGAGCAATGCCCAGATGCGCAATGTCAGGGGCGCTGATATTGCGATGATCTTTCAGGAGCCGATGACCTCGCTTAACCCGGTGTTTCCCGTTGGGATTCAAATCGCAGAGGCGATTCAATTACATCAGAAAGTGGGTCATAAAAGTGCTTTGGAAGAAGCCAGGCTGATGCTGGAAAGGGTACGCATCCCCGATGCCCGAGAGATACTTAAGCGTTTTCCACATCAGCTTTCGGGTGGGATGCGTCAACGCGTAATGATTGCTATGGCGCTGTCATGTCGCCCGGCCGTCTTGATTGCGGATGAACCGACCACGGCTCTGGATGTCACCATCCAGGCAAAAATATTGCAGTTGATCCGCGTCCTGCAAGATGAAATGCAGATGGGCGTGATTTTTATCACCCATGATATGGGGGTGGTGGCGGATATTGCCGATCGCGTGTTAGTCATGTATCAGGGGCAGGCGGTTGAAAGTGGTCCGGTGGAGCAGATTTTTCGTCATCCGCAGCATCGTTACACCCAGTCATTACTGGCTGCAGTCCCTCGTCTTGGAGCGATGACAGGGCTTGAGCTTCCCCAAAAATTTCCGGTCATCTCCCCAGATAATGCCGAAGAATACATTACCTTTCCGCCGCAAGATACCATTCCGGCGGGGGCAAAACCTATTCTTGAAGTGCGGGACTTAGTGACACGCTTCCCCATTCGGGGCGGTATTTTTAACCGTGTTAAACGTGAAGTTCATGCGGTGGAAAAGGTCAGTTTCGATTTACGTCCCGGGGAAACTTTGTCACTGGTAGGGGAGTCGGGTTGTGGTAAGTCGAGCACCGGACGTTCATTGTTACGTCTGGTAAAAAACCAGGGTGGCACCATTACCTTTGATGGACAGCGAATCGATAATCTCTCGAATACTGATATGCAGGTGGTGCGTAAAAATATTCAGTTTATCTTTCAAGATCCTTATGCCTCTCTTGATCCCCGACAAACTGTAGGCTATTCGATAGCTGAGCCTTTGCTGGTTCATAAAGTCATGACGTCTGAGCAGGCTGAAGTACGGGTGGCCTGGTTACTGGAGCGGGTAGGTTTATTGCCAGAATATGCTTCACGCTATCCACATGAATTCTCGGGTGGTCAGCGTCAGCGTATTTGCATTGCCCGTGCTCTGGCACTGAATCCTCAGGTGGTGGTTGCGGATGAGTCAGTATCGGCGCTGGATGTTTCTATTCGCGCCCAAATAATTAATTTATTGCTCGATTTACAGCAAGAATTTGGTATCGCCTTTTTGTTTATCTCACATGATATGGCTGTGGTGGAGCGTATCAGCCACCGAGTGGCTGTGATGTATCTTGGGCAAATTGTTGAAATAGGCCCACGCCGCGCTGTCTTTGAAAACCCGCAGCATCCTTATACTCGTAAACTGATGGCAGCAGTGCCGGTCGCCGATCCCAGCTTTCGGGGTCGTAAACCTGTACTCGTGTCAGATGACACCCCAAGTGCTGTACGGGACCTGGGAGATGAACCCTATATCGCTCCCTTAGTTGAAATAGCTCCTGGGCACTTTGTTGCCCGGCACACTATCGATAATAGTGAAAATCGTGTTTAAAGAGCCCTGGAGAAAGTCATGACAATTCGTAACACACAAAAATGGTTAATTTCAGCGGGACTTGCCTCGGTGTTTATTGCTTCACCTGCATTTGCTGCCAAAGATATTGTGGTAGCAGTAGGATCGAATCTCACAACACTGGATCCTTATGATGCAAACGATACGCTCTCTCAGGCGGTAGCGAAGTCGTTTTATCAGGGGTTATTCGGGCTTGATAAAGATATGAAAGTGACCAATGTTCTGGCAGAGAGCTATAGCGTGTCAGAAAATGGCCTCGATTATACCGTTGTCCTGCGTTCTGGTGTGAAATTCCAGGACGGAACGGATTTCAATGCCGAGGCAGTGAAGGTAAACCTTGATCGTGCCAGTAATCCGAAGAATTACCTTAAGCGCTATAACCTCTATCGTTTGATTGATAGCACCGAAGTTATCGATCCGAAAACCGTTAAAATCACCTTAAAGCAGCCGTTCTCGGCGTTTATTAATGTTCTGGCTCACCCGGCGACAGCGATGATCTCCCCGGCAGCGTTGCAAAAATACGGGAAAGATATTGGGCTGCACCCGGTCGGGACAGGGCAGTATCAGCTGGAAACCTGGAATCAGACTGACTTTGTAAAAGTGAAAAAATTTGCCGATTACTGGCAACCGGGTTTGCCAAAACTCGATAGCATCACCTGGCGACCTGTTGTTGATAATAACACCCGTGCAGCGATGCTCCAGACCGGTGAAGCTCAGTTCGCTTTTCCGATCCCTTATGAGCAAGCGGGTATTTTAGCGAAAAATAGCAAACTTGATCTCGTGGCATCGCCGTCAATTATGCAGCGTTATATCAGTATGAATGTGACGCAAAAACCGTTTGATAATCCAAAAGTTCGTGAAGCAATTAACTATGCGATTAACCGCGATGCTTTGGTGAAAGTGGCGTTCTCAGGTTATGCAACACCGGCTGAAGGTGTTGTCCCACCAGCGATTGCTTACTCTGTCCAGTTCAAGCCATGGCCTTATGACCCTGCAAAGGCAAAGCAATTATTAGCAGAGGCTGGGTACCCAAATGGATTTGAAACAATCCTTTGGTCTTCTCATAATCACAGTACCGCGCAAAAAGTGTTACAGTTCACCCAGCAACAACTGGCTCAGGTCGGCATTAAGGTAAAACTGACAGCGATGGATGCCGGACAGCGTGCAGCACAAGTCGAAGGTAAAGGACAAAAAGAGAGTGGTGTCAGAATGTTCTATACCGGTTGGACCGCTTCCACCGGAGAAGCTGACTGGGCGTTGTCACCACTATTTGCTGCCACCAACTGGCCACCTACGCTGTTTAATACTGCGTTTTATAGTAATCCACAAGTTGACAGCGATTTGGCGGCGGCGTTAAAAACAACCAATCAGGAAGAGAAAGCCAGACTGTATAAAGATGCTCAGGATATTATCTGGAAAGAGTCTCCGTGGGTGCCTTTGGTGGTAGAGAAACTTGTTTCGGCACATAGCAAAGACTTAACCGGATTTTATGTGATGCCTGACACCGGTTTTAGCTTTGATGAGGCGGATTTGAAGTAATTTTTGTTTCTATGTAGTAGCAGGATGGATGACGAGGTGCGTCATCCATCATTTATATTTTTCTGTGGCAGAGTCGGTTGCTTTGCCCCCTGTATTACAGAGGCGATATTGTTTAACTATTTCCTCAAACGTCTATTGGGCTTGATCCCGACACTGCTGATTGTCGCCGTGATCGTATTTTTATTTGTTCATCTGTTGCCAGGCGACCCGGCACGTATTATTGCCGGGCCCGAAGCGGATGCCTCAGTTATTGAACTGGTCCGCGAAGAGCTGGGCCTGAACAGACCTTTATGGTCACAATTTTTGCACTACATGGGGAATATTCTCCAGGGCGATTTTGGTACTTCAATGGTTTCAAAGCGTCCGGTTACGGAAGAGATTACCAGCCGTTTTATGCCAACATTGCTGCTAACGCTTGCCAGTATGGCATGGGCGACATTATTTGGGCTGGTTATTGGAATTGTTGCTGCGGTCTGGCGTAATCGTTGGCCAGATACTCTGAGCATGATTATTGCTGTATCGGGTATCTCTTTTCCCGCTTTTGCTTTAGGTATGCTGCTGATGCAGGTGTTCTCAGTCGAACTGGGCTGGCTACCGACGGTCGGAGCAGACAGCTGGCAGCACTATATTTTGCCTTCTCTGGCGCTGGGAGCAGCGGTCGCTGCAGTGATGGCACGTTTTACCCGTGCCTCCTTTGTTGAGGTTTTGCAGGAAGACTATATTCGTACCGCCCGGGCCAAAGGCTTGAGTGAGACGATGGTGATTCTCCGACACGGTCTGCGAAATGCCATGATCCCGGTACTGACTATGATGGGGCTGCAGTTTGGTTTTTTGCTGGGCGGCTCGATAGTTATTGAAAAGGTATTTAACTGGCCTGGGCTTGGCCGGTTACTGGTGGACTCGGTTGAAATGCGCGACTATCCGGTGATTCAGGCTGAAGTGTTGTTATTTTCGCTGGAGTTTATTGTGATTAACTTAGTGGTGGATCTGTTATATGCCGCCATTAACCCGACCATCAGGTATCGATAAGGATGAAGCTGTTTAACTGGAGGCGCCAGGCTATCCTCAATGCTATGCCCATCGTAAAACCCGGACGGATGAATACGCCCTGGCAGACTTTCTTACGGCGTATTTCCCGCCAACCGGTTGCAATGAGTTCAGGGGCATTTATTGTCTTGCTGATTATTATCGCCCTGATTGCACCGTGGATTGTGCCTTACAATGCGGAGAACTATTTCGATTACGACCAGCTCAATGCCGGCCCGTCATTAAGTCATTGGTTTGGTGTAGACTCACTTGGGCGTGATATTTTTAGCCGTGTGCTGGTAGGGGCGCGTATCTCATTGGCCGCAGGTGTCTTTTCGGTACTGATTGGTGCCATGATTGGCACTTTCTTTGGCTTACTGGCGGGTTATTATGAAGGGGTGTGGGACCGCGTTATTATGCGGATCTGCGATGTCTTATTTGCCTTTCCAGGTATTCTGCTGGCCATTGCGGTAGTGGCGGTGATGGGCAGTGGCATGACCAATGTTATCATTGCTGTCGCCATCTTCAGTATCCCGGCCTTTGCTCGCCTGGTGCGTGGTAATACGTTGGTGCTGAAACAACAAACCTATATTGAGTCCGCGCGCAGTATCGGAGCATCAGACGCGACTATCATCTTCCGTCATCTGTTACCCGGTACGGTTTCATCGATTGTGGTGTATTTTACCATGCGTATCGGGACGTCGATTATTTCTGCCGCCAGTTTGTCATTTCTCGGGCTGGGTGCACAACCACCGACACCAGAATGGGGGGCGATGCTCAATGAAGCACGAGCTGATATGGTTATAGCGCCGCATGTGGCTATTTTTCCGAGCCTGGCGATATTCATTACTGTACTGGCTTTTAACTTATTGGGTGATGGATTGCGTGATGCACTTGATCAAAAATTGAAAGGCTAAGACGTCCCTTTCCTGTCGCGAGGAAAGGGACGGGATGTATTAGACCAGTGAACCCCACAGGTCATATTCGTCAGCGTTTTCTACTTTAACGCGTACCACATCACCTGGTTTCACTTTGGTGGCACCGTTTAAGTACACCACACCGTCGATTTCAGGCGCATCTGCCATACTACGTCCAATAGCACCTTCTTCATCGACTTCATCGATAATCACCAGAACTTCACGACCGACTTTCTCTTGTAAACGTTCGGCAGAAATCTGTTGCTGAAGCTGCATAAAACGATTCCAGCGCTCTTCTTTGACGTCTTCCGGGACCGGATCGGGCAGCTCATTCGCTTTAGCGCCTTCAACCGGGCTGTATTTGAAGCAGCCGACTCTGTCGAGGCGCGCTTCTTTCAGGAAGTCGAGCAGCATTTGGAAGTCTTCTTCCGTTTCGCCAGGGAAGCCGACAATAAAGGTTGAACGCAGGGTCAGATCAGGGCAGATTTCACGCCATTGCTTAATACGCTGCAACTGGCGATCAACTGAACCAGGGCGTTTCATTAACTTAAGAATACGTGGGCTGGCGTGCTGAAGAGGGATGTCCAGATAGGGCAGAATTTTTCCTTCAGCCATCAGCGGGATCACATCATCAACATGTGGGTAAGGGTAGACATAATGTAAACGCGTCCAGACGCCGAGTTTAGACAGCTGCTCGCACAAACTGACCATACTGGTTTTCACTGGCGCACCATTCCAGAATCCAGTGCGGTGTTTAACATCAACACCGTAAGCTGACGTATCCTGAGAGATAACCAGCAGCTCTTTCACGCCGGCTTCGACTAAGCGCTTCGCTTCTGCCAGAACATCACCAATGGGACGGCTGTCTAAATCACCACGCATAGATGGGATGATACAGAAGGTACAACGATGGTCGCAGCCTTCCGAAATTTTCAGATAGGCGTAATGACGAGGTGTTAATTTTACACCTTGTTCGGGTACCAGGCTCAGGAACGGATCATGCTTTGGTTTTGGAACATAGCGGTGGACATGTCCCAGTACTTGCTCATAGCTATGAGGTCCAGTAATTTCCAACACCTTAGGATGAACTTCACGAATTTGATCTTCTTTAGCACCCAGACAACCGGTCACGATAACTTTGCCGTTCTCTTTTAATGCTTCACCGATCGCTTCCAGTGACTCTTGCACTGCGCTGTCAATAAAGCCACAGGTGTTGACGATAACCATATCGGCATCATCATAACTCGGGACAACTTCATAGCCTTCAGTCCGAAGCTCCGTCAGGATCCGCTCAGAATCCACCAGGTTTTTCGGACAGCCTAACGATAAAAATCCAATCTTTGCCATTTTATTATTCTATACATTGCACACAATTGGCGGGGATTATACATCTCCCTCAACCTGACAGCTATATCCGCAGAGGATATGCCCGTACCCGATGAAAGGAATGAGTCCGCTTGGTGAATGTAATTGTATGAAAATAAATGGTTTTTTAATGATTCTGAAGCATGAAAAAGCGGGTTCAAGCATTGTAAATATACCTGAACTCGCTGTTGATAAAGGTTAACTAATTCCGATCATGATTTTTTTCTGGAAGGCCGGGCGTTGGGTCAGTTGCTGATACCAGCGCTGTAAGTGGGGAACGTTATCCCACTCAATATTCAGGTTAAATAAGTTATAGATGATAGGGCCAAGCGCGATATCGCCAGGGCCAAAGGTATCACCTCCCAGCCAGTTTGTTCGTGCCAGTTCTGCATCAACAATAGCAAACTGTTGATTACATGCGGCAATACCTTTTTCAATCAGCTTTGAGTCTTGTTGTTCAGGCGTAAAACGTACTAGGCTGATAAAAACATCGCGATGTGGGCCTGCGAGCGTCGTTGCGGTCCAGTCCATCCACTTTTCACCTTTCGCCCGCGCAGCCGGACAATTCAGCCACAGTGAGCCAACACCGTATTCCGCTGCCAGATAACGAACAATGGTATTCGATTCCCATAGCGTGAGCCCGTGAGCATCATCATGCATGCAAGGAACCAGTCCATTGGGATTCATCGCCAGATACTCAGCATCATGAGTGAGACCAAACTGGCCACCAGCAGGAATGGAACGACAGGATAAATTCAATTCTTCCAGGCACCAGAGCACTTTTTTTACATTCGTAGAATTATCTCTTCCCCAAGCAGTAATCATGATCTTTCCTTTGCATTAGTGGAACTTGAGTATGGCCTAACTGCTGTCTGGTGTCAGCTAACTGAATGTGAAAATCACTCGGCATGGAGCATGACGGTGAGGGTGATCGAGTGCGAAAAAATAAACAGCAACAGGGGGGTATGTGAGCGAGAGATAGCATAAACTTAATAAACTTTACCAAGGCTACAGTTTATTTTAACGATTACTTGGGTTATTACTCACATCCTGGAATAGATTTCGCGGCGGCCGCGTGCCGTCATTTTTTAAAATGGATATTCAGGTGGTTTTATGAAGAGCTTGCAAATGCCTGCAATGATACGCACTGTTGTGGCGGGAACAGCCTTGCTGTTGTTCACTGCTCCGGCATTGAGCGCTATTCAGATAGCCGATGCTCCCAAAATTGAAGCAAAAGCATGGATTTTACTGGATTACTCAAGTGGTCAGGTACTGGCGGAAGGCGGTGCTGACGAGAAACTTGATCCTGCCAGCTTGACGAAAATAATGACCAGCTATGTTGTTGGTCAGGCGTTGAAAAACGGTAAGATACATCTTGATGACATCGTCACTGTCGGCAAAGATGCCTGGGCGACGGGTAATCCTGAACTTCGTGGCTCCTCTTTGATGTTTCTGAAACCAGGGGACTTGGTTTCTGTAGAAAATCTTAATAAAGGGGTAATTATTCAGTCCGGAAACGATGCCAGTATTGCTATTGCTGACTATGTCGCAGGCAGTCAAGATTCGTTTATCAGTCTGATGAACAATTACGCCCAGCAGTTAAACCTCACCAATACCACCTTTAAAACGGTACACGGTCTCGATGCACCGGGGCAGTACAGTACCGCGCGTGATATGGCTTCTCTGGCTCGGGCGATGATCCATGACGTCCCTGAAGAGTATGCTATTCATAAAGAAAAAGAATTTACCTTCAATAATATTAAACAACTCAACCGCAACCGCCTGTTGTGGAGCACGAATCTGAATGTTGACGGCATGAAAACTGGCACCACTGCCGGTGCTGGCTATAATCTGGTTGCTTCAGCAACGCAAGGTGATATGCGACTGATTTCTGTCGTATTAGGGGCGAAAACTGACCGTATCAGGTTTAATGAAAGTGAAAAACTGCTGACCTGGGGATTTCGCTTCTTTGAAACTGTCACTCCTGTCAAGCCCAATGCGACCTTTATCACTCAGCGAGTCTGGTTTGGTGATAAGAACGAAGTTAACCTCGGAGCAGGAGAAGGGGTGGCAATTGCCATTCCGCGTGGTCAGCTGAAAAATCTCAGGGCAAGTTACACGTTGAATGAGTCTCATCTGACCGCGCCTTTAAAAGCCGGGCAAGTGGTTGGAACGATTGATTTTCAGCTAAATGATGACGTGATTGAACAGCGCCCGTTGCTGGTGATGGAAGCGGTTGAAGAAGCCGGCTTCTTTGGTCGGATTTGGGACTTCATATTAATGAAGTTCCATGGTTGGTTTGGTGGTTGGTTTTCCTGATAGCTTTACCAGACCAGACTAAGATTTCCCGCTGCGGCATAGTCAACAAAGGCTTCAGCGGGTCTCTTATTGGTGATAATAGTATCAAATGCCGTCAGCGGTCCCATACAAGCGGCACGAACCTGGTTAAATTTGCTGTCATCCACGACGAGCACGCGTTGTTGTGCCATGGTTAGCGCCCATTGTTTAACCGGCAACTCATCCAGGTTAAAACAGGTAACGCCTTGCCGGGTATGAACGCCCGCGGCAGACAAAAATGCGATATCCGGGCAGAGATTGTTGAGGCATTCCTGGAAATTAATCGGTTTGAAAATGGCATTACTGGAATGAAACTCTCCACCACTTAAAATCACCCGGCAGAGGGGTTTCTTTTGTAGTGCTAGAAAGGTATTTAGTGAATAACACAGACCGGTAAAAGGCAGAGCATCGTCCAGTTCTTCGATAATGTAGGGCATGGTGGTGCCGCAATCGAAAAAAAGTGTTTGATGGGGAAGCACATACCCAGCGGCCAGTTTTGCCGCATGGCGTTTCTCTGTGGTTTTTAATGCTTGCTGATCGTTGAGCAAGTAGTGGCTGGTAGCCCCGGCCCGTGGCTCAATGACAATATACCCACCGAGTAGTACCAGAGGGCCTTCATTGTCGCTTAAATCACGTCGGATGGTCATTTCAGATACCTCCAATAGCTCGGCGGCATCCTTTAAGTGTATTTTATCTGCCTTCTTTAACGCCTGCATCAGGCGAGTAATACGGCTATTGCGCCGGGTTTCCATAGTGCCCTCTAAACGTGACAAAACCCGGATAACCGGGTTAAAAGTGAGTCGTTGAAAACCAATAAATTGATTTTGCTTATTCTATGAGCCGCAAGCCCCAGTCTGAAGTCGATACGTCGGATTCAGACTGGAAGATACCATATTATACCCCAAATATTTCGAGTTACTTATAGGTACTGAGTTCAGAGAATCGACGAGCATAGATACGCTATGTGATTCGAGTCTCTGAGCGAAGGCAACACCCAAGCAACCTGAAGTATGACGGGTATACATCGACAATGGCTTTTAGTGATACTTAACCGCGTATCCAGTCTTTGCGAATAAAGGGAGCGAAGATAATACGGTGTAACTGATGCAGGCGTTTATAGATAAATAAACCACATCCTGACCAAATCAACTGGGTCAGTGCGCAAGAGAGGAGGGCCACCAGGAAGCCTCCGACCATATCCAGCGGCCAGTGGACACCGAGATAGACGCGTGACCAGGCAATGAGCACACCAATAGCCAGCAGGGCAATACCTGAGCGTAAACGATGCCAGAATAAGAATCCGAGGGCAAAGGTAAAGACAATCGTGCCGTGATTACTTGGGAAAGAGTAGCTATCTTTATGATGCAGGAAATTATAACCAATTCCGCTGACAAAAGGACGGTCATGGGGATAAACCTTACCGATCAACCAAGAGAATAGCAGGCCTGTGGCTATTGCTATAGCGACTTTGATAACCAGTTGGCGACGGGCTTTCATCTGCCCTGAGGGACCCCACAACCAAAATATTGCGCACAGGAGCGGCACAATCAAAATCAAATCCTTGGCGGTAAATGTCGCCAGTTTTAGTAGCCATGTCGGTGAGTCTGGGGTTGCATTGATCCACAAAAATAGCGACTGATCGAGCGTTTCCATCATAATATATTCTCTTTCTAAACAAACAGGCAAAATAGCGTGAAGCGTGCTGTGCCCGCATAAATATTGACCGTTAGTGAAGCTGCCAGCACAGGTATCCAGCGATAACAGACTCAAAAGCGACTGAATATATAAGTGTCACCCGCTAAGATAAAGCGGCATTATCCTGGTTTCGCGTGATTCTAGGATAATAACAGCAAAATATTCTCAGTGGATTAATAAAACCTTAACAAAGATGAGTTATAATTTGCTGCCTGAACGGCAAAGTGCTTTTTACCGACGCCCATTGTAATCTATCTGGGGCGTTTAGCGACACCACGAAATTCTTCCTTCCGAGTCTTCAATGCCAAACAATAAGACAGCTAACAAATCCTTAGGGCGTCAGGTTCTTCTGTTCCCGCTCTGCTTGGTGCTTTATGAGTTTTCCACCTACATTGCCAACGATATGATCCAGCCAGGAATGCTGGCAGTTGTGGAGCAATATCAGGCTGGAATTGAGTGGGTTCCGACCTCAATGACGGCGTACCTTGCTGGCGGAATGTTTTTACAATGGCTACTGGGACCGCTTTCTGACCGTGTTGGCAGACGCCCGGTAATGTTAGTGGGGGTGGTGTGGTTTATTGTTACCTGCCTTGCGATACTGCTGGCGCAAAATATTGAGCAATTTACCGTGCTGCGTTTTCTGCAAGGGATCAGCCTCTGTTTTATTGGCGCTGTAGGTTACGCCGCTATCCAGGAATCGTTTGAAGAATCAGTCTGCATAAAAATCACCGCATTAATGGCTAACGTGGCTCTGATTGCTCCATTGTTAGGGCCGCTAGTCGGTGCGGTGTGGGTGCATGTAGCCCCCTGGGAAACGATGTTTATTCTGTTTGCTGTCCTCGGTGCGATATCGTTCTTTGGCCTGAATAAAGCGATGCCGGAAACCGCGACTCGTATGGGTGAAAAACTGTCGTTCCCTGGACTGTGGCATGACTATAAACAAGTTCTGAAGAATATTCGTTTTATTGCCGGTTCATTGGGTCTCGGCTTTGTCAGCTTACCGCTACTTACCTGGATTGCTCAGTCCCCGGTGATCATTATCAGTGGTGAACAACTCAGCACGTATGAATATGGGTTGTTACAGGTGCCTATTTTTGGCGCGCTGATCCTCGGTAACCTGGTACTGGCAAAACTCACATCCCGGCGTAGTGTACGTAGTCTGGTGATTATGGGGGGCTGGTGGATTGTTCCGGGCCTGGCAGTGGCTGCTATAGCGACAGTCCTCTCTTCACATGCCTATTTGTGGATGACGGCAGGCTTAAGTATCTATGCCTTTGGGATTGGTATTGCGAATGCCGGACTGGTGCGCCTGACGCTATTCTCAAGCGAGATGAGTAAAGGGACCGTCGCTGCGGCAATGGGCATGATCCAGATGCTTATCTTCACCCTGGGTATCGAACTCAGTAAACATGCTTATATGTCAGGTGGTGCCGGAGCCTTTAACTTGATCAACCTGCTGGGGGGGATTATCTGGCTGGGAATGATGTTTATCTTTCTTAAAGATAAACAGGTCGGAAAGATGATTACGGTGTAATACCGAGAGTACAGGGCAATAAACAAGAGGAAAAACAGGTTATGTTTTTCCTCTTGTTCTATCCGCTCAGGGTAAATAATCCTAACCCTGCATACCCATATAGTCCCCAAAAATAAGCAGGGTGAGTTGCAAGACATTTCCCGCTCATGGCCGACAGGAAATAACACTTCCTGATTTAAGGCTGGCGAGTCTTATCCCCCAGATGTTGCCTCTATTCTTTCATATCGACATTAAATTTAAAATAAAATACCGTTTCATTTTCAATTGATGTGGTTTATTTTTATTGGTATCGTATTTTTAATTAATTTATCGTCAATGTTCTATTATTGATACCGCTATAGCACATCATTGAGGTTTATTATGCAAATTCGTCAAAGTATTCATAGTGACCATGCTAAACAACTGGATACCCTAAGCCTGCGTCGTGAGTTTCTAGTGGAAGAGATTTTTAGCCCTAATAAAATGACTATGACTTATAGCCATATCGATCGTATTGTCTTCGGTGGCATTATGCCCTTAGACACACCTTTGAGCTTCTCTGATGAACTGGGAAAAACCTTTGGTGTCAGCTATTTTCTCGAACGACGTGAGTTAGGTCTTATCAACATCGGTGGGCCGGGTATTATTGTCGCTGATGGCTGTACCTATGAAGTCGGAAATGCAGAAGCGCTCTATGTGGGGCAAGGCACATGCGAGCTGAGTTTTGTCAGTATGAGCCTTGAACAACCAGCAAAGTTTTATTACAACAGCGCACCTGCCCATTGCCATTACCCCACGCGTAAAGTCACTAAAGATCAGGCATCACCAGCCACTTTGGGTGACGCGGCAACCAGTAATCGTCGGACCATCTATAAATATCTGGTACCGGATGTGCTGCCGACATGCCAACTGGTAATGGGGATGACCCAACTGGAAGAAGGTAGCTTGTGGAACACCATGCCTTGCCATACCCATGAACGTCGTATGGAGGTCTATTTCTATTTCAACATGAAAGAGGATGCTGCTGTATTCCATATGATGGGGAAACCCGATGAGACGCGTCACCTACTGGTACATAACGAGCAGGCGGTCATATCGCCGAGCTGGTCTATTCATGCAGGTGTGGGTACTCAGGCTTATACTTTCATTTGGGGAATGGTGGGCGAGAACCAAGTATTTGGTGATATGGATCATGTTGCAGTCCAAGACTTACGCTAATTAACCTAATGAAATCATCAGCGGTGAGAGAGAAACATCCTCTAGAACTCACCGCTCAGACTCGTGCTTCAGCTAGCATTAAACAGCCCGTGTAATGCTCAGTAAATATAGCTTGTTAGCACCCTATATTGTGTTCTTTGCCTGCTAATACTCTGTTTATTCATTTCTCTTGTTAGTCACCGTTATTTTAATTGTTTTTAACGCACTCAAGGTCTGTAAGTATTCATTTACCGTAGAAGTAACGTTAAAAGTCAAATAGCACATCTTGAAATAAACCGGCATTTCTATTAAAAAGAAACATTATTTCATTATGTTGAGTTCGATCACTGAATTTACGGTTGATTCACGTAGTATGCATCTTATAAAGATAACTAAACCTGTCGAGGGGTTGTGCATGTTTACAATGAAGTCTCTACCCAAGTGGTCTCTGATTAGTACAATTGTTGTTTCAGGATTATTTTTGACAGGCTGTAGTGAGGATAGTGAGGTAGCGGGTCCTGTTATTTTGAAAACGGCCTTTAACCAGTCTGAGCATAATCCTCAATATAAAGCTCTCGAAGACTTCAGCCAAAAACTGGAAGCAGCAACAGAGGGTAAATACAAGCTGGAAATCCACCCAAATGAGCTGCTAGGAGATCAACGTGCGGCGTTAGAACTGGTTCAGTCTGGTGCGATTCAACTCGCTGTTGTCGCTAACCCACTGGTTGAAAATTTTAATCAAAACTTTTCTGTGTTAGCTATGCCTTATATCTACGATAACCCAGAACACCAGCGGCAAGTCTTTACTAACGGTATGCTCGATGCCTTATTTGATTCTAGCAAAGGAAATGGTTTTGAAGTACTGACAGCCTATACTGCCGGTGCTCGTAGTATGTATGTCAAAGGTTCTCCCATAAAAACACCAGAAGATATGAAAGGCAAAAAGATCCGGGTTATGCAATCCGATACGATGATCAAAATGTTGGAATGCATGGGCGGAATTGGAGTCCCTATGGGACAAGGTGAAGTTTACTCAGCCATCCAGCAGGGGGTGCTTGATGGTGCCGAGAACAACGAAATTACTTACGCTGATTTGAAGCAATATGAGGTCGCGCCGCAGTTTTCGTATACCGGTCATGTGATGGTGGCCGACCTGCTGGTCGCTAACGAAGATTTCCTGAATAAGATGGATGCAGCCGATCAAGCGACTTTCCGCAAACTGGCTAAGGAAAGTACAGTCACTGAATTCGAACTCTTTGATCAAGCCTTGGAACAGGCAAAACAGACAGCAATGAAGCAAGGGGCAACATTTGTCGAAGTGGATATTACTCCCTTCCAGGAACGGTGCATACCACTGCAGGAGACCTTGCTGAAAACCCCAGAACAGAAAGATATTTTCAACAATATCCGTTCACTGGCCAACTAATACCCTTTGTTGGCAGGAGCTGCTTTGGCAGCTCCTTCTGTAAGGACTATTTATGATACCTATAGAACGATCAAACCCATTATCGGTTAATACAACGTCACCGCCACCTATGAATAAAGGGACGCCTCCCTTTCTAACGAAAGTGAAGAAGAAAGTTGATCGGGTCGTCTCTTATTTCTGCATTAGCCTCATGATCGTAATGACCCTATTAGTGACCTACCAAGTGGTGACCCGTTATCTGTTCAATAGTCCGAGTGCAGTGAGTGAGGTGCTCTCGCGTTATCTGTTTATATGGCTGGTATTAATTGGCGGAGCTTTTGTATTCGGCCAGCGTGAACATATGGCAATCACCTTTATGCGGGATCGCATGCCTCATAATATCAAAATCATACTGGAAATGATTGGTGAGCTTGCGACAACTGTTTTTGCATTATTGGTACTGAGTGTGGGCGGATACATTGGGATGGCTCGACAGATGGGGCAGCTTGACTCTGCATTACAGATCCCCATCGGAGTGATTTACGTAGCAATACCTACCAGCGGCATACTGACAGTGTTCTATTGCTTGTATAACCAATATTTATTGAGCAGACAATTGTCTACTAAACCACAAAAGGGATAATCATGGATATCGCATTTGTTGTTGCGCTGGTTATGTTTATTAGTGCCTTTGTCCTGTTGTTTATTGGGACCCCTATTTGTATCAGTATCGGGCTATCTTCTTTCTTTGCCATGATGGTGATATTACCCTTTGATGGCGCTATCCTGACTTCAGCGCAGCGCGTATTTGTCGGGCTGGACTCCTTTGCTCTGCTGGCCATCCCGTTCTTTATTTTGGCGGGAAACCTGATGAATAATGGCGGTATCGCCATACGGTTGATCAACTGCGCTAAGATAATCAGTAACTTTTTGCCAGGCCCCCTCATTCAAACCAATATTGTGGCTAATATGTTGTTTGGCTCAATCAGCGGGTCTGGTGTTGCCTCGGCAGCGGCGATAGGGGGTATTATGTCACCTATCCAGAAAAAGGATAACTACGATCCCGCATTCAGTGCGGCAGTCAATATTGCCTCAGCTCCGACCGGGATGTTGATCCCGCCCAGTAATACGTTGATTGTCTATGCGACAGTGGCAGGTAGTGTCTCTGTCACCGCGCTATTTATGGGAGGATATCTTCCAGGGATCCTCTGGGGATTAGGCGTGATGCTGGTTGCGGGCTATATTGCTAAACGCCGTGGATATATTGCGGAGCGCAATTCGCTAAAGGGCATACGTTGCAAATTACTTCTGGATGCAGTACCCAGCTTGATGATGATAGTCGTTGTTATTGGCGGTATTCTTGGAGGGATATTTACAGCGACTGAGGCTTCAGCGATTGCTGTGGTTTACACGCTGATATTGGGTATCTGCTACAAGAATATAAAAATGGCGCATCTTCCGGCTATTCTTCTGTCTACGGCGAATATGACATCTATCGTCATATTTATGCTGGCGTCTTCATCTATTATGTCTTGGGTGATGGCATTTACCAAAATCCCTGCACTGATTGCAGCAGGTTTGATCTCTTTCACAGACAGTTTCCTGATAATCTTGCTGATAATGAATTTGGTCTTACTATTGGTAGGGATCTTTATGGACCCTACCCCGGCAGTTTTGATCTTCACTCCTATTTTCTTACCTATTTGTACCCAATTTGGAATGGATCCGGTTCACTTTGGCATTATGATCGTCTTCAATCTATCACTCGGTACGATCACACCACCCGTTGGGCCGATACTCTTTACCGGTTGCAAGATAGGGCAGGTAAAAATAGAAGGGGTTATCAAACCACTGTTACCTTTCTTTGCGGTTATTCTATTGGTACTGATGATGGTTACCTATATTCCCGCTTTATCGATGGCATTACCTCAAGCGCTAGGATTAGTAGAATAACGTCTTGACGCTATTTAAATGCATTTAGCCCGGAAAGTAATAGCATGGCAGAATCATTTGTGAAGACGTTCATATGGGATTACGTCTACGCAAATGATCTGCCGGATGCAGTATCCTGATGGGCAAACCGGCAGAATGGATGGATGATTATAATAACCTGCATCTCCACAAGGGGTTGAACATGAGAGCCCACACGCCAGCAGAACTGAACAAATAGCCAAATCTGTTTTATAACCTAATGAAAAAACTAGGGTCTCTCACAAAACCATATTGCTGAGAGGGCGATTCATGGTCTAATTTTTTTTGAAAAAGATAATCCCGGTGCCGGCTTAATATATGTCATGGCTATTAGCATGGACGAAATGTTACCTGTAAAAATACGGCTTTTAAAGGTCAGTAAGTCTAAAAAGTCGTTCGGGCAGGGATATTCATAGTGATAGTTTAACCCATGGCCTGTTCTTCGCTTTATATTAATATCGAATTTTATTTATCCAGTAGGGATACTGGAAATAATGTTCCAATTAATTCTGGAATTGCCAGTCTAGCTATCTGTAAAGGCCAACCAAATGCTGGCGTAATATTCAGCATCTTCTTACTTTCCTACCACATTCAGTGTAGCGACAATTGTTCAGTATTACATTCCTTATAATCTAATATGAATCCAATTGCTTTCAAAGAATTAAACTCCAAATGAATAAGGATTATTTATTAATCTGGATAAGGGGGGTGTATTTATTTATTAGAGAAAAACATGGCCATGATTTAATTGTCTTGAGAGTTCCGTTTTTATGTATATTTATGGGTGGTTAATTTGCTTAATAGTTTAGAGAGGAGGCATGTATTTTATCCAAAGTTATTGAAGCGGTACTTTTAAATCAGAATTAAATCTTATTGAATAATATTTATGGATATTGGATTAAAAAATAGTATGTCAGGGAGAGACGTATCATTAATGAATATATACCAAGAACAAAAAATGTCAGGGTGCTTCCTATCACTCTGGTTACTCTTCGGGTTTATATTATTTTTAGCAACGACCCGAGTGACACGGGGAGAGACCTTCTTTCCTGAACTGAACGCCGCTCGTCAGTTTCAACAAAAGGAGCAGCAGCAGAAAGCCCGTGATGAAGCACTGATGCCGAAGGTGCCTGATATACGCCTTTCTGAAGACAGGTTATCTTCCTCCCGGATCCCGTTTGTGGATGAAAAACCCTGTTTTATGGTGTCTTCCGTCACACTGAATGGGCAAGACAAACTGCCGCACTGGGTGCCGCTTAGCCGCCTGGCAAATCAAGCCACCGGACACTGTTTAGGTATTCGGGGAATTAACCTGTTAATGGAAACCCTGCAGAATCGCCTTATCGACCATGGCTGGGTGACTACCCGCGTGCTGGCTCCACCACAAGACCTAAACAGCGGTGAACTCCGCCTGCAGATAGTTCCGGGGATTGTCCGTGAGATAACCCTGACTGAAAACGCCTCCTCATATTCAAATCTGTATACCGCCCTGCCTGCACGAACAGGAAAACTGCTGGACTTACGCGCTATTGAGCAGGGGCTGGAAAACCTCCAGCGCCTGCCTACGGTCAGCACCCGCGTGGTGCTCAGGCCAGGCGACGTTCCGGGTGAAAGTGACATCGTTATCGAACGTACACAGTCGCGCTTCTGGCGTCTGGGAGCATGGGTGGATGACACTGGCAGTAAAAATACCGGCTTGTATCAGGGGGGAGTGATGCTGGCGCTGGATAATCCCAGCTCATTAAGCGATCTGTTTTACCTTACTGCCAGCCGGGATCTGCAGTTCGGGGGGCAGTACAAAAGCACCAAGGATGTTTCCGCTCATTACTCTGTTCCGTTCGGTTACTGGCTGGCAAGTATCAATGTTCGGGACTATAGCTACCATCAGACTCAGCCCAGAGAAGATACTGATATTAACTATTCAGGCCGAAGTCAGTCGCTGGACTGGCAACTGAGTCGGATACTGCACCGCAATGGGACATCCAAAACCACCGCGACCTATAAAGTGCTGGTGCGTGAAACAGATAGCCTGATTAATAACACCCACATTACCGACAAGAAAATGCGCACCAGTGCCTGGCGAGCTGGGCTGTCACATCGTCATTATCTCGGTCCGGCAACGCTGGATACCGGAGTGAATTATCAGCATGGGACGCGCTGGTTCGGTGCCTTACCCGCATATCAGGAAAACTGGGATGACTATGGCGGAGCGACTCCACAGTCAAAAATTATTACCTGGAATGCCACCTTTACCCTGCCATTTACCCTTGCTGGTCAGGATTTCAGCTGGAATACGTCATGGCGTCGACAAATGAGCAATACACCCCTGATCCCGCAAGACGAGTTTGTTATTGGCAATCGCTGGACAGTACGTGGTTTTGACGGGGAACGTACTCTGAGTGCGACCTGTGGCTGGGTAGCCCAAAACACCTTTGCCTGGCGTACACCTTTCCCCTCACAGGAATTGTATCTGGGGGCTGATTACGGGGCTGTTGGTGGCAATAGCTCCACACTGACTCACCTGACAGGTCAGCATCTTGCCGGAATAGCGCTGGGTTTGCGCGGGGCAGTGTCCTCTTCCGGTCTGAGCTATGACCTTTCGGTCGGTACGCCACTCTCAAAACCAGACGGCTTTAAAACTTGCCCATTCTCAACGACCTTCCAGCTGCGCTGGAATGGGTAAATTTTTCTGCTCCGACATAGCGATACTCTTACTGTGGAGTGACACATGAACAAACTTCTATATCGAGTTATCTTTAACAAAACCCGTGGCATGCTGATGGTGGTGGCAGATATTGTCCGTAGCGGGCGGGCGGGCCATCCTCGTCGTGAACGCAGAAAAGCGTCTGCCATACGACAAGTTAGCATCACCCCCCTTCGGTTTGCTCTTTACCTGGCCGCCGGGCTTGTCAGCTTGCCGCAACATGCCGCCATCAGGGTAGACCGTAACGCGCCTGACAACCAGCAGCCGACCATAGACGTTACAGCAAATGGTTTGCCACAAATCAATATTCAGACACCGAATGAACACGGCGTGTCGCGTAACCAGTATACCCAGTTTGATGTCGGTAGCCGTGGAGCCATCCTGAATAACAGCCACAATATCACTCGGACACAACTGGCAGGTCAGATAACCGGTAATCCCTGGCTGGCAAAGCAGGAGGCCCGCATCATTCTCAATGAAGTTAACAGCCGTAACCTCAGCAAGCTTAACGGATTTATTGAAGTCGCGGGACGCAGGGCTGAGGTTATCATCGCGAATCCTTACGGTATTACCTGCAATGGCTGCGGTTTTATCAATGCTGAACAAGCCATGCTGCTCGCCGGTCAGGTGCGAATGGATGGGGGTAAGTTAAAGGGTTTCGACGTTGATGATGGACGCATCAATATTACAGGTAACGGGCTGAATACCCATGATGCTGATTACACCCGACTGATAGCCCGGGCAGTCAATGTCAACGCCCGGGTACAGACTAAAGGCCATCTGAAGATGACGACCGGGCGTAATGAAACCGATGTTAATGGCAGAGTGACCCGAGTTAAGAAGCAAGATGAAGAGAGTCGCCCGGATTTTGCACTTGATGTCGCCGTGCTCGGCGGAATGTACGCGAATAAAATCATGCTGGAAGGTACAGAGTTTGGGGTCGGTGTACGCAATGCCGGAGAACTGGGTGCGATGGCGGGCGAGCTGTCACTCAGTGTCAATGGCCAGTTGATTAATAGCGGTCAACTTTCTGGACAGCAAGACCTGCAGCTGGCTGTTAAAGGCGATATGCATCATACCGGTAGCCTGGCTGCTGGCGGTAACCTTGAGTTATCCGTACCCGGAACCTTACATAATGAAGGGATGATCCGTGGGGGCAGGGATGTCCGCCTGACCGCAGCAGTGATAGAAAATGCCCGACAAGGCACCCTGGCAGCAGGCAGCGATAACCAGGGTACAGCCGGAAAACAGGGCAATCTGCTGCTCAGGGCATCAGGGGAACTGAAAATGCAAGGACGACACCTGGCAACCGGCAACCTGAAAGCCACCGGAGACCGTATCGATCTCGGCGACAGCCAGACTCAGGGTCGAACAGTGACACTCAACGCAAGGCAAGGAGATGTCCGTACCGCTAACGCTGTCGTGCGCGGCAGTGACAGTGTCAAGGTACGGACGCACACCCTGCTGGATAACACCGGTGGCCTGATACAAGCTGACGACGGCACACTACTTCTGGACACCAAACAGGTGATCAACCGAAATACCTTCCTGCCGGGTAAAGGACTCGGAGCCAGAGTACTGACTATCACTGCCCACAAGGTGGATAACACCCAGGGTGCACTGTGTGCCACAGACAGCCTGACCGCTAAAATACACCAGAAACTTGAGAACAAGGACGGTCTGGTCGCCTCACAAGGTCGCTTGCAGATAGAAGGGGATAAACTGGATGTTCATAACCATCAAGGCACACTGATAGCCGCAAGGGATTTAGGCCTCACCACCTCATCACTCGGAGGCGACGGAAAAATACAGTCACAAGGCTCACTGGATATCCGGCTGAAACAAGACTTCCATAACACCGACAGGGTACAAGCTAGCGGTTATCTGATACTCAGCACAAAGGGCCAGATGGTTAATAGCGGGATCCTTACCGGGCAACAACGCCTTGACCTTGACGCCAGTCATATCATTAATACCGCAGAGGGTCATATCAGTGCACAGGAGGTTCACCTTTCCGCCAGCAAGAGGCTCAATAACACCGGGCTTATTGACGGTGGACTGACGCATCTGCAAGCGTCCATGCTAAGTAATACCGGTACCGGACGTATTTTTGGTGATCATGTGGCCATCGCGGTGGATATGCTGGATAACCTGAAACACAAGAGTCAAGCAGGCGTTATCGCTGCACGAGACCGACTGGATATCGGTGCCGGAACGATAAACAACTGTGACCATGCGCTTATCACAAGCCAGGGAGATATCGCCTTGGGTGCAATACTGGATACTCTGTTTCAGGCTACCGGCCAGGGGCAAACACTGAATAATCATGGTGCTGCGGTTGACGCGGGTCGTCATCTTATTATCGATATGAAAAAGGTGAGTAACATCAACCGTAAGCTGGTCACGCAGATAGTGCAGGTAGAAAAAAGCCCTTATCACGAGGCGGTGCTGCGCGGGCATAACAGGCGTTATCACTGGAAACAGGTTGATACCCGTTACCACAATAAGTACGGCGTCCATGATGCGGTGATGCCTGATGGTAACCGAAGTGATGAATTCTATGAATATAACTACCTCAGAACGGTTAATGAAACGCAGGTTAAAAGTAGTGAACCGGGCAAAATCCTCGCAAGAAAGAACCTCACCTTTAATACTGAGCACGTGGAGAATTATGACAGCCAGATTGTCGCCGGGGGCATGCTGGGTGGCAATACCGGGACACTGGATAACCATGCAACAAAAGGGGAGCGAGTCACCACCGACAGAGGCAGGCAGACGTACTGGTATGCGAAGAAAGAGAAAAAGAAACTCGGTGGTACGAAAACTTCCCAAGGCAAAAATGATGCTCATTACCGACCGCCTCCCGTTATCCTGACACTCGATTTAAAAACGCTGGCCTGGCAGGAGAATACTGCACCGCAACACAACAGTATCGACACAGGAATGCGTCAGACGCCGGGTATTAGCCTGGCGTCTTCTGAGCTGCTCAAGGGGAATTCGCCGCTGCCACCGGCAGGACAAACCTATACACTGACGCTACCACCAGAGGTGATAAACGGCCAGACCATTACCCCCTTTATCAGTACCGTCAGCCCGAAGATTCAGCTACCGGATAACAGTCTGTTTTCGCTACATCCGGGCACGGACAGCCAATATCTGGTGGAAACTGACCCACGCTTTGTTAACAAAAAGCAGTGGCTGACCAGCGACTATATGCAAACGGCATTGACCACCCACCACGACAATACCCACAAACGCCTCGGTGATGGGTATTATGAACAACAGCTGATTCGTGACCAGTTGATACAGCTAACCAGCCAGCGCTATACCCGTAATCATACGGAGGATGAAACTCAGTACCTGGCGCTGATGAATAACGGTATCGCTTTCGGGAAACAGTATCAGCTGCAACCCGGTGTGGCGCTGACGCCCGAACAGATGGCGCTACTGACGGCCGATATTGTCTGGTTGGCTGACAGAAACGTGCGACTTGCCGATGGCAGTATACAAAAGGTTCGGATACCGCAAGTCTATGCAAAACTGCACGAAAATGATCTGAGCGGTGATGGCGTCTTGCTGAGTGGGAAAGAGGTGGCGCTGACAGCACGCAGTACTCTCCGCAACAGGGGGACTATCAGCAGCCTTGATGCGACACATCTGGTGGCACAAAACCTTGCTAATAGCGGTGCTATTAGCAGCAACAGTGTCACTCTGCAGGTTGGGGAGAATATTGACAATACTGGCGGACAGATACGCGGCGGGGATAGCGTCGCATTGCTGGCAGGCCAGAATCTCAACAGCCAAACCACCACCCGAACTGATGGTACTCGACGCTGGACAGATCGTCAGGCTGGCGTCTACGTGAATCAGGCTGATGGCCGTCTGACACTGAATGCGCTGAACAATATCACCCTCTCTGGCAGTACCATTGAAAATAGCGGGCAGGATGGCAGTACTCTGCTTAAAGCCGGAAACGACCTGCGCCTGGAAACAGTCAATACCCTCCAGACAGAGATAAGCGACTTTGATAGTGATAACTGGCGTCATCTGACACAGCAGACCGATACCGGCAGTCGTATCACGACTCAGGGGGCACTGACACTCTCCGCCGGACGGAACATCACTGCTACTGCGGCCGATGTCAGCGCAGACGCCGCACTGGTCGTACAGGCACAACGGGATATTCGTCTTGACGCAGGCCATGCCACCATTCATCTGAGCGAGCACAGCAAACAGAGCAGCAGTGGTTTGCTGTCGAACATGTCTGTTGAAACCCATGACGAGGTACATGAGCGCCAGCCCGTTCATTCCACCGTTTCCGGTGATACCATCGATATGCAGTCAGGCCGGGATCTCCGTGTATCAGGCAGCAATATCGTGAGTACACAGGATATAAACCTGAATGTTCGTCGCGACTTGTCAGTTACCACCACAGCAGGATCCCGTGAAGAAATCCATTTCAGGCAGGAGAAAGATTCCGGGCTGATGGGCAGCGGTGGTATTGGCTTTACTGTCGGCAAAGCGTCACAGGAAATGACCACAAATCAGAGCAGTGATCTGAACTATGGCAGCATGGTGGGCAGTAACGAAGGTAATGTGATACTGAAAGCCGGTCATCAGGCGACCGTACATGGCAGCGACCTGGTGGCGGGGAAAAATATGAGTCTCTCCAGCAATACTGTGAATATCACGGCAGCAGAGAATAGCCATACCTCTCTAACCCAGATAGAACAAAAACAAAGCGGCCTGACAGTGGCTCTTTCTGGCACCGTGGGCAGCGCACTGAATACCGCTGCCAGCACCCTGCAGCAAGCCAGCAAAGAAAGTGACAGCCGACTGAGTGCGCTGCAGAACACCAAAGCAGCCCTGTCTGGTATACAGGCGGTACAGGCGTATAGATATGACAATGCTCAAACCGAGGCAGCGAATGCGAAGAATACTGACGCAGGCCTCAAAGAGGGTGATAAAGGTGCAGCTGAGGGGGCGACTAACACTATCGGCATCAGCGCCTCTTACGGCAGCCAGTCCTCGAAGAGCGAAACACGCACAGAAAGTCACCAAGCACAAGGCACCTGGATAATGTCCGGAAAAAATTTGTCGGTGGTGGCCAGTGGTCAAAAACCCGGTGCCCGGAGTGGCGATATCGCCATTACGGGTAGCATGCTTAAAGCCGGCCAGGATCTGTCGCTGGCTGCCTCCCGCGATATTAACCTGCACTCCGCCCTAAACACCGAAAGTACCACCAGTAAAAACAGCAGCAAAGGTGGGAATGTTGGTATTGGTATCGGCGTCGGTTCAGGCGGTTACGGCATCAGTATTTCGGCCGGTATCAATGCGGGCAAGGGACATGAGAACGGAAATGGCCTGACTCATGTCAACACCACTCTGGACGCAGGCCAGGGTCTGAGTCTGGCCTGCGGACGTGACACCACTCTCAAAGGTGCCCAGAGCCGAGGAGAAAAAATCACCGCCGATGTGGGACGAAATATGACGCTGCAAAGCCAGCAGGATAGTAACGACTATGATGCCAGGCAACAGAACTTCAGCGCTGGCGGTAGTTTCACCTTCGGCTCAATGACCGCATCGGGCTATCTCAGTGCCACTCAGGATAAAATTAACAGCAACTTCAACAGCGTTAAAGATCAAACCGGGCTGTTTGCCGGTAAGGGGGGATATGATGTCAAGGTTAAAGAGCATACCCGGCTTGATGGCGCAGTGCTGGACAGCCGTGCAGAGACAGATAACAACTATCTCGACACCGGCACCCTCAGCTGGAGTGATATCCATAACCAGGCAGATTTCAGTGCCGAACATATCGGTGTGTCACTGAGCAGCGGCGGGCCTGTGGGCAAAGATCTGCTGACCAATATGGCTGGTGGCCTGCTGTTGGGGGGCAATAACAGCGACCATGCGGAAGGCACTACCCGGGCCGGAGTCAGTGAAGGCACCCTGATTATCCGCGATAGCGCCAGGCAGCAACAGAACATTGCCCGGCTAAACCGGGATACCGCTCATGCCAATGAGGGCAGTATCAGCCCAATATTTAACAGAGAAAAAGAACAAAAACGACTCAGACAGGCCCAGCTGGTCAGTGAAATTGGCTTACAGGTGCTGGATATCTACCATACCCAGGAAGCGATGAAAGCCACCCAGGCCGCGACCAAACTTCTGTCGGATAGTGAAAAATGGCAGGCACAGCAGCACCAGGCTCAAGAGACACTGAATAAAGAACACAGTAAAAATCCACTGGTCGATAACGGCCCGCAGGCGGTAAAAGAGCGGGCCTGGCAACAGGCGTATGATATAGCCCTCACTCAACAAAGTGCCCAGTTGGGGGGGAATGTCCGGATGGGTGTGCATGCCGTAGTGGGTGCTCTGCAAATGCTGGCAGGTGATGATATCAAAGCCGCACTGGCCCAGGGAGCCGCTCCTTATCTGGCAGCACAGGTAAAACACATCACCACTGACGGTAAACCACAGGATAAACTGAGCAACCAGGAGAAACTGAACAACGTCGTGGCACATGCCCTGCTCGGCGGAGTCATTGCCGAACTCAGCTACGGCAATGCTCTGGCAGGCGCAACCGGTGCAGTTGCCGGGGAACTGGCTGCCCCGGCGATAGCCTTGGCACTTTATGGCACTAATGATAGTGATACGCTGACATCCCAACAGAAGGAAACCCTCAGCTCACTCGCCACTCTGGCATCCGGTATTGCAGCAGGAGTAAGCAGCGACAGTTCAGCGGGTGCTGTTGTGGGAGCGCAGGCCGGGAAAAATGCGCTAGAGAATAACTACCTGACGCCTAAAGAAGCCCGTCAGCTTGATAACGAATTACAGGACTGCAAAGCCTCCGGTGGAGACTGCAATAAGGTCGTTGAGAAGTACATTAATATCAGCAATAAAAATAGCAAAGAACTGATGGAAGCCTGTACAGGTGGTGGCGTTGCCTGTGTCACCTGGCAAGAACTGATCCAAGGAGCAACAAATGTTGCCAATGATGCCCATCCATCACAGATAAGGCTAGATGAAAAACTAAAAGACCCGACTGCGGCTGCATTGGTGAATTATCTAAATAGTACTGATTTAAGATTCCTGCAAGATAATATCACTCAGGGTGACCGGATATTATCCATCATCAATGATCCAACTTCCTGGCCGATAGCAGTAATGGGGGGTAAAGCCATTATCAGCAACGGGTTTTATAAAGGAAAAGAACAGTTAATGGTAGTAGGTATATCATCAGCTTCTAATGCAGCTATCCAGTATGGGGCGACAGGAGAAATTAAACTGTCGGATGTCATTGGTGCTGGAGTAATAGGCGCAATTACAGCAGGTAAAGGTTACAACCCAACTGTCACCTGGAATGCAGCAGGTGGTTATTATCAGGCCAAAATGAGCGGTGATGATCCGTTTATAGCAGCATTGCTGAGTAAAGCAGGAGCCTCTACAGGCTATGCTACTGGTTATGTACTAAAAATGCCGTTTGATAGCAAATTCAATCCAATATCAAAGCAGTATGAATGGATACCAACGGGAGTCTGGACGATAACTAGGCCCGTTCCACGGAACCCATTGCCATCAATAATAGGTAATGTTAGTGATTCTGCTGCATCAAATACGGTTCAGGATAAATTGAAGGGTTTTGGAGGTAAGCCATGAAGAATAGTACCAAGTCATTAATCAACCTTTTATATTTATGTTGTTCAATGTACTTGGCATATTTTATCTTGATATTGTTTGGTCGTTTATTAGGGGCATGGCTTGCTTGGGATATGATAAACAGTTTCCCATTCTCATTAGAGGATTTACTTCTTTCTCTTAAGTTAGCCTGGATAGGACTACCCATTGGCTTTGTTTTGTGGTTCTTCTATTATCGTTAATATTGGTAAACCCCGGCATTTGTGGCTGGGGCTGTCATAGAGAATAACTTCCTCAGCCCTGAAAGTGACATCGAAGGGCTGCAGGGCTATGGG